>JAYQGE010000004.1:22932-132895 GCA_038140435.1 Rhodospirillaceae bacterium | reverse complement strand
GGCAGGATCGAGCCGCCATACATGAAGACCGACGGGATGTTCAGGCGCAGCATCGCCATCATCAGCCCCGGCAGGGACTTGTCGCAGCCCGCGAGGCCCACGAGCGCGTCGTAGGAATGACCGCGCACCGTGAGTTCCGTCGAGTCCGCGATCACCTCGCGGCTGACCAGCGACGAGCGCATGCCGTCATGGCCCATGGCGATGCCGTCGGTCACGGTGATCGTCGTGAACTCGCGCGGCGTGCCGCCTGCTTCACGTACGCCCGCCTTTGCCGCCTGGGCCTGGCGCGACAACGCGATGTTGCAGGGTGCGGCCTCGTTCCAGGTGGTGACAACGCCGACGAAGGGTTGCTTGATCTCCTCCTCCGTCATCCCCATCGCGTAGTAGAATGCGCGGTGCGGCGCCGAGGTGTTGCCCACCGAGACGTGGCGGCTCGGCAGTTTCGATTTGTCCCATTCGCCGCCGGGTGTGTTGCCGTCCATGACCTGTTTCCTTCGCCAGATTGCGGGCATTGGCCCGTTTGAATTCGTTCGCCGCGGAGCATAAACGCGGCGGTCTCTTGTGACCAGTTTGGCCGACACACCCAATTTCGTCACACCCGCGGAGGCGGGTGTCCATTAACGCCACCGCCAAACTGGAGATGATGGGTGTTTATGGGTTCCCGCCTTCGCGGGAACGACGATTGATGATGTCTAAACTGCGCTCAGCCGTTCGAGCGCACCCTCGAGCTTTTCCTTCGCGTCGGACGCATCCGCGCGGCGCTCGTGCTGCTCGGCGACCACCTCTTCCGGCGCGTTCGCGAGGAACTTCTCGTTCGCGAGTTTCTTGTCGATGCCGGCGATGTCCTTCTCCAGCTTGGCGATCTCCTTCGCCAGCCGGTCGCGCTCCTGGCCGAGGTCGATGACGTCGGCGAGCGGCAGCGCGAGCGTCGCCTCGCCGAGCACGATCTGGACCGCGCCCTCGGGCAGGTCCGTATCGAGTTCGACCTGTTCCAGACGCGCAAGACGGAGAATCTGGTCGCTGTGACTTTCGAGCCGCCCTTTCGTCTCGTCGGACGCGTCACGCAATATCGCCGGGATCTTCGCGCCGGCGGGCACGTTCACCTCGTTGCGCACAGTGCGCACCTCGGTGATCACGCGGACGGCCCAGTCGAGCTCGGCCTTCGCCGCCTCGTCAACCGGCGCGATGTCATTCGCAGGCCACGCGGCGTGGATGAGCATGCCTTCCTCATCCCCGAAATGCTGCCACAGCTCCTCGGTGATGAAGGGCATGAACGGGTGCAGCAGACGCAGGATCTGCTGCAGCGTCCAGCCCGCGACCGCGCGGGTCTCGGCCTTGGCTGCCTTGTCGTCGCCCTGGAGTACCGGCTTCGCGAACTCCACATACCAGTCGCAGAAGGTATGCCACGTGAACTGGTAGATCGCGCCCGCGGCCTGATCGAACTTGTATTCCTCAAGCGCCTGGCTCACCGTCGCTGTCGTCTCGGCGACGCCGCCGGTAATCCACTTGTTGAGGGTCAATTCCACGGAGGCCGGGTCGAAGTCCGGCCCTGGCGCTGCACACTCGTTCATCTGGCAGAAGCGCGCGGCGTTCCAGAGCTTGGTGCCGAAGTTCCGGTACCCCTGCACCCGCGACGTCGCGAGCTTGATGTCCCGGCCCATGGCGGCCATGGCCGTGAGGGTAAAGCGCAGCGCATCCGCCCCGAACTCGTCGATCACCTCGAGCGGATCCATCACGTTGCCCTTGGACTTGGACATCTTCGCGCCCTTCTCGTCTCGCACGAGGGCGTGGATGTACACGTCGTGGAACGGGATCCCGTCCATGAAGTGGAGGCCCATCATCATCATCCGGGCGACCCAGAAGAAGATGATGTCGAACCCGGTGATCAGGACGCTCGTCGGGTAGTAGCGGTTGAGTTCCGGCGTCTCGTCCGGCCAGCCGAGCGTCGAGAACGGCCACAGGGCCGAGGAGAACCAGGTGTCGAGCACGTCCGGATCGCGTTCGAGTTCGACCGCTTTTCCATAGTGCGCTGTGGCGGTCTCGGCGGCGGCCTCTTCGCTCTCGGCGACAAACACCTCGCCGTCGGGACCGTACCAGGCGGGAATCTGGTGCCCCCACCAGAGCTGGCGCGAGATGCACCAGGGCTGGATATTGCGCAGCCACTCGAAATAGGTCTTCGACCAGTTCTCGGGCACGAAGCGCGTATCGCCCTTTTCGACGGCTTCGACGGCCGGCTTCGCGAGGGTCTCTGCGTCCACGTACCACTGGTCGGTGAGCCAGGGCTCGATCACCACGTCGGAGCGGTCGCCGAACGGCACCGTGTGACGGTTCGGTTCGATCTCGGCGAGCAGGCCCCGCGCCTCCATCTCCGCGACGATCTTCTCGCGCGCCTCGAACCGGTCGAGCCCGTGATAGGCGGCGATCGCAGCCTCCGGCTCACCCCATTCCGAGGCCTCGGTGTCGGTGCGGAATTCTTCCGTATCGATATCGACCACCGCCGATGCATCGAACACGTTGATCATGTCGAGGCCCGCGCGACGGCCGACCTCGAAGTCGTTGAAGTCGTGGGCGGGCGTGATCTTCACCGCGCCCGATCCCTGCTCCGGGTCGGCATAGCTGTCGGCGACGATCCGGATCTTCCGGCCGGCGATCGGCAGGATCGCGTTCTTGCCGACGATATCCTGGAAGCGCTCATCGTCCGGATGCACGGCCACGCCCGTGTCACCTAGCATCGTCTCGGGCCGCGTCGTCGCCACCGTCACGTAGCGGTCAGGCTCGCCCTCGATCGGATAGCGGAAATACCAGAGGTGACTGTCCACCTCCTTCTGCACCACCTCGAGGTCCGAAATCGCGGTGTGCAGCTTCGGATCCCAGTTCACAAGGCGCTTGGCCTTGAAGATCAGGCCCTGCCGATGCAACTCCACGAAGACCTTGAGGACGGCCTTCGACAGCCCTTCGTCCATCGTGAAGCGTTCGCGCGACCAGTCGCAGGACGCGCCGAGGCGCTTGAGCTGATTGATGATCGTTCCGCCGGACTCTTCTTTCCACGCCCAGACCTTGTCCAGGAAGTCCTCGCGGGAGATCAGCTTCTCGTCAGCATCGTCGAGCGCACGGCCCCGGTCGAGCCGGATGCCCTCCTCGGCAAGCTGGCGCTCGACCACCATCTGGGTCGCGATCCCGGCATGGTCGGTCCCCGGCTGCCACAGCGTGTCGTAGCCCTGCATACGCCGCCAGCGCACCAGGAGGTCCTGCAGCGTGTTGTTCAACGCGTGCCCCATGTGCAGGCTGCCGGTCACGTTCGGCGGCGGAATGACGATCGTGTAGGTCGCATTTTCCGTGCGCCCGCAGGCGAATGCGCCGGACGATTCCCAGCGTTCGTAGAGGCGCGTCTCGATTTCGGCGGGCGCGTATGTCTTGTCGAGGTTCGTCATGTCAACGTGGCCACAAAGCTTCGAACGGTTGCGCGCGTATCGCGTGCAACCGTGCCGTCGTTCAGGAAAGGCTGTTTAGCGAAGCGTATGCGTCGCGGCTAGCCCCTTCGGGCCCACCACGTTCAAGAATTCCGGCGGAAATGCTCGGTTACTTGGCGCTCGCGGCGATGCGCTCGACTTCCTCGCGCACGATCCGGTCAACGATGTCCGGCAGGTTCTCGTCGAGCCACTCCTTGAGGATCGGCCGTAGCACATCCTTGACCAGCTGCTCGAGTGTCTGGTTGCCATCGCCAATTGCTGCGTTGGCGGCAAGCACAGCCGTCAGGCCGGACATCGCCGCCGCACTGACCTCTTCCACTTCGTCAGACACCAGCTTGTCATCATCGACCAGCTCGATTTCCGGGCCAGGCTCGGGTTCCGGTTCGGGCTCCGACTCGGGTTCAGGCTCCGGCTCGGGTTCAGGTTCCGGCTCGGGTTCCCCGTCCTCGATCACGTCGGTCAGCTCAAGGATGTCATCCTCGGCGTCCTCTTCGGGCGCCTCGTTGTCATCGTTCACGGCTTCGACAGGAGTGTCATTTTCGTCTGGGTTTGCAGCCACGGCTTCGCCCTCGGACTCCTCATCGCCATCCTCCGAGATAATTCGGCGGATCGACGCGAGGATTTCCTCCATCGATGGTTCTTGCTGATCGGCGTTCGTATCGCTCATGGGCGCCTATAACCGCAGGAAATGGTTAACGAGTGCTGAACACAGACTAGGAATACGGGCGATTCACCGCTACCCAAAACAACAATAGCGGGCATGTACCCCGTAAATGTGACGTTGCGTCAGTCGCCGTCGATGATATCCGAGCCGAACAGCTTGTCCTCGACGTCGCGGAAATTCCGGTTCGGATCGTAGATCGCCACATCGAGTCCCAGGTCCTGAGCGGTCAAACGCCCAATGGCCTGCAGCAGTTCATATGCCGCGACAATCTCGTTGCGCTGGGCAACAACGAGGTCCACGCGCGCATCGAGAAGCTCCTGCTCCGCATCAAGTACGTCGAGCACCGTCCGCGAACCCACCTGGGCTTCCTGCTGGACACCTTCGTACGCAATTTCCTGTGCGGCAACCTCCGCTTCGACCGAAACGATCTGTGCCGATGCCGATTGCAGGTCCGCCCAGCTCTGGCGCGCTTGTTCCTGCGCGCGGCGTTCCTCTTCCGCGAGCGCCAGCAGAGACTGGTTGGCCGTCTGCTTCGCCTCGCGCACCCGTGAGTACACGTCGCCGGCCTGGTAGAGCGGAACCGTGAGATTAAGCGTCACGGACTGTTCCGTCGTCACCGTGTCCGCACCGAGAATGTCCTTGTTGCGCTCGAGCTCGCCATCGAGCGTCAGGGTCGGCAGAAGCTCGCCGGCGACAACGTCGATCGCGTCGCGATCCGCGCGTTCGTTGAAGTCCTGTGCCACGACCGACGGGTTGTTGGTCTTCGCGAGCTGCACGGCCTCCTCCTCGGACGACGGCAGCCCGTCGGGAAGCTTCGGGCGAATCAGATCCGCCGGTGTCGAGCCGACCACCTCGACATAGTCCGCGGTCGAGGAATTCAGGTTGCCCCGGGCGAGCGTGCGCTGGGAGATCGAATCCGCCAGCCGGCTATCGGCCTGGGCCACATTCGTCCGGGTCAGTTCGCCGACCTCGAACCGGTCCGCCGTTGCCTGGCGTTCCTGCTCGAGCACCCGGACATTGTTCTCGCGCAGCGACAGGATCACGCGATCGCGCACCACGTTCACATAGGCTGTAACCGCTTCGAGCAGAACCGACTGTTCGGCATCGATGAGATTGGCACGGCCGGCCGCAACCCGGTTCCGCGCGCTGTCCGTCTCGGAGATCGTGCGGAACCCGCGGAACAGGTTCTGTGTGATGCCGAGCGAGATGGACTGAAGCTGATCCGTGTTCTCGAGGTCCGGCGCGCTGCTGCTGAAATCACGGTCGCGCTTGCGAACCCCGTATGAAGAATCGATCTCGACCTCGGGGCGCCAGTTCGACAAGGCCTGCGGCACGCTCTCGTCCGTGGCGCGTAGCCCGGCGCGTTCCGCCGCGAGATCGGGGTTGGACTCATATGTTTGGGCGAGCGCATCGCGCAGGCTCTGGGCTTCCGCCATTTCCACGCCAGTTCCCAGAACAGCGAGGATCGCTACCGCACTCAATCCATACTTCAACTTCATCGTCCAGAGACTCTTTCCGTCGGTTCTCGCGACATCGTTGGCAAGATGTTGGCGCGCATGGATTTTACCTGCGCACGGTGCCCGAGGCCCCGCCCAAATTCAAACCTAGAATACAAACTCCGCCGCCGTCTCGAAGCCCGGAAGCGGGCGCGTGCCCGCATCGAAAATGGCGCGGCCCGACAGGCTCCCACCCGTCCGCGTCAGGATCGTTGCACGGCCGAGAATTCCGTTTTCCGCACCACCCAGCACGGCAACGATGCGCCCGCCCGGTGAGACCTGTTCGGCGATCCGCGCGGGCACCTCCGGGACGGCACCGCCGAAGAATACGAGGTCATATGGCGCCTGGGCCGGAAACCCATCGGCCAACGGGGCTTCAACGACTGCGACATTGTCGATACCCAGGTGATTGATGACCATGGACGCGGTCTCGACGAGGGCCGGATCGGATTCGATCGCCAGGACCGGACCGGCGAGCTTTCCGATGAGCGCTGCGTCGTAACCCGTACCCGCACCGATCACCAGGACCGAGTCTTCCGCGCCGACATCCAGTGCCTGAACAAGGCGCGCCAGCACCACCGGTTCCATCATGTAACGGTCGAGCACCACCTCGATGTCTTCATCGATATAGGCGATGCCCTGGCGGGTCTTGCTGGTGAACATCTCTCGCGGCAGCGATCCCATGGCGTCGAGAATCCGCGTGTCGGTCACCTTCGTGGGCCGAAGTTGGCCATCCACCATATTGCGCCGGGCAGTTTCGAAATCGCTCATCGTCGAGACCCGTTTTCATCAGTCGTCGGGAGCACAAGCTTATAAATGCGGACCTGCCTCAAGACAATCGGACATAACGTAGCGGCAATGCGCGGTTGGGACTTCCAATCCACGCGCAATTCTGGGATATGAACGCCTCCGCTGAAACGCGCTCTCGGACCGGCCCGGTGGCAGAGTGGCTATGCAGAGGACTGCAAATCCTTGTACGTCGGTTCGATTCCGGCCCGGGCCTCCAATCCTTCGACTGTCCGAAGCGCGTTTGACCGCAACAGCGCGCGAGCTGCCATGACCAAAATCCTGCGCCGTCTGGGTTTGCTGGTCCTGGCAATCCTGATCCTCGGCGGCACCGTCGAGGTTGCGATCCATCACTATGATCCAACGCGCGTGATCTACCGGCGCCTGAAGGCGCCCGATCCCTACCTCTACGAGGAAATCGATCCGGCGCTGAGGACGGTCGACGCCGCCGCCATGATTCGAGCCGACGCGGCAGAACGTCCGGATGCGGTCCGGGCGCGGTTGTGGACCATGGTTCACGGAACAGCCGAACCGCAAACCTTCGCCGGGCCGGATCGCGTGACGCCGGAGAATCGCGATGGTCTGGGGGCCGCTCCCGACCGGGACCCGGGTGAAGCGACTGCATTACGATCTCGGTCTTGGGCTGACGTCGAACCCCTACTTCATTCGCGCCGCGAACGGGAATGGGCGCCTCGTTATCTATCATCACGGTTTCGGCGATCCGATCGAAACGGTCTCAAATTTTCTCGGCGCCCTGCTCGACGCCGGGTTCGACATTATCGCGATCGATGCGCTCGGCCATGGCGGCACCCTCGCCTTCGTCGATTCCGACCAGGACGGGATTCTGCCGCACGCACGCGATAACCGGAAATCGAACATCTTCCACGAGATGTCCCATTTCGACCGTCCGCTTCGCCATCACCTCCGCCCGATCATGGGATCGATCGCTTATGCCCAAAGCCAGCGAGAATATCGATCCATCGACATCGCCGGTTTCTCCATGGGCGGCTTCATGGCGATGCTTGGGGCGGCTCTCGAGCCCGCCATCGAACGGAGCTATCCGATCGCCGGGGTGTATCCCAACTTCATGCGCCGCGGTCAGGAGGTGATGCCGGACGGGCCGCCCGCCTATCCGCCGCTCATGGAGATCGCGAACCATCTGGAGCTCTTCGTGCTCGGCGCGACAGGTGAGCGCCGCCGTCAGCTAAAGGTCTTCAACCGTTACGACCGTTGCTGTTTCAACGGCATCCGGAGCGAACTCTATCGCAAGGCGGTCCGGGATGCCGTGGCGCGCAGCCCCCTGCCCGGCACGTTTGACGTCTTCATTGACGAGAGTCATGCCGATCACCGAATCTCGAAATTCGTGACGCGGGAGATTGTCCGGGATCTGCTGCGGGACCGATGACAAAAGGCTCACTCCGAGGCACCGCCGATGTCTGAAACTTTTGACTTCGTCATCATTGGCGCCGGTTCGGCCGGGTCGGTCCTCGCCAACCGGTTGACCGCTTCCGATGCGACGGTTTGCCTGCTGGAGGCGGGCGGGCCGGACAGGAACCCCTTCATCCACATGCCGGCCGGCTTCATAAAGACGCTGTCGAACCCACACCTGAACTGGCTCTACGGAACCGAACCGAGCGAGGGTACCTCGGGCCGCTCGATTGTCACCCCGCGCGGAAAGACCCTCGGCGGATCGAGCTCGATCAACGGCCATATCTATCACCGGGGCAACCGCCTGGATTTCGACAGCTGGGCCCAGATGGGGAATCGCGGCTGGGGCTACGCCGACGTGCTTCCCTATTTCCGACGCAGCGAGAAGCGCATCGGCCCCGGCGAGGACATCTATCGCGGCCGCGACGGAGAGCTCGCGGTCACCGACGTGGATCGCCGCGACCCGGTCTCGGATGCCTTCATCGACGCGGCGGCCGCTCTCGGCATTCCACGCAGCCACGACTACAACGGCGCGATCCACGAGGGGGTCGGCTACTTCCAGCGCACCATCCATCGCGGCCGTCGCGCCAGCGCCGCGCGGGCATTCCTGCATCCCGTGCGCAGCCGCCCGAACCTCGACATTCGCACCCATGCCCAGGTGACGCAGATTCGGTTCGAGGGGCGGCGCGCCGTCGCGGTCCGTTACCGCCGGGGCGGTCAGGAATCGGAGGTCCGTGTGCGCCGGGAAATCATCCTCGCCGCCGGCGCGATTGCATCGCCGCAAATCCTGCAGGTGTCCGGCATCGGAGCACCGGAACATCTGAACGACATCGGCGTGCCCACGATCCTTGCGCTGCCGGGAGTCGGCGAGAACCTCTCGGATCACTACGGCGTCCGTGTGGCGGCACGGCTCGAGGGAGTCCGGACTATCAACGAAGCCACACGCGGGCCCGCGCTGGCCCTCGAAGCGATCAAGTACGGCCTGTTCCGGAAGGGCGTCCTTGCCCAGTCCCCGGGCATCGCGGTCGCGTTTTGCAAGTCGAACCCGGCACTGGACCAGCCGAACCTGCAGGTTATCTTCGCGCCTGCGAGCTACAAGGAAACGGCGGTTTATGAACTCGACGATTTCCCCGGCATGACGACGGGCGTCTGGCCGATGCGGCCGGAAAGCCGTGGTTATGTCCGCGCACAAAGTGCGGACACGGGCGACAGGCTCGCGATCCAGCCGAACTATCTCGACGCCGAGGCCGACCGGAGGCTCCTTCTCGACGGTATGCGGTTGGCGCGCCGCATCATGCGGGCGCCGGAGCTGGCACGCTGGTACGTTCGCGAAACATCGCCCGGCGAGGCCGTGCAAACCGATGACGAGTTACTGGACTTCGCGCGCCGGCGGGGCACCACGATCTTTCACCTTATGGGCACCTGCAAGATGGGGCCATCGAGCGACACCGGCGCGGTCGTGTCAGATACGCTCGAGGTGCACGGCATCGAGGGACTACGCGTCGTCGATGCATCGGTGATTCCGACTGCGCACTCCGCCAACACGAACGCGGCAACGATCATGATCGCGGAAAAGGCTTCCGACATGATCCTGGGCAACCCGCCACCGCCCGCGGCGGAGGTTTAGGCATCTGCGTCGGGATGTGTGCATAATCCGGGAACCGAAGCACAGGAACCGGCCATGCACATCATAGATCTCAGCCGTGAAATCCATCACCGCGCACCCGCACACCCCTCGCATCCGCCCGTCGTTGTGACCGTGTGGAACGACCATTCGGAGGTGAAACGCGCGGGCAACACGGAATTCACCTCGAAGTCCCTCTCGCTATCGATGAGCGATCACTCCTGCACCCATGTCGACGCGCCGGTGCACTTCAATCCCGCGCCCGACGCCCCATCCATCGACCAGGTCCCGCTCGAGAACTTCTATACCGAGGCAATCTGTCTGGACTTCGGCGAAGCGCCAAACCGTTACGAGGCGACGATCGACGACATGGAGGCCGCCCTCGCGGCCTCCGGAGAGGAGATCAAGGCCGGCGATACGGTGATGATCCACATGGGCATTCACAACCGCCTCTATGGAAGCCCGGATTATGTGCACGAGTTCCCGGGTTTATCGGTGCCCGCAGTTCATTGGCTCGCGGACCGAGGCATCGGCATGTTCGGAGTCGAGGCAGTGAGCCCGGCGCCCGAGGGGGAACCGAACTATCTCGCCCATCTGGCCTGCGCGGAACGGGGGATCACCCACATGGAGTGCCTGATGAACCTTGATCAGCTGGTCGGCAAGGGACGCTTCCGGTTTGCCGGCTTCCCGCTCAAGATCAAGGACGGCACCGCCAGCCCGATCCGCGCCGTGGCAATCTTCGAGGACTAGAACGTTGGCGAAATCCAGGACCTACGATCGCGCCGCCGAGGACATCGGCAACATCGTCAGCCTCGAACATGTCAATCTGCTCGTGCCCGACCAGAATCTTGCGACACTCTTCTACGTCAGCGGCCTTGGCCTGACCCGCGACCCCTACCTGATGACCGGTCCGGATATCATGTGGATCAACGTCGGTCGTAACCAGTTCCACCTGCCGACCCGGGGCACACAGGTGCTACGCGGACACACGGCGCTGGTGATAAACGATTTCGATCGTCTGACCGACCGCCTGGAAAATGTCCGCGCGGACCTGAAGGGAACAAAATTCTCCTTCAAGCGCGAACGCGGTCGTATCGACGCCGTGTGTCCTTGGGGCAATCGGTATCGATGCTTTCCACCGGGCCCGAAGTTCGGACAAATGAGCCACGGGATTTCACACGTCTGCTTCGACGCGCCCAAGGGATCGGCAGATGCGATCAAGCGGTTCTACATCGACATCATGAACGCGCCCGCGCGGACCGGGCGGTTCGAGGGGGCGCCCGCCGCCTTTGTGTGCGTCGGGCCGGACCAGCAACTGATCTTCCGGGAGAAACCGGGCCGCCGCCCGGCGTTCGACGGCCACCATATCCAGGTTTATCTCGCCGACTTTTCGGGACCGCACGCGCGTCTGCTCGAGCGCGGACTGATCACTGAGGAAAGTGATCAGCACCAGTATCGTTTCGAGACCATCGTCGATCCCGACACCGGCGAACCCGTGTTCGAGATCGAGCACGAGGTCCGCAGCTTGCATCATCCGCTCTATGCCCGGCCCCTGGTCAACCGGAACCCCGGACAGCGGAACATGACCTACCAGCCGGGCGCAGACGCCCTCCCCTTTGCCTAGGCAGGCACCTCAACAGAAAGACACGGATATGGTCGAACTCCGAAATCCCGCCCGCGAACGCCTGGAGGCCGGCGATGTCTCAATCGGCATCGGCATCCGCCTGGCGCGCACGGCGGACATTGCCCCCATGATGAAGACTGCAGGAATGGATTGGCTCTTCATCGACCTGGAACACGGCCCCCTCACACTCGACCAGACCGCGCAGATATCGAATGCAGCCCTGAGCGCCGGGATTGCGCCGCTTGTACGCGTGCCGCGCGGCGAAATGGCGATGGCCACCCGGGCGCTCGACGGCGGCGCGCTCGGGATCATCATGCCCCAGTGCGAGAGTGCCGATGAGGCGCGCGAGATCGTCGACCGACTGCACTATGCGCCCGAAGGATCGCGCGGCGTCGTGGGTGGCCTCCCCCAATTCGGGTTCGCGAACCCGAGCATGACCGAGGCCATGGAAGCAATGAACGCGGCCATGCTGGTCATCGTGATGCTGGAGACCCCCGACGCGATCGCCCGGGCGGACGAAATCGCGGCAGTCGAGGGAATCGACGTGATCCAGATCGGCACCAACGACCTGGCCGCCGCTTCCGGAATTGCCGGTGATGTCGGTCACGAAAGGATCGTCGCAAGCTACGAGACGGTCGCCGCGGCGTGCAGGAAGCACGGCAAATGGCTGGGCATGGGCGGGGTGCCGGTGCCGGAACTGCAGGAAAAATACATCTCGATGGGCGTTCGCTTCGTGCTCGCAGGCCAGGACATGAGCTACCTCATCGCCATGGCATCGAATACGGTTAACCGTGTTCGCGGATACGCGACCTGACTGAATTTTGTGCCAGGCACCGGTGTGCAAAATCGATTAACGATTCACCTTTTGCGTATCGAGAAGGTTTTGCTATAACCGCGCGCCTCTGATCCGGTGTAGCTCAGTTGGTAGAGCAAGCGGCTGTTAACCGCTAGGTCGCAGGTTCGAGTCCTGCCGCCGGAGCCAATCCCAAGGACCAGCCTTTCGGGGCTGGTCCTTTTGCCTTGGTGAACGAAGCGGCGGCGGAAGAACCTCGAGGCCGAGGTATCATCGTCCTCACCATTTCGTGCGAGAAGAATATTTCAATTTTGTAATATTCGATTTTCCTAAAGCCAGCGGTCGTGCTCGAATGACCACAGAAAACGGGGATCAACACCCGTTCGGAGACGCATGACACTTCATTCCAGCGCGGCAGATTCGCGGCAGACCACGCTCTTTGCTCGGGTGCCGCCCAAGATCAGGGGCCGCGTCATAAGTCTTGGCGAAGAATATTGGCGATCCCATTGCGTGGACGATCGCCTGCCCGCGCGCGCGGATATCGATCCGCTGGTTATCCCGCTGCTGCTCCCACAGATCATACTGCTCGATGTCGAGCGTGATCCCTGGAACTTCCGGTTCCGGCTGATCGGTACCAATATCGTCCATCATCTATCGAAAGACTGGACCGGCACCTGGATGTCCGAAATCGGACATATGGCGCCACCCAGCACGATCTTTTCCGCCTGCGTTCAGGTCGCATCGAGCGGTGAACCGCTTCGCAGCGACACGCCCTACACGGGACCGAACCAGAACTATGTGTGCGCCGAGGATATCATCCTGCCGCTCGCGGCGGACGGCGAAACGCCGAACATGCTGCTCGTGTTCGTCGAGCACCATTCCAGGTAACAGACCCACCTTCTCCGCCGCACTCAGGCTGCCGGTCGGTCGCCCGTGCGTTTCAGGATGTAGATACCGCTCGCCGCGATGATCCCGGCGCCGACGATGGTCCAGACATCCGGGAAATCCCCGAACAACGCGATGCCCATCAGGCTCGCCCAGATGAGTTCGGTATAGGCAAACGGCGCAACGAGCGGGGCCTCGGCCCGTTGGTAGGCCATGATAATCGCCCAATGGCCGAGGCCGCCGAGCAGGCCGATCACCACGAGCAGAAGCCATTGTCCGCCCGTTGGCGGCTGCCAGAAGAACGGAACGATCAAGCTCATCCCCGCGCCGCCCACGATGGCCGTGTAGAAGACGGTGTTGATCGGATCCGTCCGGTGGCTGATCACCCGCGTGATGATCTGGTACAGCGCATAGAACACCGTCACGCTGATCGGCAGCAGCGCAGCCGGCTGGAAGAGCCCGCCTCCGGGCCGGACGATAACCAGCATGCCTGCGAAGCCAATTACCACCGCGATCCAGCGCCGGAGACCGACCCGTTCCTTGAGCAGCGGAACCGACAGAGCGGTGATCAGCAGCGGCGCGATGAAGGTGATGGCGACAGCGTCGGCCAGCGGCATGAAGCCGACCGCGGTAAACATGCAGGCTGTCGCGAGCAGCACGAGGACCGAGCGGACGAGCTGCAGTCCCTTGTCCGACCCGGATAGGAGCATCGGGATGCGGCGGGGGAATAGCAGCAGAACCAGGATCGTATGGAAAAAGTACCGTCCCCAGATGATCTCCATCAGCGGCAGTTCCTGGACCCGCAACTCCTTCACGAAGCCGTTCATCGTCGCGAAGCAGGCCACCGCGAAACACATCATCAAGACGCCGCGCAACGGCGCATCCGCGGGACGTTCGGTTACGTGCGACATTTGTTTCTCTGCGATGATCCGGGCTGGACATGGACGCGCCCCGGCAAATTAGCCCAAGCTGGGCAAAGCACAACCCGGCCCGACAGATGGAGATCGACATGAGCAAGGACTACCAGGCCATTTCCGACGCACAGGATGCCCGGGCGACGGAGCTTTTCCGCGCCGCGCCGGATATCATGCGGGGACACCGTACGGTGACGCAGGCGGCCCAGTCGCCGGCGGCCCTCGACGTAAAGACCACGGAAATGATGGCACTGGCGATTGCCATCACCCAGCGCTGCGAGGGCTGCGTCATCTATCACGCAAAACAGGCCGCAGCGCATGGCGCGACACGCGACGAGATTTGCGATGCGATTGCCGTCGCCATCGAGATGGGCGGCGGGCCCGCGACCGTATACGGCGCGGATGCGCTGGGCGCGTTCGATACGTTCAGCAAGTAGCCCGGCTTATTGGCGTCGTTTGTCGCGACTCAACGCACATTGATACGCATTCGAGATGTACTCGGCTCTCCAGAAATCCCGGTTGCCCGTGCTGGCCGTCGCGGCGGCGTTTCTACTGGCAGCTTGCACCCAGGGTGCAAAATTGCAGCCGACCCAGTCGAGTTCAGACAAGGGAGATTCCGTCGTCGAGCAGAATTTCTCCCTGCTCACCGACATTCCCATTCCGCCGGACTCCAGCCTCGACACCGACCGCTCGCTCATTCTCGGCGATCTCGACCGCTGGACGGGTCGTATCGTTCTGAATGTCGGCCTCGATGCGACGCCGACCTTCGCGCTCTACCAGACCCAGATGCCAAACTTCGGCTGGGAGCCGATCATGAGTGTTCAGGCCGATATCAGCGTTCTGTCCTTTACCCGGGGCGAGCGCGCGGCCACCGTCCAGATCGAGAGCCGGACCCTTGGAGGCAGCACGACCACGATCACAGTCGCGCCGCGCCAGTCCGGTGGTGGGGCACTCGGCGGCAACGCCCCGGTCCAGGTCACGCCGGCGCGCTAGTTCCCCGCAAGCGTGCTGAGACGCCGCGTCGCCCAGGTCGAGACCAGAACCGCGATCGAGAAGACAATCGCGCCGATCTGGATATCGGCGCTCGACAGCAGCCGACCGTCGGCGACGAGCACGATCAGCGCGATGATGAACACATCCAGCATCGACCATTTCGAAAAGATCGCGAGCCAGCCGAGTACCGGGCGCGCATAGGCGCTCGTCGCGTCGAGGAAGAACCAGAGTGCGATACCCGTCACGATCTTCACGACGGGAAAGGCCACAGAGAACAGAAACGTGATGACGAAGAGAAACCAGTCGCCTTGTTCCAGGAACGCCAGGACACTCTGTACCAGCGAATAATCCTGCGAAATGAAGAGCGAGCGAACCGTGATCGCCGGAAGCGACAACCCCGCGATCAATCCGGCAAGCGACGCAACGAGTATCAGCCCGAGCGACTTCTCAAATCCTGTGGCACGCCTGGAGAGCGGCCCCGGCTGCGTCGAACGCATCTGAACGCCTATCCTTCGAAGACCGCCGAACGGCGGGTTTGCCCATACGGCCCGGGCAACGGCAGTATAACCGTCTTTGGTCCGCATAAATTGCCGACCCGCAATCGTCAACAGGAAGGCCCGCGCCATGGCACAGCACAGGAACCGTCACGTCATACTCAGCGAACGTGCCACCGGGCTTCCGACGCCCGAGCTCTTCACCGTTGCAGAGGATGACGCGCCCGTCCCCGGCGACGGCGAGGTCCTGCTCAACAACATCTACGTCACGGCCGACCCGGGCATGAAGGGCTGGATAAGCAAGGCCCGTAATTATGCGAGCGTCGAGACCGGCACCACGATGCACTCCTTCAGTGTCGGCGTGGTCGTCGAATCCAACCATCCGGATGTCGCGGAAGGTGACGTGGTCGCGGCCAACACGGGCTGGGCGGAGTATGCCGTCGCCGATCCCGAGCGCCCGACCTTCCGCAAGGTCGATCCGGAGGCCGCACCGCTCTCGACGGCGCTCGGGATCCTCGGCATCAACGGCTTCACCGCCTATTTCGGGCTGCTCGCCGTGGGACAACCGAAACCCGGCGATACGGTCCTCGTCTCCACGGCGGCCGGTGCGGTCGGCAGCGCCGTGGGCCAGATCGCGAAGATCAAGGGGTGCCGTACGGTCGGGATCGCCGGCGGTGCCGAGAAAACGGCGCTCTGCACCGACGTTTTCGGGTTCGACGCCGCAATCGACTACAAGGCCACGGACGACCTGGAAGCTGCGATCCGGGACGCCTGCCCGGACGGGATCGATGTCTACTACGACAATGTCGGCGGCGAGACCCTCGACATCGTTCTCGGCCAGGTCAACCTGCACGGCCGCGTCGTGATCTGCGGCACGGCGGCGACAGATGCCTGGATACCCCAGCCGTCGGGATTGCGGCCCGAGCGCAACCTGCTCGTGAACCGCATCCGCATGGAGGGTTTCCTCACATTCGACTTCGCGGATCGGTACGACGAGGCGCACAAGGACCTGAGCGAATGGGTGCGGGACGGCAGGATCCAGTACCGGGAAGACATCGTCGACGGGCTCGAGAACGCGCCGGCGGCACTGGCGGGTCTCTACGAGGGACGCAACATGGGCCGCCAGCTGATCCGCGTGCGCCCCGACCCTTATCTCTAGGTCTGCTTGTTCCGCCGCGGCGCGAGCGCGGCTTCCTCGGCCCGGATGCGGATCGCCAATACGATCGCTTTTGCCAGCCCGAAGATGATCGCCAGCTCCCAGGCTCCGGCAATCAGCGGCACGACGATGATCTCGGCCTCGACGATCAGGTAGTTCGGGTGCCGAACGAACCGGAAGGGTCCCCGCCGTACGAGCGGTACGCCGGGAACCGTGATGATCCGGGTTGTCCAATAGCGCCCAAGCGTTGTCAGCACCCAGACCCGGCCCAGCTGCAACACGATGAACGCGGCGAGCAGGATCGGGTCGACGAAGCTGTCGGGCGATACGAAAACGATCAGGCAGACGAACCAGGCGCCGTGCAGCCCAACGATCAGCGGATAGTGAGCCGCGCCGTGCTCGACCGCACCCTCGGCGACCAGCCGCCGGGTGTTGATCCGCGCGATCGACAGTTCGACCAACCGCTGGATCGCGATGAGCGCGATCAGGAGATACCAGACGCTCACGCCGCCTCCAGCAATGCAAACGAGGCCGTGAAGCCCGGCCCCATGGCCGTCATCAGCCAATGTCCGGCAGCCCCTTCGCGCATGGTCTCTGCCAGCACGAACATCGCGGTCGCCGCGGACATGTTGCCATGCCGCCGCAGGACGTCGCGCGCCGCAGAAAGCCCGCCCGGCGGCAGCTCGTAAACCTCTTCCAGCGCATCGAGCACCTTTGCGCCACCGGGATGGCAGGCATGGCGGGCGACATCCGCCGGGATCAGTCCATTGCGTGCCAGGAACCGCACCGCCGGGTCGCGCAGCCGCGTGCGCACCAGATGCGGGATATCGCGCGAAAAAATGACACCCAGTCCGTCGTCGGTAATCTCCCATCCCATGACATCCAGGGACTCCTCCCAGGTATGTTCGCCCCAGTCGGCAACCTTCACGCCTTGTAATCCGCACCCGAGGATCGCGCCGGCTGCGCCGTCGCCGAAGAGCGCCGTCGCGATGATGTTGCTCTTGGAGGTGTCGTTGACCCGGAATGTCAGGCCGCAGAGTTCGACCACGAGATAAAGGACACGGGCGTCGGGCCGGCTCATCGCGATCTGCGCAGAGCGGGCGAGCCCACTGACGCCGCCGGCGCAACCGAGTCCGAATATCGGCAGCCGCTGCACGTCGCGTCTGAACGGCAGACGTTCGAGCAGAAGCGCATCGAGACTTGGCGTGGCGACCCCCGTCGTCGACACCACGACCAGCGCATCGATGTCCGACGCCGCGAGTCCGCTCTGGCGAAACAGGTCCTCGGAAACCTTGGCCAGGAGCGCGATCGCGTTCTCGATATAGAGTTCGTTGCGCTCGGAAAACGGATGCTCGGTGCCATACCAATCGATCGGTACGCAGGAGTGCCGCGTGTCGATCGCCGCGTTCCGGTAGGCGTCGGTGTACCGCTCGAAGCCCGGAACATCCGGCGCAAAGATTTCACGGGCGCGCGCGATCACCTCGCTCTGTTCGAGCACATGTTCCGGCACCGCGGTCGCGACGGCGGCAATGCGGGCGCGGTCCGTCATTTCTGGTTTCGCGGCAGGGCGTCGGTCCGTTCGCGCAACGCCAGGTAGGTCGCGCTCGCGAAGATCATGAACCCGCCGATCCAGGTGAAGATATCGGGCATCTCGCTGAAGATCAGGAAGCCGAGCGCCGCCGCCCAGATCAGCTTGAAGAAATCCATGGGCATCACCACAGCGGCCTCCCCGACCCGCAGTGCCTGGGTCAACGTGAGATGCGCCACGGTCCCCATTGTTCCCATCAACAACAGGACACCGAGCTCCTCGACCGTCGGCCATGTCCACACAAACAACGCGGGAATGAGGGCAATCGGAGACATGAACAGAACCATGTAGGTGACTATCGTCGGCGTGCTGTCGCGTTTTCCGAGCGACTTGATCACGATCAGGATCAGGCCCCAGATACCCGATGAAAGCAGGATGATGATCGGCCCCGTATCCACCTCGACGATGCCGGGCCGGATGATGACGAGAGTGCCGGCGAACCCGAACAGGATCGCCGCCCAGCGTTGCCAACGAAACACTTCGCGCAACACGAGCACCGCAAGCACCGCGGCAAAAAGCGGCGCGGTAAACGCCAGAGCGTTCGCCGTCGCGAGCGGCGTCATGGTCAGGCCGGTGAAGAACATCATCATCGCAACCACATGGCCGAACGACCGGATGCCGTGGACCTTGATCTGGTCGGTGCGCAGGATGCCGAAGCCGTACTTCCAGAGCAGCACCGCGACGACCGGTGCACCGAAAAAGGTGCGGAAGAACCCGATTTCGAAGGGATGCATCCCGCCGTCCGCGAGGTAACGGATCATCGTGTGCATGGTCACGATCAGGACGGCCGTGGTCAGCATCCAGATCATGCCCTGCAGATTGCCGGTCAGCCAGGCCGGCCCTACGCACTTATCTCCGGACACGCGAAAACTCCGGCAATTGGCGTCGGTTGTACGCCCGCGGCGAATGCCGCAATATGCCTGCAACGGTTACGGGTAACTCGAGGAGACAACACCGATGATCACGGCACTTGTCCAGTTCAAAGTGAAAGACGGCACCACGCGCGACGAGGTGTTCACCAACATGAAGAACGTGGCACCCAAGTTCGAAGGCATGCCCGGGCTGATCCGCAAGAACTTCGTGTTCGACGGCGCGCGGGGCGTCGGCGGCGGCGTCTACACCTGGGAGACCCGCGAGGCGGCCGAGAAGGTCTATGCCGAGGGCGGACCCTGGCGCGAGGCCATTCGCAACCTCTACGGCGTCGATCCGGACATCACCATTTTCGAGACCCCGGTGATCGTCGACAACGAACAGGGCGAAATCAAGTCCGCCGCCTGAACCGGGAGACAGCACCGATGCTTACCACCGTTGTCGTGAACTTCGACATCACGGAGGACGCCTCGCGGGACGAGGTGATCGCACACATTCAGGGCGCAGCGGGAAAGTTTGAGGGTATGCCCGGACTGATCCGCAAGAACTTCCTCTATGACGGCGAGCGCGGCATCCGTGGCGGCGTCTATACCTGGGAGAGCCGCGAGGCCGCCGAAAAGGTCCATGCCGTGGGCGGTCCCTGGCGTCAGGCGATCATCGATCTTTGTGGCAAGGACCCGGACATCCACATGTTCGAGACGCCGGTGATCGTCGACAACGAACTCGGCGCGATCAAGTCGGCCGCCTGACCGCACCGACGAAAAGGGATTTTCACCATGGGTGACGTGAAGAAGGCGGTCCAGTTCTCCGAGACCGGCAACCCGCCCGATGTCGTCGAGCTGATCGACCTCGAAACCGCGGATGTCGGGCCCGACGAAGCTCTGATCGATGTCGAGGCGGCGGCAATCAACCCGTCCCACCTCCTGACCCTCTCTGGCGGCTACGGCGTGCAGCCGGAACTGCCGGCGATCCCCGGAGCCGAGGGCGCCGGCATCGTCCGTGAGGTCGGCGCCGACGTCACCAATGTGAAGCCCGGAGATCGGGTGATGATCCCGCCCTACTCCGGCACCTGGCGCCAGCAGGTCGTGGTGAAGGCGGACGCCATTGTCGTTCCCCTGCCCGCCGAGGGCGACCCGATCCAGATGGCCATGCTCATGGCCAACCCCCCGACCGCGTGGCTTCTGCTCAAGACCGTTGTCGACCTGGAACCCGGCGACTGGGTGATCCAGAACGCCGCGAACTCCGCCGTCGGCCAGTATGTGATGCAGCTCGCCGGCATCTACGGGTTCAGGACCGTCAACGTGGTGCGGCGCGACGGGCTCGAGGATTTCATCGCCGCCGCCGGCGGCGACGTCTGCGCCGTTGACGGCCCCGACCTCGGTAAGCGGGTGAAGGCGGCGACGGATGGGGCACCGATCAAGCTTGCGATCGACGCGGTCGCGGGCGATTCAACCCAGCACCTTGCCGACTGCCTCGCTGACGGCGGTACCATCGCCAACTACGGCCTGCTGTCGAAGCAGCCCTGCCAGCTCTGGCCCGACGACATCATCTTCCGCGAGATCACGCTCACAGGCGTCTGGCTAACCCTGTGGCTGCGCAGATACTCGACCCTCGAGGAACGCCAGGCGGTCTATGGCGAGCTCGTCGGCTACATCGCGGAAGGCCGTATGCGTGCCGAGATCGAGGCGACCTACCCGCTCGAGCAGATCAAGGACGCCGTCACCCACGCCATGCAGGGCGGGCGCAATGGCAAGGTCGTCCTCACGCCGAACGCATAATGCGCCGGCGGGCGTTTCTCACCGCCACGGCGGCATTGCCCTTCCTCACCATGCGCCCAGGCCCCGCGGTCGCAGACCCACGGCTGATCGCGGTGGGCGAATTCCGCGACGGCGATCCTGTACATAGGGGTTCAGGAGATCTCCGCATAACGCAGACGGACGGGGGCACCCGCTTGGCCGAGATGCGCAATATGCAGATCGTTTCCGGACCGAACCTGCTGGTCTATCTGGTCGCGGAACCCGATCCACTGTTTCCCGAGGACGTGACGGCTAAATTCGTTACGCTGGGCAAGCTCAAGAGCCTCGCAGGCGATCATGATTATGCGATCCCGGAAGACGTGAACCTCGATGACTGGGGTAGCGTCGTCGTCTGGTGCGACACCTTCAAGACCGCGTTCGCCATCGCCACCATCGAGCAGACGTAACGACCCTCCATGACCTCAAACACGTCATGCCCGCACTTGTTGCGGGCATCCACGTCATCAGGTCACGCGAGATCGCCACGTGGATGGCCGGATCAAGTCCGGCCATGACCAACTATTCATTATTCTCGATCGCCCGGTCGATGGGTGCCACCGCCCGGTTGAAGCAGCCCGCAAGCCAGCCGAGCGGGCGGGACCAGTCGAGCTTCGTGAACAGAAGCAGGAAGGGCAGCAGCGTCACGGCAGCGAGGACGAGCCGCGTGCTGCCTTCAATGCCAAACAGGCCCGGCCACCACAGTCCAAACTGGAGAGCCGCATAGACACTGAGGCCCACGAACGCCGCCGCGCAAAGCACGAAACCGGCCATAACGACCGCCCGCAACGCCCGGAGCAGCGCGACACGCATGGAAAGCTAGAAGTTTTCGACCCAGGGGCGCACCTCGATCTCCCAGGTCCAGGAGCTGCGGTGCTGGCGATACAGATGCATGTAAGTCTCGGCGATCGCGTCGGGATCGAGCATGCCGTCCTCGCCGCGCGCGGCCGCCCGGTCATCGCCGGATTTCTTGACGATCCCGCCATCGATAACGAAGTGGCCGATATGGATATTCTGGGGGTGCAACTCGCGCGCGAGCGCCTGGGCGAGGCCACGCAGCCCGAACTTGCCCATCGCGAAGACCGAGGAGTTCGCATACCCCTTCACCCCGGCGGACGCGCCTGTGAAGAAGATCGCGCCGCTGCCGCGTTCGACCATGAGCTGCGCCGCCTTCTGGGCGACCACGAAACCGCCCCAGGCCGTGATCAGGACCGCGTCCTTCACCGCGTCCCGGTCGAGATCAGTGATCGGCCCACGCACCCGGGCGCTCGGGTTGTAAACGACAAGGTTCGGCATGCCCTGGGCACCGGTCACCGCGTCAAAGAGCGCATCGACCGACGCTCCGTCGGCGACGTCACAGGCATAGGCGTTCGCGCCGGTCTCCTCGCACAACGCCGCAAGCTTGTCAGGGTTCCGCGCGGCCAGCGCGACATCCATGCCCTGAGATGCGCAAATGCGTGCCAGCGAGGCGCTCAGCCCTTCGCCCGCGCCCACGATCAGGGCCAGTTCCTTGTCCGCCATCATTTCCTCCCCATAATCCCACCCCTGAAAGGGGTATCCGTTGACCTTAACGAATATGGTCGGGTATTCCGCGAATTCACGCCTGCGTCACGAAATATTCGTATAACGCGCCTTGCTTCGCACCCGTTCCACCGCCAAATTCTTCATCGTCATGTCGGATACCACAGTTTCCTCCGGATTTCTCGGCCGCACCCGCGGCCTCCTGCGGCGCGCGCTGCGTGACGTCGTTGACGGTGCCACCAGCCTGCGAGGACGCGCGGGACTGACGGTGAAACCGGATCTCCCGGACGACGACCTTGGCCGCCTCCAACAGCAGATCGATGCCAGCCTGTCCGGGCGCGGCGGCGAGGCCTCTGCCCGCACCAACGCGGCCGATCTTGGCCATTGTTACCTGGAACTGAGCGAGACCGGCCGCCTGCGATTCCTCACGCTGCTGAACGAGGAGTACGGGATCGAACCGTCCCACCTGAACGACACGATCGATGCGGTCCGGGCGGCGACCGACGATCCGAAAGACTACGCGCTGGTGCTGGCGAAACTCCGCGACGAGCTAGTCTCGCCGCGCATGAGATTATTGCGCCAATTCAACGGTTTGGAACGCGGCGTGAAGTTTCTGGTGGATTTGCGCGCCGACCTGCGTGGGTTCGTTCGCGAACACCCGGAACTCGCCTCGCTCGACGCCGAGCTCAAGTATCTCCTGTCGGGCTGGTTCGATGCCGGATTCCTGGAATTGCGCCGGATCACCTGGAGCGCGCCCGCCGACCTTCTGGAGAAGCTGATCGCCTACGAAGCCGTGCACGAGATCCAGTCCTGGACCGATCTCAAGAACCGGCTCGAGTCCGACCGACGCTTCTACGCCTTCTTCCATCCTTCGATGCACGATGAGCCGCTGATCTTCGTCGAGGTGGCACTGGTCAACGGCATCGCCGGTAACGTCCAGACCCTGCTCGACGAGACGGCGCCGATCGCGGACCCGGAAGCAGCCGACACCGCGATCTTCTACTCCATTTCGAACGCCCAGCCGGGTCTGTCCGGCGTGAGTTTCGGGGACTTCCTGATCAAGCAGGTGGTCGACCACCTCTCCCACGAGCTGCCGAACATGAAGACCTTCTCGACCCTGTCGCCGATCCCGGGTTTCCGGCGCTGGCTCGACGCGCGGCTCGCCGACGGCGCGGAGCTGCTAAACCACGAGCAGGAAGACGCACTCGAAGTGGTCGCGGGCGACCGGCCGGAAGACACGCAGGCCCTGCCATGGCTGCTCGACCGGCCCCACTGGCACCAGGACGAGGAAATCGCATCCGCCCTGCAGCCGATCCTGATGCATCTCGTGGCGGGTTACCTGCTCTATCAGCGCCGGGAATCGACAGGCACGGCTCTCGATTCCGTCGCCCACTTCCATCTCTCGAACGGCGCCATGGTCAAGCGCATCAACTGGCTCGCCGACACGTCTGCCCGCGGCCTGCAGCAGTCCGCGGGGATGATGGTCAACTATCTCTACGACAAGGCGCGGATCGAGACGAACCACGAGGCCTATGTCTCCGGCAGCGAGATCCCGGCCTCGAGCGGCGTCCGCAACCTCCTCTAGCCCGGAGTAATCCCCCATGATCGAGGAAACCCTCGACATCGCGACCTGCGACGGCGCGATGGAGACCTTCATCGTCCGGCCCGAACGCGGCGATCCCTGCCCACCGGTCCTGTTCCTGATGGACGCGCCGGGCATCCGCGAGGAGCTCCATGACATGGCCCGCCGGCTCGCCACGACCGGCTACTGCGTGCTGTTGCCCAACCTCTATTACCGCGCCGGGCGCGACACGACCCATTACGGGCCGGATGTCCTGGTCAAGGAATCGGAGGCGTGGACCCGCATGCGGGAAATCCGCACGAAGATGACCATTCCGCCGGTTATGGACGACATCACGGCGATGTTCGCCTTCCTCGACGACCGCCCTGAAATGGCCCGGCCCGGCAGCGTCGGGATCCATGGCTACTGCATGAGCGGCCCGTATGCGCTCGCCGCCGCCGCCCGCTACCCGGACCGGATCGCGGCCGCGGCCTCCTTCTACGGCACCTGGCTGGTGAACGACGCGGAAGAGAGCCCGCATCTCAACCTCGCTAAGATCAGGGGTGAGGCCTACATCGCGTGTGCCGAGATCGACGACCTGGCGCCGCTGCCCATGGTCGCGGAACTCCAGGAGTTGTTCGACGCGGCGGGCACGCGGGGCGAGATCGAGATCTACCCGGGCGTGCATCACGGCTTCGGGTTCCCGGAGCGGAAAATCTACGACAAGCCCGCCGCCGAGCAGCACTGGGAGCGGCTGATCGCGCTGTATCAGCGGAACCTCTGAGCCAGCCTCGTGTTTCGTCAAGTTCAGCATGAGGCCTTACCCACCTCGTCATGCCCGGACTTGATCCGGGCATCTCTTTGAAACCGAACAGGACCAGACACGGGCAGGTTTCCAACCCGCCCGCAGTCGCCGTTTCGATCAGACCGGCCGGTCGCCCCTGATCGTCACCCGGTGGCCCTTGCGCTCGGCGGGCCAGTAGTCCCACAGCGCTCGGTGCATGACGCAGCGGTTGTCCCAGAACGCCATGTCGTTCTCCTCCCAGCGATAGCGGATCTGGAAGTCGATCTTCTCGGCGTGATCCAGCAGGAAATCGAGGATCGCCTCGCTCTCGTCCGGCTCCAGCCCTACGATGCCGGTGGTGAAGCCGCGATTGACGTAGAGCGCCTTCCGTCCCGTCTCCGGGTGGGTGCGGGCGATCGGGTGCACGGCCGAGGGATACTCCTTGCCCGTGTCGTCGATCCCGAAATTGGCGTAGCGCCCGCGATAGATGTGCTCGCCGGCGTGTGTAGCCTGCAGCCCGTCGAGCATGGACTTCAGCGGGTCGGACAGCGTCTCCCAGGCCGCATAGGTGTCGGCGAACATGGTGTCGCCGCCGCTCTCGGGCAGGATGTGGAGCTGCAGCATGGTGCCGAGCGGCGGCAGCTCGTCGCACGACACGTCCGAGTGCCAGTATTCCCCGTTGGCCATCTTCGAGCCCGCATGGGCGTGGATTTCCATGATCGCCGGAAACCCGTCCTTGCCGGGGTTGCCCGGGTGGTAGTGGAGCTCGCCGAACATCTCGCCGATGGCGATCTGGACCTCGGGCGCGATCGGCGACTGCTCCTTGAAGAACAGTACCTGGTGATCGAGATGGGCCTGGAACACCTCGTCGAACTGGTCCGCCGCCAGCCCGTCCGCAAGGTCGATGCCGCGCACCTCCGCACCCAGGTTCGGCGCATAGGGCCGCACCTCGATGTGCCGGTAGTTCCGGCGCGCCTGCACGCGCTCGCGCTTGGTGTCGACGTTGCCCTCGGGCCGGGTGCCCGGACTTTTTGCATAAACATTCGCCATGGATCTAAGCCTACGTTTCCTCTGGTTGGCGCTCAACCCCGCGTGGTTCAACCATGCAACGCGCGCCATATCTTCTCCGGCGTCGCCGGCATATCGAAATTGACGGTACGCCCCTGCGCAGCAAGCACATCCGCGATGGCGTTCATCAGGGCCGGCAGCGCACCCGTTATGCCCGCCTCGCCGACGCCCTTGGCGCCCAATGGGTTCGCCGGCGACGGCACCTCGTGGAAATCGACGTCGAAGGACGGCACATCCGTCGCCCGCGGCATGGTGTAGTCCATGAACGAGCCGGTCAGAAGCTGGCCGGTCGCGCGGTCATAGACGATCTCCTCGAGCATCGCCTGGCCGATCCCCTGCGCAACCCCGCCATGGACCTGGCCATGTACGATCGGCGGATTGATGACCCGCCCGCAATCGTCCACCGCAGCGTAGCGCGCGATCGTCGTCACGCCCGTCTCCGGGTCGATCTCGATCTCGCAGACATGGCAGCCATTGGGGAAATACTGGTCCGGCGCCTGGAACTCCTCGGCGCTGTCGAGGCTGTCGGGAACCCCCTCGACCGCCAGCGTGCGGACCTGTGTCGCAAGATCGAGGAGCGCGATCTCCCGGTCCGTACCTGCGACACGGAACCGCCCGTCCGCGAACTCGATATCGGCGGTCGCGGCCTCCAGCAGATGGGCGGCGGCGATCCTGCCCTTATCGATCACCGCATCGCAGGTGAGAACGATCGCCGAGCCGGCCATGGTCATGGACCGCGACGCTATGGTCGCGATCCCGAGCGGCGCCGTCGCGCTGTCGCCCTGGCGCAGCCGCACCCTGTCGAAGGGCAGATCGAGCCGGTCGGCGATCACCTGGACGAAGCTCGTCTCGTGCCCCTGGCCCTGGCTCTGGGTCGCGACGACCAGGTCCACGCCGCCATCCTCGGAGAATTCGATCCGCGCCCCCTCCTGGGGGAAACCGCCGATGCATTCGAGATAGGTCGCGATGCCGCGCCCGCGGAGCAGCCCCCGGGCCGCGCTTTCGGCCTGCCGGGCGGCGTATCCCTCCCAGTCGGCGAGCGCGAGGGTCTTGTCCATGACCGCTTCGAACTCGCCGGAATCGTAGGTCCGCCCCACCGGCGTCTCGTAGGGCATCGCCTCCGGCGGGATCATGTTCCGGCGGCGCAGCGCCAGCGGATCGTGGCCGGTCTCGCGCGCCGCCTCCTCCACCAGCCGTTCGACCACATAGGCCGCCTGCTCGCGGCCCGCGCCCCGGTAGGGCCCGACCGAATTGGTGTGGGTCAGCACGAGCCGTACGTCGATATCGACGATCGGCGTCCGGTACACCAGCGGCAGCCCGTTGGGCGTGTTGCGCAGCGGCATTCCGGTGCCATTGCAGGCGTAGTAGGCGCCCATATTGTCGTCGATGGCGACTCGCAGCGCGGTGAAATTGCCCGCTGCGTCGAGCGCGAGCGCGGCGTCGATACGCGCGTCGCGGGCGTGGGAATCGCCCAGGAAATGCTCGCCCCGGGTGCCGGTCCACTTCACCGGGCGATTTAGCTCTCGAGCGGCGAACAGAATCGCGATGTCCTCGGGGAACGGCTGTTCCTTGACGCCGAAACCGCCGCCCACGTCCCCCATGCGCACCCGCATCCGCGAACGCTCGATGTCGAACACCTGCTCGCACAGGATCTCCATGAAATACTGCACACCCTGCCCCGACGCGACGAGCGACCAGGCCCCCTCATCCGCCGGGTCCCAGCTCGCCAGGCTCGCGCGCGGCTCCATGGGGTTGGCAAGCAGCCGGTTGTTGACGAGCGACAGCCGCGTCACATGGGCGGCCTCGGCGAACGCCACGTCCGCAGCCTCCTTCTCGCCCCGGCGCCAGACCTGCCCGATATTGCCCGGTGCGTCGTCCCAGACCGTCGGCGCGCCTGGTGCCAGCGCGTCGGTCAGGCTGGTCACGGCCGGGAGTTCCTCGATAGCCAGTTCGATCAATGCCGCCGCGTCTTCCGCCTGGTCTCGGGTTTCCGCGACGACCATCGCGACCGTTTCGCCGACATGGCGGACCTTGCCCTCGGCCAGCCCGGGGCGCGGCGTGTGCAGCGGCCGGGCCGACTGGATCTGCGCCGACTGGTAGCGCGGCCAGCGGGCGACGATATGTCCGACCCCGGCGGCCGTCAGATCGTCGCCGACGAACACCCCGACGACACCCGGCGCGGCGGTCGCCGCCGTCACGTCGATGCCTCTGATGATCCCGTGCGCCAAGGGCGAGCGGACGAACGCAGCATGGGCCTGCCCGTCCTGGTTCACGTCGTCGGCGAAGCGTCCGCGCCCGGTGAGCAGGCGCACATCCTCGCGCCGGCGGACCGGCTGCGCGATCCCGTGTGTTGAACTCATGGAAGCACCTCCGCCCCCTACCCGTCCGTCGCGGACCCGTACTTGTCTACTCCGCGATGGGCACCATAAAGATCTGCGGGTCCTCCGCCGGCACATGGACCTCGTCGAGGCCGATTTCCTTGCGCACGATGTTCGCGCCGCGCACCAGCGAGACCATCTTGTAGAAGGCGTGCATCCGGCTGGCCGCACCGCGCCCGAAGCCGCAGTCGCTGGTGAGGATCAGTCGCTCCGGCTCGATGTGCTTGAGCGCCCGTCGCACCAGGTCCGCCACCTCCTCCGGCCGTTCCACCTGAAGCGTGCGGTGGCTGATCGCACCGAGCGCGATCTTCTTGTCCTTCGAGATCAGCTTGCCGTAATGCTCGAGATCCATGCCGTCGTTGGTCGCGCCCTCGACGGTGATCACGTCCACGTCGAGCTGGTCGAGATACGGCAGCGCCTTCTCGTAGGAGGCGTGCTCGGAGAACATCTTCTGGGCCGCGGGCGAGCCCCAGCAGGTGTGGCACCAGACCTCGGTCTTGTCGCGCAGCCCCGCGACCTCGCGGTTGAACGCCTCGACATACTGCTCGGCCGAGACCTCCTGGCCGGGGACCTGCATCGACTGGTGGATCGACGGCTCCTCGACCTGGAGCAGCGGCGCGCCAGCGTCGGCGAGCGCGTGATACTCCTTGTTGAACGCGTCCGACAGGTCCATCAGCAGCTCGTTCGTGTCGGCGTAATGGTCGTTGATGCACATGGGGCGTAAGCCGGGTCTCGATCACCTCCCAGATCAGGTCGCCCGGCCCCTTGTCGGTCATGGCGGCATAGGGTTGCACCGCCACGCCCGGCGGGCCGAAGCCCTCGATCCGCTCATAGGCGTAGCTGACCCAGCTGCGGCCGGCGACATCGTCGTCGAGCCGCGTGTCGCCATCGACCAGGATGTCGATCCCGGCCTTGTTCTGGGCCGCGGTGTGGCAGGCCAGGCAATCGAAATGCTGTTCCCGATAGGCGCGGTGGGCGAAGCCCGTCAACAGCGACGCCCCGCGCAGGTTCTCGGTGTACCAGGACGGCCGCGGCAACGCCCCCGTCGTCGTGGTCTGCAGTGCCTTGTCCTTGGTGGCGACGAACATGATTTCCCCCTGTATTCCCCGTCATGCGCGGGCTCGACCCGCGCATCTCATGCACCTTCATCGACACAGATGCCCGGATCAAGTCCGGGCATGACGATCAACTTGTTTGTCTTAACCGGTCCCGGCCGTCTTCACGAAGGGCCGGACGATCTTCGTCTCGAACAGATCGACCTTCTCGTACGGATCTTCCGCCGTAATCGCCTCGGCCTCGGCGCGGTCGGCGGCGTCCACGATCCAGACGCTGGCGTTCATGTTGCCGTCATCGTCCATGGTCGGCCCGGCGAAGTACAGCTTGTCGTCGATCTCCTCGGCATACTCCATGTGTGCCGGGCGGGTCTGCATCCGCAGCTCGTGTGTGCCCGGCTTGTCCACCCGGTAAACGAAAAAAAGCATCGAAACTCCCATCAACGAACGTCATCCAGGACATGACTATACCCGCCGGTCGGTTGGCCGCGAATAGCCTGCACCCGCGTTTGACGATGCCGTTTTCCGAAACTAGAACAAAAAGAGAACTTTTAGGCGAGAACGGAACACATCGACGGTGCCGGCGGACCCCCAGATCCTCCAGCGGCTGCGCAGCCGCATCGCTGCGATCGAGCGCGGCGGCACCGGGACTCCGCATGGCGATGACGTCCTGCCACTCGGCCTCTCCGAGATCGACGAACATCTCCCGTGGGGCGGGCTCGCGGCGGGCGCGGTGCACGAGGTCCTCGACGGCGACGCCGCCACGGGCGGCCGCATCACCCGCAACGGAATCACGAAGAGCCGTGGCGCGCTGAACGGCGCGATCACGGGCTTCGCCGCCGCGCTTGCCGGCCGGGCCCAACGGCTGCGCGCGCGCCCCGTCGTCTGGATCGCCCCGCGCACCGGGCCCCGCGAGAGCCTCTACGCCCCGGGGCTTGCCGGCTTCGATCTCGACCCCACGGACCTGATCGCGGTCCGTGTTCCCGCCGATGGGGAATTCACGGCGACCGCCCTGTGGGCCATGGAAGAAGCACTGCGCGCGCCCGCGGTCGGACTGGTCTGCGCCGAGATCGAGGAGATGGACCTCACCGCGAGCCGCCGCCTTCAACTGGCGGCAGAGAAAGGGGGCGAGGCCGGCGGCGGACTCGGCCTCCTGCTGCGCCGGGATGCAGACGCTGGCCTGCCCCCGACCGCCAGCGTCAGCCGCTGGCGGATCGAGTCCCTGCCCGGCGCTCCCGCCATGGTCGCGGGCACCGAAATCGCAAACCTGCCGGGGGCTGCGCGCTGGCGGGCGGAACTTATGCGGGTCCGGGGCGGCCGTCCGCGAACCTGGCACCTGGAATGGAATGATGACGCACATAACGAACCCGAAACGGCGGGTGGCTTCGCTCTGGTTTCCCCGCTTCGCGACCGACCGCTGCCAAAGGAATCTGAAGCGAAACCTGCGGTATTCCCGCGCGAACGCCACCGCAGCGCCTGAGCCCCCCACAGAACTGGTGATGGTCATGCCCGAAGGCGGCGCGGTTCGCCTGAGCGCGGTCACCCTCGCCGCCCGGAAGGCCGGGCTCGCGCCGGGCCAGACCCTGGCCGACGCCCGCGCGCTAGCACCGGACATCGCAGTGCATGACGCCGATCCGGCCGGTGATGCGGCCACCCTCGCGCGGATCGCCGACTGGTGCACCCGCTACACCCCCTGGACCGCGCCATCGGGGCTGGAGAGCGGCGGGGCGGCCGGAATCTGGCTCGACGTGTCGGGCTGCGCCCATCTATTCGGCGGCGAGACCGCGATGCTCGACGACATGACCGCGCGACTGGCCGCCATCGGCTACACCACACGGGCAGGGCTGGCCGACACGGCAGGCGCGGCCTGGGCCGCGGCGCGGTTCGGACAGCCGGGTGGTGCGCGGCGGGTAATCGTCCCCCCCGGCGAACATGGTGCGGCCCTCGCCGCCTTCCCCAACGCAGCGCTCCGCCTGCCGGCAGACATCCTCGACGGGCTCGACCGCCTCGGCCTGCGCAATATTGGCGAGTTAAACGCCTTGCCCCGCTCCGGGCTCGCCCGCCGGTTCGGCGAGTTGCCCGCCCGCCGGCTGGACCAGGCCCTGGGCCGCATCGACGAACCCATCTCGCCCCGCGCGCCCGCCCCCGTCTGGCGCCTGCGCACGGCCTTCGCCGAGGCGCGGGGTCGCGAGGAGCATATCGCCGCCGCCGCCCGCAACCTGACCGAGACGCTGTGCAACCGCCTCGCCCGGGCCGAGCGCGGCGCGCGGCGGCTGGAACTGTGCCTCTACCGGGTCGGCGGGCGGGTCGATACGGTCACGGCCGGCACCAGCCGGGCGAGTCACGACCCCGACCACCTGGCGCGGCTCCTCGACGCGCAGCTCGAACGCCTGCCCGAACCGCCGACATCCGCACCCGACCCGCTGAGCGCCGCCGCCGAGGCGATGGTCGAGACACTCACCCTCGCCGCCACGGTGACCGAGCCGCTGCGCGCCGCCCAGGATCAGCTCGTGGGCGCGCGCGACGCGGACCCGGCCGCGCTGGACCGTCTGGTGGACCGGCTCGCCGGGCGTCTCGGCCCCGACAACGTGATGCGCTTCCGGGCCCGGGACACCCACCTGCCCGAGCGAGTGCAGACAGGCAGGCCTGCGCTGGCCGAACCACAGGATACGGAAAGTGCTGGCTGGCAGCCCTCCTTGCCGCGCCCGCCGCGTCTGCTCGCCCGGCCCGAGCCCGTCGAGGCCATGGCCCCGGTGCCCGACGACCCGCCGGTGCTGTTCCGCTGGCGCGGCCGGGCCCACCGGGTGGTCCGCGCCGAGGGGCCGGAGCGGATCGAGCCCGAATGGTGGCGCCAGCCCGAGGCGGACAACACGTATGTGCTCGACCGCACGACCCGCGACTATTACCGGGTCGAGGACACGGACGGCCGCCGCTTCTGGCTCTACCGCGAGGGTCTCTACGATCGCTCGCATCCGGCCGGTGATGACACCGCCCCCCGCTGGTTCCTGCACGGGCTGTTCGCATGAGCCCGCCCGAATATGTCGAGCTGCAGGTCACGAGCAACTTCTCGTTCCTCCAGGGGGCCGCCCATCCCGAGGAGTTGGCCGCCCGGGCCGCCGAACTGGGCCATCCTGCCGTCGCGATCACCGACCGCAACACGCTCGCCGGCATGGTGCGCGGACATCTGGGCGCTAAACAGGCCGGAATTCATGTCATCGTCGGGGTCCGGCTGGATTTCGCGGACGAAAGCCCCTCCCTCATCTGTCTGCCGACGGACAAGCCCGCCTACGCGCGCCTGTCCCGGTTGCTGACCCTCGGGAAGCGCCGCGCCGGGAAGGCCCAATGCCACCTGACACCGGCCGATCTCGCCAATCCCGACGGCGTGTTCGCGCGGGGCGCGGGACAGATTCTGATCGTGCTCCCGCCCGATGAATTGACCGAATCCGCCACGGCGAATTTTTCCAGCTTTTTGAAGCTTCTGTCCGATGAACTTGAATCGGAAACTTATCTCGCCGCCAGCCATCTTTACCGGGGCGACGATGCCCGCCGGCTCGCCCGGCTGGCGGCCATCGCGGACGCCACGGCCACGCCCCTCGTGGCGACCAACGACGTGCGCTATCACACCGCCGAACGGCGCGCGCTCGCCGACGTCGTCACCTGCATCCGCGAGCACTGCACCATCGACACTGCGGGCCGCCGGCTGGCCGTCAACGCCGAGCGCCACCTGAAACCGGTCGCCGAGATGGTGCGGCTGTTCCGCGATTATCCCGACGCGGTCGCCCGAACCGCCGAAATCGCCGGAAAATGCCGGTTCTCCCTCGACGATCTACGCTACGAGTATCCCGCCGAGCCGGTCGCCGCCGGGCGCACCCCCGACGCCGAACTGGTGCGGCTCACCTGGCGCGGCGCGGCCGAGCGCTACCCCGGCGGGGTTTCGGACAAGGTCCGCGCCCAGCTCGATCATGAGCTCGCCCTGATCGCCGAGCTGCGCTACGCCGCCTACTTCCTGACGGTCCACGACATCGTCCGCTTCGCGCGTTCGCGCGACATCCTGTGCCAGGGGCGCGGATCGGCGGCGAACTCCGCGGTCTGCTTCTGCCTCGGCATCACCGCGGTCGACCCGGACCGCCTCGATCTGCTGTTCGAGCGCTTCATCTCCGCCGAACGCAACGAACCACCCGACATCGACGTGGATTTCGAACATGAACGCCGCGAGGAGGTGATGCAGTACATCTACGAGAAATACGGCCGCGAGCGCGCCGGGCTCGCCGCCACGGTGATCAGCTATCGCTCGCGCTCCGCCCTGCGCGAGGTCGGCAAGGCCCTCGGCCTCACCGAGGACACGGTCGCGGCCCTGTCGGGCCAGGTCTGGGGCTGGTCCAACGAGGGCGTGCCCGACGAGGTGGTGCGCTCGCTCGGCCTCGATCCGGCCGACAACCGGCTGGGGCTCGCGCTCCGCCTCGCGCGCGAGTTGATCGGTTTCCCCCGCCACCTGTCCCAGCATGTCGGCGGTTTCATTATCACCCGCGAGCGGCTCGATGCCCTCGTCCCCATCGAGAACGCGGCGATGGAGGACCGCACAGTGATCGAGTGGGACAAGGACGATCTCGACGCGCTCGGCATCCTCAAGATCGACGTGCTGGCCCTCGGGATGCTCACCTGCATCCGCAAGGCCTTCGAACTGCTCGAGAACCATTACGACCGGCCGCTGGAGCTGGCAACGGTCCCGCCCGAGGACCCGGCGGTCTACGACATGCTGTGCCAAGCGGATTCCCTCGGCGTGTTCCAGGTCGAGAGCCGGGCCCAGATGGCCTTCCTGCCGCGCATGAAGCCGCGCTGCTTCTACGACCTCGTCATCGAGGTGGCGATCATCCGCCCCGGCCCCATCCAGGGCGACATGGTGCACCCCTACATTCGCCGCCGCGACGGGCTCGAGACGGTCGAATTCCCGTCGAAAGAGCTCGAGGAGGTGCTGGGCAAGACCCTCGGCGTGCCGCTCTTCCAGGAGCAGGCGATGCAGATCGCCATCACCGCCGCCGGCTTCACTCCCGGCGAGGCCGACCAGCTGCGCCGCGCCATGGCGACCTTCCGCAAGACCGGCACCATCCACACCTTCCACGCCAAGATGGTCGACGGCATGGCCGCACGCGGCTACGACCGGGACTTTGCCGAGCGCTGCTTCCGCCAGATCGAGGGGTTCGGCGAGTACGGCTTCCCCGAGAGCCACGCCGCCTCCTTCGCCCTGCTGGTCTATGTCTCGTCCTGGATCAAGCGCCACTATCCCGACGTCTTCGCCGCGGCCCTACTCAACAGCCAGCCCATGGGCTTCTACGCCCCCGCCCAGATCGTTCGCGACGCGCGCGAGCACGGGGTCGAGGTGCGCGGGCCCGACGTAAACCATTCATCCTGGGACAATCGGTTGGAGGCTATGGAAAAAACCCTCTCCCTGAGGGAGAGGGTGGCGAGCAACGCGAGCCGGGTGAGGGTTTACGCTGACGCGGAGCATCCACGGAAACAGATTACCCCCTCACCCCAAACCCCTCTCCCCATGGGAGAGGGGCCTGGCGCGCTCAAAACAGATCAATACGCCCTGCGCCTGGGCTACCGGCAGATCAAGTCGCTGAACCGCGAGGCCGCCGAGGCGATCGCGGACGCGCTGCCGGCGGGAGGCTATGCCTCAGTCGAGGATGTCTGGCGGCGCACCGGGGTCAACACCGCCGCTCTCGTCGCCATCGCCGAGGCCGGCGGGTTCGGCTCCCTCGGGCTCGCCCGGCGCGAAGCCCTGTGGGCGATCCGGGCCTTGGGCCACAACGGGCGCGAGACCGCCGCCGCCCTGCCCCTCTTCGCAGCCGCGGAAGCCCGCGACGCCATCCCGGAGAGGGCTATCGCGCTCCCCGACGAGACCGCCGGCGAGGTCGTCGCCAACGACTACGCCGCGATCCGCATGTCCCTGAACCACCACCCGGTCGGTCTCCTGCGCGAGGGTTTCGACACCATGAAGGTCGCGCCCGCCCGCGCGTTGCGCGAACGGAGAAACAACGAAAGGCTGACCACGGTCGGGCTCATTCTGGTGCGCCAGCGCCCGGGCACCGCCAAGGGCGTGATCTTCCTGACGCTGGAGGACGAGACCGGCGTCGCCAACGTGATCGTCTGGCCCGACGTCTTCACCCGCTTCCGCAAGGTGGTGCTCTCGGCCCGGCTGGTGAAGATCCGCGGCAAGTTGCAACGCGAGGGCATCGTCACCCACCTGATCGCCGAGGAGATCGTCGATCTGTCGGACCGGCTCGACGCGCTTGGTTATGGCGGGAGCGATGGCCAACCCGACGACCCGCGCGAATTCGAGAACGCCTGGGCCCGCGCCGACGAGATCAAGTATGGCGTCCGGCCCGACCCGCGCGAATCCGTCAGTCAGGGCCGCAAGCTCGCCAAGCCGTCACTCTGGCGTCACCCGCGCAACACGCACATCGCGATCAAGTCGCGGAACTTTCACTGAAGCGGCGTCAACCGTCGCCGTTCGTCCAGGGCGGCGGCGGCAAGGCCTGGTAGGCCTCGCGCAGGGCGCCAGACCAACCGCCCCGGATCGTCTGGAAATATGGATCGTCCTCGTGAATCCGACGCTCGACCATCACCTCGAGCGAATCCTTTCGATAGATCAGCATGTCGACCGGCATGCCGACCGTCAGGTTACTGCTCAGGGTCGAATCCGAAATCCTGACCTTCGCGGCCATCTGGGAAGCGGGCGCCATCGTCATCACCCTTGTGGCGGCGCGTTTCATCGCCATCCCGTTCCGCAGCTGGGTCGGACGCCAGGTCGAGAATTCCCGCTTCGATGCGAAGTTATCGCTGGTCTGGCGCACATTCCTGCCACTCGTAACGCCGATCATCTGGGTCATCCTGCTCTGGATCGCGGTCGCAGCGGCAGACCAGCTCGAACTCCCCGACAAGCTGATGTCGGTCGTCGTCAGCCTGGTCAACGCATGGATTGTGATCCGGCTGATCACCCAGTTCGTGCGCGAGGAAGTCTGGGCCCGTTTCATTGCGGTCGTGGTCTGGATCATCGCCGCGCTGAATATCCTCGAACTGCTCGACCCCGCGCTCGCGCTCCTCGACGGGATCGCGGTGAACCTCGGCCAGGTCCGCCTGACCGCGCTCAGTATCATCGAGGGATTGTTCTACCTGGTACTGCTCCTGTGGCTGGCAAATATCGCCGCCAACCTGCTCGAACGCCGGATAAGCAAACTGCCCAACCTGACCCCGTCGATGCAGGTCCTGTTCTCGAAGCTACTGAAGATCCTGCTCGTCATCATCGCCGTGTTCGTGGCGATCAACAGCGTCGGGATCGAACTGACGGCTCTGGCCGTGTTCGGCGGTGCACTCGGCGTGGGCATCGGCTTCGGGTTGCAGAAGATCGTCAGCAACTTCATCAGCGGAATCATTCTGCTGATGGATCGCTCGATAAAACCTGGCGACACCATCGGCGTCGCCGGCACATATGGCTGGATTCAGTCACTAGGAGCCCGCTACGTCTCGGTCGTCACCCGCGACGGCATCGAACATCTGATCCCGAACGAAGAACTGATCGTCACACGGGTCGAGAACTGGTCGTTCAGCGGCAAGCGGGTCCGGCTGCGGGTCCCGCTCGGCATCTCGTACGAATCCGACGTGCGCCAGGCGATCGCACTGTGCATCGAGGCGGCCGAGGCCGAAGACCGGGTCGCCGCCAACCCGAAGCCCAACTGTCTGCTTCGCGGTTTCGGCGACAGCTCGGTCGATCTGGAGATCCGGTTCTGGATTCACGATCCCGAGGAGGGCGTCTCGAACATCAAGAGCGCGGTCTTGCTGCGCGTCTGGGATCTGTTCCACGAGCACGGGATCGAGATTCCCTATCCCCAACGCGATCTTCACCTGCGCTCGGTGGCACCCGATGCGAAGGCGCTGCTGGACCGGACCAGCGACACCGAACCCGCGCGCGAAACCTAGAAGAGCGAGCGCACCATCCCGCCGTCCGCCCGCGGCGCGCTGCCATTGATGGCTGCGGCCTGCGGCGAGCAAAGGAAGGTCGCGACGGCGGCGATCTCTTCCGGCTGTGCCCAGCGCTGCAACAGCGAGGTGCGCCCTTCCCCCTCGGCGAAATAGGCCTTGCTCATCTCCTCGGGCGTGGTGCCCTCGATTTCCGCCATCTGGTGCATGAAGGCATCGACGCCATCGGTCCAGGTCGGGGCGACCTGGAGCGTGTTCACCGTCACACCCGTCTCCCGCGTTCGTTCCGCGAGACTCCGCGCGATCGACACGAGCGCCGTCTTGGTCATTGCGTAATGCGCCATCGAAGGGTTGGGCTTGGAGCTCTGGTCCGAACCGATAAAAAGCACCCGTCCCCATCCGCGTTCAAGCATCGACGGCATGAGCGCCCGTGAGAGCCGGACCGCGCTCATGACATTGAGATCGAACATCGCCTGCCAGTCGGCGTCCGTGATGTCGAAGAACTCGTTCACGGTGAACATGCCGGCATTGTTGACCAGGATATCGACGGGCCCGTTCCCGGTTGCAAAACTGGCCAGCGCGTCAGCACCACCGGCGGTCGAAAGGTCCGCCGCGAGCCCGCTTGCCGTGCCGATTGCCGACAGTTCCTCGACCGCCTGCGCAACCCGGTCCGCGTTCCGGCCGTTGACGATCACTTCAGCACCTTCCCGTGCGAGGGATTCGGCGATCGCGCGGCCGATGCCGAGCGTCGATCCCGACACGAGCGCCCGCTTTCCAGTCAATTCAAGGTCCATCATTCGCTCCCGTTTCGCCTGCGATTGCGGATTGCACGTTTCACCCCTTATCGGCCGACCCGACGGTTTTGTCCAAGGCCATTCGTCACAACGCATTCCCGACTTCCTGAGCCGGGCATGCTTGCAGGCATACAGGGCGAGAGCTACATTCCGACGCAACGTATTCCAGCGGAATCACACAAAAAGGCAGTGAAATGAACGTTCGCGACGGTTTCATCGAAGCGGTCGGCAATACACCGCTGATCAAACTCCACCGGGCTTCAGAGGAGACCGGGTGCACCATCCTCGGCAAGGCCGAATTCCTGAACCCCGCCGGTTCTGTGAAGGACCGCGCGGCGCTCGCGATCGTCAAGGACGCGGAAGCCAAGGGACTGCTCAAGCCCGGCGGCGTGATTGTCGAGGGCACGGCCGGCAACACCGGCATCGGGCTGGCCCATGTGGCGAACGCGCTGGGATACCGGACGGTCATCGTGATCCCCGAGACCCAGACACAGGAAAAGAAGGACGCACTGCGCCAGGCGGGCGCGGAACTGATCGAGGTGCCCGCGGTCCCCTACAAGGACCCCAACAACTACATCAAGCAGTCGGGGCGCCTCGCGGAGGAACTTGCGGAAAAGGAAGAGGCCGGCGCGATCTGGGCCAACCAGTTCGACAACGTCGCCAACAGGCAGGGCCATTTCGACACAACCGGCCCGGAAATCTGGGAACAGACCGACGGCGAGCTGGACGGATTCATCTGTGCCGTGGGCACGGGCGGCACACTGGCCGGCGTCGGCATGTACCTCAAGAGCCGAAATCCCGACATCAAGATCGGCCTGGCCGATCCGATGGGCGCGGCGATCTACAACTTCTATGCCAACGGCGAACTGAAGTCCGAGGGGTCTTCAATCACGGAGGGCATCGGCCAGGGCCGGATCACGGCGAACCTCGAGGGCGCCCCCGTCGATTTTCCGTTCCAGATTCCCGACGAGGAAGCCCTGCCGGTCATGTACAAGCTGATCCGCGAGGAAGGCCTGAGCCTGGGCACGTCCAGCGGCATTAACGTCGCGGGCGCCATTCGTCTGGCCAGGGAACTCGGACCGGGCCACACCATCGTCACCATCCTGTGTGACGGTGCCCACCGCTATGCCTCAAAAATCTTCAACGTGGCGTTTCTCAAGGAAAAAGGCCTTCCCTATCCGGAGTGGCTGGACACGTGAGCACGGCTGCAACGGACCCCCTCTTCCGCGACGACGCCTACACCCGATCCTGCACGGCCAACGTCGTCTCCGTGAACGATCTGGGCGGAATCGTGCTTGATCGCACGGTTTTCTATCCCACGGGCGGCGGACAGCCCGGCGATACCGGCGTGCTTCGCACGGCCGATGGACGCGCGGTCGAGATCGCGACGACGGTCAAGGGCCGCGAAGAGGATGGGGGTCCCGATGTGATCGTACATGTGCCGACCGAAGGCCAGCCTGCCCTCTCCGTTGGCGAAGAGATCTCGGCCGAGATCGACTGGGAACGGCGCCACAAACTCATGCGCGTTCATACCTGCCTGCATCTGCTGTCCGCCGTGATCGAGCATCCCGTCACCGGCGGCCAGGTCAACGACGGCAAGGGCCGGCTCGATTTTGCGATCCCTGAGAACAATCTGGTCAAGGAAGAGGTGACGGCGCAGCTCAACGCCCTCATAGCCGGCAATCATCCCGTCGCACAAGACTGGATCACCGATGCCGAACTCGCCGAGCAGCCGGACCTGGTCAAGACCATGAGCGTGAAACCGCCGTCGGGAGCCGGCAAGGTCCGGCTAATCCGGATCGAGGGCCAGGATCTGCAGCCCTGCGGCGGCACCCATGTTGCGAACACCTCTGAAATCGGCCCGGTAACGGTGACCAAGATCGAGAGCAAGGGCAAGCAGAACCGGCGCGTCGCGATTACCCTGAACGACACATAATTCAACAACTTGGAAAGCTTTCCTGATGACGTATGCGAATCCCGATTCCCTCGTCGACACCGCCTGGGTCGCTGAACATCTGGACGATCCGAATCTGCGCATTCTCGATGGTTCCTACCATCTCGCTGCCACCGGCCGGGACGCCAAGGCCGAGTATGCGGCAGCGCATATCCCCGGGGCACTTCATTTCGACATCGATACCGTCTGCGACCCCGCGCCCACTCCCTCGCCCCACATGTTCCCGAGCAACGAGGATTTCGCGGCGGCCGTGGGTGGCATGGGCATTTCCAACGATACGCGGGTGATCGTCTACGACGCCGACGGCCTATTCTGCGCGCCGCGTGTCTGGTGGATGTTCCGTGTGTTCGGACACGAGAATGTCGCTGTGATGACCGGCGGATTCCGCACTTGGCAGGCCGAGAACCGTCCCGTCACGACGGACATCGCGACATTCCCGCAAACGACCTTCAACGCCACGCGGGACGATACGAAGCTCCGCTCGATCGAGCAGATCACGGCGAACCTCGACAGCAACCAGGAGCTGGTGCTCGACGCACGCGCGGCGAACCGCTTCGCCGGCGAGCTGCCCGAGGCGCGTGAAGGCGTCGAACCCGGACATATCCCGGGGTCGGCCAATCTTCCCTATGCGGAGATCGTTGACGCAGAAGCCGGCGCATTCCGCGATGCCGACACGCTCCGGGCCGCATTCGACCGGGTCGGCGCGGACGGATCGCGCACGGTCGCCACATCCTGCGGATCTGGTGTCACCGCCTGCATTCTCGGGCTCGGCATGCACCTGATCGGCCGCGACAACTGGGCACTCTACGACGGTTCCTGGACCGAATGGGGCGGCAACGCCGACACGCCCAAAGACAAGGGTGCCGCATGACCAAGAAGAAGGATGTTCGCCGCGAGACGCTGCTGGCAAGCGGTGGCCGCGACCCGGAAAACAACTTCGGGATCGTCAATCCGCCGGTCTATCACGCGTCCACCGTGACCAGTCCCACCCTCGCCGAATGGCGCGCGCGGGACTTCACCAAGGACATCACCTACGGGCGCATGGGCACGCCGACCCAGAAGTCGCTCGAGGAAGCCGTGGCGCTGGTCGAGGGCGGCGATCGCGCGATTGCGGTGTCGTCGGGCCTTGCCTCGATCACTACGGCCATCTCGGCGTTTGTCGAGGCCGGCGACCATATCCTCGTATCGGACAGCGCCTACTTCCCGACCCGCAATTTCTGCAACAACGTGATGGCGAAGTACGGGGTCGAGACGACCTACTACGATCCGCTGATCGGCGCCGGCATCGCGGATCTCCTGCAGGACAACACCAAGGTGGTTCTCACCGAAGCACCCGGGTCCCAGACCTTCGAAGTGCAGGACATTCCCGCCATCTCCGAGGCGGCCCACGCTCGCGGCGCGGTCGTGATCAACGACAACACCTGGGGCACGCCCCTGAACTTCCGGTCCTTCGAGAAGGGAGTCGATGTTTCGGTGCACGCGGCGACGAAATACATCGTCGGTCACTCGGACGCGATGCTGGGCATCATCGTAACGACCGACGAGCACTATGAGCGGATATTGATGAACTTCCGCTACTGGGGGCAGCACGCCGCGCCGGACGACTGCTACCTGGGGCTCCGCGGCCTCCGCACCATGGCGGTGCGCCTGCGCCAGCACGAGGAAAACGCCCTCAAGGTCGCCACGTGGCTGCAAACCCGGCCCGAGGTCACCCGGGTCCTGTTCCCGGCGCTGCCGGACGATCCCGGCCATGCCCTGTGGAAGCGAGATTTCGAGGGCGCGTGCGGACTTTTCGGGCTGACCCTCGACCGGCACCACGACGATGCGGCGCTGGCGGCCATGCTCGACGGCATGGAGCTGTTCGCCATGGGTGCGAGCTGGGGCGGTTACGAGTCCCTGATTCTGCCGGCCAAGCCCATCCGCACCGCCACGGAATGGGAGGCGAGCGGGACGCTGTTGCGCCTGCATGTGGGCCTCGAACATCCCGACGACCTCATCGCCGATCTCGAAGCCGGTCTCGACCGCCTCGCGGCGGCAGCGGGGTAACTACCCCCGTCCGTGCGGGACCGAGGGATCGATCGCCGGTCCCAGCGGCACGATCCCGCTGGGATTGCGTTGCGGGCTCTTCGAGTAGTAGCCGCGCTTGTAAACGTCCAGGTCCACCGTGTCGGCAATGCCCGGCATCTGGTAGATTTCGCGGGTGTAGGCCCAAAGGTTGGGATAGTCGATCAGCCGCCGCAGGTTGCACTTGAATGCCCCGAAATAGGCCACATCGAAGCGAATCAGGGTCGGGAACAACCGTACGTCCGCCTCGGTGAACCGATCGCCGCACAGATAGCGATTGTCCGCCAGATACGCCTCGAGCTTGTCGAGGGTCGCGAAGACGTCCCGCACCGCCGCCTCATAGGCATCCTGCGCGACGGAGAAGCCCGCGCGGTAAACGCCGTTGTTGATCGTGTGATAAATCAGGTCGTTCCACTCGTCGATACGGTCCGCCAAGTCCTCGGGATAGAGATCGCGCTCATTGTTCGAGAACACGTCGAACGGGCCGTTGAACATCCGAATGATCTCGGATGATTCATTGCTGACGATGCTTTCGGTCTCCCGGTCCCAGAGCACCGGGACCGTCACACGCGTCGTCGCCTCGGGATCGGACGCCGTATAGATCTGATGCAAGGCTGACGATCCCAGGACTGTGTCCACATGATCGTCGTCGAAGTACCAGCCCTGGTCGTTTCGCCGCGGCACCGTCTTGTCGAGCGTGATGACGTCCTCCAGCCCTTTGAAGGCGCGGGTCAGAAGCGTGCGATGCGCCCAAGGGCAGTTCATGGCGATGTAGAGATGGTAGCGGTCGCGCTCGGGGACGAAGCCCCCCTTCCCCGTCAGGCCCGGCGCCCCGTCGGACGTCACCCAGTTCCGGAACGTCGAGTCCGTGCGCCTGAACGCACCGCTCTTGTCCGTCTTGTTCTTTGTTTCGTTCTCTTCGACCCATTGGCCATCGACCAGCATCGCCATGGCGGCATCTCCCGTTCCGTTGGCCGTAACCTACGCGCAATAGGAGCCCCGGCAAGCGCGGAAGCGGCGAATTCCTAGAAACGGAAATAGATGAATGGTGTGCTGTCGAGCGGCAGCAGCAGGATCAGCGCAAATGCAACGCCCGCCGCCATGCCATAGACGAACGGCGATTGCGGCCGCATCCGGCGCAACCGCTCGACCCGGAACCCGGCGGCGGCATCCACGAGCACCGGAAGGATCACGACCACCAGCATCCAGACAGGATAGCCGCGTTCACCATCGGACACTCCGAACCCGAACATCTTGGAGAGAAAAAACACTGTATCTTCAGGAGAATCCGCCCGAAACGGAATCCAGAGCATCAAGACCCAGATTTGCGTGATGGCGAGACCGAGGACGAGGTTCGTGCGATCAGATCCCCGAAACAGCAACCCGATCAGCGGGACATGCTTGCGAAACCGGTAGACCACGATCGCGAGACCGTGGAGCAGTCCCCAGATCGCGAAGTTCCACGACGCGCCGTGCCAGAGTCCGCCGAGAATCATGGTGATCATCGCCGCGAAGACGAACCGTCCCGACCCGTTCCGGCTGCCGCCGAGGGGGATGTAGAGATAGTCACGCAGCCAGGTCGACAGCGAGATGTGCCAGCGCTGCCAGAAATCCCGGATGTTCGCGGCGATGTAGGGATAGTTGAAGTTTCGGGGCAGCTCGAAACCGAGCATCAGCGCGACCCCGATCGCCATCCAGGAATATCCCGCGAAGTCGAAGTAGATCTGGCTGTGGAAGCCGAGTGCCGCGATCCAAAGGGACAGCCGCGACTAGTCTTCTGGGTTGGCGTAAACGGGGTCCACGACCAGTGCCAGATTGTCGGCAATCGCGGCCTTGTAGCAGAAGCCGAGAAGAAACACGGCAGCACCGTGCACGAAACGGTCCCACTCCAGCGCCTTGGTTTCGGCGAGCTGGGGCATAAAGTCCGTCGAGCGCACGATTGGCCCTGCAACGATCTGCGGGAAGAACGCGATGTAGAGCGCGACATCGAACGGATCGCCTGACGCCCGGGTGTTTCCGCGCGCCACGTCCACGATGTAGCTGATCGCCTGGAAGGTGAAGAAACTGATCCCGACCGGCAGCAGGATATCCGGGATGGGCAGCCCCTGGCCGCCAAGTAGCGCGGTGACGAGCGACGACACGCTCTCCATGGCAAACCCTGCATATTTGAAGAAGAACAGGCTCGCGAGTTCCAGCGTGACCGCGATCAGGACGATGGTGCGTCGCTTTCGTGCATCTTCCGAACTCGACAGTAGCCGGGCCGCAACGAAAGCTATGGCCGTGGCATAGACGATCAGCCCGAGAAACCGGAAATCCCAGGCAGCGTAGAACACGTAGCTCATGACCAGCAGGAACAGGTGGCGTTGCCGGTCCCGACCCAGCATCCAGTAGGCGCTGAAGCACACCAGGAAGAAGATCGCGAATTTGACGTCCGTAAAGAGCATTCTGCCTGCCGTCACCCGCCCCGTCGCGCAATCGGGTAAGCTACTGGCGCAAACGCAATGAGATCGAGACCTTGAGCAATATAGAGCCGATCCTGCTGTTCAGCGCCATCGCGCTCGTCGCGATCCAGATACTGCGCACCCGATTGCCGTCGAGATCGCAATCCTTGCAGATTCTCGCCGGCGGGGTCGTGGGTTTCTTCGCATTCGTCGCGATCACGAACATCGCGGTGTGGGGGCTCGGGCTCGTGCGCGCGACCCATGTCGACGAGGTGCTCGCCGAACTCGACCGGAATCTGCCGGAAAAGCGGCTCGATATACTGATCATCGGCTCCAGCCGCGCGGCCAATGCTATCGACGACGACCGGCTCGAGGCCGCGCTGGAAAAAGCGGGATTCCCTTACGATGTGCGTTTCGTCGCCGCCGGCGGATTCTTCGCCTTCGAGCATGACGCGCTGCTCGACGAATATCTCGCAAGCACCGACCGCATCCCCATTGCCGTCCTGTTCGAAATCTCGACCGAGGCGAAGTACGAGCTGGATTCCAACAAGTTCCAGAAAGCCAGCGGCATCCGGTTCCTGAACAGCGATCACGCCTGGCTCGCCTTCGAGCACCTGATGGAATCCGACCGCTCGCCATGGCAGAAGGCGCGCGATCTCTTGGCCTACGGGCGGCACATCTACTATCGCATGCTCAATGTCGGTTTTGCCGGGCATGCCCGCCACCCCCATTTCCTGCGAGCCCGAAAGGCATACCAACCCTTCGACACGTCCGCGCCCGGATTCAACGCGGCAGATGTGCCCAGCGCATCGGAGAAGGATTTTCCCGTCCTCGTGGACAAGGCGGATGTGCTGAACGCGACCCTGCGCTGGCGCGAACGGCAGGCGGCTGAACTTCGCAAACGCGGGATCAAGAACGCGATCTACTTTACGCCGCCGATCCTCGACGACTTCCGGCGCGCCCATCAGGCCGCCATCTGCAAGCGCGCGCCGAAGCTGCGCTGTATTGAATACTCGGACTCCGACCTGCCGCAGCGTATGACCGCCCGGCACTGGCACGACGCCGGCCATGTGCTGCGCAGCGGCTCCGAGATTTACACCGACTGGTTCGCCGAGCGTCTCGTGCGGAAACTTGCCGGCGAATAACGCCGGATCTCGACAAACCCTGCTCGCCATGCGCCCGCGCGTATGGACAAGCTGCCGGGACTGGCGATAATCCGTGATGCCGCATCAAAAACAGAAACAGCCGACAAACTGCGGCGGCGTATCCGGGGGGCGAGTGTGAGCCTGAAGAAAGCATGCGCGATTGCGGGCGTCGCCGAATCCCGCCTGGGCGTCGTTCCTGATTCGACCGTCCTGACACTCCAGGCCGAAGCATTCGCCGCCGCGCTCGCCGACGCCGGACTGGAGAAGTCGGATGTGGACGGGCTCCTCGTGTCCGGGGCCTGGGGCCGCCTGCCGCAGCTGCAGATCGCCGAATACCTCGGTATTCGGCCGACCTACGCGGACAGCACGTCCGTCGGCGGCGCGTCGTTCGAGTTCCACCTCGGCCACGCGGCCGCGGCGATTCAGGCCGGCCTCTGCAAGGTCGCGGTGATCCTCTACGGCAGTACCCAGCGCTCCAAGCAGGACAAGTTCATCTTCCAGATCCGCAACGACCTCGGATACCAGTACGAGGCGCCCTATGGCCTGCCCACCCCGGTGGGCGCCTACGCGCTGGCCGCATCGCGGCACTTCGCCGAATACGGCACCACGTCCGAACAGCTCGCCGACCTCGCGGTCGCGACCCGGGACTGGGCGGCGCTCAATCCCAAGGCGTATCGCCGGGAGCCGCTCACCCGCGACGAGGTACTGGACTCCGGGCTCATCGCCAGCCCGCTGCACCGGCTCGACTGCTGCCTGTTCACCGATGGTGGCGGCGCGGTCGTGGTCGTCAGCCCGGATGTCGCGAAGACCCTCGACAAGCCGCCGGTCTGGCTGCTGGGCCAGGGCGAATCCCATTCCCATGCCCAGATTTCGGAGATGCCGGACCTCACGGTCACGCCGGCGGCTCAATCGGGAAAGCGCGCGTTCGAGATGGCGGGCGTCACCCACGACCAGATCGACGTCACGGAAATCTATGACAGTTTCACCATCACGGTGCTGCTGACGCTCGAGTCCCTCGGCTTCTGCAAACCCGGCGAAGGCGGCGCGTTTCTCGAGGGCGGGCGGACGGGCCCGGGCGGCGAATTTCCGCTCAACACCAACGGCGGTGGCCTCTCCTACTGCCATCCGGGCCAGTACGGCATCTTCCTGATCATCGAGGCCGTTCGCCAGTTGCGCGGCGAGTGCGACGCCCGACAGGTCGCGGATGCGGCGATCGCCCTGATCAGCGGCACCGGCGGTGTGTTGTCGTCGAACGCGACCTGCATCCTGGGACTGGAGTAAGCCCATGGCCGACAACAACCAGCCCATCGACCCGGACGCCGACCCCTATTGGGAGGGTGCGGCGGCGGGCGAGCTGCGCTACCGCAAGTGCGCCGTATGCTCCGCCGCCATCTTCTACCCGCGATCGATCTGCCCGGAGTGTGGCGCCCCCGATCCCGCCTGGGAGGTCTCGAAGGGCGCGGGCCGTGTCTATGCCTGCACGACGGTGCATCGCGCGCCGCCCGCGTTCGCCGACAAGGCGCCCTACACCATCCTCCTCGTGGACCTCGACGAGGGTTTCCGGATGATGGGAGGGCTTGTCGCAGAGGGCGATGCCGAGATATCCATCGGCGATCGCGTGACCGTCACCTTCGCCGAGGGCCCCGACGGGCGACCGGCCCCCTATTTCAAACCCGCCTGAGCCGAACCGACAATGAAAAACAAGATAGCCGAAACTCTCGAAGACGCCGTCAGCCGCATTCCCGACGGCGCCACCCTGCTCGTCGGCGGCTTCGGCCAGCCGGGCGTCCCGGAAGTGCTGATCGACGGGGTATGCGACCTCCATCGCCGCGGCCTGACCATCGTCACCAACAACGCCGGCACCGGCCACAGCGGCATCGCCCGGCTGATCGAGGAAGGCTGCGTCGGCAAGCTGATCTGCAGCTTCCCGTGGGCGAAGGAATCCTTCGTGTTCAAGGAGCTGTACGACGCGGGCAGGATCGAGCTCGAGATCGTGCCCCAGGGCACGCTCGCCGAACGCATGCGCACGGCCGGCGCAGGTCTCGGCGGATTCCTGACGCCAACCGGCGTCGGCACGGACCTGGCCGAGGGCAAGGAGACCATGACCGTCGACGGCAAGGACTATGTGCTGGAGAAGCCGCTCGCCGGCGACTTTGCGCTGATCAAGGCCTACCGTGCCGACCCGCGCGGCAACCTCGTCTATCGGAAGACCGCGCGGAACTTCAATCCCATCATGGCCATGGCGGCCGCCCACACCATCGTCGAGGTCGAGGAAGACGTGGCCATCGACGATCTCGACCCGGAGGTCATCGTGACGCCCGGGGTTTTCGTCGATACCTACTACGTCACCGGCTGGTACGAGATCGGCAAGGAGCGCAACGCATCATGAGCGACCAACAGACCAACCTGCTGACCCGCCAGCAGATCGCCGCCCGCGCGGCCCAGGACATGGAGGATGGCTGGCTGGTCAACCTCGGCATCGGCATGCCGACCATGATCCCCGCCTTCATCCCGGCCGGCCGCGACGTCATGTTCCACTCGGAAAACGGCCTGATCGGCATGGGCCCGCCCCCGGCCGAGGGCGAGGCCGACCAGGACCTGATCAGCGCGGGCAAGGAGCTGGTCACCATGGTCCCCGGCGGCGCCTATGTGCACCACACCGACAGCTTCGCGGTGGCGCGCGGCGGGCGGCTCGACTGCGCGGTACTCGGGGCGTTCCAGGTCGCGGCGAACGGCGATCTCTGCAACTGGCGCCTGCCGAACCAGACGTCGGGCAGCGTCGGCGGTGCCATGGACATCGCGGCGGGTTCCAAGCGGGTGTTCGCGATGATGACCCACACCGCTCGTGACGGCGCAGCCAAGATCGTCACCGAACGCACCTATCCCCTCACCGCCGGCGGCGTGGTGACGCGGATCTTCACGGACATGGCGGTGATCTCGGTCACAGACGACGGGCTGGTGCTCGACGAGGTGGCTCCCGGCCTGACGGCGGACGACGTCCAGGCGGTGACAGACGCGCCGCTGATAATGGACTCCGTCGGCACCATCGCTATTGCAGCGTAGCCCCGCCATGAACGAACTCACCGATATTACCGGCCAGGTCGCCGTCGTCACCGGCGGCACCGCAGGCATGGGCGAAGCCGCCGCCATCCGCTTCGGCGCCGAAGGCGCGAAGGTCGCCGTGATCGGCCGCACGCCGGAGAAAGGCGACGCGGTCGTCAAGCGGATCACCGACGCCGGCGGCGAGGCCATGTTCGTGAAGGCCGAATGCGCCGACGAGGCCGAGGTCAAGGCGGCCACGAAAACCATCCTCGACACCTGGGGTCGCGCCGACATCCTGGTGAACACCGCCGGCGGCTTCATCGATTCTCCGCCGCTCGAGGACGTCACCCTCGACGACATGCACCACAGCTACGACTGGAACGTGATCGCCAAGTTCCTGATCACCCGCGAGCTGGTGCCGGCCATGAAGGCCAACAAGTACGGCCGGATCGTCAACATCTCGTCGGTCGCGGGACGCACGGCGCGCGGCGGCGCCATCGAATACGCGACCACCGAGGCCGGGATCATCGGCCTGACCCGCCGGCTGGCGACGGAGCTGGCGGGTGACGGCATCACCGTCAACGCCATCGCGCCCGGACTGGTGCTGACCCCCCGGGTCCGGCGGCACCCGCAGGACGTGCTAGACGCGCGCGCAAAGTCCACGCCGGTCGGCCGCCTCGGCACGCCCGAGGAGCTGGCACACGCCATCTGGTATTTCTGCACGCCGGGCGCGGGCTTCACGACCGGCGCGGTCCTCGACGTCAACGGCGGCGCGTGGACGGGCTAGGCCCGGCCCGCACCGAGCACCGGATACGCTAGATCCGGTAGAACGCCGCCGCGGTGTCGTGGAAGAACGCGCGCTGCTCCGCCTCGCTGCGCGGCGCGAGGATCTCCTTGCAGGCGGCAATGAGGTCGTCGTAGTTCGCCCAGAGCTTCTCGAGCGGGAAGTTGCTGCCGTAGAAACAGCGGTCCGCGCCGAAACGGTCGAGCACGTGGTCGAGCACGATCCGCATGTGGTCGATATCGCACCGGGCGGTGAAGAAATTCAGACCCGAGCACTTGATCCAGACATTGCGCATGGGCACGAGGTGCTCGAGCCCCTCCTTCCAGGCCTCGACGGTCGCGTCATCGTCGGCGGTCAGCATCCCGCCATGGACCAGGCAGAAATTCGTCTCCGGATGGTCCTCCACGAGCTCGGCGAAGTGTACGAACTGGTGCGAAAAGCCCTGTAGCTCGAACGTCATGTCGTAGTTCTTGAGGAGCGCGACCGCGCCCTGGAATTCGTCGGTCAGGCAGAGATCCGGGCGGTCCGTCCGGCAACGCAGGGGATCCCCCTCCCAGAAATGCAGCTGATGGCGCACACCGCGGGTGTTCGCATGCTGCGCGTGCCCCGCCAAAACCTCCTCGACATTCGGGTCGGTCATGATGGCGTGGCCGACGATCGCATGAGGAAATCCCGTCCGGTCGGCCTCGGACTGCAGCCAGGCCGTCTCCTCGACCGGCTTCGCCGGGTCGTAGTTCGCCTGGACATGTACCGATTTGACGACATTGTTGTCGCCGAAGTCCTCCAGCATGTCCTCGACCAGATAGTCCTGGCGCAGGCCGCTGTAGTCGTCGCCGTACATTTTCGGGGTCATGGGCGCGGCCAGCCACGGGTATTTCTGCCAGTGCCAGAGATGATGATGGCTGTCGATGATGCTGCCGGAATACATACGGATAGGCTCCCTCCTGCCCCTTATCGGCGAAAAATGGCGCGCCCGGCAGGATTCGAACCTGCGACATTCGGCTTAGAAGGCCGATGCTCTATCCAGCTGAGCTACGGGCGCCACCCAACGCGTTCGGATCATCCCGCATCGCCGGAGTCACCGAAAGCGTGAAAGCCTGATTTCGATTCCCCTTTCGGGGCGCTGTTCAGTGGCTCCAGGGAATCCTGCGGCCGACTGCGAAGTTGTCCGCGTAAGCCTTTGGTTTCACATGTCTTTCCTTCGGTTCGTGGACCACAAAGTCCAGCCCCTTGCGCTCGGCATGGGCGATCGCGTCCTCGCGGGTCTCGAAGGTCATGCGCACCTGCTGCATGGTGTCGCCGTTGCCGGGCCAGCCCATGAGCGGATCGAGCTGCTGGCGGCGCGTCGGCTCGAACTCGAGCACCCAGTGCCGCGTCTTGGCGCGCCCCGACTGCATGGCGGTCTTCGCAGGCTGGAAAATCCGTGCCTTCATGGCTGTCTCTCGAACGATGTCTGCCGCAGATGCCGAGGATTGAACACAGGTGCCCGGTGGTCGTCAACCGGCGGCGTCTGGCAGACGTTTCAACTACGCCATTGTCAGGCCGCCGTTCACATCGAGGCAGCTTCCGGTGATGAAGGCCGCCTCGTCCGAGGCAAGGAAGAGCGCGGCATTCGCGATATCGCGCGGCGTTCCGAGGCGGCGCAGCGGTATCTGCTCGATGAGCGCCGCTTCCGTCTTCGGCAGCCAGGTTTCGGTCATCGGCGTGTGCGTCGGCCCGGGCGCAATCGCATTCACGGTGATGTTGTAGGGCCCGAGCGCCTTGCAAAGCGCCCGCGTGAGCCCGATGACACCCGCCTTCGAGGAGACGTAGGGCAACCCGCCCCCGCTCGCGACGCCGCCATGCCGCCAGGCCGACGACGAGAGATTGATGATCCGTCCGCTCCTGCGTTCCATCATGTGCTCCGCGACCGCGCGTGCGCCGTAGAATTCGCCGCTCAGGTTCACGTCGAGCACTTTCTGCCATTCCGATATCTCGTACTCGAGCCAGTTCTTCTTGGGCGAATGGCCCGCATTGTTGACGAGAATGTCGAGAGCCCCCAGATCCGCGATGGCCCCGTCGATGGCGGCACGCACGGCGTCGAAATCCGACACGTCCAGGCTGACCGCCGTGAGCCGCGACCGGTCCACCTCGGTCTCGGCCATGGTCCGGTCCAGATTGTCCTGGTCGATATCCGCGATGACGACGCGGGCGCCTTCCTCGACGAAACGCTCCGCGATGGCCCGGCCCAGCCCCTTCGAGCCCCCGGTCACAAAGGCTGTTAGGTCCTGCAATCGCATCGGGTACCTCCGGGCGAAGAATGGTCGGGGCGACGAGATTCGAACACGCGACCCCCTGCTCCCAAAGCAGGTGCTCTACCAGGCTGAGCTACGCCCCGACATGGGTTTTCTCTGCCTTCACCCGCCGGTCCGTCAAGTGAAAACGGACCGGGTTGACCTCGCGCGACGGAGACCACATCTCCCCTCGTAAGCGGCCGTGGCCCTGATGTTCCACACTGTTCTAGAGTACATCCAAAGCATGACGGACATCCGGCGCGGTTTTCGCTATGGATAGCCCAAGTACCAACGATATCAACCGGTTCAACAGGGAGCCTCCAATGAAACACAATCGAATGCTGAAGACGCTCGCCGCGGGTGTGACCGCCGCCGGCCTCTTCTCCGCGACCCCTGCCCTCGCGCAGGACGCCGCTGACTATGTTCTCAACACCGCCTCGACCGGCGGCACCTACCACCCGGTCGGTACGGCCATCGCGACCCTTTCCAAGGTCAAGCTGCTGCCGAAGCAGAAGTTCAGCCTCACGGCCGTGAACTCCGCCGGTTCGGGCGCGAACGTCCAGGCGCTGGGCGCCAACACCGCGCAGTTCGCCATCATCCAGGGCCTGTTCGGCTCCTATGCGGCGACGGGCACCGGTCCGGTCTCCGAGCCGCAGAAGAACATGCGCTCGGTCACCATGCTCTGGCAGAACGTCGAGCAGTTCGTGCTGCCGAACGACAAGGTGAAGTCGGGCACGGTCGCGGACATCATGGCGCTCAAGGGCGAGCCGATGGCGCTCGGCCGCCAGAATTCCGGCACGATCGGCTCGAACAAGGTCCTGCTCAGCGGTCTTGGCCTCGACATCGAGAAGGACTTCGAGCTGGTCTATGCCGGTTACGGCCCCTCCGCCGACGCGCTGGCTGACGGCAAGGTCGCCGGCATCGGCGCACCGGCTGGTCCGCCGACCGGTGCCATCACCAAGCTGATGGCGGCCAACCAGGGCAAGTTCACGCTGCTGAATGTCACCGCCGACGAAGCCAAGAAGATGGACGGCGGCCGTAATCTCTGGGTGCCCTACACGATCAAGGCCGGCACCTACCCGGGACAGGACAAGGACGTGCAGACGATCGCGCAGCCGAACTTCCTGGCAGTGAACGCCGACGTGCCGGAAGAGCATGTCTACTTGCTGACGAAGGCGATGTACGAGAACCTGCCGTTCCTGCAGGCGATCCACCCCGCCACGAAGGCCATGGCCGTCGAAAACGCGATGGCCGGTCTGCCGGTGCCGCTGCACCCGGGCGCGGCCCGCTACTACAAGGAAGTCGGACTGGATGTGCCCGACCGCCTGATGGCCAAGTAATCACCGCACAACGGTGATTGCCAAGGCAAACGCATGGAGGGTGGCCGCGACAACGCGGCCACCCTTTTGTTTTTAGGACACCCGAGAGACGGCCATGACCGACGCCCAGAAACCCGATATCGAGACACTCGAAGACCCGGACGCACCGGCCACCGGGTTTCGCGACGGCGTCTGCGATTTCGAGTACTGCGTCACGAATATCGGCCGCTACTGGCTGCCACTGCTGTTCGTGGCCGGTTTCGGCGTGTGGCACGTCCTCACGAACCTCTACATCACCGAGCCCGAGATCTGGCAGAACGCGATCCACTTCGCAGGGTTCGCGATCCTCGCCTATGCGACGACGGCCACGTTCCGCAAACACGCGGACAAGAGCTGGTCGATCGCGCTCGATGTGGCCATCGGCCTGCTGGTCGCCGCATCCGCGCTGTGGATCGCCAATGCCGAGACGGGCCTCTACGAGCGCACGCTGGCCCAGACCGGCCAGGCCTGGCAGTTCGGCGTCATCGACTGGGCCGCGGGGATCATCGTGATCGTCGCCGCGATCGACCTGACCCGCCGCCTCACCGGCTGGATCATCCCGGTCCTGGTGGTCATCGCACTCAGCTACATCCTCTTTCTCGGTGAAATGTTGCCGGGCGTCTTCCGCGCGGCGAGCCTGCCCCTGAGCGACGTGCTGTTCCGTTCCCTCTACAACGACGAGGGCATGTTCGGGATCATCACCACCATCTCGTCGGCGAACATCACCCTGTTCATGATTTTCGGTGCCTTCCTGCTCGTGTCCGGCGCGTCGGACTTCGTGATCGAGTTCGCAAAGGTCATCGCGGGCCGCTTCCGCGGCGGCGCGGCCTTCGTGGCCGTCATTTCCTCCGCCCTGACCGGCACGATCAACGGCTCCGCCGTCGCGAACACCGCATCGACCGGGATCATCACGATCCCCCTGATGAAGGCGAACGGCTTCCGCTCGAAGTTCGCCGCCGGAATCGAGGCCTCCGCATCGACCGGCGGCCAGATGATGCCACCGATCATGGGGGCCGGCGCCTTCGTGATGGTGTCCTTCACCGGGATCGACTACGGCACCATCGTCGTCGTCTCGATCATCCCGGCCATCCTCTACTTCCTGTCGGTCGCGTTCATGGTCAGGGTCGAGGCCATGAAGCACAACATCGGGACCGAGGACGTAGCCGCGGTGGATCGCGCCAAACTCTGGGGCGGGGCCCTGAATTTCCTGCTTCCGCTGGCCGTCATGACCTGGCTACTGGTTTCCGGCCGCACACCGGCCTTTGCGGCCTGTGTCGCCATCGGCACGCTGATCGCGGTGAGTTTTGTCACGCCCAACCGGATGATGCCGAAGAAGATCGTCCAGGCGCTCATGCTTGGCATCAAGACCTCGATCATGACCGCGGTCCTGCTCGTGACGGTCGGGCTCATCAACAATGCCGTAACGACGTCCGGCCTGGCCAACGGCATGTCCCTGATGATCGCCCAGTGGTCCCAGGGTTCGGTCCTGATCGCCGTGATCCTGATCGCGCTGGTCTCGCTGGTCCTCGGCATGGGCCTGCCGGTGACGGCGGCCTATATCGTTCTCTCGATCCTTTCGGCGCCGGCCCTGGCCGGCCTGCTGGCCGACGGCATCCTCGCGGAAATGCTGGCCTCGGGCCTGACCGATCCGGCCCAGATTGCGATGTTTGCGCTCGTGGACTCACCATTGGCCGCAAAGGTCGGGACCGGGATGAGTCTGGAGGAGGCACGACAACTCGTGTCCGGCCTGCCGTTCGAGCTGGCGCTCGTGATTCGACCGGCCCTGCTCGATGCGGAAACCCTGACGGTCTTCCTGCTGACCGCCCATCTGATCGTCTTCTGGCTGAGCCAGGACTCGAACGTCACCCCGCCCGTCTGTCTCGCAGCGTTCACCGCCGCCGGCATCGCAAAATCGCCGCCCATGGCGACCGGCGTCGAGGCCTGGAAGATCGCCAAGGGGCTCTACATCGTGGTGCTGCTGTTCGCCTTTACGCCCCTGATCGGCGCAACCTTCTGGGAGAGCGTCCAGATCGGTGGTTTCGCGCTGTTCGGTATCTATTCGATGACCGCCATGATCCAGCGTCATTCCGAGGGACCAATCCCGCTCTGGCTGTACCCGGTGCTCGCGGGCGGCGGGCTCCTGTGCTTCATCCCACTGGACCTGCTGCTGAACGTGATCGGTGCCGTGCTGGTGGTCGCCGTGATCGTCTTCACGTCACGACGCGGACGCCAGACCGACGCGGCGGCGGCGTAGTCCTACTCCCGCAGCGAACGGGAGATCGACTGCTCGACCGGGCTCACCAGATACTGGATAAGCGTACGTTCGCCGGTGCGGATCAGGACTTCCGCCGGCATTCCGGGCTGGAGCTTCAACCCGGTCAGGCGCGGATCGTTCTGATCCTTCAGGTCGACCCGGGCGGTGTAATACTCCTCGCCGGAATTCGAGTCCGTCAGGCGGTCGGCCGAGACCCAGGTCACCGTGCCGTCCACCGTCGGCGTGACGCGCTGGTTGAAGGCCGAAAGCCGCACCTGGGCGTCCAGGCCCGCGCGCACGATATCGATATCGACCGGCGCGACCCGCGCCTCGATGACGAGCTTGTTGTTGCCCGGGACGATATCGAGCAAACGGTCGCCGGGGCGGATGACGCCGCCGGTGGTGAACACCTGCAAATCCACGACGAAGCCATCGTTGGGGCTGACGATCTCGATGCGCTTCAGCACATCCTCGGCGGCGCGGTAGCGCTCCTGCAGGTCGAGGAGCTGGATCTCCACCTCCCGCAGTTCGGCAACCACCTCGTTAACCTGTTCCGTCCGCAGTTCGGTGATCCGGATCTCCGACTCCCCGATGTTCTGGCGCGCCCGCGCGATCGCCGCATTGAACGTGCCGAGATATCCCGCGCCGTTGGCGACGAAGCTCAGCGTGTGGCCGTCGGTGAGGTCGGAGTCCGCGAACTTGATGACGCCCGAGTCTGTCAGGTCGTCGATATTCTCGCCCGGCGCGTTGTCCACCAGTTCCGTCACACCGCCATCGGTGTCACTGCTGCCACCGCCGATCGAAGGCGCGTCGTTCGTGCCCGTGATCGTGATGGTGACGGTTTCCGTATCCGTGCCGCCATTCCCGTCATCGACAGTCACGTCGTAGCTCTGAACCAGCGTCTCGCCGACGCCGAGGTAATCGACCGCCGCGTCATTGACCGTGAAGGTCCAGTCGATGTCGGAACCGTTGATGACCGCGGCGAACGTGCCCACGTATCCGCCACCGTTCTCGCCGCCGACGAACAGGCCGACGTCGTCTCCGCTGTCGCCGTCGACATGGTCGCGCCCAACACCCCCGTCGAGGAAATCGTTGCCCGAACCGCCCTTCACCGTGTCGTTGCCGAGCTGGCCGAGGACGGTGTCGTCACCCGACCCACCATTCAGATAATCGTTGAATGAAACTTCGGCGCTGCCAGATCCCGATCCCCGATGCGAACCGCTTCCGGAACCGCTGCCCGAGCCCCGGCCACGCCCGGATCCGCTGCCGGACCCGCCACCGGCATTCGGACCGTCACCCATCAGCACATCGTCGCCGCTGCCGCCGTACAGCTTGTCGGCACCCGCACCGCCGATCAGCGTATCGTCGCCAGCACCGCCACGAACCATGTCATTGCCGTCGCCTGCATCCACCCAGTCATCGCCCTTCTTCGCCCGGATATCGTCGTTCCGGCCGGTGCCATGAATGGTGTTGTCGCCGTTCGTGCCGTTAATGCGTGCCATGTCCCATCGACTATTGCGTGGTCGTTGCGGGGTCTCTGAGCTGGACTGTCCCGGAGACTGCCTCCGAAACACCGATCTCTACGCGCGTATAGGCGCAAAAACCGTACCAGTTAATTGTGCTACCTCCGAGCGGCTCGACAGACGCACGCGCCGAACCGTTCGCTTGAACCAATGCCCCGGTAGCCTCCCCCGCTCTCCGGCACTGCGCGGCTCAATAACGCACATTTATTCTACGCATACTCTGGGATGATTCAACGGTTTCGAAAATTTCGAATTGTTTGTTTTCAATAAGTTAGTAAACATCATTTAAAATGCCAGCATACTCGGGTGCCGTCATTCGGACGCCGCCAACCAGACATCGTTACCGTGAACTCCGGTATTCCGATACCTACCGGTGATGTGTGATGGTTAACTCCTCCGGACGGAAAATTCGCCGGAAATTCCTGCGACGGTTTCGCAAAATGTGTGTCGCAATTTGAGATTGTTTACCTTGAATCCGAGCAAAATGCATATTCCGCCAATGCTTGCCGGCGTCCTCCTGGCCAGCACCTCGACGATGCTTGGCGGCGTGACAGTCGTGCTCACCCGGCTCGTGATTTTCCAGTCGGACCCGCTGACGTTCGCGACCGTGCGTTACGGGCTCGCAGCACTGTTTCTACTTGGGATCGTCCTGATAACGACCAGAATCCCGCGAATCTCGCGTCGCGATTTCCTCTGGCTCGCCATCTTCGGCGTGATCATGTTCTCCGGCTTCCCGTTCTTCATGACCCGGGCACTCGAGGACACCACGGCCGCCCGCGGCGCGCTGATGTTTGCAACACTTCCGCTCGTGACGATTCTCATGGGGACCCTGTTTCGCGTCGAACGCCTCACGGCCCGGAAAATCGCGGGAATCGTTATCGCTATCGCCGGTTCGACCTATGTCCTCGGCCAGGATGCCGGACTTTCGGCCCCGAACGCGCTGCGCGGCGACGCCTTCATGTTTCTGGCCATCCTCTGCGCTGCGGCGTTCAACGTGTTTTCGCCACGCTACCTCGCGCGGTATGGAAACCTTCCGGTCATGGTTCTCACGATGCTCGTCGGCAGCACCGCGCTCGCGATCCTCGCGACCACATTCGGCAAGCCCTTCTCGGGCTCGCTCGACTTCGACCTGACCGGCTGGTTCATCATGTTCCTACTGGCGATACCCGGCGCCGCCCTGATGACGTTCATGTGGGGACGCGCGCTGCAGCTCATCACGCCGACCCAGGCAACGATCACGGTCGGGCTGAACCCGGTCACCGCACTGCTCCTGGGCGGCTGGATCCTTTCGGAGCCCATCACCTGGCGCATCACGACCGGCGTCCTGCTGCTCATCATCGCAATCGTCGTGACCACATCCGACAGGCGGGACACGCCCGAAATTCGGGACTGAACCACTGCCGACCGTCGCCAAGGACTACGTTAACCTGTTGTAAATTCGCTAATTTTTAACGCCACACAATTACCGTTAACGCTGCACCGCCGGATTGCCCGGCGGACCAAAGCGATAGGAGACTGACATGTTAAGGACAAAAGGCCTCTTGGCTGGGCTGGTCCTGTCGGTCGTTGCAACGAGCAACATTGCACAGGCAGCCCAGCCGAATACCCAATGCACCGATCGCGCATCGGCGCTCAACCACCTGTCCAAGAAGTTCAGCGAGGCGCCGGTCGCGGTCGGCCTGGCCAGCAACGGCGGCGTGATAGAGGTCCTGACCGACGCAGCCGGCGCGACATGGTCCATCATCATCACGATGCTGGACGGCATGGCGTGCATGATCGCCGCAGGCGAACACTGGGAACCGCTCTCGCCCATCAAGGCGGGAACGCGAACATAAAGTTCAGACGGCGCAATCACGCCGCACGAAAGACCGCCCGGCTACCGCGGCGGCAAACCGTCGAAGACCACCCTGTCTCCGACGCTGATATCGAGCCGGCTGGCCGTCCCGGCGTTCAGCTCGAGCACGGCACGGGCCCGACGGCGCGATGAAATCGTCGCCCGGGACAGTGGAATCGTGTTCTCCGCGATATGCACGATCTGTCCATCGGCCGCGATGAACAGCATGTCCAGCGGCAGATAAGTATTGGCCATCCACATCGTCAGAATTCGGTCCCGGCGATACAGAAAGATCATGCCGGCATCCGGCGCCATCTCGTTGCGGAACATCAACCCGCGCGTGCGCTGCGCATCGCTCTCCGCCACCTCCACATCGAACGAATGGGCCCCTTCAGATGTCTCGATGACGAGGCTCGCCCGGCCGAACTCGATAGCGTCCTGCGCCCGGACCGACGAACTCGCGACCAACAACCCTGCTGAGATAGCTATTATTATAAAACAATAAGTTAGATGTTCTTTTCTAAACCAGTTTGTCATGCTCCACATCGAACGAATGGGCCCCTTCAGATGTCTCGATGACGAGGCTCGCCCGGCCGAACTCGATAGCGTCCTGCGCCCGGACCGACGAACTCGCGACCAACAACCCTGCTGAGATAGCTATTATTATAAAACAATAAGTAAGATGTCCGTTTCTAAACCAGTTTGTCATGAGCGTCTGTTCTTCACATGGTACTGGTATGCTTCCTCGATGAGCGCCGGGACGGGCGCCCGGACCGCCCCGGTCCCGGGTCGGTCGGCAATTGTCTCGAACCAGTGCCGGGGCGGATTTTGACCACCGGCCCGGTTCCATTCCAGTCCTTCCAGAACGTCCCGCGCGGCACCGGGAATAGTCTCCGGAATCGCGAGCCCGTTTAGCGTCGCCCACACTCCGGACCAGCACCGCGCCACGCTCCACGGATTGTAGCCCCCGCCGCCCGTGACGAGCATCCGCGGTGCCACTTCCCGCACACGGCGCACGCCACGCCAGATCGCGCCGTTGGTGAGCTCCATGCGACTTAGCGGATCGTCCGCCAGCGCGTCCGCGCCGCATTGCAGCACGACGACTTCAGGCGCATAGCGCCGGCCGATGGGAACGACAATCTCATCGACGATCAGATCGAACTCGGAATCTCGCAAGCCGCGGGGCACGGGGATATTGCATGCCGTGCCGACCTCGTCATCGTCGAGATCGCCTGTGAACGGCCAGCGCCGTTCCTCGTGAATGGACAGGGTGAACACGCAGGAATCACCGGCGAAGGCGTCCTGTACGCCATCCCCGTGATGGGCGTCGAAATCGACATAGAGGATGCGCGAAAACCCGCGGTCGCGAAGTCGCAGCAGGGCAAGGGCCAGGTCATTGAAGTAACAGAAACCGCTGGCCCGGTCCGGTCGGCCATGATGAGTTCCGCCCGCGGGGCTGCAGACCACGCCGGCATCGACCGCCGCGAGCCATTCCACGCCCGTGAGTACTGCGCCTGCCGACGTCGCCGGACGGCTGTACATCGTGTCGTGAAGCGGATTTTCGAGCCGGCCCAGGTTGAAACGCTCGCGGTCTTCCGCCGGAAGTTCCTGGAATCGCTCGCCCCGTCGCAGCGCGTCCAGGTGCGCCGGATCGTGAAACCGGACGATTTCCGCGGGGCTCGCCGGCGCACTTTCGAAATACTGGTCCTCCGGCAACCATCCCATCGCGCGGCAGAGATCGATCGTCGCCGGGACGCGGGACACCGACAGGGGGTGCTTCGGCCCAAAGTTCGAACGTCGGTAGATGTCGTTGGCGACAAACAGGGGACGCGCGAGACCCTGGTCTGTTTCGGGGGAGCTGACGCGCGCAATCCGGTTCATGGAGAATCCCTAGCTTGGCACTGTCCGCAACGCAATCACGGGCGTTGACCCGAAGCGCCGCCACACACCATATTGATCGCTACCACACGGGGAGCCAGAGCGGCTGAGAGGTTCCGCATTCTGCGGGACGACCCTTGGAACCTGATCCGGTTAGCACCGGCGGAGGGACGTGGACGTGAGCATGCCCAATCACAGCAGTGCACAGACCCCGGTGAGCGTGGGGCTCGAGGTTCGCCATGCAACGCTTGCATGGGACGGGAATGTGCTTCTGGACGGACTTAACTTTTCCGCCGAGGCCGGAACCTGGACATGCCTGCTGGGCGAGAGCGGCGCCGGGAAAACGACTCTCCTGCGCACCATCGCAGGCCTTATCGCACCCGTGGGGACGACGGACATTCGCGGCCGTGACGGTTCGCCATTGGCGGACCGGGTTGCCTACATGGCCCAGCAGGATCTGCTCCTGCCCTGGCTCACGGCGACGGAGAATGTGACGCTGGGCGCGCGCCTGCGTGGAGACCCGGCCGACAGCGGACGGGCACGGGAGTTGCTCGCCCGCGCGGGCGTCGCGGACAGGGTGGACGCGAGGCCGGCCGAACTGTCCGGCGGCGAGCGCCAGCGCATCGCTCTCGCCCGCACGCTCATGGAGGAACGCCCGGTCGTCCTCATGGACGAACCCTTCTCGGCGCTCGACGCGATCACCCGCGTGCGACTTCAGAACCTTGCCGTGGATCTCCTGCAGGACCGGACCGTGCTGATGGTGACCCACGATCCGTTCGAGGCACTGCGGCTCGCCGACCAGATTGTCGTCCTGCACAGCACCGCGACGAGCGGCGGCGCGGCGGCGACCCCCATCGTGCCGCCTGCCGGCGTGCCGCGTGATCCGACCGATCCCGCACTGCGCGAAACCCATGGGGCGATCATGGCCGCGCTGGGCGAAGATCAGGCCGCGGACGAAGGCCGGGCGGCATGACCGTACTGCGGCCCGTCCTCGTACTGATCGGCCTGCTCACCCTGTGGCAGGCGGCCGTCAGCGCGTTTGCGATCGCTTCCTTCATCCTCCCCGGTCCACTCGCCGTGATCGCGGTGGCGACCGAGCGCGCCGACATCATCGCCGGCCACGCGCTGGTGACCCTGAGCGAGATCCTGCTGGGGCTCCTGTTCGGCACGCTCCTCGGCGGCGCCAGCGCGCTGGTGATGGCGTATTTTCGCCGCGCCCGGGCCTGGGTGCTCCCGGTGCTCGTGGTATCCCAGGCGGTGCCCGTCTTCGCGCTCGCGCCGGTTCTGGTCCTGTGGTTCGGCTACGGTGTCGCGCCGAAGGTCGCGATGGCGACCCTCATCATCTATTTCCCGGTCACGGCCGCCTTCTACGACGGGCTCCGGCGCACGGAGGCCGGCTGGATCGACCTTGCGCGCACCATGGGCGCCTCGAAGGCAGCGATCCTGCGCCAGATACGCATTCCTGCCGCATTGCCCGCGTTCGCCTCGGGCCTGCGCGTGGCCGCCGCCGTCGCACCAATCGGCGCGGTCGTCGGCGAATGGGTCGGCTCATCGGCCGGCCTCGGCTACTACATGTTGCTCATGAACGGACGCGTGCAGACCGACGCCATGTTCGCCGCCCTCCTCGTCCTCGCGCTGATGGCGGTCACCATCTACTTCCTGATCGACGCGGCACTGCGCCGGGCCATCTCCTGGCAATCCGAGATCGACCCCGCGACACACACCGGCCAACCCCAACCCTGACGACGGAACATCATGAAACGCTTACTCCTGCCCATTCTCCTCGCTGTCCTCACAACGTTATCGATGCCGGCGCACGCGGCCGACAAGATCACCGTGATGCTCGACTGGTTCGTCAATCCCGACCACGGCCCGCTGTTCGTCGCAAAGGAGCGCGGCGAGTTCGCGAAGCGCGGCCTGGAGGTCGAGCTGATCGCACCGGCCGACGCCAACCTCCCTCCGAAGCTGGTGGCGGCAGGTCGCGCCGATCTGGCGATCTCCTACCAGCCCCAGCTTCACCTCCAGGTGGCCCAGGGACTTCCGTTGACACGCATTGGCACGCTCGTCGCGACCCCGCTGAATTCCCTGGTGGTACTGGAAGACAGCCCGATCCGCTCGATTGCCGACCTCAAGGGGACCAAGGTCGGGTTCTCGGTCGGCGGGTTCGAGGATGCGTTGCTGGGCGCCATGCTCGCGCGCCACGGCCTGTCGATCGACGATGTCGAGCTCGTCAACGTCAACTTCTCGCTCTCCCCGTCGCTGATGAGCGGCCAGGTCGACGCCGTGATCGGCGCGTTCCGCAACTTCGAACTGAACCAGATGGACATCGAGGGCCGGCCCGGTCGCGCCTTCTACCTCGAGGAAGAGGGTGTGCCGGCCTATGACGAACTGATCGTCGTTGCCAGAAACGACCGCCTGTCCGACCCGTCGTTCGCGGCATTTCTCGATGCGATCGAGGTGGGCACCCAATACATGATCAACCACCCGGACGCCGCCTGGGAGCTGTTCATCAAGGGCCGCAAGGAGCTCGACACCGAACTCAACCGCCGCGCGTGGCGCGATACGCTGCCGCGCTTCGCGCTGCGCCCGGCAGCCCTGGACAAGGGCCGGTACGAACGCTTCGCCGAATTCCTGAAGGGCCGCGCGATGATTGAAACGATCCCGCCCATCGAAAGCTACGCGGTGGAAATCCGCTGATGCCTACTTCGCCGCTGCGGGGATAAACACACCGTCGGCGACGTCGGCGGCGATCTCCTCCTCGCGCCGGGCTGCGGCCTGCTGGCGGCGCCAGAGTTCCGCATACGCCCCGTCCTGCGCCAACAACTCCTCGTGGCGCCCGCGCTCGATGATGGTACCCTCGTCGAGCACGATGATCTCGTCGGCATTGACCACCGTCGAGAGGCGATGCGCGATGACCAGCGCCGTGCGATCGGCGGATACCTCGTCGAGTGCCGCCTGGATCTCCCGCTCCGTATGTGTGTCGAGGGCCGATGTCGCCTCGTCGAACAGCAGGATCCGCGGGCTTTTCAGGATTGTCCGCGCAATCGCGACCCGCTGTTTCTCGCCGCCTGAAAGCTTGAGTCCGCGCTCGCCGACCCGCGTGTTGTACCCGTCTGGCAGGCTCATGACGAAGTCGTGCACCTGTGCCAGCCGCGCCGCTTCCTCGACCTCCGCCGGGCTCGCCGATGGCCGCCCGTACTGGATGTTGTAGAACACGGTATCGTTGAACAGGACCGTGTCCTGGGGAACGATACCGATCGCCGCACGCAGGCTGTCCTGGGTCACCGAACGGATGTCCTGCCCGTCGATGGTGATCGCGCCGTCGTCGATATCGTAGAAGCGGAACAGCAGCCGCGAGATGGTCGATTTGCCGGCCCCCGACGCGCCCACGATGGCGACGGTGTTCCCAACCGGGACCTCGAAACTCACGTCCCGGAGCACGGCCCGGCGCGGGTCGTAGCGGAACGAAACATGCTCGAAACGGACCACCCCGTCGTCCACCGCGAGCGGGCGTGCATCGGGCGCGTCCTCGATCTCCCGGTTCTCCTCCAGGAGCCCGAACATCTGCTCCATATCGACCAGGGATTGCTTGATTTCTCGGTAAACAAATCCAAGAAAATTAAGGGGCTGGAACAACTGCATCATGTAGAGGTTGACCGCGGTGAAGGCACCCACAGTCATCGTGCCGTCGGACACGCGAAACCCCGAGAGCACCAGCAGGATCGTCATCCCGAGGGCCATGATCAGCCCCTGTCCGACATTCAGCATCGACAGGGTCGTGAGGCTCTTCACCGCAGCCTTTTCGTAACGCTGCATCGAGACGTCGTAGCGCTGGGCCTCGTGCGCCTCGTTGCCGAAATACTTCACCGTCTCGAAGTTCAGCAGGCTATCGATCGCCTTCGTATTGGCCTCGCTGTCGCTGTCGTTCATGGCGCGGCGGTACTTCAGCCGCCACTCGGTGAACGAGAAGGTGAAGATGATGTAGATCACAACGGTGACGAAGGTGATCGCGCTGAACACGAAGCCGAACAGCGACCAAAGGATCGCGCAGACCAGCCCGATCTCGACCAGTGTCGGCAGGATGTTGAACAGCATGAAGCGCAACAGGAAATCGATGCCCTTGATGCCGCGTTCGATGGCGCGGCTCAAACCGCCGGTCTGCCGGTCCATGTGGAAGCGCAGTGCCAGCGCGTGCAGATGCTTGAAGACCTTGAGTGCAATGGCGCGGATCGCCCGCTGGCCGACCTTGGCGAACACGAAGTCGCGCAGCTCTGCAAACGCCTGCTGGCCGACCCGGAGCAGGCCGTAACCGACGAGCAGCGACACCGGCACGGCGATGGCCGCCCCGGCAGCCGTCGCCGTCGTGTCCGCCTCGAGCGCGTCCACGGCCTTGCCGAAGACGGCGGGGACCGCGACCGTCGCCACCTTCGCCGCGACGAGCAGGACGAGAGCAATCGCAACGCGCACCCGCATCTCGGCCTGGCCCTTCGGCCAGAGATAGGGCGCAAGCGCACGGATCGCGCGCATCTCCGCGCCCGCCCGCCGCTCGGGCGTCTCCATAACCGGTTCCGATGTGCGTCTGTGCCCCGCCATGACCCGATGATGTAAGCCCTGTCCGCGGCGAAGGCCAGTTCGTAGCGGCGCGAGGTTTCGAAAATCTCGCTGACGCGTCCATGATCTATCGAGACATCCACGCAAAGGTGTATGGATCGGCCATGAGCGCCCGCCTGACCATCACCGCGATGTTTGTCGCGCATGTCGCAAGCATGACGGGCTTCGCCGCCTTCCCCGCGCTATTGCTGCCATTGCAAGGCGCGTGGTCGCTCTCGAACACCGAGGCAGGCTGGATCAGCGGCATCTACTTCGCGGGATATGTGACGGCCGTCGGCGCCATCGTGCCCTGGACGGACAGGGTGGATTCACGACGCATCTACCTCGCCTGTCTGCTCCTTTCCGCAGCAGGGCTCGGCGGCTTTGCACTGCTCGCCGACGGCTTCTGGTCCGCCATGTTCTGGAACGCGCTGCAGGGTGCCGGTGTCGGCGGAACCTACATGACCGGCCTCAAGGTGTTGACGGACCGGCTGCCGCCACCGGTGCCCTCGCGCGGCATTGCGATCTACACGGCGGGCTTCTCTGTCGGTGCCGGCGTGTCATTCGCCATGAACGGCGTGATCGGCGCGCAGTACGGATGGCATTGGGCCTTCGGCATCGCAGCAATGGGCCCGGTCCTCGCGGCGGTGATCGTCCTCGCACTGCTCGCGCCACGCCCGCCCCTGCCCGAGGAACGGCCACCGACCGGTACCTTCGATTTCCGCCCGGTTCTGCGCAACCGCGCGGCACTGGCCTATATGCTCGGCTACGCGGGCCATTCCTGGGAACTGTTCGCGATGCGCGGCTGGATCGTCGCGTTCCTGGTCTTCGCCAGCGAGAAGAGCGGTGGCGCGGCCAATGCCGAGGCGGCGCTGATCGCCGCCCTCGCCAATCTCGCGGCTGTCGCCGCCAGTCTCGCCGGCAACGAACTCTGCGAACTCTATGGGCGACGGCGCGTCACCCGCATGGCGATGCTGGCTTCGTTCGCCGTCGCGTTGCTCGTCGGCCTCAGTCCCGGATTACCGTTCGCGTTCATCGTGGTCCTGTTCGTCGTCTACAGCGGTCTCGTCATGGGCGATTCCGGCTCGCTCACGGCAGGCGCGACTCACGCCGCCGAACCCGGATACCGCGGCCTGACCATTGCCGTGCATTCGCTGTTCGGGTTCACCGCCGGATTCCTGGGACCGCTCGCGGTCGGGCTCGCCCTGGATGCCGCCGGCGGTCAGGCATCGTCGAGCGCATGGTTTTTCGGCTTCGCGACCATAGGTCTCGGCTCTTTGGCCGGTGCCGCGGCGATAACCTTCATCGGCCGCCGGCTGGCGTCGGCGTGATCGGACGGCAAAGTCTTGTCGGACATGCACGACAGGACTAGTTTCTTGGAAACTCCTCCAAGCCAAGAAGGATTCGCGCCATGGAAATGTCCGGCGAGTACAAAATCGATGCATCCCGAGAGAAGGTCTGGGCCGGTCTGAACGATCCGGAGATCCTGAAGCAGTCCATCCCGGGTTGCGAAGAGATCGAGCAGACGTCCGATACCTCCTTCACCGCGCAGGTCACGGCCAAGGTCGGCCCCGTGAAGGCGAAATTTTCGGGCGCCGTGGAACTGACCGACATCGATGCGCCGAACGGCTACCGCATTTCCGGCGAAGGCAAGGGCGGCGCGGCCGGTTTCGCCAAGGGCGGCGCCAACGTGAAGCTGGAGGAAGACGGCGACGGCACGCTGCTGAAATACGAGGTCGATGCGCAGGTCGGCGGCAAACTGGCCCAGCTCGGTGCCCGCCTGATCGACGGCACCGCGAAGAAGATGGCGTCTCAGTTTTTCGAGAACTTCGCCGAAGTCGTGACCGCCGGCGAAGCTGCCAGCGGCGATGCGGCGCCCGCAGACGCACCCGCCCAGGCGGCCACTCCCGCGCCGGCCGCGGCCACGGGACAGGTCACGGCCATGTCCCAGGTCGGCGCCGGAACGTGGGTCAGCGGCCTCGTTGTGGCGGCGGTGGTGCTCTACGCCATTTTCGGATAGCCGCGCGACCGGTTTTCTATACATTTTCTGCGGTTTTTGGTGCCGAGCGCCTTGACGACGGAGCCCGCGCGACGGAAACTCGCGGCGGGTAATCGTGCGGTTCAAAGCACGGTGATTAACGGGGAAACCCGAAATCAGGGAGAAATGTGATGCCCACCGTATCCATGACGGTGAATGGAAAGTCCGTATCGGCCGATGTCGAGCCCCGGACGCTTCTCGTTCAGTATCTTCGCGAACATCTTGGACTGACCGGCACCCACGTCGGCTGCGACACCAGCCAGTGCGGCGCCTGCGTGGTTCACGTGAATGGTGAATCCCTGAAATCCTGCACCATGCTGGCTGCCCAGGCCGAAGGTGCCGACGTGACCACGATCGAGGGTCTCGCCAACGGCGACGAACTGCACCCGATGCAGGAAGCCTTCCGGGAAAACCATGGCCTGCAGTGCGGATTCTGCACGCCGGGCATGGTCATGAGCGCGCTCGATCTCGTCCAGAAGAACTCCGATCCGAGCGAGCAGGACGTTCGCGAATGGCTTGAGGGCAACCTCTGCCGCTGCACCGGCTACCACAACATCGTCAAGTCTATCCTCGCCGGCGCCCAAGCCCTGAAGGGGTAGCACGATGACCGGCACGGGCATCGGCGCGTCCATCAAGCGGGTCGAGGATCAGCGGTTCCTGACCGGCAACGGCAACTACACCGACGACATCAACCGTCCCGGGCAGAGCCATGCCTGGATTCTGCGCTCGCCGCATGCCCACGCCACCATCAACGGGATCGACACGTCCAAGGCCGAAAAAGCCGATGGGGTAATCGCCATTCTGACCGGCGCGGACATGGCCGCGGACGGTGTCGGCGGCCTCCCCTGCGGCTGGCAGATTCACAACAAGGACGGCTCGCCCATGGCGGAGCCGGCGCACCCGCCTCTCGCGGTCGGCAAGGTTCGTCATGTCGGCGATCAGGTGGCCATCGTCATCGCGGAAACCCGCGATGCGGCGCGTGACGCGGCCGAACTGATCGAGGTGGACTACGGCATGCTGCCCGCCGTTGTCAGCATGGACGCAGCGCTCGACGGCGGCACCCTGGTCCACGACGATGTCCCAAACAATCGTTGCTTCGACTGGGAACTCGGCGAGAAGGATGCCGTCGAGGCGGCCTTCGCGGATGCGACCCATGTCGTCTCGATCGACCTGGTCAACAACCGCCTGATCCCCAATGCAATGGAGCCGCGGGCGGCGATCTCCGAGTATGATCGCTCGACCGGCCAGTACACGCTCCACACGACAACCCAGAACCCGCACGTCATTCGACTTTTGATGGGCGCATTCGTGCTGCAGATCCCCGAGCACAAGCTCCGGATCGTCGCGCCCGACGTTGGCGGCGGCTTCGGCTCCAAGATTTTCCATTACGCCGAGGAAGCCATCCTCACCTGGGCCGCGGCCAAGGTGAACGTCCCGATCAAGTGGACGGCGGAGCGTTCGGAATCCTTCGCAACGGACGCGCACGGTCGCGACCACGAGACCCACGCCGAGCTTGCGCTCGACAAGGACGGCAAGTTCCTCGGACTCCGGGTAGCGACCAAGGCCAATGTCGGGGCCTATCTCTCGACATTCGGTTCAAGCGTCCCGACCTACCTCTACGCGACGCTGCTTGCCGGCGTTTACACGACGCCCGCGATCTACGCCGAGGTCCAGACGGTCTTCACGAACACGGTCCCGGTCGACGCCTATCGCGGCGCGGGACGTCCGGAGTGCACCTATCTGCTCGAACGCCTCGTCACCAAGGCGGCGCGCCAGATCGGCATGGACCCCGTCGAGCTGCGGAAGCTCAACATGATCCAGCCGGACCAGTATCCCTACCAGACACCCGTCGCGCTTCAGTATGACTGCGGCGACAGCCCGGCCACCTTCGAAAGCGCCCTCAAGGCCGCCGACTATGCCGGTTTCGAGAAGCGCCGTGCGGCAGCGGAGAAAGCCGGCAAGCTTCGGGGCATCGGCATCTCGACCTACGTCGAGGCCTGCGGCATCGCGCCCTCGGCCGTTGCCGGAGCACTCGGTGCGCGCGCCGGTCTCTTCGAATCCGCGCAAGTGCGCGTGCATCCCACCGGCTCCGTGACGGTGTACACCGGCACCCACAACCACGGTCAGGGCCATGAGACGACGTTCGCGCAGCTCGTCTCCGAATCCTTTGGCATTCCCGCCGACCAGGTGGAGATCAGCCATGGCGACACCGACCAGGTCCAGTTCGGCATGGGCACCTACGGCTCGCGCTCGCTGGCCGTCGGCGGGCCCGCGATCCTGAAGGCCTGCAACAAGATCATCGACAAGGCGAAGAAGATCGCCGCGCACATCATGGAAGCAGACGTCTCCGACATCGAGTTCGCGGACGGCAAGTTCACGGTCGCGGGCACCGACAAGGAGATGGCGTTCGGCGAAATTTCGCTCGCCGCCTACGTTCCGCACAATTACCCGATCGAGGAGATCGAGCCGGGCCTTGATGAAAATGCGTTCTACGACCCGCTGAACTTCAGCTTCCCGGGCGGCGCGCACATCTGCGAGGTCGAGGTCGATCCCGAGACCGGCGACGTCGATGTCGTCGGCTTCACGGCGGTGGACGATGTCGGGCGCGTGGTGAACCCGATGATCGTCGAGGGCCAGGTCCACGGCGGCCTCGCCCAGGGAGTTGGCCAGGCAACCCTCGAGGGCTGCGTTTATGACGAAGACGGGCAACTGCTGACCGGCTCGTACATGGACTACACGATGCCCCGGGCCGACGATCTGCCCAGTTTCTCGGTGGCAACCCAGGGCGTCATGGGCGCATCGAACCCGCTTGAGGTGAAGGGGGTCGGCGAAGTCGGCGCAATCGGATCGCCGCCGGCGGTCGTCAACGCGATCCTCGATGCGCTGGCACCGCTTGGTGTCGAAGATATTTCAATGCCCGCCACATCCCAGAAGGTGTGGCAGGCTATTCAGAATTCCAATGTCCGCCAGGCGGCGGAATAACGTCTGGCGAGGGAGGTAGACGATGTACCAGTTCAACTATCAGAAGGCCGGTTCCGCGGATGACGCGGCGAGCGCCGTAAGTTCCGCCGAGGATGGCCGTTTCCTGGCCGGAGGCATGACCCTTATCCCGACGCTGAAGCAGCGCCTGGCGCAGCCCTCGGACCTGGTCGACCTTGCCGGTATCGGCGACCTGGTCGGTGTCGAGGATGGCGGTGATAGCGTCACCATCAAGGCCATGACCCGGCATGTCGATGTCGCCAACAACGACATCGTGAAGTCGAAGATTCCGGCGCTGGCGAGCCTGGCCGAGAACATCGGCGACCCGCAGGTACGCAACCGCGGCACCATTGGCGGTTCGCTCGCGAACAACGATCCGGCCGCGGACTATCCGGCAGCCGTCCTAGGCCTGAACGCCACGGTCATCACCAACAAGCGCGAGATCGCGGCGGAAGACTATTTCGACGGCATGTTTACGACGGCCCTCGAAGACGGCGAACTCATCACGGCCGTGCGCTTCCCGGTTCCGGACAAGGCGGCATACACGAAGTTCCCGAACCCGGCCTCTCGTTACGCCCTCGTGGGCGTCATGGTCGCGCAGACCGGCGGCGAGACGCGGGTCGCGGTGACCGGCGCGGGGCAGGACGGCGTTTTCCGTGCAAGCGATATCGAGAGCGCGCTGTCCGGCAGCTGGAGTGCGGATGCGGCCAAGGGCGTGAAGATGTCCGACGACGGTCTGAACTCGGACATCCATGCCTCGGCCGAGTATCGTGCGCATCTGATTTCGGTCATGGCGAGCCGCGCGGTCGACGCCGCCGGCTGAGTCCGAGCAACGTTTCTGCAGTTCACGGCCGGGGCTCTGCTCCGGCCGTATCTCTTGGTCAGGACGAACAACCAACCTATCCTGCGAAACCGGCAGGCCGTTCCAACACCGGAAAGATCCATTGAGCAGCATCCCTGAGAACGTCGAAAAAACTCTCGAGCTCCTCGCGTCGGGCAACTACGTATCGGACCGCAGCCTTTCGACCGCGGTCTATCTCTCACTGACCCTCGGCAGGCCGCTGTTCCTCGAGGGAGAAGCGGGTGTCGGCAAGACCGAGATCGCGAAGGTCCTGTCCGAGACCCTCGGCCGTCGCCTCGTGCGCCTGCAGTGTTACGAGGGCCTCGACGTCGCCTCGGCCGTCTATGAATGGAACTATTCGGCCCAGATGATCGAGATCCGGCTCGCCGAGGTCGAGGGCGCCGCCGACCGAGAGCGGCTCGGCAGCGACATCTTCTCGGACAAGTTCCTGATTCATCGTCCCCTCCTCCAGGCGCTTGACCCTTCAGCCGACGGTCCGCCCGTGCTCCTGATCGACGAGCTCGACCGGACCGACGAAGCCTTCGAGGCCTATCTTCTCGAGGTCCTTTCGGATTTCCAGATCACGATCCCCGAAATCGGGACCGTGCGCGCCGAGGAGCCGCCTATCGTCATCATCACCTCGAACCGTACGCGCGAGATTCACGACGCGCTCAAACGCCGTTGTTTCTACTACTGGGTCGACTACCCGGATGCCGAACGCGAGCTTGAGATTCTCGCGCTCAAGGCCCCCCAGGCCGACGCGCGCCTCTCTCGCCAGGTGGTCGAGTTTGTCCAGCGTCTGCGCGAACTGGACCTGTTCAAGGTTCCGGGTATCGCGGAGACGATCGACTGGGCGTCCGCTCTGCACCAGTTGGACATCATCGAACTCACATCCGATGCCATCGACGATACGCTGGGTGTGTTGCTGAAGTACCAGGACGACATCGCGAAGATTCGCGGCAGTGAGGCCGCGAAGATCCTCGATGAGGTCAAGAGCGAGGTCGCCCTCGCCCAGGCGGCGACCTAGACGCCGTGTCCGAAAAGGCCATCCCGGACGAGGCCCGCCCGGCCCTTCGGGCCAAGGCACAGCTCGATGACATCTCCGACCGCGAAGCCGACGGCTCGGGCAAGATCGCGAGCAATATCATGCATTTCGCACGTGTCCTGCGCGCCGCCGGACTGCCCGTCGGCCCCGGCAAGGTGATCGAGGCAATCCGGGCCGTGGAAACGGTGGGTCTCGATCACCGCGATGACTTCTACTGGGCACTGCACGCGGTCTTCGTAAACCGGCGCGACCAGCGCGAGATCTTCGACCAGGCATTCCACGTGTTCTGGCGCAACCCCAAGCTCCTCGAGCGCATGGCATCGCTGGTCCTGCCGTCCTTCGTGGACCCGGAGGCCCAGCAGAATACCGAGGAGATGAACCGACGCCTCGCCGAGGCGCTGAAACAGGACCCAATGGAGCTGCCCGGCGAGGGTGAAGGCGGGCAGGATGACGAGGACCCGGAGATCACCGTCGATGCGGTGATGACCTTCTCCGCAAACGAAGTCCTCCAGCACACCGATTTCGAGAAGATGTCGAGCGAGGAACTCGAGGCGGCCAAGCGCGCCATTGCGCGCATGCGACTGCCGATCATGGAGGTTCCGATCCGCCGCTACCGGCGAGACCCGCGCGGTCGGCGCATCGACATGCGCGCCACCCTGCGCGCGGCACTACGCGGCGGCGGCGCCTCGATCCCGCTGCAATACCGCAAGCGCCAGCGCCGCCACCCGCCCCTCGTCGTGCTATGCGACATATCGGGCTCCATGAGCCGCTATTCGCGCATGATCCTTCACTTCATGCACGCCGTGACGAACGACCGCGACCGCGTCCACACGTTCCTGTTCGGGACCCGGCTGACCAACGTCACGCGCCAGCTCCGTTACAAAGATGTCGATGAGGCCCTCGACAAGGTTGCCGAGGCGGTTGACGACTGGTCCGGCGGTACGCGGATCGGGCACGCGCTGCACGACTTCAACACTCACTGGTCGCGCCGCGTGCTCGGCCAGGGTGCCGTGGTCCTGCTCATCACCGACGGTCTCGACCGGGACGCGGCGGACGGCCTCGACAAGGAAATCGAGCGTTTGCACATGTCGTGCCGCCGCTTGATCTGGCTGAACCCGCTCCTACGTTATGATCGTTACGAGCCGAAATCCCTGGGGGCGCGCGCCATGCTGCCCCACACCGACGAGTTTCGCTCGATCCACAACCTGGAGAGCCTCGATCAGCTCGCCGAGGCCTTGTCCCGGGAAGACGGGCATGGGACGTTTCGAAGCATATCGCGACAGGAGGCAGCACAATGAGTGAATCAGCCATCGACCTTCAGGCCCTCGACCATGACGATGTGATCGAGAAGGCCTCGGCCTGGCGGGACGCCGGCAAGGACGTCGCGATCGCCACCGTCGTTACCACCTGGGGCTCCTCTCCCCGGCAGGTCGGCAGCCAGCTCGCCGTCGACCAGGACGGCAACATGATCGGCTCTGTCTCGGGCGGCTGCATCGAGGGCGCCGTGGTTCACGAAGCACGCGAGGTGATGGCCGACGGCAAGCCGCGCCTACTCGACTTCGGCGTCTCCAACGAAATGGCCTGGGAAGTCGGCCTCGCCTGCGGCGGCAAGGTCGAGGTCTGGGTCGAACGGCTCGACTGAGCTCATGCGTCCCGACACCCTGAAAAGCCTTCTCGCGGCACGCGCCGAGAAGCAACAGGTCGCGCTCGTCTCGAATCTGGAGAGCGGTGCGCAGACCCTCGTCTTTCGCGACCGGACGGAAGGCGAACTTGCACTCGATGCCGACGCAATCACCGCGGCCCGCGACGCGCTGCGCGACGACAAGAGCGGCCGCCTGCGGACCGGCGATGCCCCGCTGTTCGTCCAGGTTTTCAATCCTCCAAAACGCATGATCGTCGTGGGCGCGGTACACATCGCCCAGCCGCTCGTCACACTTGCCCAGACCGCAGGTTACGAAGTGGTGATCGTCGATCCCCGCGGCGCGTTCGCCACCCGGGACCGCTTTCCGGGCGTGACGCTCAGCGAGGACTGGCCGGACGACGCGCTGAACGCGCTTGCCATCGACAACCGCACGGCGGTCGTGACCCTGACCCACGACCCCAAGCTGGACGATCCGGCATTGCATGTGGCGCTGCGATCCGAGGCCTTCTACGTCGGATCATTGGGAAGCAAGCGGACCCACGCCGGGCGCGTCGAGCGCCTCACCGAGGCGGGCTACACCGAGGCAGAAATCGGTCGCATTCATGCACCCGTGGGCCTCGCGATCAACGCCAAGAGCCCGGCGGAAATTGCGATCTCGATCATGGCTCAGATCACCCAGGTGCTGCACAGCGCATGAAGTTCGGTCCCGTGCCCCTGTCGCAGGCCGAAGGCGCCATGCTCGTGCATGGACAGACTGTCGGTGACCGGCGTTTCCGGAAAGGGCGAATCCTCGACGCCGGCGATATCGCCCATCTGACGGCATCCGGCATCACGGAGATCACGGTCGCGATCTTCGAACCCGGCGATATCGACGAGAACAGCGCGGCCCTGCGCCTTGCCGAATCCGCGGCCGGGCCCGGTGTGCGCGCCGGGGTGGCCGGTACGGGGCGGGTCAACCTGTTCGCCCGTCACGGCGGCCTGGCCATGCTCGACGCCGACGCAATCGATCAGATCAACCGCATCGACGAAGGCATCACGATTTCCACTTTGCGTCCGCTCGACCGTGTCGATACGGAACAGGTCGTGGCGACGATCAAGATCATTCCGTTCGCCGTATCCGAGACTTCGCTGCATGCGGCGGAGAAGGCTGCAAATCATGCGGTCACGGTACAGGCCTACCGCCCACACAAGATCGGATTGCTCCAGACGAACCTGCCGGGATTGCCCGAGAAGGTTCTGGCAAAGACCGAGACCGTCATCCGGGCCCGCGTTGAATCACTGGGGAGTGAACTTGCCGCGCCGGTCACCGTCGATCACGACGACATCGCGATCGAAGCGGCGCTCCAGGGCCTCGTGGGGATGGGCAGCGAGCTGATCCTTGTCGTGGGCGCATCGGCAACCACCGACCGCAGGGATGTCATCCCGGCCGCGATCGTTCGGGCGGGCGGCGAAATCGAGCATTTCGGAATGCCCGTTGACCCCGGAAACCTGACCGTCCTCGCCCGAATCGGCGACACGCGGGTGCTCGCGTTGCCCGGATCGGCCCGCTCGCCGCGCCCGGGCGGCAACGATCTCATCCTTGAACGGCTCCTCGCAGACATTCCGGTCGACGGCGACCACATCATGGGGCTTGGCGTGGGCGGCCTCCTCAAGGAAATACCGTCACGCCCACTGCCCCGCACACAGGCGGCCCCGAGAGCGGAACGGCCGAGCGCGTCCGGCACCCGTTTCGCCGCCGTCATCCTCGCGGCCGGACAGTCCCGCCGTATGGGTGCGGTCAACAAGCTGCTGATCCAGGTGGACGGGAAACCCATGGTGCGCCACGCGGTGGACGCCGCGCGAGACGCCGGTGCCGCTCACATCATCGTAGTGACCGGCCATCAGCCGGACGAATTGCGCGATGCAGCGGGCGATGGCGTTACATTCATTCATAATCCCGAATATGCCGATGGTCTTAGCACATCGCTGCGGACCGGCGTGTCCGCCGTCCCGGACGATTGTGACGGCGTTCTCGTTGCGCTGGGCGACATGCCGCGCGTATCCGCGGATCACCTGCGCCGCCTCGTCGCCGCACACGACCCCGACGAAGGGCATCTTATTTGTGTGCCGACACGGAGCGGAAAACGCGGTAATCCTGTATTCTGGGATCGACGGTTCCTCGATGACATGTCCGCATTGGGCGGTGATGTCGGTGCAAAGCATCTGATCGGGGAACATGACGACGCGGTGGTCGAAGTCCCCATGGAGGACGACGCCGTGCTGACTGATGTGGATTCACCGGCCGCGCTCGAACGCCTCGCGGCCAACGGGTCCGAGGTGGAGACATGATTCGGACGAGTACTCTCATTTTCGCATGCGTGCTGACCGGCCTCGCCGTGACGGCCGCGCCGCTGCCCGCGGTGGCACAGGACAAGCCCACCTGCTCCGTGCCCGACGGCGTCGAGTTCCACCGGCAGAAGAATTATGGCAAGGCTTTCGAGTGCTGGGACGCCCATGCGCGCCGGGGGAGTTCCGCCGCGCAGTTCAATATCGCCCGGTACGATCCAACCATCTGATAATTAATGAAAAATCTGCCTCGCAGGCAAAATTATACCGCGCGCTGAGTTAACCCGCCGTCAATGGCGGTCGCAGTACCCGTGATATAGCCGGCGCGTTCACTCGCAAGGAACGCCGCCATGGCGCCGAACTCCTCGACCGTTCCGACGCGGCCCACCGGAATCTGGGCTGCGACTTCCGCCTTCACCGTATCGATTTCCTTGCCCTGGTTCTCGGCCGTCAGCCGGTAAAGCTGCTCGATCCGATCCGTCGCGATTCGCCCCGGCATCAATGCGTTGATGGTGACCCCGTCAGCAGCGATCTCGAATGACAGTGTCTTGGCCCAATTTGTCAGAGCGATGCGGAGTGAATTCGAGATTCCGAGGGCCGGGATCGGTTCCACGACCCCCGTGGAGGTGACCAGGAGGATTCGCCCCCAATGCCGCTCGCGCATTCCCGGGAGCAGATACCCCGTCAGGCGCGTAACGCTGACGAACATCGCTTCGAACGACTCCCGCCAGGTCTCGGATTCCACCTGGCTGACGGGTCCGAAGGGAGGACCGCCGGTGTTGTTGACCAGCACATCGACGCCGCCGAACGTCTCCTGCGCGAACGCCGCTGCGGCATCGACGGCACCGATGTCCGACATATCGCACGCGGTTCCGTGTGCTTCGACCCCGTGCGCCGCCGCGATATCCCGCGCAGCGGCAGTACAGGCATCACCATCACGGCTTGCAACGATAACCCGCGCGCCTTCTGCGGCCAGTGCCTCAGCAATCCCGCGTCCGATACCGCGGCTCGCGCCGAGAACCAGCGCCCGCTTGCCGGCAAGTCCCAGATCCATATCGACCCCCAAAAGAAAACGGCCCGCAACTGCGCGGGCCGCTCCAGATTACACGAAAGCGTCGACAACTTACGAGCTGTCGCCCTCCTTGGCGACGAGCATGTCGTCGAGCGGCCGCGTGAGGTTCTCATAGGTGGCACTCGGCACCCAGTAGGTCCAGTCCCCCACCCGGGCGTTGATCTCCTCGACTGCGGCGCGCGCCGCCTTGGCGGCGTCCGACTGATCTTCTGCGTCGCCGGTGTAAACGGCTTCGAAATCAGCCCACTTCTTCCGATCGACTTCTGCCAGGCGGACGTTCACCGTCACCCCGGCAAACGTCGAGACAGAAGCAACCACAGCGTCCTCCGGAAGCTCGAACGCACCGCGCGACCGAACATCCTCGAGCTCGACCGAGGCCAGGGCACGGCTCAGGGACGTCGCCCGGCTATCATCGAGCTCCCGATCTTCAGGCGCGCCGGTTAGCGTGAAGGTCTCATCGGTCGCGGACACGCGGGAAATCTCGTAGGCCCCCTCGCCCTCGCCGACCGAAACCCGCGCCACCTCGTTGGCGGGAATCCGAACGATCTCGCGCTGGAGCCAGGGAACCAGGCGCGTCTGGACATTCGTCACCCCGGTGACCAGCCATACATTGTTGCTATCGGGCTCGCGGATATAGGTTCCCGACGCGCGTCCGTCGAAAAAGCGCGCGCTCGGTCGACCGATGATCGCCTCGGCAAGCACATCGCCCCCGGCGTTCTGGACCTTCACATAGGCCGAATCCGACAGCTCTTCATCGATGTCCTGGACCTCAAGGCGATAGAAGCGGTCAGGATTTGCGGTTTTCCGTTCGACGTACTTCATGTCCGAAAGGCCGACGATCAGCCGGCGGACATCTCCCCCGTCGATCGGGTAATCCTCGCGCTCGGGCGTGACCCAGCCCTCTCCCGACCGGTTCATGGTGAACTCGCCGAAGCGACTCTTGATCTCGACCTGCGTTGCGCTTTCGGGCGCCTCGCGCAGTTGCGCGAAGACGGGCTCGCGCTTGATGAGATCGAACGTCGCCGTCTCGTTGCCGATGCCGACCAGAACCGTCAGGACCACCGTCACGACCGTGACGACCAGCCAGCCCAGGAATACACGTGGACTCATGATCCGTCCTCCTAGTGAAGCACGGCGCGGTGATACCGCGACCTGCGAATGCGTCGGACGATCGCCAACAGGATCGCCAGGACAGCGATGACCAACGGCACCGCCCAGATGTTGAACACACGGACCTCGCGCTCGAGATTCTCGACATCCTCACGCAAGGAACGCTGGACGTCCCGGAGCTCCTTTCGGAGATCCAGCATCTCGAGGCGGAAATTGTCGATCTCCGCCTGCTGCTCCGCCGTCAGGATCACTCCCGTCGTCTGCTCTTCCTGCTGCAGGCGTTCGATTGTCTGATCCATCTCGGTGATGCGGGTGAGAAGCTCCTGCTCCTTGCTGCGGAACTTGTTGTCCGCCTCCGCCCGCATCTCCTCGATCACCTCGAATGGCCGGATCGAGAAACCGCGGCCGCGCAGGCCGACAAGGCCCTGGCTGCCGCGCAGATTGTCGATAGCATTGATGAAGAAGTCCGCGTTGTTCGCAGTCGGGATCGCGACCTGTTCGCCCGCGACATCCTGGACCTGAGCCCAGTTCTGGTTGGCGAGCATATCGACATCACCTACGAGGATGATGCTGGCGTCGGTCTCGGCGACACTCTTGTGTGCCGCGCGCAACGCCTCGGCCGCCGCCTCGTCCTCAGCCGCCTCGATCGCCGCCTCGGGCGGGCCGTCGGGGAAAGCCGACTTGACCTTGCCGGTCACCCTTGCCGCGAGGTTGTAAACGGTGTCCTGAGGCTCGAAACGGTCCAGAAGCGCGATCGGATTCGGCTGCTGGGCGATCTCGAAGGCGCTCATCAGGTCGGATGTCGGCGTGGTGAAGATCAGGGGCTCCAGCGTTGTCTCGGCGTCCTCCGCCGGCATGAAGGCACCCGAAGAACTCACCACGATCCGTTGCAACTGCGCCGCAACGGCATCCTCCGTCGCGAACCGGTTGCCCTGCAACGTCAGCCACGCGACATAGTCGACGGCCACCTGTTGTCCCGTCTCGGGATTGGGGAATCCGACACGCACCGCGTCGTCCAGGTTGGCGACGAATTCACCGCGCGCAACCGTCACGCCCCACGCATTCAGAAGCGGTTCGATGGCCGCCTGGCCAACGCCCGGCGGCGGAAGCTGACCTGCCGACGGACCGAGCAGTGCCATCGATTCCGCATAGGGGTCCGCAAATGCCAGGACCCGGCCACCATTCACGACGAACTGATCCATGTCGTAGAGCATTTCGTCCTTGATGGTGTGCGCACCGGCGATCACCAGGACCTCGGTCCCTTCCGGCAGTTCCGTTGCATCCTTGTCGAGGAACTTCACATCGAAGAACTGGCGCATGCCATCCACGATCAGCCAGGGCGTGAAGTTATCGAACTGCGTGCCCTGGAAGGGCAGATCGGTCATCAGCGCAACGACCGGCTTTTCCGGTTCAGCAAGGTTGGAGATCAACCGCGTGAGATCATATTCCAGGAACGGACTGCGTTCCGGCGCCAGATAACCGATCGAATCCACATCGTCTGTCGAGTTCGTACCCGACACGCCGAAATAGGCCCGCGCGCCCGACTGATCGAACGGCAGCCCCTGGAGCCCATCGCTGACGGCCAGGTCTTCCTCGGTGGAAAACGGCTGCGGGTCGAACACCTCGATACGGATCTTGCCGTTCGACAGTCTTTCATACTCGTCGAGCAGTTCCCGGACCCGGTCCGAATGACGCGCGATGTTGGGCCCGATCTCGTCGAAACGCTCGGAGTAGTAGAAGCGCAGATCAATCGGCTCATCAAGGGATGCCAGGACGTCACGTGTTCCGTCGGACAGCGTGAACAGGCGATCCTCGGTGAGATCCAGACGCGTGCTGGTCAGCACGGCGTTGGACAGGGCGTTCAGCGACAGGAAGAAGACGATGGCGAGCCCGATCGTCGCCCAGGCCAGGGCCTGCCGGTCCGCGTTGCGAATGCGATCCCACATGGCTCAGACTCCCTTCTTCGCTTCGACAATCGCGGCATTGACGAAAAGCGCGATCCCGATGACCGAGAAGAAATAGATCAGGTCGCGAATGTCGATCACGCCCTGCGAAAGATCGGTGAAGTTCGTCAGGAAGCTGAGCTCGGCAATCGATTCCACGAAGGTCTGCGGTGTCCACGCCCGGAAGAAGGACTGGATGATCTCGACCCCGCTCATCATGAAGACGAAACACAGGGCGGAGGCGAGGACAAAGGCAATCACCTGATTCTTGGTCAGCGCCGACACACACGCGCTCAGCGCCAGAAAACCACCGGCCATCAGCCAGCTGCCGATATAGGCGGCGAGGATCACGCCGTTGTCCGGCTGACCGAGCATGTTCACCGTGATCCACATGGGGAAGGTCAGCGCCAGCGCGATCCCGGCAAACACCCACGCGGCGAGAAACTTGCCGATCACGATCTGACCCGTGGTCACCGGCAGGGTCAGCAGGAACTCGATCGTCCCCGACTTCCGCTCCTCCGCCCACAGGCGCATCCCGACCGCCGGAATGAGGAAGAGGTACAGGTACGGGTGGTAGATGAAGAAAACCTGCAAATCCGCCTGCCCGCGCTCCAGCCACTGGCCGAAGAAGAAGGTCAGGCCACCGGCCAGCGCCAGGAAGATGACGATGAAGACATAGGCGAGCGGCGACGTGAAGTAGGCCGCCAGCTCCCGGCGGGCGACAATCCAGACATTAAGCATTGGCTGCCTCCCCTTCGGCGTCGGGATCCTGTTGCAGGCCCTCCACCGCATAGGTCAGATCGCGGAACACATCCTCGAGGCGACCGCGCTCGACGAAGATCTCGTCGACCTTGATGCCCTTTGCCTCGATCGCGTTGCGAACCGTGGCGAGAATATCGGCGCCCTCGTCCGCGACCGCGAGGAGTTCGACGGTGGACGCGGTCTCGACCGAACGGCGGACCTGCTGGACCCCGCTCACGCTGTTCAGCACATCGACGCACGCCTGTGCCTGGGCATTCGGAATACGGATGCCCACGGCATTGTGCAGCCGAGAACGGGTTTGCAGCGAGAGCGGATCGTCGTCGGCTACAAGTTTTCCCTTCGCGATCACGATCGCACGTGAACACACCGCCTCGACCTCTTCGAGGATATGCGTCGAGATGATGACGGCCTTCTTGCCGGACATCTCCTTGAGAAGTTCGCGCACCTCATGCTTCTGGTTCGGGTCGAGACCGTCGGTGGGCTCATCGAGGATCAGCAGCTCCGGCTCGTGCACGATGGCCTGGGCCAACCCGACACGGCGCTTGTAGCCCTTGGAGAGGGTCTCGATCGGCTGGTAGAGCACATTGGCGATGTGCAGCTTCTCCACCGCGTAATCGATCCCGCGCCGGGTCTCCTCGGCGGAAAGACGCCGCACCTTGCAGACGAAGTTGAGCAGCGCGATGGGGGTCATGTCGCCGTAAAGGGGGGCACCCTCCGGCAGGTATCCGATCCGCCGCTTGATCTCGAGCGGGAACCGGGTCACGTCATGCCCGGCGACTTCGACCTTCCCCATGGTCGGCGGGAGAAAACCGGTCACGATCTTCATCGTGGTCGATTTCCCCGACCCGTTCGGACCGATGAAGCCGAGAACCTCGCCCTGATCGACGGAGAACGAGACATCGTCGACCGCGGTGATGGGACCGTAGGTCTTCGTCAGTCCCTGTATATCGAGCAATGTCGTCACGTCGCTTTTCCCTCCCGAACGGTCCGCCCCATGGCAGGCCGCGCTTCCGGTACGTTGCAATGGCTTCGGCGGCAAATTCGGACCCTTGGCCAACAGCCTCGCCGATGCCGTTTCGATCCCGGCATTCTTGTTCTGTGCAGGGGGTCACAGGGTCCCTGCGGGCCGAACGCCGAACGATTTAGGCAATTGACCCCGACGTTTCAACCCGGAAACAGGCCCAGTTTCGAGGTCCGCGCGCGGCCGGTTCGTCGATGCACCCGGCGGATCGGCGGAACATACGCGAATCGACCGCAAAAAGCGCCGCCAAACACATGATTTTGAAAACTTAATCTAGGGGAACGGGCAGGCCTCGCCGCTCACCTGAACGAATGCACGCTCTCCGGCCACGAGGGTGAACCGATATTCGGTATCGCCGACCGCGACCGAGTGATACAGGGGCAACAGACCTTCGGTGCTGAAGGCCTCACCGCCCAGATGTCCGAATGTCGCCGTCACCGGCTTGGCCGGATCGAACCAGCCCACCGGCTGGTTGTTCCCGTTGCGCGCCGCCTGCCCGCGCGCCGTGATGGTCACGGCGCCATTTGCGAACGAGACCGTCCCGTTCGCACCGCTCTGGATTTCGTTGTTCACGATGAAACGCTTGGTTTCACCCAGCGGCACGCAAGACACGTCGTCGCGGGCCAGTCCCACCACCGTCGTCAGCCGTTCCAGGCTGATCCCGGCCTCGATGCGCGCACGCGCGGCCGCCAGGATCTCGGCTTCCTGGGCACTGGGCACATCGGTCTCATACCGTTCCCGCCATTCATCGACGCGGTCGCGCTCGGACCGCAGCGCCGCCTTCAGTCCCGCGATCTCGGACCGCAGGGTCGCGCTCTCGGTCGTGATCTCCGACAGGCGTTCTTCCAGGATGCGCACATCCTGGGTCGCAATCTCGGTCCCGATGCTCTTGGCCCAGAGGCCAACACCGAGGCCGACCGCAAGGACCAGCCCCCAGCGGAAAATGAAGCCGGTGACCTGACGGCGCCGCCGGGCCCGATTGCGATTCTCAGAAAGTCCAAGCGACATGCCGCTAACTCAACCCGTCAGGCGCCGACAACACCGAGCTCGCGCAGGGCGATATAGCCCATCGCCAGGCCGATGATCGCAAAAAGGGTCGCGATGGTCTTTTCCATGGTGCGCTGGGAGATTGTGCCCTGCAGCCGGGGGCCGATCTGTCCGCCAATGATCACGCCCGGGATCGTGTAACAGACGAGGTTCCACGGAATGGCATTCACCCCGCCCGCCGCGATCAGCGCCGACACCTGTGTAAAAGATGCGGCCGCGATGGTGACGATCACGATGAACACCGATGTCGCCGCCGCGACCGGTACCGGCACATGGTTGCGCTTCACAAGCTGCGGCATGATGACTTCGCCGACTCCCACGCCGAGAAGACCGGTCAGGAACGACCCGATGCCCGTGGTGGCCGCGCCCCCCGCGCCCTGTTTCGGTTTCTTGAAATTGTAGGTCTGGCCGTCCGCGGCCGTGACGCTCACCGGCTCGCGCCCGGTGCCCGCGAACTTGTCCTCGCTCTCCGTCGCCATTTCCTGAGGCGGGTGATGCCGGAAGATGATCGGTGCCAGAACGAGCATCAGGAGCGCATAGGCGCCTTTCAGCAGCGCCTCCTGGTGTTGCAGCGTCGCCAACAACAGCGCGCCCACGATGGCAACCGGCACCGCGACCATCAGGAACGGATAGGCGCTGCGGAAATGGATCAGTTTCTTGCGGTAGTAACCCACGAAGCCCGACGAGAAGCCGAACACCTCCGTCATCAGAGCCGTGCCGATCGCCGCCGCGGTCCCGGCAAGCAGGTATTCCGGCCCGAGCATCGGGAAGATGATGAGGAAGATAGGCGCAAACAGCGCCGCGCCGCCGATCCCGCTCAGCATGGCGGTGGTCGCCACGCACATCGAGACGGGAAACATGAACCAGTATCGCGTCCAGTCCAGATCCGCGAGAAATTCCATCGGGTTGCACCTGATCTTGCGAAGCATCGACCGTCGTCTGACGGGCCGCGCAAGCTAACGCGCCCACATTCGAAAATCCACGCGCAATTGAGTGATCGGATACCGCTGCCGGAACCCGTCGGAGGCCGTGCGAATTGCAACGAATCAATGCGGTTGCAAGTCTCCGGCGAACGATGAGAATCCGGGTCTTGAGCCGAATCCTTGGGGGTAAGCAATGGCGATTGAATTCAATGAGCGGGTGGCCGTCGTAACCGGTGCCGGCAACGGCCTGGGCCGCAGCTATGCACTGGCACTCGCCGAACGGGGCGCGCGGGTCGTGGTCAACGATCTCGGCGGTGCGATCGACGGCAGCGGCGGATCGGGCACCCCTGCGGATGCGGTGGTCGATGAAATCAGGGCCAACGGCGGCGAGGCCGTCGCGAACTACGACAGTGTCGCGGAACCGGACAGCGCGGCCAATATCGTGCAGACAGCGATCGACGCCTTCGGTCAGGTGGACATCGTCATCAACAACGCGGGCATCGTCCGGGACAAGACATTCCACAAGATGAGCCTGGACGACTACGAGTTCGTCGCCCGGGTCCACTATCTGGGTTCCGTCTATGTCACCCATGCCGCCTACCCCCACATGCGCGAGGCGAATTACGGCCGGGTCCTCATGGTCTCCTCGAACTCGGGCCTATACGGCAACTTCGGCCAGACCAACTACTCCGCCGCGAAGATGGCCGTCGTCGGCTTCATGAACACGCTCAAGCTCGAGGGCGCGCGCAACAACATCGTGGTCAACGCGCTGGCACCGCTCGCGGCAACCCGGATCGCCGAACCGTCGGGTATCTTCGAGACCTACGACGCGAACCTGGTGACACCCGAGGCCGTCGCCGCGATGGTCACCTATCTCGTGAGCGAGGACTGCACGGATTCCGGCAACATCATCTCGGCGACCGCCGGTTATTACTCGCGCATCCAGGTCATGGAGAGCGAGGGCGTGACGGTCGATCCGCGCGAGACCATGACCCCGGACCGTATCGCCGAGCTCTGGCCGCAAATCCACGAGATGCGCAACCCGCGCGCCTTCGAAGATGCCGTATCGAACCTCACCGCGGTGATGGCCAAGGAAGACTAGTCGCCCCTAACCGAGGCGCAGCTCGCGCTTCAGGACCGCGCCCGCCTCCGCGATCGAGGCCCGGGAGCGCTGGTACAGGCGCTGCCACATCCAGATGAAGTGGGTCATCCCCTCCTCCACCTTGAGCTGGTGGGGAACCCCGGCGGCCGCGAGGTTATCGGCCAGCGCGCGGCTGTCGTCGATCAGCGGGTCGAGGTCGCCCACCATCACCCAGGTGTAGGGCAGTCCCGCCAGCTCGGCATGGGCCGGAGCGATCCGCGGGTCCGCCGGGTCGGCATCGTGGCCCTCCAGATACCCGTCCCAGATCCACCGCATCTGTGCCTGGCTGAGCCCGTAGGTCCCGTCGCCGATCTCGCGCCAGGACGGCGTGTCCACGTCGAGCAGGTAAACGCCATAGACCAGGGCCAGCGCACGGACCGCGCCGGTGTGCTTGAGCTCGACACCCGCATAAAGCGCGAGGGTCGCACCGGCGGAATCCCCGCTGAACGCAATACGCGACGGATCGAGCCCGTGATCCGCACCCTGGTTCAGGACCCACTCGGCGGCCGCCATCGTCTCGTCCACGGGAACCGGGAAACGGTGTTCGGGCCACAACCGGTAGTCGACGCTTGCGACCGCACAGCCGCTTTCCACGGCGAGCCGCCGGCAAATCTGGTCGTAGGCCGCGACGTCGCCCGTCCACCACCCACCGCCGTGAATGAACACGGTGACCGGCGCAGGGCGTTCCCCGGTCGGAAAATAGAGCCGCAGGAGGAACGGGCCGTGCGGACCTTCAACGGTTATATCACGCACCTCATCGACGGGCAGTTCCCCGTCGGGCTGGTTGAGGAACGCGTAGTAGCGCCCCCGCGCCGCACGGGCGGCCTCGACGCCGACATCCGCCGGGTCCGGCAGGTCCGCACCGGACTCCTTGATCTGCTCGAACACGGCCGCGAGGCCGGGACACACAGGCGATGGCATGGCGATTTCTCCCTATCCGATCCCGAGGGTGATGCTGCCGTCCACGACGAGCGCGGTGACGAGCGCGACCTTGTCCTTCAGGCGGTCAGCCATCGTCCTCGGCCTCGAGCATGTTGCGCAGCTCGCGCTTCACGATCTTCCCGTAGTTGTTCTTCGGCAGCGCCGCCGCGACCCGGTAGTCCTTGGGCCGCTTGAAGCGGGCGATATTGTCGAGGCAGAGCCGGTCGAGCGCCTCGGTGTCGATCTCCGCGCCGGCGTTCGGCGTGACGAAAGCGATCACCTCCTCCCCCCACTCCTCGTGGGGCCGCCCGACGACCGCGCATTCGAGCACGTCGGGATGGCGCAGCAGCACCTCCTCGATCTCGCGCGGATAGATGTTGGAGCCGCCAGAGATGATCATGTCCTTCGACCGGTCCTTCAGGGTCAGGTACCCGTCGTCATCGAAGGCCCCCATGTCGCCGGTGTGCAGCCAGCCGCCGCGCAGGGATTCCACGCTCGCGTCGGGCCGGTTCCAGTAGCCCCGCATGACGACGGCGCCGCGCACCAGGATCTCGCCGACTTCGCCCACGGGGACGGCGTTGTCGTCCGGGCCCGCCACCTTCACGTCGACGACGGACTGGGCGTAGCCGACCGAGGCCAGCCGCTCCTCGTGGCGGGGATGGTCGGTGTCCACATGATCCTCGCGCGGCAGCACGGTGATGCACATGGGGCTCTCGCCCTGGCCGTAGATCTGCACGAACTTCGGTCCGAACCGGTCGAGCGCCTGCTTCAGATCGGCGACGTACATGGGTCCGCCACCATAGGTGACCGTGCGGAGGTTCCCGGCGTCGCCCGTCGGATGGCCCACCAGGCGCTTCACCATGGTCGGGGCTGCAAACAGGGAAACCTCTTCATGCTGTTGGAACAACTCGAAAATCTCGTCCGGCTCGAAGCCGCCGGACTCCGGCACGACCTGGCGCGCGCCGACGGCCAGATGGGGAATGCCGTAGAAGCCCGAGCCGTGGGACATGGGCGCCGGATGCAGTGTCGCGCCGTTCACCGGGACCCGGTCCACGTCGAGGAAGTAGGTCAGCATCATTTCCCACAGGTTGCGGTGGGATAGCATCGCGCCCTTGGGGTTGCCGGTGGTGCCGGAGGTGTAGAACAGCCAGGCGAGATCGTCGTCGGCCCTGTCGACCATCTCCATGGGATCGGCCGCGAGAAAGCCCGCATACTCGGCCTCGCCGACGACCACGACCCGCGCCTTGCTGCCCGCGATCTCGAGGCCCTTCGTGGCCTTCTCCGCGAGATCGGGGGTCGTGAACACCACGCCCGCGCCGGCATCGTCGAGGATGTAGGCGAGTTCCTTTTCGTGCAGCTTGTTGTTGATCGGCAGCGCCGTCAGCCCGGCATGGAGCGCGCCGTGGAACGCCTCGAGATACTCGGGCGTGTTGGTCATGAACAGGCCGACCCGGTCGTCGGTCTTCAGGCCGAGATCGCCGCGCATGGCGCCGGCCAGCCCCGCGACCCGGCGGGCGAGCGTGCCGTAGTCGCAGTAATCTGCGGCCCCGTGGGAAATCGCCACGCGATCGGGAAACGAGCGCGCCACGCGCACGAGCAACTGGTTGAGATTCATGGAAAACAGGCCCTCCCCGGCCCTAGAATGGCGCAGGCGATGGGGGCGGACAAGCCGCAGGAGACTTTATAGATGGCGTATGAACTCTATTACTGGCCGACGATCCAGGGGCGCGGCGAATTCGTGCGCCTCGTCCTGGAAGACGCCGGCGCCGAGTATGTGGACGTGATCCGCAAGCCCGAGACCGAGGGCGGCGGGGTCGAGGCGTTGCGCGCCTTCCTGGAAACTTCGGAACATTTCGCGCCGCCGATCCTCGTCGATGGCGACACCACCGTCTCCCAGACGCCGCTGATCATGGATTATCTGGGCGCAAAGCACGGGCTGACACCCGCCGACGAGAATTCACGCCGCGACGCGCTGCGCCTGTCCATGCTGCTGGCGGATTTCCTGGTGGAGGCCCACGACGTGCATCACCCGCTTGCCAAGGAGTTCTACTACGAGGACCAGCGCGACGAGGCGCTGCGCCGGGCGCCGAGCTTCCGCGACATGCGCATCCCCAAGTTCTACGGCTACCTCGAGGGGCTGATCTCGGCAAACGGCGGCCACCTCGTCGCCGGGGGCCTGTCTCACCCGGATTTCTCGCTGTTCCAGGTGATCGAGGGTATGCGCTACGCCTTCCCGAAGGCCTCGGCACGGCTGGAGCCGGATTACCCCGGCATCGTCGCGCTGCACGGCGAGATCGCGGCACGGCCCAACATCCGGGCCTACGCGGCGTCAGGCCGGCGCATCCCCTTCAACGAACACGGCATCTTCCGCCACTATCCCGAACTCGACGGCTGACGCCGCACACCAGAAGGAAAGAACCATGGGCATTCTCGACGGCAAGTACGGCATCGTCACGGGCGGCGCAGGCAGCGTGGGTCTCGCGAGCGCGAAGGCGCTGGCGGCGGAAGGCGCAACCCTGATGCTCGTTGACCGCGAACAGGCGGCGCTCGACACCGCGGCCGCCGAACTGGGCGGCGACACCCTGACCGCGGCGGCCGATATCTCGGACTCCGCGCAAGTCCAGGGCTTCGTCGATCAGGCCGTCGCGGCGTGGGGCGGCATCGACATGCTGTTCGCCAATGCGGGCATCAGCGGCACCAACGCCATGACGGCCGATTTCCCGGAGGATGTCTTCGCCGAGACCCTGAACGTGAACGTCATGGGCACATTCCTGACGGTGAGACACGCGATACCGCATATGCGCGAAGGCGGAGCCATCGTCGTCACATCCAGCATCATGGGGGTTCGCACGCGGCCGGGCACGGTCGCCTACATCACCTCGAAACACGCGCTGATCGGCATGACCCGCTGCATCGCGCGTGAGCTCGCGCCGAAGAACATCCGCGCCAACATCATCGCGCCGGGACCACTGACGAACGATTTTCAGCAGACCATCGAGGATCGCGTCAGCGCCCAGATGGGGGTCGATGCGACCGAGATGCTCAACAACATGATCCCGCTCGGCCGGCACGGCAGCGCAGAGGAAATCGCCGAGGCGGTGCTGTTCCTCGCCTCGGACCGGTCGAGCTTCACCACCGGCGCCGTCCTCATGGCCGACGGCGGCTGGCACGCCTAGGACGTTCGCGTCCTAGAAGATGAAGTCGTCGCCGTGCAGATCGGCCTTCTGCACGCCGATCAGGGTGACGCTGTCGTCGGCGTCGAGCTGGATTTCGGTGTTCGAACCGACGTCCGTGGTCGACGCGAGAAGATCAGCGAGATCGGCGAAACCGAAGGCCGAGACATCCATCTGATCGGCCGTGCCGGCACCCGCCGTGAAATCGTTGATGGTGTCGTCACCGGTCCCGTCGCCGAAGATGAACAGGTCGTCCCCGTTTCCGCCGATCAGGATATCGTTCCCGGCCCCGCCGTCGAGCGTGTCATGGAGCCCGCCGCCATTGAGCGTGTCTTCGCCGTAGCCACCATTGAGGGTGTCGTCGTCGGCGTTGCCGTTGAGGATGTCGTTGCCGGCGCCGCCGATGATCGTGTCATCGCCATCGCGCCCGTCGATATGATCCCGTCCGCCGGTGCCGACCAGAAGGTCGTCCCCGCGTGTTCCGCGCCGTCGTACCATGCCTCATGCCCCTCGTGCCCGCGCGCGGAATCTCAACGAAGCAACAAGAGCAAACGCCACCGCGAAAACACGGCGAACACCCAACGAAAAACACCACACCATAGTAGTGCCCGGCACGGAACCGACACAATGAAGAAATCATTAAATGGTTAACGCCAAAGCTCTGAATTTTCGCGTTTTATTTCCGTTCAACGCGAAATTCGAGGTGGCCCGTTAACCAGCCGCGAGCCGCGGCAGCATGACTTCCTTGTGGAAGCGCGCCATCTCCTCGAACACCGGCATGACCTCCGGCTCGCTGCCGTCGTCGCGGAACTCGCGGTAAAGCGCGTAAACATTGCCGATGAAGCGCTCCGCGTCGCCCCAGGTGTCGTAGTCCGCGAGGGAAATCTCGCAAGCCGCGTCCCATTCGGACAATCCCGCGTCGAAGCACTTGCGCGCCTCTGCCTCGATATAGTCGAGGTACCCCTTGAAGACCTTCACATGGGCCTTGTCGGTGACCGGGCCGTGGCCCGGCACGACCACGTCCGCATCGAGGGACAGGATCAGATCGCAGGCGTTCTGCCAGTTGGATATCGGGCCGTCCCAGATGACCGGGTGACCGCCGTTGAAGATGATGTCGCCGGTGAAGATCAGCCGGTCGCCGGGCAGATGGGTCAGGATGTCGCCGCGGGTGTGCGCCGGGCCGACGTTGTAGAGCTCGATCTGGCGATCGCCGCAGGTCAGGCTCATACGGTCATCGAAGGTGGTCGTCGGCGGTGTCAACTCGATCCCGGAGAAGTCGAACGGGGCGAAGCAATGTTCGAGGAACTCACCAAGGACCCCCAGATTCCTGGCGTTCGCCATCATTTCCTCGAGCCGGCTCGGCGGGAAATGATCGAACTCCTCGGCACAACCGGACGAGGCGATGATCTCGGCGTCGCTGACGAGCTGGTTGCCCCAGACATGGTCCGCATTGGCGTGGGTGTTGATCAGCCGGCCGATATCCTTGGCCGCCGGGACCGCGTCGCGCATCGTCGCGAGCATCTCGCGCGTGAGCGGCAGGTCGAACAGGGTGTCGATCAGGACGGTCTCCTCGCCATCGACGATCAGGCCCGCGTTCGACCAGCCCCAGCCCCCGTCGGGCAGGAGATAGGCGTAGAGCCCGTTCCCGACCTCGTGCAGGCCCTTGGTGTAATGCCACTTCGCCATTTGAAGGCCTCCCCTACTGCTGCTTGACGACCCGGTTCTTCAGGATGCCGATCCCGGTGACCTCGAGCTCGATGACATCGCCGTCGGACAGGTACTTGTCATGCTCGAGCCCGCAGCCCCAGCCGACGGTGCCCGACGCGAAGAATTCGCCCGGGAACACGGTCTCCGCACGCGACGTGTGGGCGATGCAATCCTCGAACTTGTGATACATCTCGCCGGAATTGCCCCGCGAGCGTTCCTCGCCGTTGATGCGCACGATCATCTCGGCGTTGTAGGGGTCGAAGGCATCGGCCGTGACAATGCACGGCCCGATGATGTTGCCGGTGTCGAAGTCCTTGCCCTTTCCGGGCCCGAAACCGGCCGGCATCTCGTAGGCCTGGGTGTCGCGGGCGGAGATATCGTTGAAGATCGAATAGCCGAAAATCATGTCGGTGGCGTCCTTCGGGTCGATATCCTTGCCGCCCTTCCCGAGCCAGCAGCCGAATTCCATCTCGTAATCGAGCATCTCGGAGAAGAACGGCCAGATGACGTCCGTGCCCGTCCCGATCACGCCCAGCCGGCTCGGCTTGTAGAACAGCGGCTGGTCGTACCAGATCTGGGGGATCGCAAACGCACCCTCGGCCTCGAACCGCTTGAGCGCCTCTTCCGGGTCCGGTTCAGCCTGCGCCTTTTTTTTGCGTAACATATCAAAAGAATTCAGCAAGTGTTTCTCAAAACACAGAAAATCACGAATCTGAGGAGGTTGCGGAACCGGGGTCAGAAGGTCCACGTCGGCCAGCGGGAGACCCGCCCCGTCTCCCGATGCCGCGACGATCTCCCGCGCCCGAGCGACGGCCGGATCGCCGGCCTCGATCACGTCGAGCATGGTCGCGAAATACGGCTGCTCGTCCGCCGCCGCGAGATCGACCACCGCTGTTTCGTCCGCATTCAGGGCGCCAACCCTCGGGTCGCCGCCACCCACCGTAAACGTCACCAGTTTCATCGTGTCCCTCCGGCCAAAAACCGGCCTCATTCTGATCTTATTCTCTTATTCGGCTGCCACGCGCCGGGCTTGCCGGCTCGGATCGGGCGCCGTGTGAAACGCGCCGTCCTTCATGACCGCCAGGAGGCGCTCCCTGTCCTGCAGGAGCGCGATGTCCGCCACCGGGTCGCCATCGACGAGCAGCAGGTCCGCGAACGCGCCTTCCGCGATCACCCCGAGGCGCCCGGGCTCCCCCATCAACTCGCCACCGGCCTGGGTCGCGGCCCGGATCGCCTCGAGCGGCGAAAAGCCGAAGAGTTCGACGAACATCGCCAGATCGCGCGCATTGCGGCCATGGGGGTTCCACTTGAATCCGTAGTCCCCGCCCGGCAGCACGCGGATGCCGCGCTTGCGGAGTTCCGCCATCGTTTCGCTGACCGTCTCGATCTCCTTCTCCGCCCGCGCCCGGGTGAAATCGTCGGTCGAAACGCCGTATTTTTCGCCCTCCGTGAGGCGGCCGTAGGGCAACCCCATCGCGGGTGCCACAAACACCCGGTCACGCTCGGCTTCGAGCATGTCCTTGGCCTCATCATCGGCCAGCGTCGCGTGATAAACGACCTGCACGCCGTTGCGCACGCACATCTTGACCGCCTCGGCCGAGCGGGCATGGGCCGCGACCATCCGGTTGCGCTGCCGCGCGACCGCGCAGACAGCCGCGACCTCCTCGTCGGACATCGCCGTATCCTCTGCGAGCGGGTCCGGCCCGGATCCTGGCGCGGAAGGTACGATCTTGAAGGTATCCACGCCCGCGCGCGCCGCCGTGCGGCAGGCGGACCGGAAAGCCTCCGGCCCGTCCAGCACCAGCGAATAGTCATCGTTCCGGCCGAGATCGCCAAACCCGCCGGTGACCGTCATCTGCCGGGTCGCCGCCTTGAGCCGGGGCCCTGGGATATCGCCCGCGTCGATCGCGTCACGCAGTGCCACCTCGAGATTGTCCCGCGCCGAGCTGCCGCTGAACATGCTGGTGAAGCCATGCTCGAGCATCTTGCGCGCGTTCTTCGCGGTCTCCAGGACGTGCCGCTCCGCCGAAAGGTTGTTGATGTCCCCGAGGGTGGCGGCGTCCAGAAAACTCAGATGCGCATGCGCGTCGATGAGGCCCGGCATCAACGTCGCGCCACCGCCATCCACGATCTCCGCACTCCCTGCCTCGTGCGCATCGCCACGCGTGACCGCCGCAATCCGGTTGCCCCGGACAAGGACGGCGCCGTCGAAGGGATCCGCACCCGTGCCGTCGATCACGGAGACGTTTGTGAACAGCGTTTCGCTCATTGGATGCGCCTCCCCTTCGCGCGGTTCGATTCATTGAACGTCTCGCCCCGAGACGCTGTCAACCATGGGCAACGCATATCCGTGTTGCTATCAAGGGGGATGAGCATCACCCACACCTACAGCGGTGTCTGGCCCGTCGCACCCACGCCCTTCACCGACGACGGCAAGATCGACACCGAAGGCATGACCCGGGTCCTGGATTGCATGATCGACCAGGGCGTCGACGGCATCTGCATCCTCGCGAACTTCTCGGAGCAGTTCCTGCTGTCGGACGACGAGCGCGACCGGCTGACACGGCTTTCACTCGAACATGTTGCCGGCCGGGTGCCGGTGATCGTGACGGCGAGCCATTTCGCCACCGACATCGTCGTGGCCCGCGCACGCCAGGCTGCCGAACTCGGGGCCGACATAATCATGCTGATGCCGCCCTATCACGGCGCGCTGCTGCGCGGCACGCCGGACCAGATCTTCGCGCAGTTCGCGGCCGCCGGAGAGGCCGGCATCACGATCATGGTGCAGGACGCGCCTCTTTCCGGCACGGAGTTGCCGGTCGAGCTGCTGATCCGGATGGCGCGCGAGATCGAGGCGGTCAAATGCTTCAAGATCGAATGCGCCCAGGCGGCGAACAAGCTGCGCGCGCTCATTGCCGCCGGCGGTGACGCCATCGAGGGCCCATTCGACGGCGAGGAAGGAATCACCCTCCTGGCCGATCTCGATGCCGGCGCCACCGGCTGCATGACATCGGCGATGATCCCCGACCTCGTGCGGCCGGCCATCGAGGCCCATCTCGGCGGTGACCGGCACACGGCGAAAACCATCTACGAACGCGTACTGCCGCTGATCAATCACGAGAATCGGCTCTGCGGATTCCGTGCCGCCAAGGCGGTCATGAAGGCGGGCGGCGTCATCCGCTCTGACTTCTGCCGCCACCCCATCGCACCGCTCCCGCCCGAGGTCCGCGCGACGCTCCTCGACCTGGCGGCCGCGCTCGATCCCGTTGCCCTGAACTGGGGCAAATGACCCGTGGGGCCACGGCCCTTCTCTCCACCGAAACCAGAATGTGACCATGGAAAACGAAATCGAGTTCGTCCCGGCAACCCGCGAAGACCTGGACGTGATGATCGAGTGGGCGGCCGAAGAAGGCTGGAACCCCGGCCTGAACGACGCCGAATGTTTCTGGGCCGCCGACCCGGACGGCTACTGGACGGCGCGCCTCGATGGCGACATGGCCGCCTGCATGTCCCTCGTGCGCCACGACCGGGGCTTCGCCTTCATCGGCTTCTACATCGTTCGGCCCGACCTGCGCGGACGGGGGATCGGGCTCGCGCTGTGGCAACATGTCATCCGGCGCCTCGGCCGGCATGTCGTGATCGGGCTCGACGCGGTCGTCCAAGAAGAGCTGACCTACCGGAAGGCCGGTTTCTTCCGCACCCACCGCAGTTTCCGCTTCGGCGGGGCACCGAAACTGTCGCAGACCGGTGAGAATGACGACCTCGTGACCATCGGTACAGACCACATTGCTGCGATCAACGCCTACGACACCGAGTATTTCCCCTCGACACGAGAGCGTTATCTCGGCGCCTGGCTGACCGCGCCGGGCCATCTCGGCGTCGCCGCGATCAGCGACGATACGGTCCACGGCTATGGCGTGATCCGCCCCTGCCGCGAAGGCCACAAGGTCGGCCCGCTGTTCGCCGACGACACGAACACCGCCGAGCGCCTCCTCGGCGCCCTCGTCGCGCAGTCCGGTGCCGGCCAGACCTTCCTCGACCCGCCCTTCGCCAACGACGACGCCATCGCGATGTGTGAACGGCTGGGTCTCGAACGCGTGTTCGAGACTGTGCGCATGTACCGGGGCCTTGCGCCGCAGATGCGATTCCCGGGGATGTTCGGACTGACCAGTTTCGAGCTCGGTTGAGCGCTCGAAATCTGGACTTGGCCGGGGAGCGCTTGTAGGCTCGCCGGCAACGGATATCCGGCAAATGCGGGCAGCAACCGCATCCCGGTTTCGAGCAAACGAAAACAAACGATTTCGACCTCAGGGGGAATTCCATGGCGAAACAATCCAAAGTCATCATCTCGTGCGCGATCACGGGCGCGATCCACACGCCGACCATGTCGGATCACCTGCCGATCACGCCCGACGAAGTCGCCCAGGCCTCGATCGAGGCCGCAGAGGCAGGTGCGTCGATCATCCACCTTCATGCGCGTGATCCCGAGAACGGCAAGCCGACGCCGGACCCGGACGTGTTCATGGAGTTCCTGCCCCGCATCAAGCAGAACACCGACGCGGTCGTGAACATCACCACCGGCGGCGGTCTCGGCATGACCGTGGACGAGCGCATTGCTGCCGCGGTTCGCGCGGAACCGGAGGTCACCTCCTTCAACATGGGTTCGATGAACTTCGGCATCTTCGGGCTGGCCGGTCGCTACGACAAATGGAAGTACGACTGGGAGAAGCCCTATCTGGAGATGACCGACGACTTCATCTTCACCAACACCTTCAAGCAGATGGAGTACATCATCACCGAGCTGCACGATAAGCGCGGGGTGAAGTTCGAGCACGAGTGCTACGACGTCAGCCATCTCTACAACACGGCCTACTGGTACAATCAGGGCCGTCTGAAGGGGCCGATCTTCCTGCAGTTCATCTTCGGCATCATGGGCGGCATCGGCGCCGACCTGGCGCACCTGATGCACATGAAGGAGACGGCCGACAAGCTGTTCGGCGACGACTATGTCTTCTCCGTCCTGGGCGCCGGCCGACACCAGATGAACTTCGTCACCCAGTCCGCCATGCTCGGCGGCAGCGTACGCGTCGGCCTCGAGGACTCGCTCTACATCTCGAAGGGCAAGCTGGCCGAGTCCAACGCCCAGCAGGTCGCGAAGATCCGCCGGATCGTCGAGGACCTCTCGCTGGAGGTCGCCAGCCCCGACGAAGCCCGCGAGATTCTCGATCTCAAGGGCGGCGACATGGTGAAGTTCTAGGCCTCGCCCGGACATCATCGAAGCCGGATAACCAGAACCAGAAGGCCGCGCGGGCTCGTGCCCGTGCGGCCCATCCGGTCACAAACCCCGGAGGTCCGGGGAGGAGAGAAACATGGCCAGCAATCCCATTGACGGTTTCACCCTCACCAAGGACGATTTCAAGTTCATCGGTGAGGATCTGCAGCGCCCGGAATGCATCCTGGCGGAGAAGAGCGGCGACCTCTGGGCGGCGGATGCCCGCGGCGGCGTCGTGCGCATCAAGCCCGACGGCAGCCAGGAAATCATCACCCAGTCCCATGACGCCGAGGCGTTCGGTGAGAGCGACGACGATGCGTCGAAGTTCGTGGACGGCACCCTGCCGAACGGGCTGGCATTCGCCAGCAACGGCGACATCCTGATCTCCAACTTCGGGACCGACTGCCTCGAGCGGATGACCCGCACGGGCGAGACCGAGGTCATGTTCGACACGGTCGACGGCGAGGAGATCGGCAAGGTCAATTTCGTTGCCCGCGACAGCAAGGACCGCATCTGGATCACCGTCTCGACGATGCTCCATGACTGGCCCAAGGCCATCAGCCCCGACATCGTCGACGGCCGGGTCCTGCTCTACGAAGAGGGCAAGGGTGTACGCATCGTCGCCGACGACGTGCACTTCTCCAACGAGTGCAAGCTCGACGCGGACGAGGAATGGCTGTACGTCGTCCAGACCTGCGGCCGCAACATCGCGCGCTACAAGATCGCCGATGACGGCAGCCTCGGACCCAAGGAAATCTACGGCCCGACCGACCATGGCCGCCTGATCGACGGCATCGCCTTCGACAGCTTTGGCAACCTGTGGGGCACCCACGTCATGAATGACGGCATCTTCGCGATCAAGCCCGACGGGGACCTGCACATCATCTTCGACGATTCCAATCCCGAAGAGGTGGCGAAGCTCGACGCGGCGTTCCAGAAGAGCGAAGTCACGGCCGACCTGCTGCTCGAATGCGGCGGCGACATCGCCAAGTGGTGCGCCTCGGTCACCTTCGGGGGACCCGATTTGAAGACGGTGTATGTGGGAAGCCTGCGGGCGACCAACATCCCCTACTTCACCTCACCGGTGGCGGGGCTTCCGATGGTCCACTGGAACGAGACGTTCTAGCCACAGAGGACTTCCCAGCGAACGGAAAAACGCCGCGGGTCACCGCGGCGTTTTTTTTAGCTCCAGACGCTGGTGAACTCAGCCGCGCTGGGCCGTTCCTTCGCCGGGGTGGGCTCGCCGATGCAGCCGATATAGACGAAGCCGAGGAGCTCGTCCTCGCCGTCCAGGTCAAAGGCCTTGCGGACGATCGGATCGTGGGCGTTGCGCCCCGTCAGGACGATCGCGCCATAGCCCATGGCCTGCGCCGCCAGCACGAGATGCTCCATCGCCGCGGCGGTCGCCACGACCTGCTCGACGACGGGCACCTTGGGTGCGCGGGACGGATCGACTTTGGCGCAGACCGCGATGATGGTCGGTGCGCGCAGAGGACGCCCCTTCTCCTTCTCGATCGCCGCTGTCGGCGCGAACGGCTCACGCCCAAGCAGGGCCTCTGCGAACAGTTCGCCGAGCTTGTGTCGTGCATCGCCTTCAACGATATGGAAGCGCCATGGCCGAACAAGACCATGATCTGGTGCCGTCATCGCGGCCTCGAGCATGCGGTCGATGTCTGCGCGCGGCGGCACACGCCCGTCGAACAGGCGTGGCGGCGTCGAGTTCCGGTTGATCAGGCCCTCGAGCACGGCATTGGTTTCCCCGGCGTCCAGTCGATCGGCTTCGGCCATCTGCGGCATTCCCTTGTTTCGTTCTTCTGTCACTTAAGCGCGAACCTGCGCCGTACAACCCCTAGGGCGTCGGATTTGCAGCTTCCGCGACGGAATCGATGGGAATCGCGATCCCCAGGCTTTCCCTGTTCTCCCGCCGTGCCGTCGCGACATGCACCCCCAGCACGACGAGCGCGTCTCCGGAGAGACCCAGTATCGGCGAACCGGAATCGCCGCTCACCGCGTCGCAGCCATGGAACATCAGGCCGGAGTCGCTCGGCTGATCATACACCTGGCACCCCTCGTCGAGGGTGAGGATGTGCGGCTTGTCCTTGCTGTAGCCCGCCTGCAGATAGACATCCACCGGCGTCCCGGACAGGCCGAGCGTGAGGGTGCCGGTGATGCCATCGATCGGTTCGGCGAGCCGGAAGATCGCCCAGTCATTGGGCCGGAAACGTGGCCCGTCACGCGGCGTGACCAGCGGGTCGGCAAGCGTGTAGTCCACCACCTTCCCGTGGGCGATGAACTCGCCGCGCCGGTACCCGGCCAGGAAGTTTACCGCCTCGGGCGTGAGCCAGTTCCGGGTTCGCTTGTTCCACAGGCAATGGGCCGCCGTCAGGACATCGCGCGGCCCGATCACCGTCCCCGTGCAGAAACCGCCGATCCGGGTGTTCACCCGGCCGATTGCGCTCCAGGGATAGTCGCTTGAATCGACAATCTGCCGATTGTCCTCGCCCTTGATCCCCGGCAGCAGCCGCTTCTTGAGCGCGTCCAGGTCTTCAGCGCCAACCGCGCCCCCGGCCAGCAGAAGCGCCGCGATCGCGCATGTGACGAGCCGGAGCAGCGTCAGCCTTCGATGGTGACCCGGACGTCGCCGACACCGGCGAACCGCGCGACGACCTCTCCGGCATTGCCCAGGGGCTTCGGCACCGCGGCCGCGCCCGTGGTCATGTAGTCACCGGCCTTGATGTCCACGCCGCGCGCGGAGAAGTGGTTGACGATCCAGGCGAGCGACCAGACCTCGTCGCAGCGCGCCGGAAGCGGCATTCCCTCCGAGACGACCTCCCCGTCGAAGAGAAGTTCAATGTCGAGCGTCTTGAGGTCGCGCGACCGCCAGTCGGGAATATCGGGCCCCGCGACGAATCCCATGGCGGCCCCGTTGTCCGCTGCCAGGTGCACCATCGGCTGGCCGAGTGGATCGTTCATGCGCGGCACCGCCATCTCGATCCCCAGGATGGCACTGTCGACCGCCGCCAGCACTTCGTCGTCAGTGTAAATCGCGTCGCGCGCCGGCAGATCGCTCCTCATGCGGAACGAAATCTCGGCCTCGACGAGCGTACCGGGACCGAAGTCCGCGCGCTTTAGCGTACCACCGCTGGCGACCGTGAAATCGCGGAACATCACCCCGGACATCGGGCCGTCCGGCCCGGCCTTCTCGAGCATCGGCGGGTTGGTGAAACCGGCCTTGTAGCCCGCCGCATCAAGACCGATCCGCTCCAGCAACGCGGTCTGGATCTGCACCGCTTCCGCGGCGTTTCCCGGCCCGCATTCCGTGGGCAATGCATCGATCGTCGTGCGCGCCGCGAAGGCCTCCGCGAGCATGTCGGCCGCCTGCGCCACCTGTTCGTCCGTCAATGCCATCTCGTTCCTCCTAGTATCCCGTCGACCGGTCCACGGCCCAGAGCTGCGGTTCGCCTGCCCCATCGCGGCGGATGATTTCGACCACCTGGGGTGCGATCACATCCGCCCGCACCCTGCGCGCCGTATGCGGCATGATTGTGACCCGCTCATGCAGCCAGAGCGGGCTGTCCTCGGGCAATGGCTCCGGCTTGGTCGCATCGAGGGTCGCACCGGCAAGCTGTCCGCTGTCCAGCGCGGCGATCAGATCCCCATCGACCAGATGCGCCCCGCGCCCCAGGTTGATCACCGCCGCTCCCTCGGGCATCCGCGCGAAAAGTTCCGCGTTCAGGATGCCTTCCGTCTCCGCCGTGAGCGGCAGCAGGCAGACGAGGATGTCCGTCCGCGCGAGAAACGCGTCCCGTGCCTCGGCGCCATAGAAAATTTCGATGTCACTGTCTTCGCGTGGCCTGCGCGTCCACGCGGCGACATCGAACCCGAGCCCACGCAGGACCCGCGCCGGCGGTTGGGCAAGGACCCCGAACCCCATGAACCCGATCCGCTGTTCGCGTGGCAGCTTCTGGGGAATCACGTTCCACTCGCGCCTGCGCTGCTGGGCCAGGTAGTCCGGCATGTGCCGGTGATGGCGGAGCACATGCAGAACCGCATACTCGGTCATTGCCGGATCACCCTCAGGCGGCCCCGTGCGCACGATGGGCACATCGGGCATGTCCGGATGGGCCAGCAGGTGATCGAAGCCCGCGAACATGGGCATCACGAGGCGCAGGTTCGGCAGCGCCGGCAGTTCCGCCAGGTCGAGAAACCCCGTCAGGAGGTACTCGATATCCTCCGGGTCGCCGACGTCGGGCCAGCGGCGGATCTCAAGGTCCGGCGCAAGCGCCTGCACGCACTCGGCCCAGTAGTCCGTCGAGCCCGTCACCGGGGGCGTGATCAACAAGGCCATGACCGGCTCCTAGGCGTGGGCCTCGCGGTACCAGTCCATGATCGTTTCGCCCGGCACGATGGCCACGTCCGAATGGCCCTGGATGTAATCCAGGATTTCCTCGAAGTAGCGAATCCGGTGCGGCGCGCCCGTGAGATACATGTGCAGGCTGATCGACATGATGCGCGCGGAGTGCTCGCTCTCCATGTAGAGCCGGTCGAACTGGTCCTTCGAGCGTTTCAGCATCTCATCGGACGAATGCTGCTGCAGCGCCATCATCGAGATGTCGTTCGTCTCCACCGTGTAAGGCACCGACAGCACCGGCCCCTCGCTGGTCTCGATTTCCACCGGCTGATCGTCGAGCACCCAGTCCGCGACATACTCGATGCCTGCGCGCGCGAGGTAGTCGATGGTCTGGAAGGTCTCGGTCATGCCCGGGCTTTCCCAGCCGCGCACCTTCTTGCCGGTGAACTTCTCGATCGCCGCGCAGGCCCGGTCGATCTGCTCCTGCTGATCGTCATGCTTGTGCATCGGCCCCTGGAGATAGCCGTGCCCCATGAACTCCCAACCGAGTTCCAGCGCGGCCTCGGCCACGCGCGGATAGGTCTCGCAGACCCGGCCGTTGACGGCCATCGTCGGAATGATGCCGCGATCACGCAGCGCGTCCCGGATACGCCAGAACCCCACGCGCATGCCGTATTCGTGCCACGCCCAGTTGGGCAGATCGGGCTGCAGCGGCACACCCATGGGTGGCGGCAGGACAACCCGCGGCATCGGCCGGGAGATATCCCAGTCCTCGACATTGGCAATGATCCATACGGCCATGCGCTTGCCATCGGGCAGCTTCCAGGCCGGCCGATCGACGATCGCCGAATAGGGCAGACGTTCCTTGAAAATCTTCATCACTTCCCCCGGGTTGGAACGCGCCGATTATGGTCAATCGGCCGGGGGAAAACCAGCCGGGCGGACTACTTGGCCGACCCGAATTCCAGCAGGTACAGGCTGAGCTGCGGATAGGCGATCAACAGCAGCAAGACGATGAACATCGTGACCGCAAACGGGAACGCACCCGCGAAGATATCCGACAGCTTCACGGTCGGGTCGTTGATCGCGCTCTTGATGACGAAACAGGAGATGCCCAGCGGCGGCGTCAACAGGCCGATCTCGGCCCCGACCACCGTGACGATTCCGAACCAGATCAGATCGACGTTGAAAGTATCGAGCACCACCAGGAACAGCGGCACGACGATCAGGATGATCGACGCCGTTTCGATGATCGTTCCCAGGAGGACCATCAGCACCACATAGATGATCATCAATTCGTTGAGGGTCAGTCCGAGACCCGACAGGAACTCCCCGAACACGGTCGGAAGCGCCGCCACACCCAGCATCCGGCTGTACATGGACGCGGTGATGATCAGGAACAGGATGGTCGCCGTGATGTAGCCCGTCTCGACCAGGACTTCCCACAAGTCCCTCAGCGTGAAGTTTCGTCGAAGGACCGCGATGATCAACGCCGCGAGCGAACCGGCCGCGCCGGCCTCGGTCGGCGTGAACACACCACCATAGATGCCGCCCAGCACGACGAGCACCAGAACCACGACGGGAATGATCTTCTTGATGACATCCCACCAGGTCTGCCGGGCCCAGTCTTCAGCGGCGATGCTCGCAGACTTCTCTCCGCCCACGAACTTCGGGAACACATAGGCGAGGAACAGGATGAGGATGCCGTACGCAATCGAAAGCAGGATGCCCGGAATGATGCCGGCAATGAACATCAGACCGACCGATTGCTCGGTAACGATCGCGTAGATAATCAGCATCGCGCTCGGCGGGATGAGCATTCCGAGCACCGACGACCCCGCCACGACGCCGACCGTGAAGCGCGGCTTGTAGCCGAACCGGCGCATCTCGGGGATGGCGACGCGGGTGAACACGGAGGCGGATGCGATCGACGAGCCGGTGATGGAGGCGAAGATCGCGTTCGCGGCGACGGTCGCGATGCCCAGGCCACCTCGAACCCGATAGAAGAAGAAGTTTGCGACCTCGTAAACGTCTTTCCCCAGCCCCGCCTTGGACACGATGAGTCCCATCAATGCAAAAAGCGGGACCGAAGCGAAGACGAGCTCGGACACGGTGTCCGCGATCGATTCCGACAGCAGTGCAACGGCGATGTTCGGGTTGTCGCGAATGACCCAGACGCCGAGAAACGAGACGAGCCCCAGCGCTACCGGGATATAGAGCCCGAGATAGATCAGGCCGACGATCAAGACGACCGAGATAATCCCGACTTCGATTCCACCCATTTCGGAAAACCCCCTCGGTGGCGCGCTTAGTTTTCGCCGCGCACCAGCGGCACGATGTGCCGCACGGTAAACTTGAGGAACTGGAGCATGGTCACCGTGCAACCAAGGACGATGATTGCCTTGATCGGCCACTCTGCAACCGTGAACAGGCCCTCCTCACCCACGAAGTAATTGAAGCGGTATGCGTCGATGAGTTCTGGAACGGCGCCGTACAGAACGATGATCAGGAACACCGCCCCCAGCAGATCGAAAATGGCGCCCATCACATGGCCGGCGCGCGGCGTTTTTCTCTGCACGATGCCGTAAAAACCATCCGAGCGCGTCAACCGGCCGCGCCGGGTCGCATCCCCGATTTGCATGAAGACAATCCCGACGATCGACATCTCGACCATCTCGTTCACGCCATGAATGGGATGGGTAAACAGCGTGCGACTGAACGCTTCCGTATCGATCAACACCATCAGGGCGAAAATCCAGAGCGACCCGATGGTGTTCATGACCGTCAGAATGCGGTCCAGAAGGCCCTGAGGGGCGCCGCCTACCGGCAGCGCCCCTTCGGCTTGATCCGACATAATGCGAACCTTTTGTCGTTCGACCTAGAAGGAGGTCAGGCTCAGGAACCGATGTCGCGGTCCCACTGACGCAGGATCGGCTGGTTCGCGGCGCGCATGGTGTCCATGTAGGACTTCATGACGGCGCGGCCCGGCGCACCTTCCTTCTCGCGTGCCGCGACCCAGTCGCGAGCGACGTTCGGCATGCTGTCCGCCCACTGCTGGCGCTCGGCCGCGCTCAGGACGTGGACCTTGCCGCCGCCATCAACAAACGCCTTGTAGCTGGCGTCGGCAAGCGCGAGGGCTTCCTTGGCCATGTGGTCGCGATACTTGATCGAAGCCTCCTGGATCGCCGACTTGATCTCGTCCGGCAGCGCATCCCAGGTATCGGAATTGACACTGACCACCTTCGAGTTGGCGGTGCCCAGGTCCGACTTCAGCATGTAGGGAGCAACCTCGTACATCTTGCGACCCACGACCGCTTCCGGCCACAGCATGATCGCGTCCAGCACACCCGTGCTCAGCTTGTTGTAGTAGTGCACCAGGCTGCCGGCGACGCTCGCCGCGCCCGAACCTTCGAGCCAGCGCTGGTTGAGACCGGCGCTGCCGACCTTCAGACCCTTCATGTCGCTCAGCTTCTGTACCGGCGTCTTCGAGAAGATCTGGTAAGTGTCGAGAACGGCCATGTTGGTCAGATAGACCTGGTTGAACTTGTTGAAGGCCTGCTTGAACTCCGGATGCGTGTCGGCAAGGTCGTCAACCGTCTTGGCGACGAGGCCCGGGTCGTTGGTCACGAACGGGGTGGCGTAGGCGACGAGCTGGAGCGGCACCTTGTCCGCGTGGAACACGGTGGTCACGACGCCGATGTCGCCGAGGCCCTTCTGCAGGCCGCCGAGGACGCCGCGCACCTTGACGATCTGGCCCCAGGCCTGGTTCCACTCGATCTCGTAGTTGCCGGTCTCGGCCAGCTTCTTGTCGATTTCGGGGATGTAGAAGTCGATGAATTCCTTCACCCAGAGAGACTTCGGCGAGTAGCCGTCGATCGCCGCCAGCTTGATCTTCTCCGCAGCAGTCGCCGATCCCGCGAACGCCATCGACGCCAGAATGGCGCCGGCGCTGACGGCACCGACCTTCTTGAGAATGGACTTGGACATCGTCATTGCATTTCTCCCAGGGCCTCGCCCTCATTCGTGATACGTTTATCGTTGATTTTGTACGCACTTCGGTTGCTTCGATAGAAGCCACTTTCGGGGTATGGGTCAATAATATTCGAATATTTTTCTTCCACCGAAATATTTTCGAATATAGGGTCGCATGGAACGGGATTTTACCTCTTCAGATATCCCGGCCCGGGGACCCAGATGGCCGTCAGAAAGAACAACAAACGCGACAGCCGCGCCGGCGGGCCGACCATCGCCACGTCGGTTTACGACCGCGTGCGCAACGATATCCTGACCGGCGCACTGGCACCCGGACACAGACTCGGCACCGAACAGTTGCGCGCGCGCTACGAAGTGGGCATCAGCCCGGTGCGCGAGGCCCTCAACCGGCTCCTCGCCGAGAAGCTGGTTTGCTTCGAGGACCAGAAGGGATTCCATGTCGCGGGCATCGGTGAGGACGATCTGCACGACCTCATCCGCATGCGTTGCTGGGCCGAGGAGACGGCGCTGCGCGAATCCATAGCGAATGCCACGCCGGAATGGGAGGAGTCGATTGTCGTCGCCTACCACCGCCTCTCCAGAACGCCACGGAGCGCCAGTTCGGATAAGTTCGAGTTCAACTCAGAGTGGGAAGCTCTCCACCGTGAGTTCCACAATTGCTTCCTGTCGAACTGCGGGTCGCCTCGGCTCCTGGCCCACTGCGAACTGCTCGCCGACCAGGCGAAGCGCTATCGCCAGCTCGCCGCGACGATCAGCTTTCCCGGCAGGGCCGAGGGCGACGAGCATAAGTCATTGATGGAAAAGACACTTTCCGGTGACGTCGAGGCCGCCGTCGAGGCGCATCATGCGCATCTGCGCAAGACGCTCGAGATCATCATCGAGTCCGGCCTGTCACTGCCGGCGGGCAAGATCGCCGTCTGAGACAGAGGACGGACACAGGTCAGCGGACCTCCATCCGGAAGTTCCGCGCCGACGTCCCTACTCCAGCGGAATCATGATGTGCTCGGCGAAGCCGGGCCGCTCCTGCAGACGCTCGTACCAGGCCCGGATGTTCGGGCGTTCCGGGCGGTCGATATCCAGCGCATACCAGCGGTAGATCACGCCGCCGATGGGAATGTCCCCCATCGTGAGACTGTCCCCGGCGACAAACGGCCGGTCCGCAAGCGCGGCGTCGAGCACGGCGCTGATTTCGCCCGCCGCGGCGATACCGTTCGCGATCAGCTTCGGATCCTGATCTTCCGGTGGCGTTCGGATCATCTGATGAAAGACGGGCCGCAGCGCCGGCCAGAAGGTGGCCGTCTGCCAGTCCATCCAGCGATCGGCGTCGGCACGAACGTGCGGATCTTCGGGCCAGAGCCCGCCGCGCCCGTACTTCTCGGCGAGATAGCGCAGGCAGGCATTCGATTCCCAGAGGATGAAGCCGTCATCGTCGATGGTCGGGACGACCCGGTTCGGATTCATCGCGAGATAATCGTCGGTGAACCCGAACTTGCCCGCCATGTCGGGGCGCCCGAAAGCGACCCCCATCTCGACGCAGCCCCAGAGCAGCTTCTGGACATTCGATGACGTGTGACGGCCCCAGATCGTCAGGCTCATTTCGGTTCTCCCCGGTCGACCGTCCTCAGACGACGATGTTCCACTTCTCCGTAACCTTCGTGCCGGCGGCCTGGAAGACCCGCGAGACCGGGCAGAAGATCGGCAGTTTTTCCTGCAGCTCCGCGAGCTGCTCGGGCGTGGCATCGGTTTTGGCGGTGATCGTCAGCGTGATCTCCGGAAACGGCACCTCGATCTCCTCCGCCAGGACAACGCCGCGCCGGTCGAAGATAACATCGGCATCGATGCTGACCAGTTCGAAGTTGAGCTTCATGTGTTCCGCGATGCGGATCGTAACGTTGTTGGTGCAGCCGATCAGGGCCGAGATCATGGTCTCGGTCGGCGATGCCGCGACGTTCGTGCCGCCGCGTTCGAGCGGTTCGTCGGTTGTCACCGTGACATCGCGCACGGAGATATCGGTGCGCGCGTGCGACGTCGACACGCCGTGCATGGTGTAGATCGCCGGTTTGACCTTAACTTTGGCCTCAGCCATGAGGGAACTCCCAGAGTGAAATAACGTTCGAAGGCCGGTAAGATAGGTATGCAGTCAGCGTTCGCATAGACGCGCGCTGTGCCGTTGGGTACAAAACATATGTGCCGGGCCGACAACGAAGCTCGGAAAAATAAGGTCAGCAAGGGAGAAGCCGGTTGAAACCAGCACCATTCGCCTATGTGCGCGCCGAGAGCCTCGACCAGGTCTTCGACCTGCTCGATGAGCATGGCGACGATGCACGCATCCTCGCCGGCGGCCAAAGCCTCATGGCGACCCTGAACATGCGTCTGTCGGCACCAGAGGTCCTGATCGACATCAACCGGATCGATGGTCTTTCGGACATCACGCGCGACGGGGATACGCTGCGCGTCGGTGCCCTTGCACGGCACTCGCAAGTGCTCGCGTCGGAGGATGTCACGGCCATGGCGCCGCTCGTCGCGCAGGCGATGCCGCACGTGGCGCACCAGGCGATCCGCAATCGCGGCACGTTCGGCGGCTCGATCGCCTTCGCCGACCCGGCCGCCGAGCTGCCCGCCGTCAGCCGCGCCATCGGCGCCCGGATGATCCTGCAGAGCCGCAGCGGAACCCGCACCGTCGATGCGAACGACTTCTACCTCGGCCTGTTCGAGACGGCGTTGGAACCCGGTGAACTTCTCGTCGCGGTCGAGATTCCGAAGATCGCGGACGATGGGCGCACGGCATTCATGGAACTGGCCCGGCGCAGCGGCGACTATGCGATCGTCGGAATCGGCGTCCAGGGCCGCATCGACGGCGGAAATTTCGCGGATATGCGCCTGGTGTTTCTCGGTGCCGGCGACCGGCCGATCCTCGCGTCCGCTGCAAGCGACGCACTCAACGGCAATCCGCACAACGACAACACCGTCGCAGCGGCGCAATCCGCGCTGTACGCCGACCTCGATCCGATGGCGGACCTGAACGGGCCGCCGGAGATGAAGATGCACCTCGCGCGGGTCCTCACCAAACGCGCGCTGAACGCCTTCGCGGCCTAGGGGGAGAACATGGACCAGAATGTCGACATCACCCTGACCGTCAACGGACAGACGATCACGCGTCGGGTTCCGGCGCGCACCAACCTCGTGGATTTCGTGCGCTACGAGCTCGAGCTCACCGGCAGCCATGTCGGCTGTGAGCACGGCGTGTGCGGCGCCTGCACGATCCGCGTGGACGGCGAGATCGTGCGCGGCTGCCTGATGCTTGCCGCCCAGGCCGATGGCGCGAACGTCGAAACCATCGAAGGGCTCACGGACGACGGGAGCATCTCGGACCTGCAGCAGGCGTTCCATGAGCGCAACGCGGTCCAGTGCGGGTTCTGCACGCCCGGCATGCTGCTCACCGCGGAGGAACTCCTGCAGAAGAACCCCTCACCGTCGCGCGAGGAGATCCGCGAGTTCATCTCCGGCAACTACTGCCGTTGCACCGGATACCAGGCCATCGTGGACGCCATCGAGCGGGTCGCGAACGAACGCGGCGCCTGATCCGCCGCAAGCCCGCGGCCCCGCAGGCCCCTTCGGATACATCAACAATGAAATAACGGCGGCGCCTGATCGGGCGCCGCCGTTTCTCATTCGTCCCTTTGCAGGATCACCTGCGGGATCATCTGCGGGATCACCATTGGATCCCTATTTGATGATTGAACGGGATGCCCGAACTCCAGGTGATCGGCGCGGTGGCGATGTCGGGCACAACCCAGACCACCAGCATCACGACCAGGATGAGGAGCCAGTAGGGCACAGAGCCCGCGAAGATCTCGCCCAGCTGGACAGACTTGTCGGCCACGGACCCCTTGACCGCATAAACCAGCAATCCGACCGGCGGGGTCAGGAGCCCCGCCTCGATCGCCAGGATGCCCATGATCGCGAAGGCGTACTCGTTGTAGCCAAAAGTCTGCGCGATCGGCCAGAAGATCGGCACCGTGAGCAGGATGATCGAGCCCGAGTCCAGCAGCGTTCCGAGGACCAGCCAGATGACGATCATGATCAGGACCGCCACGTTCGGGTCGATGCCCGCGCCGCCGACCGTGTCCGTGATCAGGTTGACGATGCCGCCCGTGGTGAGCAGCCGCGCATACATCTGCGCGGTCAGCAGCAGGAACAGGATCGGCGCGATGACCTTGCCTGAATCGACGATCGCCTCGCGGATGCCATCCCAGCGCACGCCCTTGATCAGAGCCAGCACGAGACCGAACAGCGCCCCCAGTGCGGCGGCTTCCGACGGGGTGGCGAGGCCGGCCCAGATGCTGCCGAGCACGGCCAGAATCAGGAAGATGACGCCGAGGCCGCTGATGACCTCCTGTCCGGTCAGCCTCTCATCAGACAGATCCACGGCCGGCGCCAGGTGCGGGCGCGCGATCGCGAAGCCGGAGCAGTAGAACGCCATGAGCAACGAGAGCAGGACGCCCGGCAGGATACCGGCGAGGAACAGGAATCCAATGGAGACCTCGGTCACGATGCCCCAGATGATCAGCAGCACAGACGGCGGAATGAGCATGCCGAGGCACGCGCTGCCAGCAACCGATCCCAGCGCATACTTGCGGCTGTAGCCGGCACTGATCATTTCCGGGTAGGCCAGGCGCGAGAAGGCGGCGGCCGACGCCAGGCTGGTGCCCGTCACGGCCGCGAACACCGCGTTGCCTGCGACCGTCGCAACGGCGAGGCGTCCCGGAATGCGCTTCAGTCCGAAGTTCATCACGCGGTAAAGATCGCCTGCCGATCCTGATCTGCTGACGAACTCGCCCATAAGTACGAACAAGGGAATGACCGCGAACACGAAGTTACGCAGCGCGAAGAACGAGGTGCTGCCCACCTGCCCCGCCGCGAGCTCGTACGAGCCGAACATGAGCCAGGTCCCGACAAGCGCGGTGACACCCAGTGAAATACCGATGTGAATACCAATCACCACAGCGATGATCAGCACGATCAGCATCAAAATGACGGCTGAAGTCGGATCCATTTTTTAACGTCCCCCTGTCCCGTATGACTTCCGGTCGTTGAGGACCGGGCGGGCTGATGATTCCTGAAACCTAGATTTGCGAGCCTTCGACGGTCTCGACCTTGCCTTCTTCCTCGTCGGTGATCGGCTCGGTGCCGAACACGAAGTGCCAGAGCAGAACCAGGTAGACCAGCAGAGAGACCACTGCGAATACGATGATCAGCGAGCGCACCGGATAGATGGGCACGCGGATCGAACCCTCGCCCTCGCGCTCATCGACCTCCCAGCCGATGATCATGTCCTCCCAGCCGCCGATCGCCACCGACCAGAAGAACCAGACGCCGATCACCGCGACAAAGATGTCGATCAGCCGGCGTCCAAGTTCGTTCAGGTTCTGATAGATGACCGTCGTGCGAAGATGCGCGCCGCGGTAGATCGTATAGGGGAGCTGCAGGAACAGGATCGAGACCATCGAATTGGCCACGATTTCAATCGTGCCATCGAACGGTGCATTGAAGAACGTCCGGCCCGTGATGTCCCACAGAATGAGGAATGCGAGCGCCATTGCCCAGAAGGCTGCAACGGTGCTGCAAACACGTGTCACGGTGTTTACGACATTATCGACCATGAACTGGCTCCCTGATCCGCCTGTATCTATCAGACGGTATTTTTGTCCGACTCGCTAGCCCTAGCCGACGAGCAGACGCGAAGTTAGCAGACTGATTTCCTGTGTAAACTCAAGGTTTCTGCCAGAAACTCTTTTTTT
>JAYQGE010000004.1:0-22832 GCA_038140435.1 Rhodospirillaceae bacterium | reverse complement strand
AAGTATAACCAGACCTACATCGCGAACGGCGCGTTCGACGATTACGGCCTGGGCACCAAGTTCCCGTGGACCAAGATGGAAGAGCTCAAGGGCGTGAAGATCGGTGCCGCCGGTCCGAACCTGCCGTGGCTCGACTATGCCGGTGCCGCGAAGGTCCAGACCAACCTGAACGAAGTCTACAACGCGCTGCAGTCCGGCGTGTTCAGCGGTGTCGTGATCTTCCCGGCCCCGTATTTCGGCTTCAAGTTCGGCGAAGTCGCGAAGTACTACACGACCATGGGCTGGGGCTCGGTTGTGGCCTACCCGGTGACCGTCAACAACGACACCTGGGCCAAGCTGCCTGACTCCGTGAAGAAGATCATCATGGAAGAGACCGAGGTCTACAACGTGGCCGTCGAGGACGAGGGTGTGGCGAAGTTCACCTCCGCTCTCGAGAACCTCAAGAAGCAGGGTGTGACGGTGCGTGACCTGGGCGACGACGAGCGCGGCAAGATGGCCCGTGCGATCGAGCCGTGGGTCAACCAGAAGGCCCAGGAGTATGAGGACCAGGGCGTTCCGGGCAAGGCGACCTTCAAGCGCCTGATGGAACTCTCCATCGCGAACGGCGCCAAGCCGGTCCACAAGTACACGATCAACTAGGTCGAGCGTCTCGACTTGGTGAAAGGGCGGCCCCAGGGCCGCCCTTTTTCTTTGTCCAGCAGAACGACGAAACAGAAAGGGCGGCCCCAGGGCCGCCCTTTTCCACCGATCTGTCTGTAACGGCTACTCGGCGGCGTCTGTCGCTCCGATGCCGATGTTCCGGCCCGCATAACGGCGCAGGCGCAGGTCCGCCTGCTCCTTGTGACCCCAGAAGCGCTCGACCTCGCACAGCCGCGAACAATAATCGCCGACCAGCGCGCTCGCCTCTTCCGTGATCTGCTGATAGGTGCAGGTCTTCATGAACTTGCCGACCCACAGGCCGCCGGTGTAGCGGGCGGCCCCCTTCGTCGGCAGCGTGTGGTTGGTGCCGATGACCTTGTCGCCATAGGAGACGTTTGTCTCGGGACCGATGAACAAGGCGCCGAAGTTGGTCATGTTGTCGAGGAACCAGCGCGGGTCCTCGGTCAGGATCTCCACATGCTCGTAAGCGAGCCTGTCCGCCTCGGCACGCATCTCCTCCCGGTCCCCGCACATGATGATCTGGCCGTAGTCGCGCCACGCGACCGACGCCACATCCGCCGTCGGCAGGATCTTCAGCTGGCGTTCGATCTCCGCCGGAATGGCCTCGGCGAGCTCACGCGACGTGGTGATCACGGCCGCCGGCGAATTCGGGCCGTGCTCGGCCTGTCCCAGCAGGTCAACCACGACCATCTCGACGTCGGCCGTGTCGTCGGCCACCACCAGCACCTCGGTCGGGCCGGCGAACAGGTCGATGCCGACCTTGCCGTAGAGCTGACGCTTGGCCTCGGCGACGTAGGCGTTTCCGGGTCCGACCAGCATGTCGCACGGTGCAATGGTCTCGGTGCCGATGCCCATCGCCGCGACGGCCTGCACACCACCGAGGCAATATATCTCGTCGGCGCCCGCAAGATGCATCGCCGCGATCGTCGCCGCGTGGGGGCCACCCTCGTTCGGCGGGGTGCAGGCGATGACCCGCGGCACACCCGCGACCTTGGCGGTCACGATGGACATATGCGCGGAAGCCACCATCGGGTAGCGACCGCCCGGCACGTAACAGCCGACGCTGTTCACCGGAATGTTCTTGTGCCCGAGGGTCACGCCCGGAAGCGTCTCGACCTCGACATCCTGCAGCGCATCACGCTGAATCTGCGCAAAGTTTCGGACCTGGGCCTGGGCAAACTTGATGTCCTCGATCGTCTGCTCGGGCAGCGTGTCCATCAGTTCCTTCACCTGCGCATCCGACAGGCGGAAGCTCTCCGGCGTCCACTTGTCGAACTTCTCGGAAAGCTCGCGGACGGCCTCGTCGCCGCGGGTCTTCACGTCGCCAAGGATCCCCTCGACGATCTCCCGCACCTTGGCGTCTGCCTCGTCGCTCGCCTCGGAATCCATGCCCTGCTTCAGGAACTCGATGGCCATATCACTCTTCCTCGTGTGGGTATGTTTTGCGGTGTCATAAAACAGAGCGGGCGGCCCCGGCAACCCCGGCACCGCCCGTTCCGAATTGTTGATCCGAGGCCGCTACTTGATGGCCTGCGGATTGATCGGCGAACCCACACCGCGCGTGATCGGAAGCGGCGGCGCGACGAACATGAACTCGTACACATTGTCCTCCGCGCAGTCGTTCGCCAGGTCCTTGAGATAGAAAATCTCGCCCATGGTGATGCCGATCTGCGGGATCACGATCCAGTGCCAGGGCTGGAAGACGTCGTCCGTCTCGTTCGGGATGACCTCGCAACCCCAGGTGTCGGCGCAGATGGCCGCGATTTCCATGTCGTGCATCCACTCGCAGGTGTGGAACGAGACGCCCGGCGCCTCTCCGCCGGCGTAACCGCCCCAGACACCGGACTCGAGGCAACGCTCCATGTGCCCCGTGCGGTAGATCACGAAGTCGCCGCGCTTGATCTCGACGCCCTGCGCCTTCGCGCAGGCATCCAGGTCCTCCGCGTCGATCGCGGTCCCGTCGTCGAGGGAGTCGACGCCGGCCCAGCGCGCGATATCGAGCAGCACGCCGCGGCCCACCATCTTGTTGCGCATCTTGTGGATCGCGTTCTTCTCCGCGCCGTTCGCGCCGACGAGCGTGGCGTCGTAGCCGTTCCACATCTTGTCGCTGTTGAAGACATGCGCGAGCGAGTCCCACTGGGTGCCGCACTGCAACGGAAGGGAGACCGCGTCGTCCGCGTACTGGCTGGGATACTTCTTGCCGGGAACGGTCTGCTTGCCCGCCACCGCGTCGGTCCCGGTCGCAAGCATCGTGTGGATCGGGTTCCAGCGCCCGCCGAACAGGCCGTTCTGGGGACCGTCGGAATCGAAGTTCAGGCCGAGCGCGAAGACCTGGCCCTTCTTCACGAGCGCCGCGGCCGCCTTACGCTCCTCGTCGCCCACATAGTTGATTGTTCCCCACTCGTCATCGGGTCCCCATTTCCCCCAGTTCTTGCACTTCTCCGACATCTCCATGATCTTCGACATGTCGAAACGGTATTCCGGGTCGTCGTAACGGTGCATCCGGGCTCTCCCCCTAATTCTTCAGCTGTTCCCGCCGTGCGGGTCGATTTTCTTATTGTGGAACTATAGCAAAGCAACGGGGCCACGCTCCATTGGAACGTGGCCCCGCTGACGGCATTGCCGTGAATGCTACTTGATGGCCTGCGGGTTGATCGGCGAACCCGTGCCCCGGGTGATAACCAGCGGCGGCGCGCAGAGGAAGAACTCGTACACGCCATCCTCGGCGCAGTCCTCGACGAGCTCCCGCAGATACCAGATCTCGCCATGGACGATGCCGATATGCGGGATCGTCACCCAGTGCCAGGGCTGATTCAGACCCGGGACGCTCTTGTTGGGACGCACCTCGATCCCCCAGGTGTCGGAACAGATGCCGGCGATCTGTTTCTCGTGGATCCAATCGACGGTCTCGAAACCCAGGCCGGGGGCGTCGCCGCCGCCGTAGCCGCCCCATTCGCCCTTGTCCAGGCAATCGGCCATCTGACCGGTGTTGAAGATCACGAAATCGCCGCGGCGCACCTCGACACCCTGCTTCTTGGCCGTGTTCTCGAGGTCCTGGATCGTGATCTCATAGCCGTCCGCAAGGCGTTTCTTGCCCTTGTAACGGGCGACGTCCAGGAGCACACCCCGGCCGACCATCTTGTCGGCGAACTTCTCGATGCCGTTCTTGTGGGCGCCACGAACATCGACGAGGGTCGCGTCGTAACCGTTCCACATCTTGTCGTCGGTGAAGACATGCGAGAGCGCATCCCACTGGGTCGCGGCCTGGGTCGGCAGGTTGATCGCATCGTCGGCATAACGCATCCCGGCGAGAGGCTCCTGGATGCCCTGCACCGCGTCCGTGCCAGTGGCGAGCATCTGGTGCATCGGGTTCCAGCGGCCGCCGAAGAGTCCGTTCTGCGGGCCATTCTCGTCAAGATTCAGACCGAGGCGAAACACCTTGCCCTTGCGCACCAGCTTTGCCGCGTTGGCGATGTCTTCCGGGGTAATGTAGTTCAGAACCCCGAGCTCGTCGTCCGGGCCCCACTTACCCCAGTTCGACAGCTGTTTGCACTTGCGCATAACGTCCGCTTTGGTGAGCAGCTTCTTGCCTTTGCGCGTCGTCTTCTTCGCGGCCGGCTTGCGCGCGGTTGCTTTCTTCGCCATGTCGTCCCTCGCCTCTAGGTCGTCTGAAACCAGTTGTTCTTATGCCGAATTTACGCCCGGCATGAAGCTCGGTTATGGTCGCACCGTTTTCGGAATGCAACCCTGCATTCCGCAACATCGGACGACATCGCGTTGGAGAGTGTGAAATGAGTGAAACCGCCGCAGAAGAGACAAAAACGCCGTCGCTGCGCCTCGACGGATTGGTCGCCGTCGTCACCGGTGCGGGGCGCGGCCTCGGCCGCGGCATCGCGATAGCGCTGGCCGATGCGGGCGCGGAGCTTGTGCTTGTCAGCCGAACCCAGAGCGAACTCGACGAGGTGGCGGAACGAATCCAGGAAGCGGGCGGCACGGCAAGGACAATCGTCTGCGATGTCACCGATGCGGCAAAGGTTACCGAGCTGATCGAGGGGATCGAGCGGATCGATATCCTGATGAACAATGCGGGTGCCAACATTCCCGAACCGTTCGTCGACGTGACCGAGGAACATCTCGATACACTGCTCAACCTGAACGTGAAATCGATGTTCCTCGTGGCGCAGGCCGCGGCGCGCCGGATGCTTGCCGGCGGACGCGGCGGCTCGATCATCCACATGTCGTCGCAGATGGGGCATGTGGGTTCGCCCAATCGCACGAACTACTGCACGACGAAACATGCGGTCGAGGGCATGAGCAAGGCGATCGCCGCCGAACTTGCGCCCCACAACATCCGCAGCAACTGCATCGGCCCGACCTTCGTCGAGACGGAGTTCACCAGGCCGATGTTCGAGAATCCCGAGTTCAAGCAGTTCGTCATGGACCGGATTCTGATGGGCCGACTGGGCAAGATTTCCGACGTCACGGGCGCGGTCGTGTTTCTCGCATCTCCGGCCGCCGAGCTGATCACGGGCGCAAGCCTCACGATCGACGGCGGCTGGACGGTCGTATAGCGGGGAACTTTACCGAAAACCCGGGATTGTCTTCTGCGCGAGGCACAGCCTGTTTCGCGACAATCACGCGACTGTTGCTACCGGTCGACCGCGTTTTGCTGTAAACGATGATTAATTCTTTGACCTGATCGCCACGAAGTCAGTCACCGAAAGGGGAACGATATGGGCGCACCGGCACGCAACGAAACCTACAATTATCCGCGCTTCAAGATGAGTAACTACGAGCTCGGCTATTTTCCCGGCCCCAAGGCCGGCAAAGAGGTCAACTACGACTACACGCTGACCGATCTCGACGGCAACGAGGTCTCGCTCAGCGAGTACAAGGGCAAATGGCTGGTCATCGAATCCGGCAGCCTCACCTGCCCGATGTACGTCAAGAACGTGAAGCCCTACGCCAAGCTCCAGGAGAAGTATCCGGACGTCGAATGGCTGGTGGTCTATGTCCGCGAGGCCCATCCCGGCGAGAAGGCGAAGCAGGCGACCTCGATCGACGAGAAGATCGAGTACGCCAAGCGCAACCGGGACGACTACAGGGAAGAGCGCAAGATCATCGTCGACAATGTCGAGGGCAAGTGGCACCACGAGTGGGGCCTGCTCCCGAACACGGTCTATGTGATCAATCCCGAGGGGATGGTCATGTACCGCGCCGACTGGTCCTTCGCGCACAATGTCGACCGGGTTCTGCAGAACCGCGATAAGGTCGACACCAACGAGCATATCGCCATCATCGGCGCGGCGCCCTGGATCACCATCCCGGTCACGCTCAAGGGCGGCTGGGTCGCGCTCTACGACATCCTGATCATCTTCCCCAAGGTCTATTACGAGCACTTCAAGCTCGACATCAAAACCTGGTGGGCGAAGCGCAAGGCACGCAAGCAGGCGGCTTAGCCGCCCGCTGAACAGACCGCGAGACCAAGGCCGGGCATCGCGCCCGGCCTTTTCTTTTCACCGGATCAGGATCGCCCGGAAGTCGTTCACGTTCGTGCGCGTCGGCCCGGTCATGACCAGGTCCCCGATGGCGACAAAAAGGCTGTAGGCGTCGTTGCGCGCAAACGCGTCGGCCGCCTCGAACCCGGCCGCGCGTGCGCGGGCCAGAGTATCCGGTGTGACCACAACCCCGGCATTGTTCTCCACGCCGTCGATCCCGTCGGTGTCGCAGGCAATCGCATAAATGCCGTCGGCGCCGGCAAGTTCGTCGGCAAGGCCGAGCGCATACTCCGCGTTGCGCCCGCCGCGTCCGTCGCCGGTCACCGTCACGGTTGTCTCCCCGCCCGACAGGATGACCAGCGGCCGATCGCCTGCCCTCTCGCGACGCAGCGTCAATGCCAGTTTCGCGTGTTCCCGGCCGAGATCGCGCGCCTCGCCCTCGAGATCGGCACCGAGGTTCACGATCCGGCACCCCGCCTGCCGCGCCGCGGCATCCGCGGCGGCGATCATCTCCGCCGGCCGGGCAACAATCAGGTTCTCGACCTTCTCAAAAACCGGATCACCGGGTTTCGGCGTTTCACCATCCGGGCCGCGCAGCAGCCGCGCGACGGAGTCGGGAACCGCGATCGCGTAACGCGCGAGGATTTCCAGCGCCGCGTCCCGCGTGCTCGGGTCCGGGACCGTCGGCCCGGACGCAATCACCGAAGGATCGTCGCCGGGCACATCCGAAATCATGAGGCTGACGACCCGTGCGGGCGCCGCGGCCCGCGCAAGCCGTCCGCCCTTGATCGCGGAGATATGCTTGCGCACGCAGTTCATCTCGTCGATCGGCGCCCCGCTGCGCAAAAGCGCGCGATTGATTTCCGCCTTCTCGTCGCGGGTGATCCCTGCGGCCGGCGCGGCCAGCAGCGCCGATCCCCCGCCCGACATCAGGCAGATCAGAAGGTCGTCCGCGGTCAACGCCGCAATCAACGCCTGCAGACGGTCCGCAGCCTCTGCGCCGGCAGCATCCGGCACCGGGTGTCCGGCCTCGATGACCTCGACGCGCTCACAGGGCGCACCGTGATCATAGCGGGTGACCACGGCACCCTCGATCCGGTCGAGCCACCCCTTCTCGCGCGCGACGGATTCCACGGCCTGCGCCATCGCGGCCGATGCCTTGCCGGCGCCCGCCACGACGACCCGGCCCGTCGGTCCCGGCACCGGCACATGAGACGGGACACATCGCAGCGGATCGGCCGAGGCGATGGCGGCATCGAACAACGAAGCCAGCAATGCCCGGGCACCCGTCGGATCGTCGTCCGCTTCCGTTGAATTGCTCACATGTCCCCTCTTGCGATCACCCGTCAGCCCGATATTATCCCGCGCGAAGCCTATCGGCGGCCAAACAAGAAACAAAACCGCACATATGCCGTGATGGGGGTTCCGATAGGACCGGCGTCTTTAACAAGGCGCGGGCAGCAGTATTGCCTGTCCATCCGGTTTGTTCGTGGCCTCCCAACAAACAATAAATGTAGAAATCATCAAATGAAGGAGCGGAATCATGCAAGGAGCCGACACGGCTTGGATTCTGACTTCGACGGCACTGGTTTTGTTCATGACGCTTCCCGGCCTCGCCCTGTTTTATGCAGGCCTGGTGCGCGCGCAGAATGTGCTGTCGGTTCTCATGAACTGTTTCGCCATCGCGGCGACGGTTTCCATTCTCTGGTTCGCGGTCGGATACTCGATCGCGTTCGGTGACGGCAACGCCTGGTGGGGCGGTCTCGGAAAGTCTTTCCTGTCCGGGGTCGGCATCGACAGCGTTTCGGGAACAATTCCCGAAACCCTGTTCTTCATGTTCCAGATGACATTCGCGATCATCACGCCCGCTCTGATCGTCGGCGCCTATCCCGAACGTATCCATTTCTCGTTCGTGATCGCCTTCTCCGTCATCTGGGTCGCGATCGTCTACGCCCCGGTCGTCCACTGGGTGTGGGGTGGTGGATTCCTGGCCGAAATGGGACTGCTCGACTTCGCGGGCGGTGTCGTCGTCCATGTCACCGCCGGTGTTTCCGCACTGGTGCTGGCCATGATGCTCGGACCGCGTCGCGGCTTCCCCAACGAGGTGCAGCCGCCGCACAGCCCGGGCCTGACGATGATCGGCGCGGCAATGCTCTGGGTCGGCTGGTTCGGATTCAACGCGGGCTCCGCCCTCGCCGCCGACGCGGCCGCAGGCATGGCCATGACGGTCACGCACATCTCTGCAGCGGCTGGTGCCATCGCCTGGTCGGTCATGGAGCTGATCCGTTATCGCAAGGCTAGCCTTGTCGGCGCCGTGACCGGCATGGTCGCGGGTCTCGCGACGATCACACCGGCGTCCGGCTCGGTGGGTCCGGTCGGTGGTCTGGTACTCGGCCTCGCCGGCGGCGTGGTCTGCTACGCGATCACGCAGGCCGTGAAGCAGCGGTTCCGGATCGACGATTCGCTCGACGTCTTCGCCGTTCACGGTGTCGGCGGAGCGCTCGGCACCCTGCTTACGGCGTTCTTCGTGTCGGCGGCTCTGGGCGGCAATGGCATGGCCGACGGCATGACGATGGGCAGCCAACTCGGCGTCCAGGTGCTCGGGATCGTCATCGTCGCCGTCTGGTCCGGTGTTCTCACCGCGATCATCGCGACGGTGCTGAAGATGTTCCTGACCTTCCGCGTCGACGAGGAGACCGAAGTCCAGGGCCTCGACCTGTCGCTGCACGGGGAGCGCGGCTACCACAACATGTAGCTTGCGCCCTTTGACTTAACTGCGGGGCGGTGCACGCCGGTCGCGAGCGCCGCCCCCAAACGACACAGGATCAGACATGAAATTCATTGTTGCGATCATCAAGCCGCACAAACTCGACGACGTGCGCCAGGCCCTGGCCGGGGTAGGCATCGAGGGCATGACCGCCAGCGAGGTCAAGGGCTACGGGCGCCAGAAGGGCCAGACGGAAATCTACCGCGGGGCCGAATACCAGGTGAACTTCGTTCCCAAGGTGAAAATCGAGGTCGCCGTCGATGACAATGTCGTCGACAATGTCGTCGATGCCATCCGGAACGCGGCGAACACCGAGAAGATCGGCGACGGGAAGATCTTCGTGCTCGACCTTCAGTCCGCCGTGCGCGTGCGCACCGGCGAGACCGGCTCGGACGCCCTCTAGGGCATGCTCTTTGGGCGTGCGGCCGGCTAGAGGTCGCCGAGACCCGAGTTCTTCTCAAGAAGCTTGATGGCTGCGGTGAGGTTGTCCTCGCCGTAGCCGGCTTCGACCGTATCCATGAACATCTGAAGCATCGCGCCGCCGATCGCCAACGGAACACCTGCGTTTGCCCCGGCATCGCAGATCAGCTTCGAATCCTTGACCATCTGTTCGGTCGAGAAGAGCGGCGAAAAGTCCCGCGCCTTCAGCGGTGCGAGATTGTACTGCACATAGGGCGACGCGGCGGCGCTGACCCCGATCACGTCGAGCATCTGTTCCCAGTCAAGACCGCCCTTGCGCCCGAGCGTAAGCGCCTCCGCAAGCACGGCACCGGTGGTGCCGACAAGCAGGTTCACGACCAACTTGAGATAGCGGGCCTGCTCCTCCGTCCCGAGATAGAAATGCTGCGCGCCCATCGCAGCAAAGAGCTCCGCGCACCGCTCGGCCGCGTCCTGCGGGCCCGAAACCATGATGGTTAGATTGCCCGCCTCGGCAAGCGCGGTGCTGCCGGACACGGGCGCTCGCAGGTAGGCAATCCCCGCGTCTGTCGCTGCCGACGCAACCTCGGCCGAGGTTTCGGGCGACACGGTGCTCATGTCGACATAGATCGTGTCGGGGGAAAGGACGGAGAAGATACCGTCATCGCCCATCGTGATCGCTTTCAGAACCGCATCATTGGGGATCATCGAAACGACGATCTCGGCGCCCGCCACGGCATCGGCGTTGGAACTCGCCAACCGTCCACCGGACGCAGCCACCGCCTCGGCGTTCGATGCAACGGGGTCGAACACCGCCAGCGTTGCGCCGGCATCCAGCACGCGGCGGCTCATCGGGCCACCCATTTTCCCGGCACCGATCCAGGCAACGCTCGTATCTGCAAGGCTCATTCGATATCTCCCCCTCGATAGAAAACCGGCGCCACCACGATGGTGACGCCGGCATGTCTGTTCGTCGCGATGCCGCTATGCGCTCATGCTGGCGCGCTCGCTATAGGCCGCTTCGGCATCCTTGACGCTGGCATCGTCCTTCATGACGAAATCGAACTCGCCCTCGTAAAAGGGACCGTTGAAGCCGTACTCCTGCGCGCGGGCCGCATCATCGATTTCCACATACGGAATAATCAGGGATTCCTTGACGCCGAATACGGCATCGGAATCCAGATACTGGCTGTCGCTGTTGAACATCTCTGTCTGGATAGTCTGATAACCGTCCTTGTAGATGAGGTAGTGAAGATGCGCGGGACGCCACGAATGGCGCCCGGTACCATTCAGAATCAGGCCGACCGGTCCATCCGTGGGAACCGGATAATCTACGGGCTTGCGGGAGCGGAACCAGTAACGGCCATCCGCGCCGGTCTTGAACTTCCCGCGATAAGCATAATCCGCATAGTCCTTCGGTTGCCCGACCTGAGCCTCGTAGAACATGTTCGGCGATGTCTGCCAGAGATCGAGAATCACGCCTTCGATCGGGTTGCCGTCAGAATCCAGAACCCGACCATGCAGGAAGGCCGGTTCTCCCTCATCGTCACCAAGGGAAATATCGAAACCCATTTCACGTGCCGGGGCTCCTTCACGATAAAACGGCCCCAAAAGGCTGGATTCGGTCGCACCCGTGCGGACCCTGTCACCCAGAATTTCGACCAGGGCCGTCAGCCCCAATACATCGCCGAGCAACACGCCCTCTTCCCGCTTGTCGTCGGAGATGTGACCGACATTCTGGATGAAACGGGCACCATAAAGCAGTTCGTCCGGGGTCAGGTTCACTTCGCGGATGAAATCATGCGAGTGGCGAATCAGCGCCTTCATGATCTCCCTCAGACGCGGGTTGGTATCATCGGCGATCACGTTGAGCACCGCATCGGTCACATTCGTCTCGTTCAAATCACGCATTCGACATCTCCTAATCGATCCTCGATCACCGGCCCACCAAGGTTTGTGCGAGGTATCCGTTTGTACAAAGAATGCGCCGAATTCCCGTGCCCGACAACCGGCGACAACATCAACAATTTGCGTCGCGAGAACAGTATGGACTCGACCCACCTTTGTTCGTAAAACGCACATGTGTTCGTTATCAGAACTTTATTATCGGCAAGGGTTTCGGTCAATGCCAGCATCTCGTGAAAGTTCGGAATTCGTCCAATCGCTGCAGCGTGGTCTCGCGGTCATCCAGGTGTTCGGTGCCGATCGCCCTGACATGACCATCAGCGAAGTCGCCGAGGCGACGGGCACGACCCGCGCAACAGCGCGTCGTTTTCTGCTGACCCTCGAAGCACTCGGACATGTTCGTTCAAACGGTCGCCGCTTCTCCCTGACCCCGCAGGTTCTCGGGTTGGGCTATGCCTACCTCTCATCTCTGGAATGGTGGCAGATCGCGCAGCCCCACATGGAAACAGCGGTGCACGAACTCCAGGAATCCTGCTCGGCGGCAGTCCTGAACGGGAACGAAGTCATCTATGTCGCCCGGGTTTCCGCCACACGGATCATGACCATCAACCTGAGCATCGGAACCCGCCTGCCCGCCTATGTCACGTCACTCGGCCGGGTGCTGCTCGCCCACCAGTCACCGGAGTATCTCGACCGGTATCTGGCGGACCTTGCGCCCCAGAAATTCACGGACAGAACGAAGACGGATCGGGGTGAATTGCGTGAGGTACTCGATACGGTCCGCCTCAAGGGGTACGCGCTGGTAGATCAGGAACTCGAGATGGGGCTGCGTTCCCTCGCGGTCCCGATCCTCGACCGGAACGGACGCATCCTGGCCGCGCTGAATGTCGGCACCCACGCGGCACGCACAAGGCTGGAGGACATGACATCGCGCTTCCTCCCCGTGCTGCACGAGGCATCACGGAAAATCACCGCGCAGCTGCCGCGCTAAGCGTGTTTCGGTCAGTCAGACGATCTCGCAGACCTCGTCGAAACCGTAACGATACAGCCGCGGCCCCTTGATACCCGAGACATCGCCGTAACCGATGTTGCACAGGAAGATCGACTTCACCGGCGTGCCGGCGAAGAATTCCTCATCGACACCGGCGTTGTTGAACCCGCCCATGGCACCGACGTCCAGACCCACGGCCCGGAGCGCCATGATGAAGTAGCCGCCCTGCAGAATCGCCTGGATCCGGCTGAAGCTCTCGGCCATCTCAGCATTTCCCGAGAAACGGTCCGCCATTTCGGGACGGATCGGATTGAACTTGGGGAAATCGGTGAAGAAGGTGTTGTCGTAGGCCACGATCGCCGTGACCGGGGCGCGCATCGTCTTTTCCTGGTTGGGTCCGTTCACATGGGCGTTCAGGCGTTCCTTGGCTTCTTTCGTCCGCACGAAGGTGATCCGCATCGGCTGCGTGTTGCCGCTGGTCGGCCCCGTCCTCGCAAGTTCGAAAGCTTCCCGCAGTTGGGCGTCGGAAACATCCCGATCCTGCCACCAGTTGTGATTGCGGGCCTCGCGAAACAGAAGGTCGCGGGCATCGCCGTCGAGCGACTGGATGCGATTCCGGTAGTCCTCGACCTGCGCGCGTGCCGCTTCGAGTGCTGCGTCGTCTGACATGAAGTGTCCCCTGTTCGTCAATCGGCGGCGTTCTGCGTCGCCGAAGCTGTTTGCAATTGCTGGCTAGATGTGGGGCGGGCGGCGGAAAGTCAATTCTCGCCACGCGCCGGTTCGTTGGATGACTCCGGGTCTTCGTTGAGCCTGTCGAGCGAATGCATTATTGAGGCATATCTCAAGCCCATCGTGGGCGCGACGACATCGCCCCGCCTGTCTGGAGTAAACCATGTCCGATTCCGTTGGCGCCCTGTCCGGCGTAACCGTCCTCGACCTCACGCGGGTCCTCGCGGGGCCCTACTGCACGCAACTTCTGGGGGACCTGGGGGCGGACGTGATCAAGATAGAGCGCCCCGGTGCCGGCGACGACACTCGCCGCTTCGCGCCCCCCTTCATGGCCGGCCCGGACGGCGAGGACACGTCGGAGAGCGCCTACTTCATGTCCGCCAATCGCAACAAGCGCTCGGTCGAGGTCGACCTGACGAGCGAGACCGGCCAGGCGCTGGTGCGCGAGCTCGCGATGAAGGCGGATGTGCTGGTCGAAAACTTCAAGACCGGCAACCTCGCCAAGTACGGTCTCGGCTATGACGACCTCAAGGAGGCAAACCCGAAGCTGGTCTACTGCTCGATCACCGGCTTCGGACAGACCGGGCCCTATGCAACCCGCCCCGGCTACGACTTCCTGATCCAGGGGATGGGCGGCATCATGTCGATCACCGGCGAGGCCGAGGGCGAGCCTCAGAAGGTCGGCGTGCCGATCGCCGACATCATGTCGGGCATGTTCGCCGCCGTCGCCGTCAACGGTGCCCTTCGCCACGCGGCCGTCACCGGCCAGGGCCAGTATATCGACATCGGGATGCTGGACACCCAGGTCGCCTGGCTCGTGAACCAGGGCATGAACTTCCTGCACTCGGGCCAGGCCGAGCGGCTCGGCAACGCCCATCCCAACATCGTCCCCTACCAGGTCTTCGCGACCGCCGACGGCCACATCGTGGTGGCGGTAGGCAACGACAACCAGTTCCGGACCTTCGCCGGGATTCTGGGCGAGCCCGAACTCGCCGACCAGCCGCTGTTCGCCACGAATGATTCCCGTGTGCGCAACCGCGAGGAGGTCGTCGCCCATATCCAGGCGATCATGCAGACCAAGCCGTCCGCGTACTGGCTGGCAGAGCTCGAAGCCAACAAGATCGGTTGCGGCCCGATCAACACGCTGGACCAGGTCTTCGAGGACCCGCACGTCAAGGCACGCGAGATGGTGGTCAACATTCCCCACCCGCTCGCCGGGCCGGACGGCGCGCAGCTGATCGCCAGCCCGCTCCGCCTGTCCGAAACACCGGTCGAGTATCGCCACCACCCGCCGCTGCTCGGCCAGCACACCGACGAAGTGCTGCGCGATGTGCTGGGCTATGACGCGGACAAGATCGCCGGCCTACGCGAGTCCGGCGCCATCGGTTAAGCGCCATGATGGGGGCGACAACCTGATCGCACGGGCCTCGTCCGGACCGATCCCCTGCCCGCCGAAACACCGGCAGATCCGATAACCCTGGCGACATCGCCCGCCGGCGGCGGCGCAGAACCGAATTTGCATGGATTGCCGACGTATGCGGGGTTCCCGGATATCGGGATCACCGGACACCGGCCGTTCGGGCCGGTGATCGCCGTCGATATTACGGTGCGCCGCTGAAGCCGATCAGAGGTCCGCGCCCTGGGTCGCGACCCGGGTGACGATCTCGCTCGCGACATTCTGGAGCTGCATCCCGATCCGCTCGATCCGCGAATCGTCGAGGCGCGCACGCGGGCCGGTCACAGCCAGAGCGCAAGCGGCGCGTCCATGCGGGTTCAGGATCGGCGCGGCGACCGAGCGGATGCCCGGCGAACCTTCCTCGTCGTTGATCGAGTAACCGCGTTTCTTGATCGTCGTCAGCTCGCGCAACAACGCGTCCACATCCGTGATCGTCTTGCCCGTATAAGCGCTGAGCCGTGTGAACTTGTAGCTGGCGCGAACCTCGTTCGCCGGCCGGACGGACAGCAACGCCTTGCCGAGACTTGTCGCATGGGCGTCGAAATATGTGCCGATCTGCACCTCGGACCGGTGGGCGCGGTCCGTGGTCACGCGGTCCGCGATGAAGACCTGAATGCCCTCGAGAAACCCCAGGTTGACCGTCTCGTCCACGTCATGAGCGAGCGTCACGAGATAGGGATGTGCGTGGTGGGTGATCCGCGCGACCATGTTCGAGCGATAGCCGAACAGGTGCATGTTGTAGCCGATCCAGTATCGCCGATCGTCGCCCTTGTAGGCATAGCCCATGCCGCACAGGACCTCGAGCAACCGGTGCGCCGTGGCACGGTGCAGTCCGGTTGCCCGCGCGACATCGGAGACCGCCCGTCCCTTGGTGCTGCCGCCCAGGTATTCAAGAATCTGGAAGCCGCGTTCGAGCGACTGGTTCTTGTAGGTGGCCATCCCTCACCCCGTCACAAAGGCCGGGACTATCTCCCACGCGTGCATTTGCGCCCCGTGATCGAACCTCCCGATCTCGGAATATGAGACAATTATCGCCGGACATCCAGCCTGTCCGCGTGCTTGCGCTCAGTCGCGTGGCGGGAGCGTCACCGCCTCGCCCGTCTCCGCCGACAGGTCGGCCGCCATCGTGACATCCATCACCAGCCGCGCCTCGCGCGCCGTGGGCAGAACGGGCCGATCGAGTGCGACTGCCTCGATGAAATGGTTGGTCTCGGCCACCATCGCGCCGGCAAACACATGATCCACCGGCTCGCCCGGCATCGAGGACAGCGGATAGCGGATGCCATGCTCGACCGTGTTCATGCTGATCTCGCGATGGGTGTCATCAACGGTCAGCGCCCCGTCGGTGCCGACAATCTCGATCCAGCTCTGGGAATATTGCGGGTAGCCGAGCGGCAGCACCCAGCCCGATCCGGCGGTGATCGTCACGCCATCGTCCATGATCACCATGATCCACTGATGATCCGGCGTGTCGCTGATCTTGCTAAACAGCTTGCCCGACTGCTGGGAATAGACCTTCACCGGCAGGCGCGGCTGCAGACACCACAAGAGGAAGTCGATCGAATGGGTGCCGCCCATCGCCGCCGGTGACATCTTGGAGCGTCCCTTGATCTTGGTGCCGATCTCGCGCGTGATGTTGCGGCTCACCAGGCACGTCACGGGCTCGCCGATCCCGCCGGACTTGATCGCCTTGTTGATGTAGGCGTACTTCGGATCGAACCGTCGGGTGTAGCCGATCGCGAACTTGAGCCCGCCCGCGTCGCACAGCGCGATCGCCTCGTCCGCTTCATCCGGGGTCGGCGCGACGGGCTTCTCGACCAGGACATGCTTGCCGGCCTCGAGCGCCGCGCGCACGATCGGAAACCTCTGTGATTCGGGCGTCGAGGCGATGATCAGCGCATCGACTTCGGGGCTCTCCACGAGTTCACGCCAATCGGCCGTGACCCGCGCCGCGCCGGTCTCGGCGGCGATTTCCGCTGCGCGGTCGGGATTGATTTCCGCGATATGCAGCTCGTCGACCAGCGGGTTCACCGCGCAGGCGTTCGCCCGTATCCCGCCGACCCAGCCGGCCCCGATCACGCCGGCATTGATCCGGTTCATTGTGCGATCCCCCCGATCATGCCGGCAGCGTGACGGACGCCCCGGTCCGGGCGGCCTCCTCGATCGCAAGCGTCACCGCCAGCGTCCGCCGCGCCTCGCGCGGCTGGGTGTGTGGGCTCGGCCGCCCGGTCATCAGGTGATCGAGCCAGGACCGGGTCTCGCTGGCGACGGCCCCCCAATAATCGCCCACCGCGTAGTCCGCCGCCGAAGTGGTCTGCATGAACATCATGTTGATGTTGTGGTCGGGCACATAACTGTGGGGTGCCCCGCGGTCGGTGTAGAGCAGGCTGTCCTTGTTGTCGGCATCGAGGAGGATCACGCCCTCGTCGCCGATAATCTCGAAGCGAGAACTCTGACCGACCGTCGGATAGGTCGCCGGCAGAACATAGCTGACACCCAGATTGACGACGGCCCCATTCTCGAAGGTGATGATGGCCCAGGTCACGTCGGCGGCCTTGTGTCCCAATGCCTTGAACACCTTGGATTGGGCCCGCGCCACGACCTCGACCGGCCGGATGCCTTCGAGGTACCAGCACGCCATGTCGACATAGTAAGTTAGCACGTCGTTGACCGGCGTCGCGTCCGGCGCGCGCTTGAGGATCTCCATCAACTGCGCGCGTGAATTGTAAACCCGAGACTGGATACCCAGCACCTCACCGACCCGGCCCTGGATAATCTGCTCCTTCGCGAGCATCCAGCGCCGATCGTGTCGCCGCGAGTAGCCGACGCGCAATTCGGACCCGGTACGCTCGACCGCCTCGATGATCGCGTCCGCGTCCTCGACGGTCAGGGCAATCGGCTTCTCGACAAACACGGCCTTGCCCGCCTCGAGCGCCTGAACCACGGCCGTACGATGATCGTGTTCGGGCGTCGAGATGAACACGGCGTCGACACGTTCGTCGCTGATCGCGGCCAGATTGTCCGTCGTCACGAGGTCTGCGCCGGTCTGCTGGGCCAGCACGTCGGCCTGGGTTCGGTTCGCATCGGACAGCGCCAGGAAGCCGACGCCGGGATGGGTCGAGGACAGCTTGGCACGCAGGCCGCCGATCCGCCCGCATCCGATCACCGCCACACCTAGCGCCTCGCGGCTCATGCCTTTTCTCCCCGCCAGAATGGCTCTCACGTTGGCACCGGCGATCGCAACGGGTCAACGGCGCACAGCAAAAGGGCCGCCCCGGCATGGGGCGGCCCGATCTTTCGTTGCGGCGGTACGCGCCTACTCGGCCGCGGCGGCCACCCATTCCGGGAAGTCCGGCGTTTCGAGTTCCGGCAGGACCTTTTCCATGAACAGCCGAAGCTCTTCCATCATGTCGTCCTTGGGCTGCTGCGCCCAGTGCCAGATCAGCGTGATGTACTCGCACGGCACCTGATCGTAGATGTGCTGCCAGGCCTTGATGGACTCATCGACGGTACCGCCGATGAAGATGTCCGAGTCCTTCATACCCTGGATCAGTTCGTCGTCATTGCCTCGCGGGAACTGCGGGAAGAACGGGCCGTAGAAGTTCTTGTAGATGTCGAGATCGTAGTCGCGCAGCTTGCGGTCGAAGTCCTCCGACGTCTTGGTGATATGCGGCCAGCGGACGATGTTCTGGTTCTGGCCGAGTTGCACGTTAAACCCGGCCTCGTTCGCGGTCTTCGTGTAGTAGTGCGACAGTTCCACCAGCCCCTTGGTCGGCATGAAGTAGGTGGGGATGAAGTTGTTGCGGGCGCAGAAGTCGATCGAGGCCTGGCTCTTCGACGCCGCGATGAAGACCGGCGGGTGCGGCTTCTGATAGGGCTTCGGCACCACGCAGACGCGCTGCACGCTGCCATCCTCGCCGATCTCGCCCTCGGCGCCGGCGTCCCGGGCGATCTCCCAGGCCGGATAGCCCTCGACACCCGTCTCGAACGGATAGGGCGCCTCGTAGAATTCACCCTTCGTGCGGACCGTTTCCTGGGTCCAGGCATCGATCACCTGGTTGACCCGCTCCTCGAAGATCTGTCGGTTGCGGTCGTCCGCATCGCTGCCGTCGGAGACGGTGGCCGGGCTTTCCGTGAACTGGCCCATGACGTTGGCCCAGCGCGACTGGTAGCCGCGCGCGAAGCCGACGAAGTACTTGCCCTTGGTCAGGTGATCGAGGATCGCGGTTTCTTCCGCGACACGCAGCGGATCATGGGTCGCCGCCACATAGCCGAGCGCGCCGACATGGGCATTCTCGACCAGGCTCGCCCAGTAGGCGTTGAGGATGCCAGGGTTCGGGCCGACCTCGTAGCCTTCTGAATGGAAGTGATGCTCGATCGTGCCGATGCCCCACACGCCCATCTTGTCGGCTTCTTTCACGATGTCCGTCCATTCGTGGACGATGCGGTGATAGAGCTCGTTGTCGTTGCCGAGCGGCCGCTTGGCCTTCCGGTCCTCTTCGCCGTCGGCGGGGAACATCGGATAAAGCTGCAGAATTACCTTGGGCTTGGCCATTGCTGGTCCTCTCGTAAACAGGCGTTTCCGGTTGCCGTGAACCTAGATATGCCAAGGCATACACACAAATACTAACTTCCAATGCAAGCTATAGCTTTATACTATATAAGCGGACTTCGCGAACCGGCGGGACAGCCATGGATCTCAAGCAAATACGCTCCTTCGTCGCGGTCTATGGCCATGGCAGCATCAACCGCGCCGCCGAACGCTTGAACATCGCGCAACCCAGCCTCAGCCAGCAGATCAAGTCACTGGAGGAATCCGTTGGCGTTCAGCTTTTCGAACGCCATGCCCGCGGCGTTCGGCCCACCCCGGCAGGCGACCGTTTTTACGAGGACTGCCGCAAGATACTCGGCGACGTCGAGAAAGCCGCCCAGACCATGCATGAATTCTCGACCGGCGTGTCCGGCTCCCTCGATGTCGGCCTCATCCCGACGGTCACCAAGGGAGTCCTTGCAGATATCCTGCCCGAATTCATCGACGCATTGCCGAACGTGGAACTGCGGGTGGTCGAGGCGTTCAGTGGCACGCTGACCGACTGGGTGATGTCGGGCGAGCTGGATTTCGCCATCGCCACCGAACCGCCGCGCCATGACGGGCTCGAGCTGCGGGTCCTGTCGGCCGAACCGCTGGTGATGATCTCGGGCAACAAGGCCGGGATGCCGCACCTGGAGCCGGTCTCTCTGCGCCGGTTGTCCTCGATCAACCTCGTGCTGCCGTCGGCGCAACACAGCCTGCGGACCATGATCGAGCGGCATGTGAAGCTCGGCAACATCACCCACGGCCGGGTCGTCGAAATCGACGGCCTGTACGGGTCGCTCGAATTCATCCGCAACACGGACTTCTCGGCCATTCTTCCCGTGACCACCGTCGTCGCGGACCTCGACAGCCGGGCCTTCTCGGTCAGCCCCATCACCGACGTCACGACCAGCTTCGAGTTCTTCCTGGTGCACCAGACCGAGAGGCCGCTGTCCCTTGCTGCCCGCGGCCTGGTGACCCGGCTCGAAAACGCCCTGAAACGCTCGGCTGCCGCCTGGGCTGCCATCCGCGCGGGAGCGCCCGACGTCGCAGCTTAACCAGCCAGAACTCCAGACAATGACCTCTGGTCTCTGGCATAGCGCTGACTTATGGTTGGAGCATGGATTTCCGCCAGCTCGAACAGTTCGTAGCCGTTTACGAGGAAGGCAGTTTCTCGCGCGCCGCGCGCCGCGCAAACTGCACCCAGCCGGGCCTGTCCGTGCAGATCCGAAATCTCGAAAACGAACTGGGCGTGGCGCTATTTACCCGCAACCGGCGCGGCGTCGAGCCGACCGTCGCCGGCAAGCGCCTCTATGCGCGCGGCCTGTCGATCCTGAACTCTGTCGCCGACACCGAAATGGCGGTGCGCGAGCTTGCAGGCAACGTCACCGGGGCCATCACCGCCGGCACGGTGCCGTCGGTCTCGCGCAGCGCCCTGCCCGCCGCGCTCTCCCGGTTCACCGAGGCCCATCCGGATGTGGAGTTGAGCCTCGACGAAGCCTATGGCGGCACCCTGACCGAGCGGGTGATCGCGGGCGAACTGGATTTCGCCGTGGTGACCAGCGCGACGAAGCATGAGGGAATCGAGGCAATCCTGATCGCGGAGCACGAACTCACGCTTGTCTCGGGCCCGGCCTCGGGCCTGCGCCCGTTCGAGCGCGTTCGCCTGCGCGATCTGCCGCCGCTCCGACTGGTCCTGCCCAGCGAGCGCCACGAGATCCGGCGGATGATCGACAGCCAGATCGCCCGCGCGGAACTAACCGTCGATGCGATGATCGAATCCGACGGGCTCAACACGACCCTCGAGTATGTTCGCCATTCCGGCTGGTCCACCCTGACGGCGGTCGCTTCCGTGATCGACGCGGCGGACACGGGTGCGCTGATCATCAATCCGATCGTGCGGCCCAGGGCGCTGGTGGAGTATTATCTGGTGCGCCAGACCCGCCGTCCGTTGACCGCCGCAGCGGAGCGCTTCGTCGATCTCCTGTGCGAGGAACTGGCTTCGATCATGGGTCTCTGGAAAGAACTTTCCATCGGAAAATGAATATATAACAGTTAATTATTAGGCCTTCTTGATGTTATACGGAATCTCGGGGAAACGCGTCATTGTCACGGCCGGCGGTTCGGGCATCGGCCGGGCGATCGTGGACCGGTTCATCGATGCGGGCGCGCATGTCCACACCTGCGACGTGCAGCAGGATTTCCTCGACGAGGTCACATCCAGCCATGACCGGGCGAGCGGTTCCCTGGCCGATGTGGGCGTTCCGGAGCAGGTCGAAGCGCTGGTCGCGGACGCCGTGGAGACCATGGGCGGTGTCGATGTGCTCGTGAACAACGCCGGGATCGGCGGGCCGAATGCCGCGCTCGAGGACATCTCCTACGAAGACTGGGACCGAACCATAGGCGTGAACCTGAACGGCATGTTCTACTGCATCAAGAACGTCGCCCCCCACATGAAGGCCCAGAAATCCGGCTGCATCGTCAACATTTCCACGGCTTCCGCCAAGGTCGCCCTGCCCCAGCGTTCGCCCTACGTCGCCTCCAAGGTCGGCGTTCTCGGGCTCACCCATACCGTGGCGCGGGAATACGGCCCCTTCGGCATCCGCTGCAACGCGATCCTGCCGGGACTGATCGACAACCCGCGAGGCCGTGGCATTGTCGCGCGCCAGGCCGCCGAGCGCGGTATTTCCGTCGAGGAACGCGAGGCCGAGTTCCTGGAGTTCATCTCGCTCAAATGCTGGATCGACCCGGCCGAAGTCGGCGATCTGGCGGTGTTCCTGGCGTCCGACGCCGGGCGCCACATCACCGCCCAGGAAATCGGCATGGACGGCAACGTCGAGTGGGAAATCTAGGACTTAGGCGGCGCTGAAGTGCCTCTCCTCGACCTCAGCCCCTCCGCGCTCGCCTTCGCGGTCTTCGCGCTGTTCCTCGGCGGCATGGTAAAGGGAACCGTCGGGCTCGGTATGAAGGTGGTGGTGCTCGGCCTGCTGGCTACCATCGTCGAGCTGCCGGTCGCCATCGCGATCATCATCCTGCCCGCCGTTGCGACCAACGTCTGGCAGGTGTTCGGCGGTCCGCCTCTCCGCGAGACCCTGCGGCGGACATGGATCCTGTTCCTTGCGTTCTGCCTCGGCATCTGGCTCGGCACCGAGATTCTCGTGGTCTCGAACCCCGTGTATCTCGCCGCCACGCTGGGCGTGTTGCTGGTGGTCTACGCGCTCTATGCGCTTTCCGCACCGCGTATCCCCTCCCCGGGCCGCCACGAACCCTGGATGACGCCCGCCATCGGCGGGGTCACGGGCGTGTTCGGCGGTATGACCGGTTCCGATGTCATTCCCGGTGTCCCCTACATGCAGGCAATGGGACTCGAGCGCGACATGCTTATCCAGGCAATGGGAATCCTCTTCCTGCTGGGATCGGTGATGGTGGCGGTTTCATTTGCCTATAGGGGACTGCTGACGAGCGAGATCGGCATTGCCTCGGCCCTGGGAGCGCTCCCGACACTCGCCGGCTACTATTTCGGCGCGAAAATCCGCGCGCGCGCCCCGGAGGCGCAGTTCCGCAGGCTGCTCCTCGTGGCCCTGTTCCTGCTGGGCCTCTACATCGTGGGCACCAATCTGGCGTGAACCTGCAGTTCGAAGTTGCACACGCTGGAGAGACCATATACTTAACTGATTAGTTAAATATATGCAGGCCAGACGATGAGACCGCTTCACGACAACCGGTTTCCGAACGAAACCGACGAATACCGAGCAGCCCGCGACGCTTTGCTATCCGCCGAGATGGAGCTTCGCGCGAAAGCCGAAGAAGTGGCAGCCCTGCGTCGCGCCTTGCCA
>JAYQGE010000003.1:64475-134898 GCA_038140435.1 Rhodospirillaceae bacterium | reverse complement strand
GTCAAAAGAATGATGCACTAACATTCGAAACGGACCAGTCAGTGGGGGCAGGTCACTCGGTGCTGGGGAAGGCCGACAGCCAGTCCCGACGCGAGCGCGCGGTCGTGGCGCGGGTGGCCGGTGCCGAGGCACAGTTGAAGGCGCGCGCGGACGACCTGGACATTGCCCTGACGGTCCTCAGGCCAACCATGATCTACGGAACCGGACGCGACCAAACGATCGCGGCGGCCGCACGGTTCATTCAACGGTTCGGATGGTATCCGGTGCATGGTGCCGCCATGGGCGCGCGCCAGCCGGTCCATGCCGTGGATCTGGCCGCGGCCGCGCTCGCCGCGATGGATGTCCCCGGAACCCACGGTCGCGTCTATGCGCTCGGCGGCGGCGAGACGCTGGCTTATCGCGAGATGATCTCGCGCATCTTCGCCGCACTCGGACGTCCGGCGCGGACCTTATGTGCCCCGTTTTTACCGCAGTTTCTGGGGATTGCGGGGGCAGTCGTCCCTGGCAGCGAACTCAGCGCCGATGTCGCGCGGCGGATGAACCTGGACCTGGCATTCGATGACGGAAGCGCTGCCGCTGACTTCGGCTATGCGCCACGGGGGTTTCTCGCGGGTGGTCGCGAGGACCTGTTCGGGCCAGGCGGCTAGCAGTCCTTGAGGCCGTCCGCGAGCTTGATACGCGGGGACCAGCCGGGAAGGGGTTTGCCTTCCCAGGGCGTCATGACCTCGCCCGCCCGATGCGGCCGTGCGCCCCAGTTGATGTCTGCCGTCTGTCCGTTCGCCTTCATCCAGGCGTCGGCGAGCGCCCGCAGCGTGACCGCCTCGGCCGAAGGGAGCGTGTGGTTCGCGCGACCTTGTATCGTGCCTGCGGCGCACAGGTTTGCGGCGTGGATGAAGCCGTCGCAAAGGTCGTCGGCATGCACCATGTGCAATATCTGATCGCCCGAGGTCGCGTCGAGCATCTCGCCGGATGCTGCCGCGTCGCGCAGCACCGCGAGGAACTTGCGGCGTGAATCCGCCGGGCCGTAGCTGTCGTAGATCTTGAGCGTGACCGCGTTCAGGCCGGCTCGGGCGCTGTAGTAGTCGATGATGTCGTCGGCGGCCTGCTTGCTTGCCGCATAGAGCGTGTTGGGTGCGGGAGTTGGGTCGCCCCGAGGGCTTTCCGCGTTCTGCCATGCGGTCCCGGCGGCGATAAGCGTGGGGGTTTCCACAGCGACCGCGGCCTCGCAGAGCTCCGCCGTGAACGTCACATTGTCGGCGATCATCCCGGAGATGTCGTCATGCGCATGTGTGCTCGCGAAGCGGGCGGCGAGATGGAAGATCACGTCGGGGCGGGCATGTCGTACGCATTCGACGAGATCGCCGCTGTCTCCGGTGAGCCGATGGACGGTCGCATGATCCGAGATTGCGGCAACCCGCCGGGGATCACTGCCGGCACGCACAATGGTCGTTACCGGCACACCGAGCGCAGCGAGTCGACGGACGAGCTGATCGCCCAGGAACCCAGTGCCGCCGGTTACCAGGGCGGATCGGAACGCCGCGGCGGGACGATCACCGGCCATGTCAGGCGGCGCCCGTGAAGTCGGGGTAGGCGGCGTCGCGCTCGGACATGACATCTGGCGCAAACGGCCAATCGATTGCAAAGGCGGGATCGTTCCAGCGCACACCACGGGCGAGGTCCGGCACGTAGGGCGCACCCATGAAGTACTCGACGGTGCAGTCGTCCTCGAGGGTCAGGAAGCCGTGCGCGCAGCCCGGCGGGACGAAGAGCGCGTTCTGGAGATCGGCGTCGAGCTCGACGGCGGACCACCGAAGATAGCTGTCGGAGCCGGGGCGCAGGTCCACCGCGACGTCGAAGATGCGGCCCCGGGCACAGCGCACGAGCTTGGGGTCCGGTGTCGGCTCGTCCTGGTAGTGCAGGCCGCGCAGGGTTCCGCGCCGGCGGTTGCGCGACAGGTTGGTCTGGACGATCTCGAACACGAGGCCCGCTTCACGGAATTCCTCGGCGCAGAAGCTGCGTGCGAAGTCGCCGCGCGCGTCGCCGGCGGGTTCGGTCCGCACCTCGAAAGCGCCGGGAATGTCCGCGGGAATGAACTGCATCAGAGGATCGTCAGCTCCGGCACGGCGACGACGAACCGTCCGCCCCAGTCCGCGACATAGTCATGGGCGGCGGTGATCTCGCGTTTCAGGTTCCAGGGCAATATCAGCACATAGTCGGGTTTCGTGTCTCGCAGCCGATCCGGTGCGACGATCGGGATCTTGCTGCCCGGCAGCAGGCGACCCTGCTTCGCGTCGCTGACGTCGGCTACGTACGTAATCCGCGAGGTGTCCACGCCGCAGAAGTTCAGAAGCGTGTTTCCCTTGGCGGCCGCGCCGTAGGCGGCGACGGTCTCGCCGTCCCGTTGGGCATTGTCGAGAAACGCCAGAAGACCTTCACGGATTGCCTCCACGCGGGCCTGAAAGCCCGCGTAGCCCGAGATGGAATCGAGCCCCATTGCCGTTTCGTCTGCGCGCACCTTTGTGAGGCCCGCGCCGATGGCGCGCTCGGGGCCGTCGGTCCGCGCGGCGAAGATGCGCAGGCTTCCACCATGGGTCGCCAATTCCTCGACATCGAACAGGTAGAGCCCGTGACGCGCGAACACGCGCTCCACGACCAGCAGCGAGAAGTAGGAGAAATGCTCGTGATAGATGGTGTCGAACTGGGCTTCGGCGATCAGCCGTGCGAGATGCGGGAACTCCATCGTGAGAACGCCGTCGCGGGCGAGCAGATGCGCGAGGCCCGCTACGAAGTCATTCAGGTCGGGGACATGCGCCAGCACGTTGTTGCCGAGCAGCAGGTCCGCCTCTGTCCCCTCCGCACGCAGCGACCGGGCGAGTTCGAGGCCGAAGAAGGCGCACATCGTGTTGACATCGTTCGCGTTCGCCGCTTCCGCCACGTTGGCAGCCGGTTCAATCCCCAGCACAGGAACGCCGGCCTTGACGAAATGCTGCAGCAGGTAGCCGTCGTTGCTGGCGACCTCGATGACCGAGCTCCCGGCATTGAGGCCAAACCGATCAGACGCCATTCGGGTATAGGCCTCCGCATGGGCGACCCAACTCGTCGAGAAGGACGAGAAGTAGGCATAGTCCGAGAAAATGTCCTCGGCGGGGACGACGTCCTCCACCTGCACCAGCAGGCAGCTGTCGCAGACCCGCGCGTGCAGCGGGTAGCGGGGGTCGGGCTGGCCGGGGTCGCGCAGGTAGCTGTTGGCGAGCGGCGTCTCGCCGAGATCTGCGAAGCTCGTCGAGAGAGGGGTGCCGCAGAACCGGCAGGCAACGTTGTTGTGCGTGGTGTCAGTCATGCGTCGGCCCGCTCGCAATAGGCATTGATCTGCGCCGATACCAGTTCGCGGGCAGCCGTGCCCGTGGCGGCCCCCGCGTGCCAGCGGGCGGTCCAGGCGGCGGCATCGGCTTGCGAGAGGCGCGGCCGCCAGCCGAGAGTCTTGGCTGCGAGGGCGGCATCCAGCGCAAGGTTTCTGGCCTCGGCCGGTCCGTCCTCCGGCACATGAGCCCAGTCCGCGACCTGCTGGCCTTCCGCGCGCAGGGTCTCGATCACCCGGTCGAGCAGCCAGTCCACCGGTTGGGCCGTTTCGGTGTCGGGTCCGAAGTTCAGGGCGTTGGGCAGGACGCCGTCCCGGTCGCGCACCAGCGCTTCGGCGTATCGCAGATAGCCTGCGAGGACGTCGATGACATGCTGCCAGGGCCGGGTCGCCTTCGGGTTGCGGACATGCAGCGGCGTGCCCGCGTTCATCGCGCGAAACAGGTCCGGAAGAATTCGGTCTTCCGACCAGTCGCCCCCGCCGATGACATTGCCCGCCCGGGCCGTTGCGAGCCGCGGCGCGCGGGCGCGGTTCTCGAAGATCCCGCGCCGCCAGCCCGCGGTGAGGGTCTCCTGGGCAGCCTTCGAAGCGCCGTAGGGCTCATCGCCGCCCAGCGGATCAGACTCGACGAACGGCCTGCCGGTGTCGTCGTTGCGGTAGCACTTGTCGCTCGTGACCACGAGGATCGCCCGTACGCCCGCGCTGTTCCCGAGTTTCTCGAGCAGGTTGCCGGTGCCCTGGACGTTGGTGGCATAGGTGCCGATCGGGTCGCGGTGGGCACGCCGAACCAGAGACTGGGCCGCGAGGTGGATGACGATGTCCGGGTCGGCGGCGGCGCAGGCGATCTCGACCGCGTCACGGTCGCGAATATCGCCAATCATCGATGGTAGGTGGGTCCAGTCACCGAGGTCGCGGAACAGGTTCGGGCCGGGTTCCGGCGCAAGCGAAAAGCCGTGTACGTCCGCGCCCAGCATCTCGAGCCAGGCGCACAGCCAGGCCCCCTTGAAACCGGTGTGTCCGGTCACAAGCACGCGACGACCGCGCCAGAAGTCGGGATCGGGGGATGCGGTCACGACGGGACTCCCGTGCGTGTCGGGCGTGCGCGCCGGACGGTGCGCGAAGCCGGGACGCGCAGGATATAGCCGAGCGTGCCGAACAGGCGTGCCAGGTCACGCCAGGCCTTTGCGCGCTGGAGCTTGATCGTGTTCCCGAGAGCCTTCAGAGCAAAGCGCGCCACGTTGGGCCAGGCGATCGCGGCACAGGCGCCGCGGCCGTGATACTTCTGTTCGAGATAGAGCCGAGACCAGGCCATGTGCCAGTACTTCTCCCAGCGGTAGCCCGCGCTCGGCCGCACGGACCCCCCGCCGCCATGATGTACCACCGCCTGCGGCACCAGGACCGAGCTGAACCCGGCGTTCCGGATGCGCAGGCAGAAATCGTCATCTTCGTAGTACAGGAAAATCGCCTCGTCGAACGGACCGATCTCCCGGTAGGCGGACATGCGCAGGAGCACAACTGCGCCGGAGAGGTAGTCCGCGCAGACGGGCCCGTCCGGTGGGAGCTCATTTTCGCGCGGCGGCAGCATGCGCCGTTTGTAGAGAACCACGTCGTGCGCAGGTTCATAGACACCCGCGTCGTCGAGGACACGCGGCGCGAGCAGCGCCGCGTCGGGATATGCGTCCGCCGCGGCCAGAAGTTGCGCAAGCGCCTCCGTTTCGACGCGTGAATCGGGGTTGGCGAGAAGCGCGAACTCCCGGGTCGTCCGGGCGAGCCCGAGATTGGCGCCCGCGCCGTAGCCGACGCCGACCGTGTTTTCGTGAATCTGAGCATCCGGAACCAGCTGGCGCGCCAGGTCCGGCGTGCCGTCGTCGCTGGCATTGTCGATGACGATGACCTCCGCGGTGGCGCCGATGCCCGCCAGGCAGCTCTCGATCACCGCGCGGCTGTGATGGGTCACGGTCACGACCGACACGCGCGACCACGGGTCGGACTGCATTGAGCTCGTGTTTTCGATGCTGGGGGCCACGCGGGGTACCGGTCGTCTGCGCTTTCGGAGAGTGCGGGATTTTGGCCCCGGCGGCCGCGTCGGGACAAGCGGCCTCGCGTCAGGCGCCGAGCATTTTCCGGGCCTGTTCGAACAGCACGCCATCGGGCGCGTGGAGGGATTCAAGCACGGTGAAGTGGTTTGCTCCCGGGACGCTCTCGATCCGCACCTGCGCGCCATGGGCGCGGCAGTTTGCGGCGAAGGCCTCGGCCTGGCGGTGGAATTCCCGGCCTTCATGGCCCCCGAGCGCGACCAGCAGCTCCGCGCCGGTGCGCGGCGGGGCGAACATCGGGCTCAGTGCCGCAGCGCCAGCCGCGTCGAGCCCGAGCGGATCGCCGATCGGCGTGTGCCGGATCGGCTCCAGGTCAAACACGCCGCTGATCGGCATGACGCTCTTGACCGGATCGCGGGGCAGGGTGGCATCGAAGGCCGGCCAGTCTGTGGTGGCGACGACCCCGGCCAGGTGGCCTCCGGCAGAATGCCCGCTGACCTGGATGCGGTCGCGGTCGTATCCAAGCGCGGCGCCGTTCTTCCAGAGATATCCGATGCCGCGCCGCACCTGGTCGACCAATTCCGCGAGGGTGACGTCAGGACAGAGTGTGTATTCGAGATTGGCGAAGCCTATTCCGGCTGCAAGGAAAGGCCGGGCCAGGTAGGCGTAGCTCTCCTTGTCGTTCCACTGCCAGTAGCCGCCGTGAATGAAAATGTGAAGCGGCGGGTTGGGCGCGTCGGGGAGGAACAGGTCGAAGCGGTCGCGCGGTCCGTCTCCATAGGCGAGGTCGATGCGCCCGTTGGCAGCATCCGCGCGCAGCCGGTCGCTTTGCGCAGCATGGTTCGCGGCGATGTCCTGGAATTCAGGGACCTTTCCGCGGTTGTTGTACTCGGCGTAAAGCGCGTCGGCGTCGTAGTCGAGGTAGACGGTCTCGCCCATCGGGATCTCCCGGAAGTCAGTCGCTCTGCCGGGTGGTGCCCGAAAGCGTCTCGTAGAGACGGCACATGGCCGCGGTATCGATATCGTACATGCCCATGCCGACCGCCGCCTGGTGCATCTGCAGCGCTGTCTGGAACAGGGGCGCAGGATAGAACATCTGCTGGGCGAATTCGCCGATAACCGGCCCGTCCTTGGAGGCCATCCCGAAATTGCCGCGCGAGCTCGTATAGTCCTCGCTGACCATCATCGGGCCGCGAATCTCCCACAATACCGAGTTGGCCGCGCTGTCCTTGACCAGGTCGAAGATGTCCTCGGCCTGGAGCCCGGCCTTGAGGCCCATCGCCATGGCCTCGGCGTTCGCCGCCGTCAGCACGCAGACCAGATGGTTGATCACGAACTTGATCTTGCTGGCGTTGCCGAAGGCGCCGACATGGGTGTGCTTGCGCGTGAACGCCGACAGGACGTCCGCGTTGGCATCGTAGGCATCCTTGTCGCCGCTCATGTAGGCGGTCAGCGTCTTTGCGAAAATCATGTCGCGATTGCCGCTGACGGTCCCGTCGATCAGCGTCATGCCGCTGTCGGCCGCAATCCGCGCGCCTTCTTCCTTCACTGCGATGGGCATGGTGCAGGTGTCGATCAGCACGAGGCCGTCCCGGCCTGCCGAGGTGACGCTCCCCTGGCCCGCAATCACTGCCTGGAAGGCTTCGATCGACGGCAGCGAGAGGATGACGACATCAGCCTTCTCGGCGACGTCGCGCGGGCTGTCGGCCCGGCGGCCGCCATTCTGCTCAAGCTCGTCGAGCGCCGCGTCGCGCAAGTCGAAGCCGACCACGTCGAACCCGGCTTTCACCAGCATGATCGCCATGGCGGACCCCATCGCGCCAAGTCCCACGATACCGACTGTTTTGCTCATTGAGTATCTCCCAGCCCCCGACGGACGAGGGGATTTGCTTTCCGTCGGGTCCGGTTTGCCACAGATGTACCGGGACCGCAGATTGCGTCGCCGCGAGTCTTAATCGGTGAGACGCGCGATTTTGAAAACTTGTTGGTCCCCGGCGGATCGGAAAAGCTCGGCGACAAACGCGGCCCACGACGGCCACCCACAGGAGCCCAACATGTCTTCCAGCACCAGAAACGAACGCCCCTTCAGAACCGCAACGACGGAAGAGTTTCCGATCATCGATGTCGGCCCCTACCTGGCCGGCGAGAACGGTGCCCTCGAAACCCTGGCCGACCAGGTGCGCGACGCGTTCGAGCGTGTCGGGTTCATGATGCTCGTAAACCACGATCTGGACTGGGACGTCATCGATGCGGCGTTTGCCGGATCGAAGCAGTTCCACGATCTGCCCCGGGACGAGAAGCTCAAGGTGAAAGTGAACGAGCACCAGATCGGCTATGTGCCGATGGGGCTGTCGCTCAACAAGAACCATTCGGTCGACGGGACGGCGGGGCTCAAGCCCAACGCGATGGAGAATCTCACCTATCACCAGGACCGGTCGCCGGACGATCCCAAGGTTGTCTCCGGAGAGCGATTCCGCTGCCTGAACCAGTGGCCCGATCCCGCGATGGCGCCGGGGTTTCGCGAATCGCAGATGGCTTATCATGCCATGCTGTCGGACCTGGGCTACCGCATGTTGCCGGTCTATGCGCGCGCGCTCGGGATGCCGGCGGACTTTTTCGACGACTATTTCAAGGATCCTTCGATCGTCGTCCGCATGGTCAAGTATCCGGCCGTGGGCGAGCTGCGCGATGACCTGTTCGGGTCCGCGTCCCACACGGACGCCGGCTTCATCACCATGCTGCCCCAGAGCAATCAGCCGGGCCTGCAGATCAAGACCCCCGAAGGCGAGTGGATCGATCACCCGCCCATGGCGCGGAGCCTGATCGTCAACTCCGGCAACATGATGCGCCGCTGGTCGAACGACCGGTTTCTCGCATCGCCCCACCGGGTGACGGCCGCGACGACCGAGGATCGCTACTCGCTGGCCTTCTTCTTCAATCCGGACCTGGATGACATCATCGTGCCGGTCGAGAGTTGCTGCCCGGACGAACACCCTTGCAAGTACGAACCGCTGCGCTATGGAGATTTCTTCGCAGACTACCTGGCGGGTGCTTACAGCAACCAGAAGGGCCGGGCTGCCGCGGAGTAGTTTCATGAAGTATCCCCGCTGTTCTACTGGTTTTCGGCGGGGCCGACGGCTAGTCTGCGCGCTCGAATCTGACTGCAGAATTTCCGTTGAGGAGCAAGACCATGGCGAAGGTGACACTGGAACAGGCAAACACGATCATCGCGGCCGGCCAGGCCAAGGGACGTGAGCTCGACATCGGCCCGTTGACCATCGTGGTGCTTGACGATGGCGGTCATCCCGTTGCCATGCAGCGCGAGGACAAGAGCGGAATCATGCGGTTCGAGATCGCCTTCGGCAAGGCCTGGGGCGGACTGGCGATCGGCCGCTCGTCGCGCGCCAACGAGACGGATTTCCTGACCCGCGAGCATTTCGGCAACGCGGTTGCCGTCGCGTCGGGCGGCCGGGTGATTCCGGTGGCCGGCGGGGTGCTGATCCGCGATGCCGACGGCAATGTCGCCGGCGCGGTGGGCGTCACCGGCGACACGTCCGACAATGACGAGGCCTGTGCGGTCGCAGGGATCGAGGCGGCTGGGCTGACGGCCCAGGTCTAGCCCGGTTTCTCGCGGCGCGGATTACCGCCGGCTGACGACCCGGACCACTACCAGGAAAACGGCCAAGCCCAGAATGGTCGTGGCCGTCTGTGCCAGTCCCATCTGGAGGGACAGGTCGTGGGGTAGGTTGGCCACGATCAGTGCCATGGTGAATGCCCATCCCATGTGTAGGCACCCGCTCATCGCCGAGGCGGCGCCCGCGAAGGACGGCGGGACGGTGTTGAGCGCCTGGGCGTAGCAGTTCGCGAGCACGAGCCCGGTGCCGAAGTTGGAGACGAGGACCGCGGCGATGATCCATGTCGGTGTCGCGAGACCCGAGATCGCCATGCCGGCCTGAAGAAGTCCCCCGAGCACGCCGAGCGTGCACCCTACACCGACGATGAGATCGACCGGCAGGTGGCGGACGAGGCGGCCGGACATGAAGCTGCCCGCGATGAACGCGATCGGGATCACCACCAGGTAGGCGCCGTAGAGCTGCGGGCTAACGTCCATCTGGCTGATGAGCACGATCGGCGAGGCGGTCATGAAGATCTGGAAGATCGCGCTCTGGAACGAGATGGTCAGGCTGTAACCCATGAATCCGGCGCGGCGGAACAGTTCCAGGTATCCGCGCGCGAGTTGGAAGATGTCGATCTTCCTGCGCGCCGATGGGGGTAGGGTTTCGCGCAGGACCGGGATGGCGACGATCAGCGATGCGGCGCTGATGGCCGCGGTGGCGAAGAACACGGCCCGCCAGTCGAACAGCGCCGTCAGCTGGGCACCGATCAACGGTGCGACCGCGGGGCCCACGCCCAGGGAAATCGCAACGTAGGACATGGCCTGCGCCGCGGCTTTGCCCTCGCTGGTGTCGCGGACCGTGGCGCGACCGACCACGATGGAGGCGCAGGCGCCTGCGGCCTGGAAGAAGCGGGCGACAAGCAGTTGCCAGATGTCCGTGGACAGCGCGCAGGCAAGACTGGCGACCATGAACAGTGCGACGCCACCCATGATGACCGGGCGGCGTCCGAAGCGGTCGGATAGCGGCCCGACAACCAGCTGCATGAACGCGAAGGCGATCAGATAGGCCGGGATGATCAGCTGGGTCCGTCCCAGGCTGGTGCCCAGGTCGCGTGCAATGTCCGGGACGGCGGGCAGGAAGATCGTGAGCGCGAGCTGGCTCGAGAACATCATCGCGAACAGGACCGCGAGGGACGACCGCCGCATGGTCAGTTCTGCGTCTTGTACAGGCCCGCGCGGCGCGCGCGGCCTCGCAGGAGGGCGAGCACCGTGTCGATTGTCGGGGTCGGGATGTCCGCGATTGCTCCCATCTCCGCGACGACCGTCACCATTGCATCGATTTCCATCGGCCGCCCGAGTTCGAGATCCTGGAGGATCGAGGGCTTGAACTCGCCCAGCTCCGCGCCGAGATCGATCCGCGCCTCGGCGTCCATGTTCATCGGCAGGCCCAGCGCATCCCCCACATTTGCGGCTTCCCGTATCATCGCTGCCGCAATCGGACGGACGTCGCGATCGCCCGCGAGACCCGCCAGCGTCGCGCCGGTGAGTGCGCAGATGGGGCCCATGCCCATGTTGCCGAGGAGCTTCATCCAGATTTCACCATGAATATCGTCGCTCGTGCGCCCGTCGAGCCCGGCGTCGGTTATCGCGTCGGCCAGTTCCGTTGCCGGGGTCGAAACCCGTCGGCGGGCGTCACCGACGATGAAAAGGTTTCCGGCGGCGTGATGGACGATCCCCGGTTCGGGGACCGATGCGCCGGCATGGACCACGCAGCCGAGCAGCCTGTCGCGGTTCAGGGTTCCCGCGAGCACGCCGCCATGGTCGGTTGCCGTGAGCGCGCGCCCGGCAAGCGGCCCCGTCAGTGCATCGCAGAACCACCAGGGCACGCCATTCATCGCGGTCACGACGGCGGTGTCATCGCGCAACAACGGCGCGAGCGTGGGCGCGACGCCGGGCAGGGCGGGTGCCTTCACCGTGATGATGACGAAGTCCTGCGCTTCGAGATCGTCTGCGTTGTCCGACGCCGTAACGTCGGCCGTGAAGGTCCCGGTCCCGTCGCGCAGGGTGAGGCCGTTGGCACGAATGGCTTCCAGATGGGCGCCCCGGGCGATAGCGGACAGCGTGTGACCGGCGCGTGCGAGGCGCGCGGTGAGGATGCCGCCGATCGCACCGGCGCCGACGACACAGATTTTCAAAGGCCTGTCAGGTCGCGAGGACATGATCGACCCCGCTGGCGATCGCGAACAGGTCGGCGTCCCGGTGGTGATACCCGATCACCTGAAGGCCCAGCGGAAGGTTGTGCGTGGACAGGGCCGGCAGTGTCAGTGCCGGAGCGCCGATGCAGGACGCCGGCGAACACATGACGGGGTGACCGAGATTTTCGAGCCCGACAGGTGCGATTTCCGGCGCGGTGAGCCCGATGGCACCGTCGAACGTCTCTGCCGTGGCCGCGAACCGCCGTCGGAATGCGTCCTTCCAGTCCAGCGCCGCGTGATAGTCGTCGAGGGTGATCTCGCGCGCACGTGCCAGCGCTGCCTCGATGCGGTCGTGAAAACGGTGGCCTTCGTCTGCGTATTCGAGGAACGGCCAGCGCATCTCGAAGGCGGCGATGTCCGCGATGCAGGCGTCGGCGTGGGCATAGTCGGCCTCGAGCGCCCGGAGTTGCGGATCGTCAGCCGGCTCGACGATGTCCACGCCCGCATCGCAAAGCCTGCCGAGTGCGTCCTCGAATGCCGCGCGGACATCCGGTTCGGCCTTCTCCCAACCCGGCGTGTACATGCGCATCAACCGCCGGGGAAGCCGCTGCTCGGGCAGCGACGCAGGTCCCGTAAGTCCGCGCAAACCGGGGATGGGCCCGGCTTCGGCAGACAGGACGTGCAGCACCTGCCAGGCGTCCTCCAGCGCATCGGCATGGACCCCCACATGCTCGCCCGACGGCGAGAACGGGTGAATCGCGTCCTGCCGGATCACGCCGAAGGTTGGCTTCACCCCCACATGCGCGCAGTAGCTCGCCGGGCGCATCACCGACGACATCAGCTGGGTGCCGATGGCGGCCGGCAGCATGCCGGCCCCGACGGCCGCGGCAGAACCGCTCGATGAGGTGCCGGGGGTCCGCGCGTGGTCATAGGGATTCCGGGTTTCGGCGATCGCCCCATAGGCGAACTCGGTGGTCGCCGTTTTCCCGACGATCACGGCGCCTGCACGTTTCAGGGCCGCGGTGACGGGTGCGTCCCGGTCCGGAATCCATCCGTCGAAGATCGGGCTTCCCGAACCGGTCGTCACGCCCGCGGTCTGGATCAGGTCCTTGAGGCCGATGGGCAGCCCGTCGATGGCCGACCGTGGCGTGCCGTCACGATATCGCTCGGTCGCGGCGTCGGCATCCGCGCGCGCGGTGTCCAGGGTCAGGGCCGCAAAGGCCCGCACGTTCGGTTCCGCCGCCTCGATCCGCGCCAGATGGTCTTCCAGGAACGCGCGCGGTGTTTCCCGGCCTTCGCGGAACGCCGCCGTCGTTTCGCGAAACGATCGGCGGTGTCCGGGGCCGGCCGCGTACGAGACCGGGCGGGCTGTCGTCATGACAGCCGCGGCTAAAGAATCTCCAGGACGGCTTCGGGGGGGCGGCCGAGCCGCGCCTTACCGTTCGTCACCACGATCGGGCGCTCCATGAGAATCGGAAACTTGAGAATGGCCTCGATGATGTCGTCCTCGGTTTTGGAGGGGTCGCCGAGGTTCAGCTGCTTGTAAGGTGCCTCACTCTTGCGCAGCAGGTCGCGGGCCGAGATTCCCAGCAGGTCGAGCAGCTGTCGCAGCTCGATATCGTCCGGCGGTTCCTGCAGATACTCGATCACCGAGACCTCGATGCCGCGCGATTCCAGGAGTTCCAGGGTTGCGCGCGATTTGCTGCACCGCGGGTTGTGATAGATGTCGACGCTACCGCTCATGGTCTCTGTTCCTTCCCCTTTGATCCGCTCCGGGCCGGCATCCCATGGTATGCGGCGTGTGGACGCCGGAGCGAAATATTTTGTTAACCAAACGAACCCATAGTTTACCAACTGTTGGATGATTTATCGCGCATCTGTTCTGCGGTTGCGCCAAGCCCCGAGGTAGTACGTGATCCCACCCGGCGACAACGATATGGCGAACCTCGTCGTGATGATCGTGGACGACAACGATCACATGCGGCGGCTTTTGCGCAGCATTCTCGAAGCGCTTTCGATCTCGCAGGTGCGCGAGGCGGCCAATGGCATGGTTGCCCTGAACGACAGCAAGTTGATGGTGCCGGACGTCATCATCACCGACATGATGATGGAACCGCTGAATGGTCTCGAGTTTACCCGCATGTTACGCGACGATCCGTCCCATCCCGCGACCAGGGTCCCGGTCCTGATGGTTACCGGGTTCTCCGAAAAGCAGCATGTCGAGGCGGCCCGGGACGCCGGCGTGACCGAGTTCCTCGCCAAGCCTGTGACGGTAAAGGGCGTCGGTGCCCGTCTTGAGAGCCTGCTGAACAACCCGCGCCGGTTTATCCGTTCGCAGTCCTTCTCCGGGCCCGATCGGCGGCGCCGTCAGCTTCCCGTCGAAGATGATATGCGCCAGTCGGACACACCTGTGCCGCGCCAGACCGTCACGCCGCTGCCACGGCTGAGTGGCCCGGCGACGGCCAGCGCACCGACACAGAAGAACCCGGACACGAAACGGCGCGCGCTGCGCTGACCTTCCGGTTCCGGGCCTTCCGCCTGTCTAGAAGACGCCCATTCCCGCCGTGCGCGGCAGCCACAGCGCCAGCTCGGGGAAAATGGTGATCAACGCGACCAGGAACAGCGTGAAGATGAAGAACGGGGCGACGCCCTTGAAGATCTTCATCAGAGGCACGTCGGGCGCCATCTTTGCCATCACGTAGACGTTGATGCCCACCGGCGGCGTGATGAGTGCCAGTTCCGCCATGATCACCGCATAGACGCCATACCAGACCGGGCTGTAGCCCAGGTCCAGGATGATCGGCATGGTGAACGGGATCGTCAGGATCAGCATCCCCCAGACGTCGAGCACCATGCCCAGCACGATGAACAGCAGGCTGATCATCAGCATCACCATCAGCGGCGAGAGGTTCGCCGCCGTGATCCAGTCGACGACGCCTGTCGTCAGGCCGGTCAGCACCACGAACTTGCCCATCATGTGACCGCCGATGATGATCACGAAGATCATCGCCGACGTGTGCATGGACTTGAGCAGCGATTCCTTGAAGTTGGTGAAGTTCAGCCGCCGCATGAACAGGGAAATCGCGATCAGCGCGAACACGCCCACGCCCGCGGCCTCGGTCGGCGTGAAAATGCCCGTATAGATGCCGCCAATGACCACGATGAAGGTCAGGAAGATCGGGGTGACCTTGTTCAGGGACCGGATCTTCTCGCCCCAGGTGTATTTCTCGCCGACCGGCCCGAGCTCCGGGTTGATCATGCACTTGATGGCAATGGTCGCCGAGTAGCCGATGGTCATCAGGATGCCGGGAATGATGCCGGCGATGAACAGCGCACCGATCGAGGTCTCGGTCAGGATGCCGTAGCCGATCATGATGATCGATGGCGGAATGAGGATGCCGAGCGTTCCCGCGGCGCTCACGCTGCCCGTGGCGAGCGAGTCGTCGTAGTTGTAGCGGCGCATGGCCGGGATACACATGGGCGCCATGGTCGCAACCGCTGTCACGCTGCCGCCCGACACCGCGCCGAACCCGCCGCAGGCCACGACCGACGAGATGGCCAAGCCGCCGGGCAACCGGCCCAGCCAGCGATAGACGCATTCATAGAGGTCGTAGGCGATGTTCGTGCGCTGGACGAGCTGACCCATCATGAAATAGAGGGGCACGGCGACGAACACGAAGCTCGTGCCCTGCTCGATGAAGGTGATCGAGAGCTGGGTCTCGGCGAAATTCGAGCGCCCGACGATAAAGAAGCCGGCGACCGCGGTTGCCAGCATTGCGAACCCGATGGGCACGCCCAGGACGATCAGCAGCATCATCGCTGCGAACGCGACGAGGCCGACCGCGCCCTTGTCGAACGTCTTCAGCGTGTCGAGCATATCGGTGGCGCTGAAGATCGCGGCGGCCAGCAGGATGACGACGAGTACGGCCAGCGCCGGAATGTTGATCGAACGGGTCATCGGCTATTCCTCCAGTCCAACGGACTCGGTCCGTGTGAACTGCCCAAAATTGAAGATCGTGGCGATCAGCCGCAGCACGTAATAGATGATCAGGATCACGCACATCCCGAAAATCGCGAGATGGTGGCCCCAGATCGGCAGCCGGACAAATTCGGTTATTCGTCCCAGGTCGTAATCGAACAGGAACTCCTCCCAGGCATGGTGGCCCAGGAGATAGAAAAGGGTAATCGCGCACAGGATATAGACGACGTCCATCGCCTCCTGGCTGCGTTTGGGAAGGTTCGAGATCAGCAATTCCATGCGCACATGGCCGTTCTGGCGGGTGCATTCCGGGATGGCGAACGCGAAGATCAGCAACAGCATCCACTCGTTGAACTCGAGGCTCCAGATCCACGGATCGTTCAGCACATAGCGCTTGAACACATCGACGATCACGATCGTGGAAATTGCGGGCAGGACGATCAGTCCGCCGAGCTTGTCGAGGTTTCTGGAAACGAACAAAAACGCTTTTTCGATTTTTTCCATGCTTCGGGAGCCTTTCAGAAGGTGTCCGGCCGGCGCGGACGCCAGCCGGACGAAACCTCCGTTACTTCATGTCGTACATGCCCTGAACGGGATTGTGAATCGCCTGATTCATGATCTCGTTCGCGGACATGCCGGCGAACTTCGCGGCGTTTTCGCGAATTTCGGCCATCATGGCCTTGGCCGGGACGCCCTTCTTCTCGGCGTCCGCAACCCAGGCCGCCTCGACACCCGCGACGGCGGCTTTCCACTTGTCGAGTTCGGCCTGGCCCATGTCGATCGACTCGAGGCCCTGCTCTTCCATCTTTGCGACGTTGACCACACCGCCATAGTCATAGAAGCCAACGGCTTCGGCGATCGCCATCTGGCGGCCCCAGTTGTTGACGACAACCTGGAGATCGGCCGGCAGATCGTCGAACCAGTCGGCGGACATGCAGTACTCGATCGTCAGCACGTTGAAGCCGTTCTCGGTGCGGTATTTCGAGACCTCGTGGAGCTTGAAGATCAGCGCCGCGGCGTCGTTGAAGTGGATCGCATCGAGCGTGCCGCGCTGCACGGCCGTGTAGGCCGAGGCACCCGGCATGGACACCTGGGTCGCACCCAGCGCGCCGATGATCTGGGCGTGCGTGCCGCCGCCGGCACGAACCTTCATGCCCTGGACGTCGGCAAGCGTGCGAACCGGCTTGTTGTTGTACAGATGGTACGGGCCGGTGTGCGCCTCGCGCATGATCTTGACCTTGAAGCGCTCGAACTCTTCCTTCAGGTACTTCGGATAGATCGCCTCGGCCGTGGCCACCGCTTCATGCGAATTGTTGAACAGGAACGGCAGTCCCAGTCCGCCAACCACATTGTAGTCCCGCGCGGTATAGAGCGAGAAGCAGGGCGCCTGGTCGGACAGGCCGGTGCGGACCGCCTTGCGGCCTTCGCGAACGCCATGGACCGACTGGGACCAGGTCGTCGAGACCTTGATCTTGCCGCCGGACATCTTCTCGAGGTTGTTGAAGCCCTTGATCTGCATCTTGGCGAGACCCGAGACGGCCGGAATATGGCTGGTCGAGCGGAACTCGATGACCGGGCCGTCATAGGTGACGTTGTTGGTGCCGTAGCTGGGGGCCTCACCCTCGAGCCAGTCGAGGACGACACTCGCGTTTGCCTTGGCTTCCTCGACGGTCTTGCCGACAGGGCCGGCGGCAGCCGACCCGATGGCCAGGACCATGCCCACGGCAAGGCTGGTGGTTGCTAGAAGTGTTTTGCGCATTTGATCCTCCCTAGAGACGTTGAGCGCTCCCCCGTTCCTGAATTGAACTCTGCGGTTGGCCCTGGAACGGGTCAAGGACAACCCTCACAAACATCCGTGACCGGTATTCGGGTCCGTTGTTACAGACCATCCTACCGATACGGCGGACTCGGGACAGTATTAATTAAACCCTCCGTCCCACTACTTGATCGCCAGCGGATTGACCGGCGAACCCACCGCACCCGTGATCGGGAGCGCCGGGGCGACAAACATGAACTCGTAGACCTTGTCCTCGGCGCAATCGTCCGCGATGTCCTTGAGATAGAAGATCTCGCCCATGGTCAGGCCCAGGATCGGGATGGCGATCCAGTGCCAGGGCTGGTTGATGTTCTCGTCGGTCTCGCAGGGACGCACCTCGTTGCCCCAGGTGTCGGATGCGTAGCCGGCGATTTCCTTGTTGTAGATCCAGTCGAGGGTCTCGAACGCCATGCCCGGCGCGTCGCCGCCGGCGTAGCCGTCCCAGCTGCCGTCGTCGAGGCAACGCTCCATCATGCCCGTGCGCAGGACCACGAAGTCGCCCTTGCGCACCTCGACGCCCTGCTCCTCGCAGGCCTCGTCCAGATCCTTGTTGGTGATCGGGTAGCCGTCTTCCAGGCAGTCCACGCCCTTGACCCGCGGCAGGTCGAGAAACACGCCGCGGCCGGTCATCTTGGCCTTGGTCTTCTCGATGCCGGCCTTCTGCGCGCCGGCGGTCGTGACCTCACGACAGTCGTAGCCGTTCCACATGAAGTCCTTGTAGAAGACGTGGCCGAGCCCGTCCCACTGGGTGCCGCACTGCAGCGGCATCATGATCAGGTCGTCCGCGCCGCGGATGCCGCGATGGTCGAGCACGCCGGCGTAGGCATCGGTGCCCGTGCGGGTCATCATGTGGATCGGGTTGAAGCGGCCCATGGCCGGGTAGGGGGTCTTGGCGCCCTGGGGTCCGAACTGGTCATAGTTCAGGCCCATGGACATGACCTTGCCCTTCTTGACCAGCTGCGCCGCGCCGACAACGTCTTCCTCGGTCGTGTAGTTCAGCGTACCGATCTCGTCGTCGTCGCCCCAACGGCCCCAGTTCTTGTATTTCTGGGCATACTCTTCGAGCAGCTCGTGGGTGACGCGCATGTCACTGTTCGGATTTGCCATCGTGCAGTTTCCTTCGATTTAGCGGTTGGTTTGATGGATTGCGTACGTGCCCCCAGATGGCGCGACCGATTGTGGAATCGGCTCGCCGCGGAACATCTGGGCCAGCATGGGGACGAGATAGCCGAGCGCCGCGTCCGGGTCGGACGGGTCGCAGGCCTGGCCGGTGAGAATCTGAATTCGCCCGGGATTGGCGAGGGTGTAGACCATCGACCCGAGCAGCATGTGGAAGCGCCAGTGGAGATCATGGGCGGGCAGGTCGGGCAGCGCCTGGCCCAGCGCCTCGAGGAAGCGGCTGCTCGAATCGTTGAAATGCAGCGCGTAGAGCTCGCGGGTCTGGTCGCTGCTCTCGGCCAGCATCCGCCCGCGCAACCGCGCGAATGTCGCGCCGCCATGGGCGCCGCGCATGCCGGGCTCGAGAAATGCCGCGATGATCTGTTCGAGGAGCTGTGGGCGGCCCGGGGCATCCCGGCAGTCGGCGAGCAGCACCTCGCGTTCGGCGGCGATGCCCGACGCGTGGCGCTCGAAGACGGCGTCGAGCAGGCCCTTCTTGGATCCGAAATGGTAGTTCGCGGCGGCCGAGTTCGCGCCGGCCTCGGCCGTGATCGTGCGCAGGGACACGCCGTTGATGCCATGCTCCGAGAACAGGCGCACGGCGGCGTCCAGAATTCGTTGGCGCGTGGCCTCGCCCCGGGGTTCCGGCGCGATGCCAGCATCTTCCAGTGGAAGTGCCGTCACTGTTCCTCCCTGCCGTCCGTTGACCGGACGATCGGGAAGAATATTCAATCAAGCGTTTGATTGAGTCAAACGGCTTGCGTCAACGCGTCCCGGATTCCAGCACGTCGGCCGCCCAGTCGGCCATATACTCGACCGCCAGCGCCCCATGATCGACCTGGCAATGCTCGATGCCGCCATCGTCGGCGGTGAACACCTTGAGATCGGCGCGCGGACTCTTGACCGCATCGCGGATGGTCTTCTGAGCCATCTCAAGCGGAATTTGGCGATCGCCCTCGCCATGCACCACCAGCAGCGGGCATTGGATGTTGGGCACGGCTTCCTCGAGGTTCATCCGGTCCACGACCTCGAGGATCTCCTCGGCCGAGTTGGTGCCGAACACCCAGTTCATGTGTTCCTCCCAGTGCGAGACCGAGAGCTTCGTGCCGGTCCCGTCGAGGCGGCCGCGGGTGATCTTGCCGTAGTCGTTGATGGCGCCCCAGGCGATCGCGCATTTGAGGCGATGCTCGAAGCCCGCCGCGCGTGGCACGTAGTAGCCCCCAAGGCTGATGCCGGCCATACCGACCCGGTCGGAATCCACGTCGGCGCGCCCTTCGAGATAGTCCATGGCCGCGCCGGCCGGCACCTCGGTCTCGGGGAACAGCTTGAGGTCGCGCAGGCGCAGCGCCTCGCCGACCCCGGGATGATCGATCAGCAATGTGGAGATGCCGCGCGCCGCATAGGCCCTCGCGACGCCGGCCAGGTAGAGGAACTCCTTCATCACGTCGAGGCCGTCGAAATGGATGATGCAGGGCGGCGGCCCGTCGCCGGTCACCGCGCCGGGATCGGCGGGATAGAAGAGCGCCGGCAGGCTCGTGTCATCGCCATTGTGCGAATACGGCACCTCGACCCATTCGGCCGGGCCGTTTTCGCGTTCCACGCCCTTCCGGAAGACGTCGAGCATATGCTTGTAGGTCTCGATCCGGATCGGGTCGTTCGACTTGCACATGCGTTCGGCCGTCATGAAATAGACCGCCGCGCGCTTGTACTTGGCGGAGGCGCTGATCCGGCGTCCGGCCGCGTCGTCCTCGTCGGCCAGCCGCTCGCTGCGTTCGCCCAGCATCATCCACTGCTTGTGCCAGGCCTCGTTGGCCGCGTCGTCGTTGGCAGCCGCCATCGGCTTGAGCGGCTTGAGGGCCTCGTCCACCTCGGACAGGACGGCGCCGGCGTTGATCGCCATGACCGCGGCCATGGACCAGGGATAGTTGTCGGGGAAGTATTCGAACATCATGGCATTGCGCTCCCGTGTTTATTCACCGGGGTCTGCCGCCCGGCGTTTCGTTCAATTCTATGCCGCGGCCAGCTCCGACATCACCTTGTAGAGATCGGCCTGGGCCTCGAAGCCGATGCCCGGCCGCTCGGGGTCGAGCTTGAGATAGCCGTCGATGATCTCGGCGTCGTCGGCAAAGCCGGAAAACATGCCGAAGGTATTGGGATAGGATTCGCACAAGAGCATGCCCAGGCCGGCGGCGATGTGCAGCGACATCTGGTTGCCGCCATGGGGCATGACCGAGTTGCCGGCGGCCCATCCCGACTGATTGAGCATCTCCATGGTGCGCGCGACCGCGACCACGCCATAGCTCTGGGGCGGATCTATCTGCAGCACGTCATGGTTCTGGCGCATGCCGCCGAACGTGACGAGGTTCCGCATGTCCTGCTGCGAGAACAGGTTCTCGCCCGTCGCGAGCGGCGGCTCGTAGATCTCGGCCAGCTCGGCCATCAGCGCGTAGTCGAGCGGGTCGGTCGGCTCCTCGTACCAGCGCAGCTTGTAGGGCGCGAGCGCCTTCGCATAGGCGCGTGCTTCGTCGGGTGTGAGGCCGCAATTGGCATCGACGGCGAGGTTCCAGCCATCGTCGCCGACCAGCTTGAGCACCGCCTCGAGCCGCTCGATGTCCTCGGCGATGGTGGCGCCGCCCACTTTCATCTTGAGCTGGGTGTAACCCATGTCGAGATAGCCGCGCATCTCGTCGAGCAGTTCGGGGATGCCCTTGCCGGGCGCGTACCAGCCGCCGCCCACATAGACGAACATGTCGGGCTTTTCGCCGCCGGGATTGTAGCGATCCGCGATCGATTGGTAGGCGGGCTTCTCCTCGATCTTGGCGATCGCGTCCCACACGGCGACCTCGATGGTGCCGATGCCCACCGAGCGGTCGGAATGCCCGCCGGGCTTCTCGCCCTGCATCATGGCGGCGAGGATCGCCTCCGGGTCGAGATTGCCCCGTTCCTCGTCGATCAGGCTGTCGGGGTCGGAGTCCATGATCCGCGGGATGAACCGCGACCGCATCTGGGCACCGCAGGCATACCGCCCCGTGGAGTTGAAGGCGTAGCCGACGACGGGCTTGCCGTCGCGGACCACGTCGGTGATGACCGCGACGATGGAGGTGGTCATCTGGCTGAAGTCGAACACCGCGTTGCGCAGGTTCGAGTTGAGCGGGATCGCGGTTTCGCGGATGTCGGTGATTTGCATGGCTGTCTATTTACGATGCTTCAGAGTTCGACGCCAAGCTCCCATCGTCATGCGCGGACTTGATCCGCGCATCTCGGGCGCCGCTGTGAAGAGATGCCCGGGTCAAGCCCGGGCGTGACGGATCTATCAGTCTGATGCTGATGCGAACCGTTCCTTGACTTCGCGGCGCAGAACCTTGCCGACGGCGCTGCGCGGCAGGTCCTCGACCAGGTGCACGGTCTTGGGGGCCTTGACCGAGCCGAGCTCGGCCTTGGCGTGGGCGATCAGCTCGTCGGCGCTGGCCGATGCGCCGTCTCGGAGCTGGACGGCGGCTTCGACCCGCTCGCCCCAGTGATCGTCCTCGGCACCGAACACGACGCACTCATAGACATCGGGGTGGCGCACAAGCGCGCCCTCGACATCCGTCGGATAGACATTGAACCCGCCGGAGATGATCACGTCGCGCAGCCGGTCCTTCAGGAACAGATAGCCGCGCTCGTCGATGAGCCCGCCGTCGCCGGTGTGCAGCCAGCCGTCCTTGAATGCCTCGGCCGTCGCGTCCGGGTTCTTGTAGTAGCCGGTCATGGTGAGCCCGCCGCGCACGACGACCTCGCCGGCTTCGCCCGGCGGCAGGATGTTGCCGTCCGGGTCCTTGATCTCGACGCGCATGAGGGGGGTCGCGCGGCCCACCGAGCCGTTGTTCGCGTCCATCTCCAGCTCGGCCGCCGTCATGGTCGTGCAGACAGAGGAGGCCTCGGTCTGGCCGTACAGGGTTTCGAGCGCGTGCGGGAAAACCGCCTGGGCCTCGCGCACCTTCTCCGGCGGCATCGGCGCCGCGCCGTAGATCAGGTGGCGCAGGTTCGGGAATGTCCGTCGTTCGATATCCGGGTCGGCCATCACCTTGTAGATCATCGTCGGCGGCATGAAGATCGTGCTGACGTCGCGCTTCTCGAAGGCATGCAGGATGCGGTCCGGGTCGGGCGTCGGCAGGACGATGTTGCGCCCGCCCGTGGCGAAGATCGGCAGCATCAGGATGAAGGCCGCGTGGCTGACCGGTGCCGCGGCCGCCTGGATGTCGTTTGCGTTCAGGCCGAACACCGACAGGACGGTGCCGATCAGTGTCGTGCCCGTCCGGTAGGGCTGCATCACGGCCTTGGGCAGGCCCGTGGAGCCGCCGGTGAACTTGATCGCCTGCAAATCCGTGTTCGGGTCGAGCAGGTGGCGGACGGGCCGTTTGCCGCGATAGGCCTCGATCAGCCCGTCGACCGTGTCGTCGGCATGGGATCGGCCGTCCGGTCCGGCGACGATGAACGGCGTGTCGCCGATGTCGAAGGCATCGCGCGCCGCGTCGTCGGCGATCATCAAATCCGGCTCGACCAGGTCCATCAGGGCCGTATTCTCGGCCTTGCCCGAGCGCGGGTTCACCGCGACCCAGATGTGCCCAGCGAGATGGGTCGCGAGGATCGCGATCACATGCTGGAGATTGTTGAAGCCGCACGCGCCGACCTTGGCTTGGGGTTCGGGCAGGCGTTCCTGCAGTGCGGCGGCGAGCGCCTCGACCCGCGCGACCAGCTCGCGGTAGGTGAGCTGGGTCGTGTCGTCCTCGAGCGCGATCCCGTCGGGGTTGATCTGGCGGCCGCGGTAAAGGCTGTCGATGGGCAACATGGGCTGTTCTTTTTCGTGGTCCACGCGGGCTGCATGTTCGCGTAGCATGAGCCTAGCAACCGAAACGTCGCGCGCACCAGTGGGCGCCGCGCGGTCTCACATCCTGGGAGGAAAGCATGGCGAAGAAGATCGAACATTGTCACTGGCCCGATGCGCCGGATATCTGGATGCCGTACGCACCGGCCATCAAGGTGACCGGCGGGACCACGGTCTATCTCGCCGGTGTGACGGCCGCGCCGGTCTATCACAGCCATCCACATGTGCCCGAGGAGTTCGCCGACATGCCCGACGACATGGACGGGCAGGCCCGCGCGGTGCTGGAGAACCTGAAGAAGGGTCTCGACGCCGTCGGCGCGACCTTCGACGACATCGTCACCGCCGACCGTTTCCTGACCGACATGTCCGACCAGGATGTCCTCAACAAGGTCTGGGCAGAGTATTTCGGCGACAACAAGCCTGCCACCACCACGGTGCAGATCGTCCAGCTCGCGACCGACCCGCGCTGCATCCTCGAGGTGAACGCAATCGCGGTGATCGACTAGGGTGAACGCCTAGCCGCGCGGCGGCGGGTCGCGATACTTCCGAATCAGCTCGTCGGGCTCCAGAGAGTCCACCTGGCGGAGCTGCGGGAACAGCCAGGTGAAGCCGACCGCGACCGTGAGCGTTGCAGCGCCGCCCACCACCACGGCCGGCACGGTGCCCCACCAATGAGCCGTGACGCCGGACTCGAACTCGCCCAGCTCGTTCGACGCGCCGATGAAGACCGCCGTCACCGCACTGACCCGGCCGCGCATCTCGTCGGGCGTGATGATCTGCACCAGGTTCTGGCGGATGAAGACGCTGACGGAATCCGCGAGCCCCATGACGATCAGCGCCGCCGCCGACAGCCAGAAGAGCTCGGACACGCCGAACACGATCACCCCGAGTCCGAAAATGCCGACGGCGGTCAGCAACTTGATCCCGGCGCGCCGGGTGATCGGGTGCTGGGTCATGTAGAGCGCGCCGATGAACGAGCCCAGCGTGAAGGCGGAACGCAGGAGCCCGAAGCCGTCGGCGCCCACGTCGAGGATGTCCTTGGCATAGACCGGCAGGAGCGCGATCGCACCGCCGAACAGGACGGCGAACAGGTCGAGCCCGATCGCGCCGAAGATTACCTGGCGCGAGGCGATGAACTTGAACCCGCCGAGGATGTTGGCGATCGTGATGGGGGCGGAACTGACGATCTGGACAGGCTTGCGGACCATCGCCGCGAGGATCGTCGCGAGCACGAAGATCACGACCGACAGCACATAGACGAAGAACTCGTCCTGGCCGCGCGCGGCGCCGAAGGCGATGAGCAGGCCGGAAATCGTCGGCCCGATGATCCGCGCCATCTGGAAGCCGGTCGCCGACCAGGCGATGGCGTTCGCGAGATCGTCCTTGGGCACGAGGTTGGGGACGATTGCCATCTGGGCGGGTGCCTGGAACGCGCGCGCCACGCCGAACAGCACAAGCACGGCCAGGATCGCCCCGAAGTCGATGTTGCCGGTCCACGTCCCCCAGAGGAGCACCGCGGCACAGACGGTCTGGAGCGCCACGCAGCCGAGGATGATCCGCATGCGCGGCAACCGGTCCGCGGCGACGCCCGAGACCAGGAACAGCAGCGCGAAGGGGGCGAACTGGGCGAAGCCGATGAGGCCGAGGTTGAGCTCGCTCGACGTCAGCCGGTAGACCTGCCAGCCCACCGTGGTGACCAGCATCTCGGTCGCAAGAATGCCCGCGACCCGCGTCGCCCAGAAGTAGCGGAAGTCGCGATGCCGGAAAGCGCGCGCGCCGGTGAGCTCGCTGCGCGGCGGAGGCGTGTCGGAAGTTGACATGGGCCCGGCTCGGGAAGGGTGGTGCCGGCTCGTGTCGGCGGTTCGCCCTACCTAGCGGGACGGCGTGGGCGTGTCAAAGCGGCGCTGTGAAGGCTATTCTCGACGCCTTACGCCCGAACCCTGTGAGCCCGACATGACCGGCAAACGCATTTCCCCCGACCAACTCCGCAGCCATCGCTGGTTCGACGGCGAGACCATGCGCGCCTTCAGCCATCGCGGGCGGCTGCGCCAGCTCGGCTTCAGCCCGGCCGACTTCGACGGCAAGCCGGTGATTGGCATCCTCAACACATGGTCGGATCTGAACACCTGCCACGGCCACTTCCCCGAGCGCGCCGAGCAGATCAAGCGCGGGGTGTTCCAGGCGGGAGGATTCCCGGTCGAGATGCCGGCGATCACGCTCGGCGAGATCCTGATGAAGCCGACGACCATGCTCTACCGCAACCTGCTGGCGATGGAGGCCGAGGAGCTGATCCGCTCCTACCCGGTGGACGGGGTGGTGCTGATGGGCGGCTGCGACAAGACCACGCCGGCCCTTGTCATGGGCGCGGTCTCGGCGGGCCTGCCGCTGATCTTCATGCCGGCCGGGCCGATGCTGCGCGGCTTCTGGAATGGCGAGACGCTCGGCAGCGGCACCGATCACTGGAAGTATTACGCCGAGTATCGCGCGGGCAATGTCGAATCCTCGGTCGTCGACGAGGTGCTCGCCGGCACCGCGCGGTCGTCGGGCACCTGCATGACCATGGGGACGGCGGCGACCATGATGTCCATGGCCGAGACCCTCGGCCTGACCCTGCCGGGCGCGTCCTCGATTCCTGCGCCCGACGCCAACCACGGCGTCATGGCGGCCGCGACGGGACGGCGTATCGTCGAGATGGTCTGGGAGGATTTGAAGCCGGCGGACATCCTGACCGCCGCCTCCTTCGACAACGCCATCACCGTCGATATGGCGATCGGCGGCTCCACCAACGCGATCATCCACCTGGTCGCCATGGCCGGGCGGGCGGGCGTCGACCTGCCGCTCGCGCGCTTCGACGAAATTTCCCGGCGCACGCCCTGGCTCGCGAACATCCGGCCGTCGGGCGAATACCTGATGGAGGACTTCTACTATGCCGGCGGGCTCCGCGCGCTGATGCGCGAGCTCGGCGACCTGCTCGACGGCAGCGCGGCGACGGTCTCGGGCCGGCCCTTGGGTGACTCCTACGCGGACGCCGAACTTCACAATGACGACGTGATCCGCCGCCGGGACAATCCGCTCGGGCCCGACGGCGGGACGGTCGTCCTCACCGGGACGCTCGCGCCCGACGGCGCGGTGATCAAGCAGACGGCCGCCGACACGTCATTGCTCAAGCACACCGGGCCGGCCGTGGTCTTTCATGACCGGGCCGATCTCGACGCCCGGATCGACGACCCGGACCTGCCGGTGACCGCCGAGTCCGTCCTGGTGCTGCAGAACGCCGGGCCCGTCGGCGCGCCGGGGATGCCCGAATGGGGCCAGCTGCCGATCCCGAAGAAGCTGCTCGAGGCCGGCGTGCGCGACATGGTGCGCATCTCGGACGCCCGCATGTCCGGCACAAGCTACGGCACCTGCGTTTTACACGTGGCACCCGAGGCCCATGTGGGCGGGCCGCTGGCGCTGGTGCGCGACGGCGATCCGATCACGCTGGACGTGGCGGCGCGCCGGATCGACCTCGACGTGAGTGAAGAGGAACTCGCCGCGCGCCGGGCAGACTGGACGCCTCGCAAGCGGATCCCCGAGCGCGGCTACGTCTCCATGTATGCCGAGCATGTCACCCAGGCAAACCGGGGCTGCGACTTCGACTTCCTGCACGCTGGCGAACTCATCCCGGAGCCGGAGATTTTCTAGGACGCTCCGGTCGATTTTTTCATCGGCCTTGGAGCAGCTTCTCAAGCTCGGTCGTGTCCATTACCTCGCCGAGACGGGTCATTTGCCGGTTCACCGCAGGGTCACTCATAAGCGTTTGCATGGCAACTTGTCCGAGGACGTTGAATGCCGCCTCAAAGGCGCTCTCGCCTTCGAAGTTGATGGCGTCTCGGGACTCGTTGCGGCAGCGCACGACAATTAGCTCCTCGAACAGGTCTGCCGCCTGTTTGGTTTCTGCGTTCCGCCGGTCCTCCTGGATTCCGACCATGCCCCGAACGCCGGGGTGGACCGTAACGGCAGCGATGATCCATCGCACGGGATCCACCCGTTCACTCTCGGATGTCGCGCGCACCAGGCATCGCGCCATGTCGTCTGTAAACGAGCCCGCATGTGCCACATTCGGTGCTGCCAGCGTCACCATTCCGACGATGCTGAAAACGGCCAGAACCTTGCGCATCGATTCGATCCTCCGTGCAATCGCGAGCGCGCAGCCTAGCACGGGCCGCGGACGGGCGATGGCAGGAATGCTCGTCTTTGGGGAATTCGATGGTGCCGCCGGAGTGAATTGAACACTCGACCTCACCATTACCAATGGTGCGCTCTACCCCTGAGCTACGGCGGCACAATGTTCGAAAACGCGGCGCGTTATGCCACGGGCGATCACCCGCAGCAAGGCCGTGGTTGGCGCGTGTCTCCGGGCATGTAAATATCCGCCCCGTCCGACCGTGAACTCTGATCGAGGCTACCGCTTTGTTCGACCGTTTCCGCAAGGAATTGCAGCGTCACCGCCAGCGCCCCTTCCTGGAGGCCATGGCGGCCGCCTGCGCGCTGGTCGCGACCGCCGACGGCGAGGTGAGCTTCTCGGAACGCGCCCGGCTCGACGCGGTGGTCGAGAGCCTGTCCGAGTTGCAGCTCTTCGATCCCCACGAGGTGGTCAACGCGTTCGACGAACATGTCGCGACCCTGGCGGCGGACGAAGACGGCGGGCACAACGAGATGCTCAAGACGATCACGGCGGGCACCGGCAACGAAGGCGCTGCCGATCTGCTTTTGCGGATCAGTGTCGCCATGAGCCTGGCGGACGGCCGCGACAGCCCGGACGAACACCGGATCATCGACCAGATCGGCGCGGCCCTTGGCCTCGCGCCCGAAACGGTTGCCGCGACGTTCGGTGCGCTGGCCGAATAACCAGGAAATCCAAGCGGAGATACCCCATGCTCAAGCTCGTGAACCCGGACACCCTGCCGGCCCCGGCCAGCAACTACAGCCACATCGTCGAGGTGCCGGAAGGCGCGCGGCTCGTGTTTCTCTCCGGCCAGGTCGGGATCGACACCGACGGCAACTGCGCCGACGACTTCGCCGGCCAGTGCAACCAGGTCTTCGCGAACATCAAGGCGGCGCTGGCGGCGATGGAGATGCAGATGTCCGACCTCGTCCGCCTCAACGCCTACCTGACGAATGCCGGTGACGTGGGGGCGTTCCGGGATATCCGCGACAGCTGGATGGAGGGGCACGCCGCGGCGTCCACCCTCGTCATGGTGCCGGCGCTGGCCGCGCCCAACTGGGTGGTCGAGATCGAGGCGGTCGCCTCGCAGTCGGGCTAGGGCACTCGCATGACCGACGAGCGGGATAGAACCGAGCCGAAGCCCGACGCGAAAACCGACAGCGAGCGGGCCCGCGCCGCGCGCCAGGCCGAGGCGCTGCGCGCGAACCTGCGCAAGCGCAACGCCCAGCGCCGCGAGCGCCAAGCGGAGACGCCCGACTCCGGATTGCTGGACGACGGCGCGTAGGCGTTTAACCGACTGAATTATAATATGTATTTCTTATCCACCGGGTGCGCTTGAGGGGCGCCAGACCATCGGCTACAAGCGAAGGCAGGTCTGAGGTCTGCAGTCGCAGGTTCGTTCGAGGTTCCCGGGGGTTTTTCCATGCCGATCATGCCCGATAGCTGGATTCGCCAGATGTCCCAGGACGAAGGCATGATCGAGCCCTTCGTCGACGAGCAGACCCGCGAGGGGGTCATCTCCTACGGCCTGTCCTCCTACGGCTACGACGCGCGGGTGTCGGGCGAGTTCAAGATCTTCACCAACGTCCACTCCGCGACGGTCGATCCCAAGAACTTCGACGCCGAGAGCTTCGTCGATCGCGAGACGGATGTCTGCGTGATCCCGCCCAACTCCTTCGCGCTCGCCCGCACGGTCGAGTATTTCCGCATCCCCCGCGACGTGCTGGTGATCTGCCTCGGCAAGTCCACCTACGCGCGCTGCGGCATCATCGTAAACGTGACGCCGCTCGAGCCCGAGTGGGAAGGCCATGTGACGCTGGAGTTCTCGAACACAACCCCGCTGCCGGCGAAGATCTATGCCAACGAGGGGGCCTGCCAGTTCCTGTTCCTGAAAGGTGAGGGGGCGCCCGAGGTGTCCTATGCGGACCGCAAGGGCAAATACATGCACCAGCGCGGCATCACGGTGCCCAAGCTCTGATGCCGGCGGTCGGGCGCAGCAACCAGGACGACACGCTCTTGCCGCATTCCCGGTCTATCGGGCATGGCGTCATCAATCGCAGCCGGTAACGAGACGAGATGGACAAGATCAGGATTCGCGGTGGCCAGACGCTGAACGGCACGATCCGTATCGGCGGCGCGAAGAATGCGGCCCTGCCGCTGATGGCGGCGAGCCTCCTGACCGACGAGCCCCTCGTGCTGTCGAACGTGCCGCACCTGGCGGACATCACCACCATGGCGAATCTGCTTGGTCAGCACGGCGTGCAGGTGTCGCTGGAGGGACAATCGGCCAACGGCGGACATACCGGCCGCGTCATGTCTCTCACCGCCCGGACGATCACCAGCACGACCGCACCCTATGACCTCGTGCGCAGGATGCGGGCGTCGGTGCTCGTGCTCGGACCGATCGTCGCGCGCGAGGGCGAGGCGACGGTGTCGCTGCCCGGCGGCTGCGCCATCGGCACCCGGCCGGTCGACATCCACCTCTCGGGGCTGGAGGCGCTGGGCGCGGAGATCGAGGTCGAGGCCGGGTACATCCGGGCCAGCGCGCCGGAGGGGCTCAAGGGCGCGCGCTATGTCTTCCCCAAGGTGTCGGTCGGCGCGACGGAGAACCTGCTTCTGGCCGCGGCGCTGGCGGAGGGCGAGACCGTCTTCGAGAACGCCGCGCGGGAGCCGGAGATCACGGATCTCTGTGAATGCCTGATCGCCATGGGTGCGAAGATCGATGGCGTCGGCACCGCGACCCTCACGGTCGAGGGGGTCGATCGGCTGCACGGCGCGGAACACGCGATCATGCCCGACCGGATCGAGGCGGGGACCTACGCCATGGCGGCCGCGATCACCGGCGGCACGGTCGAGCTCGAGGGCGCGCGCCTCGACCATATCGAGGCGGCGGCCGCCCAGCTGCGCAAGACCGGCACCACGATCGAAACCCGCAATGGCGGCATCTTCGTCAGCCGCGCCAACACCGATCTGCTGGGCACCGATGTCGAGACCGATCCCTATCCGGGCTTCCCGACGGACCTGCAGGCACAGTTCCTGGCGCTCATGACGACGGCCAGGGGCGCATCCGTCGTGACCGAGACGATCTTCGAGAACCGGTTCATGCATGTGCCCGAACTCCAGCGCATGGGGGCGGACGTGACGCTGCAGGGAAACACGGCGATCGTGCGCGGGGTTGACGCGCTCCACGGCGCGCCGGTGATGGCCTCGGACCTGCGGGCGAGCGCGTCTCTGGTCCTCGCGGGACTCGCGGCGGAGGGCGTGACCGAGGTCCGGCGCATCTATCATCTCGACCGCGGTTACGAGCGGCTCGAGGAGAAGCTCCGCCTCGTCGGCGCGGACGTCGAGCGCGTCGAGGACAGCTGATGCCGGCCGACGTGCCATTGCTGAAGCTCTCGGCGACGGACGAAAAGGACCTGGGCGTGATCTCGGGGGCGCTGCAGGACGCGATCATCCCCATTGGCGATATGTCCTACGAGCTGTCGGAGAAGGCCTTCGTGTTCGTCGCCAACCGGTTTCGTTGGGAGCGGGAAGGCGCGGGACAAACGGGCGAGCGCGTCAATTCCGGTGTCACCTTCTCCAACGTGGTCGACGTCAAACGCCGGGGCATCGATTTCCGCGATCGCGGTGCGTTTCTGAATCTCCTGGCGATCTCCTGCGAGCCCGAGCAGGCCGCGGACGGCCCGTGCGTACAATTGACCTTCTCCGGAGATAGGGCTATCCGGTTGCAAACAACCGGACTCCTCTGTCATCTGGAGGATTTCGGCGAACCCTGGCCGACCCAGTGGCGGCCCGAGCACGCGGACCAGTAACACCTCTCCCCAAAGCTTGTGAGGGTGCCGGCCCGGACCGTCGGGTGGCCGCGGATCGTCCGTGTTTATGGTCCCGATGGAAGGTGTATCGTGGCGACGAAGACCGAGAAACTGATCCTTGCCCTGCCGAAAGGCCGGATTCTCGATGAAGTGATGCCGCTGCTCACCCATGTGGGCATCGAGCCGGAGCCCGCGTTCCACGACCCGAAATCCCGCCTGCTGCGCTTCGAGACCTCGGTGCCAGCGGTCGACATCATTCGCGTGCGCGCCTTCGACGTGGCCACCTTCGTCGCCTTCGGCGCGGCCCATTTCGGCGTTGCGGGCAGCGACGTGATCATGGAGTTCGACTATCCCGAGCTCTACGCCCCCATCGACCTGGATATCGGCAAGTGCCGGCTCGCGGTCGCGGCGCCCCAGTCGGTCGTCGCGGTGGACGACCCGGCACGGTGGAGCCATGTCCGCGTGGCGACCAAGTATCCCAACATGACCCAGCGGCACTTCGCCCGGCGCGGCGTCCAGGCCGAGTGCATCAAGCTCAATGGTTCGATCGAGCTGGCGCCGTCGCTCGGCCTGTGCCGGCGGATCGTCGATCTCGTCTCGACCGGTTCGACCCTGAAGGCGAACGGGCTGGTGGAGATCGAGACGATCGCCGAGATCAGCTCGCGCCTCGTGGTCAACCGGGCCGCCCTCAAGACCCGCGCGACGGAGGTCACCGGCTGGATCGACCGGTTCCGTGACGCGGCCCAGGACGCCCGAGATGTCGCGTAGGCTCGACGCCGCGCATCCCGATTTCGAATCGTCGTTCGCGGCGCTGCTGGCCGAGCGCCGGGAGGCGGCCGTCGATGTCCGCGCGGATGTCGAGGCGATCGTCGCCCGGGTGAAAAGCGAGGGCGACGCCGCGCTCCTGGAGCTGACCGCGACGTTCGACCGCCTGACCCTCACCGCCGGCGAGCTCCGTGTCGGGGCGGACGAGATCGCGGCGGCGCGGGGTGCCTGCGATGCCGATGCGCTCGCGGCGCTCGAGACCGCGCGGGAGCGCATCACGGCGTATCACGAGAACCAGCGCCCCGCCGAGTTCGACTATGTGGATCCGTTGGGGGTCCGGCTGGTCAGCCGCTGGCGGCCGGTCGCGGCGGCGGGTCTCTACGTGCCCGGCGGAACGGCGGCCTATCCCTCCTCGGTGCTGATGAACGCGATCCCGGCACGGGTCGCGGGCGTGGATCGCATCGTCATGGTGGTGCCGTCGCCCGGCGGCGAGCTCAACCCGCTGGTGTTGGCGGCCGCGGATATCGCGGGAGTCGATGAGGTTTATCGCGTCGGCGGCGCCCAGGCGGTCGCCGCCCTGGCCCACGGCACCGAGACCATCGCCCCGGTGGACAAGATCGTCGGCCCGGGGAATGCCTACGTCGCGGAGGCCAAGCGCCAGGTGTTTGGCGTGGTCGGCATCGACATGATCGCCGGCCCCTCGGAGATCCTCGTGGTCGCGGATGCCACCGCCAACCCGGCCTGGGTCGCGGCCGATCTCCTGAGCCAGGCCGAACACGATACGAGCGCCCAGTCGGTGCTGATGACGGACGATCCGGCGCTCGCCGATGCGGTCGAGGCGGAGGTGCTGCGCCAGCTCGATCTGTTGCCGCGCCGCGACATCGCGGGCGAGAGCTGGGCGCAGTTCGGTGCGACCATCGTCCTCGGCAATCTCGCCGATGCCGTGCCGCACATCGACCGCATGGCGGCGGAACATCTCGAACTGATCGGGCCGAAAGCGGAAGCGCTGGAGCCCGCGATCCGGAACGCGGGCTCGATCTTCCTCGGCGCCTATGCGCCCGAGGTGCTGGGTGATTATCTCGCCGGACCCAACCATGTCCTCCCCACGGCGCGCACCGCGCGCTTCTCGTCCGGCCTGGGCGTGCTCGACTTCATGAAGCGGAGCTCGATGTTCGCGGCCGACGCCGGGAGCTTCGCGGCGCTGGCAAAGCCGGCCATGACACTGGCCCGTGCAGAAGGTCTCGAGGCACATGCGCGCGCGATCGAGGTGCGGGTCGCGGGCGATGCCGACGAGAGCTGAGCGCCCGGAGCTGATGGCATGAGCGCGCCGGCCAGCCGGATCGCGCGGGTCGAGATCGACAACCCGGGGGTCGTACGATACCACCCCGACGTCGAGCGCGAGATCGAGGTTGCCATCTACGATCTCGTCGAGAGCAACATGTTTGCGCCGGACGCCGCGCATTTCGGCGCGGTCCCCGAGGGCCCCTATGTCCTCGTATTGCGCGCGCAGGGGCGCCAGCTCCTGTTCGACATCGCCACGGAAGCCGGCGATGCGGTGGGTGCGCTGCCCGTGCCGATGACACCGTTCCGCAAGACCATCAAGGACTACTTCACCGTCTGCGAGAGTTACTACGAGGCGATCCGCTCGGCCTCGCCGGCGCAGATCGAGGCACTCGATATGGGGCGCCGCGGATTGCACAACGAAGGATCCGACCGGCTGCGCGACATGCTCGATGGCCGCATCGAGATCGATCATGACACGTCGCGTCGGCTGTTCACGCTGATCTGCGCGCTGCACATCCGGGCCTGACTATGAGCGGCGATCTTCCCGGCAGCGTCCTGTTCGCGTGCGACCGAAACTCCATCCGTTCCGCGATGGCCGAAGCGATCATGAAGCATCTCGTCGGTCACCGGGTCTATGTGGACAGCGCCGGCGTCCAGCTCATCGACGCCGAGGCCGATCCGTTCGCCGTCGAGGTGATGCGCGAGATCGGCCTGGATATCTCCGGCCATCACACCAAGACCTTCGACGACCTGACCGACAAATCGATCGACCTGATCATAACGTTTACGCCCCAGGCGCAGCACCGGGCGGTCGAGTTTACGCGGGCGATTCCCTGCGAGGTCGAGTACTGGCCGATGATGCATCCCGGCGATGTGAGCGGCGCGCGCGAGGTCCTGCTCGCGGCCTATCGCGAGACGCGGGACGCGCTTTTTGAGCGGATCAAGGCGCGTTTTCCGTCGCGCGACCGGTTCGCCTGACGCCCGTCCGGCCGCGAAAATCCGCGAAAACGCTTGAATTGCTGGCTGTTTTCGGGTTGCTTGCCCCATCCCGTGGCACCACGGGGGTCTGAATCAACAACGTGACGATGGGTATGGCCAAAGAAGACCTGCTCGAATTCTCCGGCACCGTGACCGAAATCCTGCCCAACGCAATGTTCCGCGTGGAGCTCGACAACGGCCACGAAGTCCTCGCGCACACTGCCGGCAAGATGCGCAAGCACCGCATTCGCGTTCTCGCCGGCGACAAGGTGAACGTGGAAATGACGCCCTACGACCTGACCAAGGGGCGCATCACGTTCCGCTTCAAGTAGGCGCGTGATCACTCCCGGCCCGCCGCCGATGACGGCGGGAACCCGGATACCCAACATGTTGCAAACCCATGGGGGCCAGCCGTGAGCCAGCGCCTCGTCCTGGCATCCGCTTCGCCGCGGCGCCTCGACCTGCTCGCGCAGATCGGGATCGTGCCCGATGCGGTCGTGCCCGCCGAGATCGACGAAACGCCGCGGGCCGGCGAGTTGCCGCCCGCCCTCGCGCGACGCCTCGCAACAGCGAAGGCCGACGCGGTCGCAGCGCGTGAAACGGGAAGTTTTATCCTCGCCGCCGACACGGTCGTGGCCGTGGGCCGGCGTCAGCTCGGCAAGCCCGCGGATGCCGGGGAGGCAAGGACCTTTCTCGAGATGCTGTCCGGCCGGCGCCATCGGGTCCTCGGCGGCATTTCCGTGATCTCCCCCGACGGCCGCCGGTCCGACCGGCTCACGACGACCATGGTCCGGTTTCGGCGTCTGCCCGAACCGGAGATCGCGGCCTACCTCGCGACGGATGAGTGGCAGGGCAAGGCCGGGGGCTACGGCATTCAGGGCGCGGCCGGTGCCTTCGTGCCGGATATCAATGGCTCCTACACCAACATCGTCGGCCTCGACCTCGCCATGGCGAAGGCCATGCTCGAGGGGCTGGGCTGGACGAACATCCAATAGGGACGGCATGGCCAAAACAAGCATCGTCATCGCCGGCGGCCCGGGCGAACTGCGCGGGGCGCTGATCCGCGCGGGCGCGGTCTGGGACGTCGTGCATCATCGTGACGCGGAGCCGAGCCTGATCGGCGCGGTCTATCGAGGCCGGGTGCGCCGGGTCGATCACGGCCTGAACGGCGCCTTCGTCGACATAGGGACGGGCGCCGAGGCGTATCTGCGCGCCCGCGACGCGTCCGATCCGGCGGACCGGGCGCCGCGCAACGCACGGATTGGCGAGCGGGTGAACGAGGGCGCGCAGGTCGACGTGCGCGTCGTCGCCGACGGCTTCGCCGACAAGGGGCCGCGGGTCGCGCGGGTGAGCCCCGATCCTGCCCGGGCGGACAGCAGGGCGCCGGCCTGTCTTGCGCCGCCGCCGACAGCCGTCGCTTTGGTCCTCGAACGGTTCGCGGGCGAGGGGACGGACGAGATCGTCTGCAGCGACGGCGCGATCGAACGGGCGGCCCGCGACTGGACGGCAGAGAACCGTCCCGAGCTGGACGAAAAGATCGCCCGCGGGTCGGGCGACCTGTTCGCTGGCCGGGGTATCGAAGAGGCGATCGAGGCCGCACTCGCCCGCCGCGTGCGGATCGCCGGCGGCGCGGAGCTCGTCTTCGACACGGCCGAGGCCATGTGCGTGATCGACATCAACTCCGCCGCCGCGCCTGGCAAGGCGGGCCGGGCCGGCCGCGACGTGAACCTCAAGGCCATGCCCGAGATCGCCCGCCAGCTCCGGCTCCGCAACATCGCCGGCGCGATCGTCATCGACGCGCTCAAGATGGGCGCCCGTGACGACCGCAACCGGGTGCTCTCGGCGCTTCGCGGCGCACTCAAGGACGACCCGGCGGCCTGTCACGTCCTGGGGATCACCAACCTCGGTCTGATCGAGATGACGCGGACCCGCACCGGTCTTTCGCTCGCCGAGCGGATGCTCGCGCCCGCCGCGTTGCCGGAACTGTCAGTCGATGCGGCTGCGTACGCCGCGCTCCGGACCGTCCTGCGCACCGCCGCCGCGACCCCGTCGGGTGGCTACCGGCTGCTGGCTGCGCCCGCCGTCGCCGAGGCGCTGGCCGGGCACCTTGCTGCCGCTCGGGACCAGGCATCGCAGACCGTCGGCCGGCTCGAAGTTCTTGCCGAAGCGGGCCGAACGAACGAACGATTCGAGGTCGTGCTAGGGTCCGGCTGACGTTCGATTCGCGCATTGCCGCACTCCACGGATATTCCCGCTCCGCCGATGGCCAAGTCCTGTCCCATCTGTTCGAAACCGGTCGTCGAAGCGCACCGGCCCTTCTGCTCCCAGCGTTGCGCCAACGTGGATCTGTCGCGCTGGCTCGGGGGCAATTATCGGATTCCGACCGACGAAGCGCCGACGGTGTACGAGGGTGGGCTCGACGATACGGACGAGGATCAGGGGTGAGCGCTGGACAGGCCGGATGAATTTCCGTATATCCGCGCGGTCCAACTGACCCGTGTGCCCAGGTAGCTCAGTTGGTAGAGCACGCGACTGAAAATCGCGGTGTCGGTGGTTCGAATCCGCCCCTGGGCACCACTCCCTCTCCGTTAAAACATCTCGAAACGACCGCGCGTGTTTGACGCCGCACGCGGGCCATGCTTCCGTTCGCCTCCGCGATCCATCCGGGGAGAAAGCCAGTGTCCGTCGCCCGCCATCCGCGCCCGCCCGAGCTCGTCGATGCCACGCTCGAGGAGATCATGGAGACCCATGTCGGGCGCTTCCGCGACAAGGTGCCCGACTGGGAGGCGTTCGAGGACGCCAAGATCGAGGGGTATCGTCGCGCCCAGCACCGCTTCATCGGTGCCGGCGGCTCCGGCAAGCATGACGACGCCAGCGTGATTCCGGCGCGCGCCCACACGCTCTCCATCATGTATGTGAACCCGGGGCAGGGGAACGCCGCCCACACCCATGAGGTCGAGGAGACCTTCTTCGTGCTCAAGGGCCATCTCGATGTCTTCGTCGAGGACGAGGACGGCCGCCGGCTCGAGACCCGGCTCGGGCCCTGGGAATGCATCACCTGCCCGCCGGGCGTGATCCACGGCTACGACAACAACTCGCTCGAGCCGGTCTGGTTCCAGGTCATGCTCGGCCGCGGCAAGCCCGAGACCATGGGCTATGCCGACGAAAACCTGTATGCCAACCGCGACGCCCATCTGAAAAAGAACGAGTCATAGGGGAAGACATCAAATGGCCCGACGCATCATCGATCTGAGCCTCGACATCGAGGACAACATGCCATCCCACAAGCTGTTCCAGAGCCCGGTCTATCTCAAGGCGATGACCCATGAGAACACCAAGGCGCTCGAGCTGGGGACGCCCGACGACCCGATCACCTTCCAGACCAACTTCATCTCGACGCTGGATCATGTGGGGACCCATGTGGATGCGCTTCGGCACTTCGACCCGAACGGCGCATCGATCGACGAGATGCCGATCGACCGCTTCTTCGGCAAGGCCGTGTGCTTCGACATGCGCCACGTCGGCGACCTGGGCGACATCGACGTCGCCGACATGGAGAAGGCGGAAGAAGAATCCGGCGTGAAGGTCGACGGCCACATCATCCTGCTGTGCACCGGCCTCCACAAGCGCCACTACCCGAACCGCGAGGTGGTGCTGTCGAATGCCGGCATCACGGTCGCGGCGACCCAGTGGATGTATGACAGGGGTTCCCGGCTGCACGGCGTCGAGGGGCCGTCCACCGACAAGCCGTCGGACAGCCTGTTCGCCCAGCACCGCATCTGCCGCGAGCTCGGCATCAGCCACATGGAGTGGCTCGTCAACCTGGAGGACCTGATCGGGCTCGGCGAGTTCGAGTTCTTCGGCGTGCCGCTGCGCTTCAAGGGCGGGTCCGGCTCACCGATCCGTGCCTTCGCCATTGTTGATGAATAGGTCTACGACTGATCGCGCGGGAGACACCCATGGCCCATGACTTCGACTATATGAGCGCGACCGAGCTGCGCCTGCGGATCGCCCGCAAGGACATCTCGCCGGTCGAGCTGACCCGGCACACGCTGGAGCGCGCGGAGGCGGTCCAGGTGGACCTGAACCCGTTCTTCGTGATGTTCCCCGACCAGGCCATGGCCGCCGCCGAGGCGGCCGAGGACGCCGTCATGTCCGGCGGCGCGCTGGGGGCGTTGCACGGCCTGCCGATGTCGGTGAAGGATCTGATCTCGGTGGGCGATGCGCCGTTCGCGTTTGGCTCGAAGGTCATGGCGGAGAATATCGCGCCCGACGACGCGCCCGCGGTCGAGCGTGCCCGCGCGGCCGGTGCCATCGTCATCGGCAAGACCACGACCAGCGAGTTCGGCTGCAAGCCCGTCGGGGATTCGCCGCTAACGGGGGTCACCCGAAACCCGTGGAACCGGGACAAGACCCCGGGCGGGTCGAGCGCCGGGGCCGGCGCGTCGATCGCTGCCGGGGTCACGCCGTTCGGTCTCGGCACCGACGGCGGCGGCTCGATCCGCATACCCTGCTCGCTGACCGGGCTCGCCGGGATCAAGGGTAGCTTCGCCCGGGTGCCGGTCTGGCCGACGACGGCGACGCCGACGCTCGCCCATGTGGGGCCCATGGCGCGGAACATGCGCGATGCGGCGCTGCTGTTCTCGGCGATCGCCGGATATGACGCGCGCGATCCGTTCGGGATCGCCGGCGATGTGCCCGACGTGGTGGCGGCCTGCGACCAGTCGGTTGCGGGCATGCGGATCGCCTGGAGCCCGACCCTCGGCTATGCCAAGCCCGACCCGGAGATCGTCGAGATCGTCGGCGCGGCGGTCCGCAAGTTCGAGGATGCGGGTGCCCATGTGGATCAGGTCGACGATGTCTTCGAGGAAGACCCGGGCGACCTCTGGTCGGCGGAATTCTATGCCGGCGTCGGCATCAAGCTGCGCGCGGTGCTCGAGAACCAGCGCGACATGCTCGACCCGGCCGTCGCCGATATCCTCGAGCCGGCTCTCGGCCAGGAGATGCGCGACTATTACACCAAGGTGTTCGAGCGCTATGTCCTGCGCGAGCGCATGGCGTCCTTCTTCGAGAAGTATGACGCGCTGATCTCGCCGGTGCTGCCGGTCAGCTCCGTCGATGTCGAGGTGAACGTCCCGCCGGGCCACGAGGATCGCAACCTCGTCTCCTGGGTTTACTACACCTATCCGTTCAACCTGACGGGACAGCCGGCCGCGTCCGTCTGTGCCGGCATCGCGTCGGACGGGATGCCCGTCGGGCTGCAGGTGGTCGGGCGCTATCTGGACGAGGCGTCGGTTGTGCGCGCCGCGGCCTTTGTCGAGCGGACCCAGCCGCCGGGCTACAATCTCAGCGGCTACGACGCCTAGCGGGCGCCGTCAGGCCGCCGCGGCCTGCTTCGGAATACCGCCGGTTTCCACGAAGCGGTAGCGCTCTTCGAGTACGGGGGCGAGCGGGCGGCGCTTGCCGTCGGGCAGGGCGACCCAGACCCGTAGCAGGTGCCGTTTGAGCGCAGGATCGTCGTAATCCTCATACGCCTGGCGGGCGTGCAGCACCGTGTGGTTGTTGATGAACTGCATGTCGCCGGGCTGGAAATCCATCATCAGCCGCAGCTCCTCGCGGTTGGAGATTTCCTGGAACACGTCGAGCGCCTCGCGCTGGGCATCGCTCAGCGCCAGGTCGTCGCTGTAACGCGAGACCGACTCCATGAAGGAGCGGTTGGTGATCCGCGCGGCGAGGCGGCCGTCGTGGGCCGTGAGCATCGGGATGTCGTACCAGGGCTGGGCGCCATCCGGATGATCGCCGCGCCAGTCCACATGAAAGGGTGCGTACATCACGTCGAGCAGGTCCGGGCGTTCCGCGAGCATGACGTTGTGCACGGCCGGCGCGCTGACCAGATAGCTCGTGCCGCCTGACTTCGCGCCGCGCAGGCAGAACAGGCCGAGCACATCGACCGGCAGCTGGTCGCAATGGAAGTCCAGCCGGTTCTTGGTCTGGTAGCCGCGGGCGTTCGGGTCGTCCAGCGTCTTGCCTTCGTCGGTGACGTGGCCGAGCAGGTGGCCGCGGGCGTTCTGGGAAACCGGTGCACCGATATGGGCGCTGATGCCCCAGTAGATCAGCCCGCATTCCTCGTCGGTGTAGCGGTCGCGCGGCACCCCGCGGATCAGGATCACGCCGAGGCCGTTCGAGACACGGTCCATCAGCTCGTTGAGGCGCGCGCGGAACGTCGGCAGCGGGAAATCCTCGGCCGCGAACGGAATCTCGGTGCCGGCCGCCTTCACTGCCTGCAGTGCGGCGTCAATCTCGGCCACCTCGGCATCGCTCAGCATGTGCAGCCAGCGGGGGTCGCCCTGGATGTCGGGGCCCACCCATGCGTCTGGGGTATCGATCGGCTCGCGGATGACTTCGACCATGTTCACGTTCCCGGTTTATCTTTTTGGTGGTGTTTCGATGCCGGGGAGATTATCCGCGAATTCCTCGAACCCGCAACCGGGCCTCGGAATGGCGGACACGCAGGGACTGCATGTGGATGATTTGTACCGACAAATTCGCTTGATCTGTGACGCCGGCGCTGCCATCGTTCGGGCACGAAGAAACGGAGCCGGTACCGTGAGGGTGCCGGTAATCGGTTCGTGTGTATTTGAACTCAAACGAGTTCTTTCAACGGGAGGAACCCCATGAAATTCGTCACGACCCTTATTGCGGCCGCGAGCGTGGTTGCACTTACGTCTGCGGCGCAGGCGCAGGAATCTTATCGCATCGGCGGCGGCCCCGCCGGTGGCGGCTGGCATCCTTCGGTCAGCGCTGGTGCCCAGCTGCTGAACGAGGAAGTCGGCGACAAGTTCAAGTTCAACTACTCGCCGTCCAACGGCTCGGTGGATAACGTCCGCCGCGTCGGCTACGGCAAGTTCGATACGGCCTGGGGCCATGTCGGTCAGGTCTACCAGGCCTGGAACGGCGTCGGCCTGTTCAAGGACGATGGCAAGCTGCAGGACTTCCGCATCATCGCGAACGTCCGCAAGCAGACCCAGATCGTCGCCGTGCTCGCCGACAGCCCGATCAAGTCCTACTCGGACATGAAGGGCAAGAAGGTGAACCTGCTGAACAAGGGTTCGGGCTCGAACGTCAACTGCCGCAACATCATGATCGGTGCCGGCATCATCGACGATATCGATGTCCGTAACCTCGGCTTCTCGGATTCGGCCCGTGCGCTCGGCGACCGTCAGATCGACGTGTACTGCTCGGCCGGTGCGCCGTTCACGATCCCGGCGCTGACCCAGCTGTCGATCACCAAGCCGGTCCGCTACATCAGCCTTTCGGATGAAGAGCAGGCCAACGTCATCAAGACGAACCCGTTCTACGCGGCCGTCACGATCCCGGTTCAGCCGGACGTGAAGGGCATGGACGCGCCGGCGAAGTCGATCGCCTATGACGTCTACTGGCTCGCCTACAAGACGATGTCGGACGAGGCGATCTCGGCGATGCTGGAAACGGCGGCTGATCCGGAGAACCTCAAGAAGCTGGTCGCGGTCGCGGGTTACTGGAAGACGCTGAACGGCGACTTCACGAACCTCGAATCGCTCGGTATTCCGGTGCACCCGGCGGCTGCCGCGTACTGGAAGGGCCGTGGCTTCGACGTCGCGGACAAGACCGTCAAGGCGTTCTAAGCGGAGCCTGACTCCAGCGACATTTTTGTCGTAAGTGGCAAGGCGCGAAGAGGTTCTGCTTCTTCGCGCCTTGTCCCTATCTGCCCCTGCGCCCGCCAGGCGCGTTGCTTTTTGAAATGTAGGCCAAGCCCATGAGCACACTGTCTGTTCTGACCAAGATCGGCATCATCGCCGACGAGATGACGCCCCCGCGCGGCCTCTCGCGAATCGTGCGCACCTTCTTCTCGGTCGTGGCTGTCGCCTACGCCTATTTCTTCATTCACATTTCCTTCTTCGGCCCGCCGGTCGAGGAAGTGTTCCGCGGCACCTTCGTGCTCGGTGTCTCGGTCATGTCGCTGCTCGCCTTCAAGAACCGGCAGCGCTCGTTCCGCGAGAACGCCGTCTGGCTCGATGAACTGTTCGCGGCGGTCAACCTGATGATGCTCGGGGCGGCGATCGCAATCTGGATCCACTATCAGATCGGCGATCATCCGAAGCAGTGGATCCGCTACTTCGACGACACGGTACTCATGGTCGGCTGGATCGGCGCGGGCCTCGGATTCCTGCTCTACCTGTTCGAAGGCTGGAAAACGAAACAGAGCGACGGTTTCTCGATTTCCGACATCCTGTTCCTGATCTGCATGATTCTGGGTGTCATCTGGTACGTGGAGAACGTCCAGGAGCTTCGGATCGCCACGGGTCGTCCGATCCCTGCGTTCCTCTTCATATATGCCATCATGATGATTGCGGTCAGCTTCGAGATCGCGCGCCGGATCGTCGGGCCGCTGATCCCGCTGCTCGGGTTCCTGTTCTTCATCTATTCCTTCGACGGTATCGCCCAGGCGCTGCCGGGTGTGCTGAATCACCCGGGCTATCCCGCCGACGAGGTGATGGACTTCCTGATCGCCTCGACCGAAGGCATGTTCGGCCTGATCACGAACGTGTTCGCGACGTTTATCGTGATCTTCGTGATCCTCGGCGCGTTCCTCGAGAAGACCGGCCTGGGTGCTGTCATCATCAATACGGCCTATCGGCTCACTGGCGCCAAGACAGGCGGCCCCGGGCTCGCGGCCGTCATCAGCTCGGGCCTGTTCGGCATGATCTCCGGCTCGGGTGTGGCCAACGTCATGACCACCGGCACGCTGACCATTCCGCTGATGAAGCGGGTCGGGTATCGACCCGCCTTCGCGGGCGGCGTTGAGGCGGCAGCGTCCACGGGCGGCGCCTACATGCCGCCGATCATGGGCGCCGGCGCCTTCCTGCTCGCCGAGCTGACCGAGACCAGCTACTTCGACATCGTCAAGATCGCCGTCATCCCGGCGATCATCTACTACCTGTCCGTCGGCCTGATCGTTTACTTCCGCGCGGTGAAGGACCAGCTCCACGGGGTGCCGGAAAGCGAGCTGCCGTCCTGGATGGACATCATCCCCAAGCTGCATCTGCTGCTGCCGATCCCGGCGATGGTGTTTTTCCTGGTCGCGGGCGATTCACCCTTCCTCGCCGCGGCGAAAACCATCGTGCTGATCCTGATGCTGAAGCTGATCGATCTGTTCGATTCCATGCCGACGCGCGTATCCCACAAGTCCTGGAAGCTCTATCTGCCGATCTCGATCGCCGTCGGCGTCTTTGTCTATTTCTTCGGTGCCCAGATCGGGCCGCCGTTCCTGTGGTTCGTCGAGGACTATGTCGGAATCGGTTTCGGTGACGCAGGCTACTGGGTCGTCTTCACCTTCCTGGTCCTCAAGCTCGGTGAGCTCCTGATCTATGGCCGTGACGAAGCGCTGGCCGAGGAAAGGGAAAAGGAGCGCGCCGCCAACGCAGACAACATGATCGGCGTTCAGGTGGACGAGAAGCCGATGCGCAGCCTTCGCGACGTGTTCGTCGAGATGGTTCGCGTGATCTGGGTTTCGCTGGAAGCGGGCGCGCGCAACACCCTGGTGGTCAGCTGTATCGCCGGTGTCCTCGGCATCCTGCTGTCGGCCGCGACCAAGTCCGACCTGCCGGGCCGCGTGGCCTCGCTCCTGGTCGAGGCGAGCGGCGGCGTCCTGCCGATCACGATCATCCTCGTCATCGTCGCCGGCTACATCGTCGGCATGGGCCTGCCCATCGTCGCGAGCTACGTGTTGCTGGCGATCTTCGCCGTCGGCGCGCTGGTCGAGCTCGGTGTGCCCAGCCTCGCTGCGCACATGATCAGCTACTGGGTGGCCGTGGTCAGTGCCGTGACACCGCCTGTGGCGCTCGCAGCCTTCGCGGCGAGTTCGATATCCCAATCGGACCCCGTCTCGACAGGCAACCAGGCCTTCAAGATGGCCTCCACGATCCTGATCATGCCGTTCCTGTTCGTCTACACACCGCTGCTGCTGGATGGCCCGCTCATCAACATCGTGTTTACGACCGTCGCCTGCATCCTGGGCGTAGTTGCTTGGGCGATCTTCCTGGAGCGGTTCGGCAGGGGAGGCCTGATACGGCCGTTGGCCTTCATCGCCTCGGCCTGTCTGCTGTTGCCGACCGGCGCGATCGTCGGCGAGATCTTCGGCTTCGATCCCGAGCTCCTGCTGCACGAGCTGTACGCGGTTGGGTTGGTCGTGATGGTGGTGATGACCGCGCTTCTGTGGCGTGAACGTAAGGCCCTGGCCGCCGGGGCATGATCGGTCATTAAGCCCGCACCGCTGATCACCTCGGTTGTCGGAAGCTATCCCCAGCCGGACTGGCTGATCGACCGCGCGCGGCTGCTGGCCAAGGGGCCGCCCCGCGTCCGCGCCAGCGATATCTGGCGCCTGGAGGGCGATGCGCTGGTGGCGGCGCAGGACAGGGCGACGCTGGAAGCGTTACGTGACATGGAGGATGCGGGCCTCGACATCGTCACCGACGGTGAAATCCGGCGCGAGAGTTACTCCAACCGGTTCGCGACAGCGCTTTCCGGCGTCGATATCAGCGATCCTGCGCCGATTCCGAACCGGACCAACGGGACAGCCTATGTGCCGCGCATCGTCGGTCCGATCCGGCGCATCCGCCCGGTGCAGGTTCGCGATACGGAGTTCCTGCGCGCCAACACCGACCGAATCGTGAAGATGACCGTGCCCGGCCCGTTCACGATGTCCATGCAGGCGCACAACGAGCATTACAGCTCGATCGAGGACGCCGCGATGGACTACGCCGCGGCGGTGAACGAGGAGGTGCACGACCTGTTCGCAGCCGGTGCCGATATCGTCCAGCTTGATGAGCCCTGGATGCAGGCGCGCCCGGAGCAGGCGAGAGCGTTTGCAGTGCGGGCGATCAACCGCGCGCTGGACGGCGTCTCGGGTACGACGGCGGTGCATCTGTGTTTCGGCTACGCGAATGTCGTGAAGGACAAGCCGAGCGGTTACTCTTTTCTGCCCGAACTCGAGGCGATCGCGGCGGACCAGATTTCGATCGAGGCGGCGCAGCCGCGCCTCGATACGGCGATCCTCGAGGCCCTGCCGTCGAAGGCGATTCTCGTGGGTGTGATCAGCATGGAAACCGAGGAAGTCGAGAGCGTTGAGGAAGTCGCCAACAGGATTCGCGCGGCATTGGCGCATGTTCCGGCCGAGCGCCTGGTCGTCGCGCCCGACTGCGGCATGAAGTATCTTTCGCGGGAAGCCGCGATCGGAAAATTGCGGGCGATGGTCGCTGGGGCGAAGGCCGTCCGCGCAGAGCTGGATTGAGTCAACGTGCGTTGTTCGGCGACGGTCTAAGGGTTATTACTGACTGCACGCGAGAACCGCATAAACGGCCCGTCGATACGGTCCGGATAAAATCTTTCAGGGGAACGATGACATGGCAAAAATGACCGGCGCGCAGGTGATGGCCGATATGCTCAAGGGCTACGGCGTTACCCATATCTTCCACGTCCCGGCGGTCCTGCGGACCACCATGGTGGAACTCGAGAAACGTACTGATATCAAGCGCCTGCACGTTCACTCCGAGGCGACGGCCGCCTACATGGCCGACGGCTATGCCCGCGCGACCGGCAAGCCCGGCGTCTGCATGGCCCAGGTGATCGGCGCGCTGAACCTGGCGGCGGGATTGCGCGATGCCTGGCTCGCCAAAGCGCCGGTGATCGCCATGACCGGCGGCCGCGATCCGAACACCAAGTTCCGCGGCGTCTACCAGGAAGTGGACGACGTTCCGGCCTTCGAGCCCGTGACCAAGTTCAACGCCACCGTCGATGAGGTCCACCGGTTCCCTGACATGGTCCGCCAGGCGTTCCGAGAGGCGACGACCGGCACACCCGGGCCGGTGCATCTGCAGTTCCGCGGCAACGAGGGTCAGATCGACGCCGAGGAGGCAGACATGGAGGCCCTGGTCGAGGAGGCGTTCGCGCAGACCCCGGCCTATCGTCCCGAGCCGTCGGAAGACTCGCTGCGCGCCGCCATGGCCGCGATCGAGGCGGCCGAACGTCCTGTGATCGTCGCCGGTGGCGGCGTCCGCGCATCGGGCGCCCAGGCCGACGTGGTGGCGCTGGCCGAGCGGCTGAATATTCCCGTCGCGACCTCGCTCAACGGCAAGGACACGATCCCGGCCAACCACCCGCTATCGGTCGGCGTGGTCGGCACCTATTCGCGCGAGAGCGCCAACATCATCGTCAACGAGGCCGACCTGGTGATCTATATCGGGTCGTCGACCGGCGGCATGGTTACCCATTTCTGGGCGGTGCCGAAGATTGGCACGAAGGTCGTGCATATCGACATCGAGCCCGCCGAGATCGGCCGCAACTATCCGGTTGTCGCGGGTGTGCAGGCCGATGCCAAGGTCGCGCTGACCCGGATGCTGGCCATGACCAACGCCGAGTCTGCCGGCCGCCGGACAGCCTGGGCAGCGCGGGCGGCGGAAGCGGACCAGCAGTGGCGCGACAAGTACAATGACCTGCTTACTTCCGACGAGGCGCCGATGCGTCCCGAGCGGATCTGCCACGAGCTGTCCCAGCACCTTCCCGATGACGCCATCGTCGTCGCCGACACGGGTCACACGGGTATGTGGATGGGCGGCATGTTCGACCTGACGTCCCCGGAGCAGAGCTACATGCGCTCGGCGGGGCATCTGGGCTGGGCCTTCTCCGCGGCGCTGGGTGCGAAGTGCGGCGTGCCGGATCGCCCGGTCTTCTGTTTCACCGGCGATGCGGGCTTCTGGTACCACATCGGCGATGTGGAGACGGCGGCGCGCTGGGGCATCAACACGGTGACCCTCGTCAACAACAATGCGTCAGGCAACCAGTCCAAGCGCGGCTTCGACCGCGTCTATGGCGGCGAGCAGACCGAGGAAGCGCTGCGGCTGTGGCAGTTCACCGACGTGAACTTTGCGCGGATCGCCGAGGAAATGGGCGCCGTGGGCATCCGCGTCGAGAAGCCGGGCGAGGTCGCCGGCGCGATCCAGCAGGCCTTCGAGGCGGCCAAGACACGGCCCGTGATCCTGGACGTAACCAGCGATCTCAACGCGCTGGCGCCACTCGCGGTGAGCTGAGCGAGGGCCCGGTGACGATCCGGCTCTACGACCTGGTGGGCCGCGACGACCGGCGGTTCAGCTCGAACTGCTGCAAGACCCGCTATGCGCTCGCCCACAAGGGGCTGGCCTGCGAAACGGTTCCGACCCGGTTTGTCGATATATCCTCGATAGCCGACGGCTCGTTCTCGACAATCCCGGTGATTGAGGATGGCGACACGCGTCTCGGCGACAGCTGGGAAATCGCCAACTATCTCGAGGCGACCTATCCGGAAGCTCCCTCGCTGTTCGGGGGGGCGGCCGGGGTCGAATATGCGCGTTTCGTCGGCCACTGGAATGTGACGCGCATCCAGCCTTTGGTCATGACGATGGTCGTGCACGACATATACGAGTGCCTCGATCCGGACGACCAGCCATATTTCTGGGAGAGTCGGGCAAAGCGTCTGGGGCGGCCGATCGATCAGGTGCAGGCGGGGCGTGAGGAGCGGCTGCCGGAGTTGCACGCGCGGCTCGAACCGCTGCGCAGGGTGGTTGCCGATCAGCCCTTTCTGGGCGGAGAGTCGCCGCTCTATGCCGATTATCTCGCCATGGCGCCCTTCATCTGGACGCGGAAAGTAAGTCCGTTCGTACTGCTGGATGGCGCGGACCCGGTCCATGCCTGGGTGCATCGTTGTCTGGACCTTTACGGCGGACTGTTGCGCCAGGACACGGACTTCAACTGGTAGGCGGGCGCGGGGGCGAACGGACATGACCGACACTTCCTTCAAGCTCGCGACCGTGCAAACGCAAGGCCTGCCTTTCGTGCTGCTGGTCGTCGGAGACCAGGGCTGGGCGCTGGACGGGCTCTACAGGGCCTGGCGCCAGGGCCGGCGGGGCGGCGCGATCGTCGGCGCCAACAGCATCCGGCAGCTGCTCGACGACTGGGAGCCGAACTTCGAAGCGCTGTGCGCCATGGCGGAGTTCGCGGCCGGTGGTAACGCGCCGCCGGAACTGATCAGCGACGAGGGTTCGATCCGGTTTCTGCCACCGATCCTCGATACTGGAAAAATGATGTATGCGGCCGCCAACTACGGTGGCCACATCCGCGAGATGGTCGCGGCGGGAACAGCGAAGACCGACGAAGAGCGTGAGAACATGCTCGACCGGGACAAGGGCCGCGTGCGGCCCTATTCCTTCCTCAAGGCGGCGAGTGCGCTGTCGGGTGCCTATGACGACATCGTCATCCCGCCCGATACGACCAAGGTGGACTGGGAGGTCGAACTCGCGCTGGCGATCGGCCGCCCCGGAAAACGCATCCCCGAGGAAAACGCGATGGATCACGTCGCGGGCTACATGACCACCAACGATGTTTCCGCCCGGGACTGGAACATGCGCGAGGACTGGCCGACGCTCCGGACGGACTGGTTCGGTGGCAAGAGCCACGACACCTTCGCGCCGATGGGGCCGTATTTCGTACCGCGCGCCTTCGTGCCCGACTATCGCGACCTGCGCCTGACCCTGAAGGTCAGCGGCGAGACCAAGCAGGACGGCCGCGCAGGCGACATGGTGTTCTCCGTCGAGGAGCAGATCGCCCATTGCTCGACCCTGATCACCCTGGCGCCCGGTGACATCATTTCCACCGGCACGCCGGAAGGCGTCGGGCACGGTGCGGGAACCTATCTCAAGCCCGGCGACGTGGTCGAAACCGAGGTTGAAGGCCTCGGCGCCCAGCGCAACAATGTCGTCGCGGAAGTCGTCAACGCGTAGGGCGACCAGAAACAGGAGGCCGCCATGGCCAATGCCGAAATCGTCGAACTCTATCCGAGCGTGCAGGACCAGGTGTCGCCCGAGGAATGGGCGGTGCGCGTCGATCTCGCCGCCTGCTACCGGCTGGCCGACCTCTATGAGATGACCGACATGACGCGCACGCACATCTCTGCGCGGGTGCCGGGCGAGGAGACCTTCCTGCTCAACCCCTACGGGCTCATGTTCAACGAGGTCACCGCATCGAGCCTGATCAAGGTCGATGCCGACGGCAACGAGATTGCGAACAACGGCCCCTACAAGGTCAACGCGGCCGGTTTCACGATCCACAGCGCGGTGCATAGCGCGCGCCCCGAGATCGCCTGCGTCATGCACACCCATTCCGATGCGGGCATGGCGCTCTCGGCCATGAAGTGCGGCCTCCTGTTCATCACCCAGCACTCGATGCGCTTCTACAACCGGATTTCCTACCATGACTATGAGGGCCCGGCGCTCGACCTCGACGAGCGCGAGCGCCTGATCGCCGACCTCGGGGACAACCTGGCGATGGTCCTGCGGAACCACGGGTTCCTCGCGGCCGGCGGCTCCATGTCCGAGGCCTTCTCGGTGATGTTCTATCTGGAGAAATGCGCCAAGAGCCAGATCCAGGCGCTGGCGGCCGGCGGCCCCGACGCGCTCGTCTATCCGTCGGACGAGGTCTGCGAGAAGTCGGCGCAGCTCTTCGAGAACGCGCTGCCGGTGGCGACCCGCGACTGGGCAGGGCATCTGCGCCGCCTCGACGCGCTCGACCCGAGCTACAAGAGCTGATCGCATCCCGTCGAAAAGGTATCGACGCCACGGCCCCCGTCGCCTAAAACCCTCGGTTTTTCAATACACATAGATACCCGAATGCCTCGCAATCTCGGCACCACACTGCTGCGGCTGTTCATCCTGTCCCTGATCATCGGGCTCGTCCTGTCGGCGTTCGATATCCGGCCGGAATCGCTGCTCGGTGCCGTGGGCGGGACGGTCGAGGGGATCTTCAACGTTATCGCGGGCGCGGTCGAATGGGCCGTGCCCTTCGTCCTGATCGGGGCCGTGGTGGTCATCCCGATCTGGCTGATCCTGACGGCGATCCGCATTGTGCGCCGGCGATAACGACCAACAGGAGCAAGCACAATGACCAACGAAGACATCCAGAACCTGATCGAGCAGATCTACGCGGTGCTGGCGACCTACGGGCTGAACGTGATCGGCGCGCTGGCCATCATTATCATCGGCTTCATCGCCGCCGGCTGGGCCCGGCGCGCGCTGGAACGGGCCCTCAGCCGCAGCGGCCGTGTCGATGCGACCATCGTCCGCTTCTTCGGCAGCCTGCTGCGCTACGCGATCATCGCCTTCGTCGTGATCGCCGCGCTGCAGCGGTTCGGGGTCGAGGCGACGAGCCTCGTCGCGGTCTTCGGTGCCGCCGGCCTGGCCATCGGCCTGGCCCTGCAGGGTACCCTGAGCAACGTGGCGGCCGGCGTGATGCTGCTGATGTTCCGCCCGTTCAAGATCGGCGACTTCATCGACGCCGGCGGCCAGTCGGGCACGGTCAAGGAGGTGGGGCTCTTCACCACGGAGATGGCGACCCCCGATAACGTCAAGATCATCGTCCCCAACGGTGCGATCTGGGGCCAGGCGATCAAGAACTTCTCGGGCAACCCGACCCGGCGTGTCGATTTCCTGCTGGGCATCGACTATGGCGACGACATCAACGTGGCGATGGCCACCATCAACCGGGTGATCGGCGGAGAATCCCGCAAACTGGACGACCCGGCGCCGCTGGTAGTCGTCGGCGAGCTCGGTGACAGCTCGGTCAACCTGATCGTCCGCATCTGGGTGAATGCGCCGGACTACTGGGACGTGAAGTTCGACCTGACCAAGGCGTTCAAGGAACAGCTCGAGGCCGACGGTATCTCGATTCCGTTCCCGCAGCAGGTCGTCCATCACACGAACGCGGCCGAGTAGCGAACCCGTATGCGCGCGGCCGTTCTCGCGAAGGCGGGGCTCGACAACCTCGCGGTCGTCGAGCTGCCGGATCCCGAACCCGGCCCGGGCGAGGTGCTCGTCCGGGTGCAGGCCGCGACGCTCAACTATCGCGATCTGCTGACGGTCGAGGGTGGCTACGGCTCGCGCCAGCGCACGGAAAACCTGATCCCCGTGTCGGACGGGGCGGGAGAGGTGGTCGCGGTCGGCGACGGCGTGACGCGGTTTGCCGCGGGCGACCGGGTGGTGGCCAACTTCTTCCAGGAGTGGCTGGCGGGCGAACCCGACGAGGTGAAGCTGCATTCCGGCCTGGGCGGGATGATCGACGGGATGGCCTGCGAGCTGCGGGTCCTGCCCGAATATGGCCTCTGCCACACGCCGAGCCACCTGACCGACGCCGAGGCCGCGGCTCTGCCCTGTGCGGGCCTGACGGCGTGGAGCGCGGTGTTCGACCAGGGCGGTGTACAGCCGGGTGACCTCGTGCTGACCCAGGGTTCCGGCGGGGTCTCCGTGTTCGCGCTCCAGTTCGCGAAGCTGGCGGGGGCCGAAGTGATTGCGACCTCTTCGTCGGATGCGAAGCTTGAACGCCTGAAATCGCTCGGCGCCGATCACCTGATCAACTACGCCGACACACCCGAATGGGCGCGGCCGGCGCGGGAGATCTCCGGGGGCAGGGGCCTGGACCTGGTGGTCGAGGTCGGCGGCGCGGGGACCCTGGAGCAGTCGGTCAAGGCCGTCCGCCTCGGCGGCGCGGTGATGCTGATCGGCGTCCTGTCGGGGGCGAATCACGATTTCCGGCTGCCCCTCGTGGTGACCCGAAAAATCCGGCTCGAGGGCGTGACCTGCGGCTCGTACGAGCAGTTCGAGGCGATGCTCCGGGCGATCGACACGAATGGTCTCAGGCCGGCGCTCGACGACACCCGCTTCGGCCTCGACGAGCTGCCCGCCGCGCTTGCGCATCTGCGCGAGGGTCGGCATTTCGGCAAGGTTGTCGTCGAGATCTGACCGTCCATCGCGGACAAGCGAACAATTGCAGGGAAAGCGGTTGCCATTGCACCTGTTTTCGCGAATGCTTGAACCCGTGAAACAGCCGATTCCCGCACCAGCCGTCGTTTGCGGCGCGGAAAAGACATCCTTGAGGGGACCCATGAAGAAATACCTGATCGCTGCCGGCGCCCTGCTGTCGATGACGACGCCCGCGCTGGCCCATCACCCGCTCGCTGGCGCGCCGATGGAAACGTTCCTTCATGGCGTCCTGTCCGGAATCGGGCATCCCATTCTCGGGTTCGATCACCTGTTCTTCATCGCGCTGGTCGGCATCGCCGCGCTCTACACCGGCCACCGCCGGATCGCGCCGGGCGCCTATATCGCGGCCATGCTCGCCGGCACGCTCGCGATAAGCCTCGGCATGGCGCTGCCGGCCGCCGAAATCGTCATCGGTCTCTCGCTGCTGGTCCTGGGCGCCGTCGTGCTCTCCGGCCGTGCGCTTGGCTTCGGGCCGGCGCTCGTCCTGTTCGCGCTCTTCGGCCTGTTCCACGGCGCAGCCTTCGGCGGCTCCATCGCGGCCCAGGAGGCCGGCGTTGGTGGCGGGGCCCTGGTCGGTTACCTGATCGGGCTCGGCGTCACCCAGTATCTGATCGCACTGGTAGCCGGATGGATCGTCGGGACGGGCCTGAAGGCCGTCGATGCGTCCGCCGTCGAGGCGCGCCTCGCGGGCGCGATCGTGGCCGGCGTCGGCGTGTTCCTGTCGCTCGAGAATGCCGAGGGGCTGGTTTTCGCGGCCATGGGGTGGGCTGCATAGCCGGCACCACGCACTTGAATTTGAAGAGGGCGCGGGCACAAGCCGGCGCCCTTTTCTGTTAGAACGGACGGCAACGAAACCAACGCGACGGTGATCCGCGATGACCCTCTATGAAGATTCAGACTTTCCGGTCCGCGCGGACCTGGAAGCAGCCCATCGGGCCCAGTTCGAGCGGTTCGGCCAGCCCGGCACCTGGGGTTCCGGCGCCCAGCGGATCGCGGTGATCGCCGCCGCGCGCCGGGCCTGTATCGACGCGGGCATTCTGGAGGCGCCTGAGGGTGGCGTCGACGGCGGCGCCGAGAGCGATGTCGAGCTGCCCAAGGTCGTCCGGGACATCATCGCGAAGGTCGCCGTGTCGCCCAAGGACGTCGATCTCGACTTCTACAACGCCGCCATCGGCAGCGGCCTGAGCGACGCGGAATACACCGAGATCGTCGGGCTTGTCTCCTTCATCTGCAATCTCGACGTGTTCGCCCGCGGGATCGGTGTCGCGCCCCGGCCGCTGCCGGAACCGCAGCCGGGCGAGCCGTCCCGCGAGCGTCCCGAAGAGGCGGTCCAGGAGCAGGCCTTCGTGCCGACGATCCCCAACCCGCCCGAGGGCGGCGAACGGGCGAAGGCGATGTACGGGCCGTTCAAGCCCTACATCATGCGGGCCATGAGCCTGGTGCCCGACGAGTTCGACGCTCATATCGCCCTCGAGCGCGTCCAGTACCTGCCGCTCGAGAAGATCATGGAGTTTGACTTCGACCATCACGACGGGCTGACCCGTCCCCAGGCCGAGGTCATCGCCGGTCGGGTGTCCGCGCTCAACGACTGCTTCTACTGAACCACCGGGCATGCCCGGTTCCTCCGTGAGAGTGGACAAGCGCGAAACCTGAACGTGAACCCCGAGGCCTTGGTGCGGCCCGAGCAGGACATCGGCGTGCCCCATGGCGACCTGCTGCTGGCCTTCGCAGAGGCGATCATCGGCACAGACCGGGCGGCGCTGGATGCGGCCCGCACGGCGCTGGCCGAAGCGCTCGGACCCGAAGCCATATCCGGTGCGTCGGCGATCGCCGGCAACTTCACCAAGAACGACCGTGTCGCGAATGCGCTCGGCATTCCCGTCGATCCGCCGGTGCTGAAGGGCACCGAGGACCTGCGTGAGCAGCTCGGCCTCAACGACTACGCCTCGGCCCGGAACACCTTCCGGCATATGTAGGGGTAGTTTCCCGTTCGTCGTTCCCGCGAAGGCGGGAACCCATTAACTCGGAGCTTTGCTGAGGCTGCCGCCGGTGTTTATGGGTGCCCGCTTGTTTGTCCGCCGTAGCGCAAAGCGCAAAGGCGGGCGCGGGCATGACGATGGTGGATTTGTGACGAAGGGGCGGGTTTCAAACCCGCCCGTCCATTTGATCCGCCTCAAGACACGCCACCGGGCTGCATGGCAGTATGCGTCCATGATGGCTGAGATGTTCAGAACCACGCGATACTTGGCGCTGGCTGCGCTTGCGGTCATGCTCCTGCCGGCCTTTGCCGCACGGGCGTCCGAAACATCTTCCGAGCCGCCGGCCGCGACCTTCCTCACCGAGAACACGCTGATCTATCCCGGCGCGGACGGGCAGCAGAACCTGATTCACTTCGGGCGGTTCGGGAACTTCGACTGGTACTTCCCCTGCACGATCGAGAGCGGGCGCTGGTCGCTCGACGCCGACAACGTGCTCCGTCTGACCTACGACAACACGGACTTCGCGGATCGGACCATCCGCCTCGCCCCCGACGGCGACTGGGTAACGATGGTCACGCCCGAGCGCACAGCCAATGCCGTGATGGTCGAGGGCAACAAGCTTCCCTACACGTGAAAGGTTTACTGACCGCGCGTGCCGCGGTCGTTTGCTCCTGTTCGTCGTTCCCGCGAAGGCGGGAACCCATAAACTCGGAACTTTGCCGAGGCTGCCGCCGGTGTCTATGGATGCCCGCCTGCGCGGGCATGACGATCTTGGATTACCGCGCCCCTGACACGTTGACCTTGGTGCCGGCGATGTAGGACGCCTCGTCGGACAGCAGGAACAGGATCGCGTTGGCGACTTCCGGCGCCTGGCCGACCCGCTTCATGGGCAGGTTCGGCCCGACCGCCTCGACCCGGCCCTCGGGCTGGATCTCGGTGTCGATGACGCCCGGGCTCACGGCGTTCACGCGGATGCCCTCGGCCGCCACCTCCTGGGCCATGCCCCAGTTCATGGAATCGATCGCGCCCTTGGACGCCGCGTAGGGCACGTTCACGCCCGCGCCGCCGAGATGGGATGCCGCCGACGACAGGTGCACGATCGCGCCGCCCTTGCCGCCATGCTTGGTGGACATGCGCTTGATCGCCTCGCGCGAGCAGATGAGCGTCGCCGTGATGTTGAGGGTCCACAGCTCCTCAAGTGCGCTCCAGTCGTCGAGTTCGTCGACGCGCGCATAGGGGCCGACGATGCCGGCGCTGTTGACGAGGTGCGTGACCGTGCCGAGCTCCTTGTCCACCGTCTCGAACATGCGGACGATGTCGGCCTCCTTGGTCACGTCCGCCTGGACCGCGATGGTCTTGGCGCCCGCGGCCTCACATGCGGCGACGACCTGGTCGGCGCGTTCCTTGTTGCCCACATAGTTGACGCAGATCGCCTCGTAACCCGCCTCGGCCGCGCCGATACAGGTGGCGGCGCCCAGGCCCCGGCTGCCGCCGGTCACAATCAGCACTCTCGACATCGTTTGTCCCCCGAAATGATCTTGTCTGATGTTGCCCCATCCTTAACGAACCGGGCGGCCCGGTTCAATCTCACCTTCACAGCGACGGTGCGGCACACTCCGTTCAAACCGGAACCAACCCTGCAGGACGGAGACAATGGCGGAAGACGATGTGAAAAGTTTCGACGTGGCTTTCGAGTGCGACGCGACGGGCGTCGGCAAGATGCGCTGCGAGATGGACGTAAGGCTCATGGTGCCGGAGGTCATCGAGTGGGAGATGGCGTCCGACGAGTACGGCTTCCACGGCGGCGACGGCTCGGCCCCGCTGCCCATCGCCTATTTCATCGCCGGGCTGACCTCCTGCCTGATGACCCAGATGCGCGCCTTCTCCAGGCGTCTGCGCGTCGACATCGAGAACCCGAAGATCGCGTGCCGCTGTGAGTGGGTGGCGACCCAGCGCGGCCGAGAGCCCTATGAGAGCGCACCCAAGTCCATCGCCATGGATATCTCCTTCGACACCGATGCGCCGCTGGAGGACCAGCTGCGCCTGATCGAGGCAGCCAAGAAGGGCAGCTTCATCGAGGCGATGCTCACCCCCCAGAACGAGACCGCCCACTGGCTCAAGACCCCCGACGGCTGGGTGGACTGCTAGCGGTCATCAATACGCGGGCGGGTCGCAGACCCGCCCGGTCGTTCGCGGGAACGACGCAGTTGGGGTCAATGTTTCCTCCATCGTCATGGCCGGACTTGATCCGGCCATCCACGTGGCGATGTCACGCGGCCCAATGACGTGGATGCCCGCAACAAGTGCGGGCATGACGAATTATGCTTGGTAGACTGTGCAAACGAAGCAACCACCTTTGCTAAACTCGCGCCGAACCCTACATCCAGAGACCGCGTTCCCATGCTGAAATTCTCCTCCTGCATCATGATGATGTTCACCGAGCTGTCGCTGCCCGAGCGCATCACGGCCGCGGCCGATGCGGGCTTCGCGGGCGTCGAGATCCAGCGCCCCTACGGCGAGGACCTGGACGAGCTCGCCCGGCGGCTCGAGGCGGCGGGCATCGAGTGCACGCTCCTCAACACGCCCTACGGCGACACGGAGGCGACCAGGTTCGGCCGCGCGGCGATCCCGGGCGAGGAGGCGGCCTTCGCCGATGATCTCAAGCTCGCCATGGACAGCGCCGAGGCGCTGGGCTGCACGCGGGTCCACGTCATGTCGGGCACGATCCCCGAGGGTGGCGACCCGGCGGCGCACCGCCAGACGCTGCTGTCGAACCTGCGCGCGGGCGCGGTCGCCGCTTCGGCGCGGGGCATGACGCTCCATATCGAGCCGCTCAACCTGACGGACAATCCGGGCTACTTCCTGATCGGCCAGGCCATGGGCCATTCGATCGTGGAGGAGGCCGGAATGGACAATGTGAAGGTGCAGTTCGACCTGTATCACGCCCAGATGTCCGAGGGCTTCATCGCCGACAAGATCGAGCGGTTTCTCGCCAGGTCCGGCTATGTGCAGTTTGCGGGCGTGCCCGGCCGCCACGAGCCCGACGACGGCGAGATGAACTACGACTTTCTGTTCGGAATGCTGGAAGACGCCGGCTACGACGGCTGGGTGGGCGCGGAATACCGCCCCCGCGGCGAGACGCTCGCGGGCCTGGGCTGGGCCAAGAAATACGGGATCGGCTAACTCACCCTTACTTATCCGGCGTCCAGAGAATGTCCGTGGTGATCGAGCGCTCGTCGCGCATCTCCCACCGCCCGGCGTCGACCCGCGCGATGAAGTCCCCCAGCATCTGGTTGAAGAGCGCTGGCTCCTCGAGATTGATGAGGTGGCCCGAGCGGGGCAGCAGCACCAGCGCGGACGAATGGATGTTTCGCTTCATGAACAGGCCGACGTCGAGGCACGGGTCGTCCTCGTCGCCATTCATGATGAGGGTCGGCACCTTCAGCGCTTGCATCTCCTCGGCGAAATCGTAGAGGGACGGCCGCCCGCCCTGGACCGCGCGCATGGTGTTCGCCGAGCCCTTGGTCGAATGGTCGGCGAGTTCCTTGGCGAACGCCTCCCAGCCCCGCGGGTCCTTGTTGGCGTACTGCACGCGGGTCGGGCCGATGGCGTAGATCTTCGAGAACTCGGCCATGGTGTCCGCCTCGATCCGCGACGCCACCTCCTTCGTCTCGTCCGCGAACTGGGCGTGTACGTCGGGGTGGGCGCCGTAGCCCGCGCCGGCGACCGTCAGCGACAGGGCGCGGTCGGGATAGCGGAACCCGAAGTGGAGCGCCGCGAACCCGCCCATGGAGAGCCCGACGATATGGGCACGGTCGATCTCCAGCCCATCGAGCACGGCGAGGATGTCGTCAACCGCCCGGAACTGGCCGTACATCCCGACGTCTTCCGGCACGTCGGAGGGCGGGTAGCCCCGGGCGTTGAACGCGATCGCCCGGTAGTTCCGCGCGAAGTGGCGGAGCTGGGGCTCCCAGCTCCGGATGTCGCCGCCGAACTCATGGGCGAACACGACCGGCGTGCCGCTGCCATGCTCCTCGACCCAGAGGTTTACGCCGTCGTCGGTGGTGATGTGCGTCATCGTTCGGTCCTCCCTCGGGGCCTCAGCCCTTCTTCTCCATCGCCTTCAGAAGCGCGTTCACCGCGTCGTCATGCTCGCCCGTGTGGTGGGCCAGCGCCTGGAAGGCGGCCGCCATCTCGAGCACCGTCTCGAGGCGGGAATGCACCCCCTCGCGCAGCAGCTTCTTGGACATGCGGAGCGAATGGCCCGGGTTGGCGGCAATCCTGCCGGCCAGGATATGCGCCTCGTCCATCAGGCTCTCATGGGGCACCACTTGCGAGACCAGGCCGCAGGCGAGCGCCTCCTCGGCGCCGATCATGTCGCCGGTGAAGGTCATCTCCGCCGCCTTGGACATGCCCACCAGCTTCGGCAGCAGGAACGCGCCGCCGTCGCCGGAGATGATGCCCAGCTTGGCGAAGCTCTCGGCGAAGCGCGCCTTCTCCGACGCGATGCGGATGTCGCACATGCAGGCTAGGTCGCAACCCGCGCCCACGGCCGCGCCGTTCACCGCGGCGATGGTTGGCACCTCGATGTTGTAGAGGGTGAGCGGGATGTTGTGGATGTCGCGCTTGTAGTTGTTGCGGATCTCGTAGGGGCCGCCCGCGGACAGGCCCTTGCGGTCGCGCATGTCTTTCACGTTGCCGCCGGCCGAGAACGCGCTGCCCGCGCCGGTCAGGATCACGCATTTCACGCCGTCATCGCGCGAAATCCGGTCGGTCGCGTCCAGGAACGCCTCATACTGGCCGTCGCCCGACAGCGGGTTGCGGGCGTCGGGCTGGTTCATCGTCAGGGTGACGACCGCGCCGTCCTGTTCGTAGATCAAAAAATCGCTCATTCGTGCGTCCTCCCCGGGTTTTCCCCGCAAGCATTCTTCGTTGCTGCTTGCTAGCATACCCTGTGGCCCGGCGCGAAGACCGGGCAAAATCGGGGAACGCGAATGCAGGCCTTTGCCTTCGAACCATGCGAGCTGCCGCCGGGCGCGGATGCGCTGCGGGCAGAGGTGCGCGCGTTCCTGGACGCCGAGGCCGCGGACATCCTGGTGCCCGCGCGGGCACGGTCCTGGGTGGGGTTTGACGCGGACTTCTCGCGGAAACTCGGGCAGCGGGGCTGGCTCGGCATGACCTGGCCCGCGCCGTTCGGGCCCGGGCGCAGCGCGCTCGAGCGCTACGTGGTGATCGAGGAGCTGCTGGCCGCGGGCGCGCCGGTGGCGGCCCACTGGATCGCCGAGCGCCAATCGGGGCCGCTCCTGTTGCGCTTCGGCACCGACGAACAGCGCGCGGCAATACTGCCGGGGATCGCGGCGGGCGAGACCTATTTCTGCATCGGCATGAGCGAACCGGATTCCGGATCCGATCTCGCCTCGATCCGCTCGCGGGCGGAGCCGGCCGAGCAAGGCGGGGAGAAGGGCTGGGTCGTCAACGGCCGCAAGGTCTGGACCACCTACGCCCAGCACTCCCATTACATGATCGCGCTCCTGCGCACCGGAGAGGCCGGGGAGGACCGCCACGGCGGAACCACCCAGTTCATCATCGATCTCTCGGCGCCCGGCGTGACCGTGCAGCCGATCCGCAACATGATCGGCGACGAGGAGTTCAACGAGGTCACCTTCGACGATGTGTTCGTGCCGGATGCGATGGTCGTCGGCGAGGTGGGCAACGGCTGGCGCCAGGTGACGGCGGAGCTCGCCTTCGAGCGCAGCGGCCCGGACCGCTTCCTGAGCGCGTTTGCGCTCCTCAAGGCGCTGGTTGCGGTCGCGGGTGAGAACCCCACGGACGCCGCCACGGCTGCGATCGGGCGGCTCCACGCCCATCTCGCGACCCTGCGCACGATGTCCCTGTCGGTCGCGGCACAGCTCGATGCCGGCGCCGAACCGGCGCTGGAGGCGGCCTTCGTCAAGGACCTCGGGGTCACCTTCGAGCAGTCGATCCCCGAGATCGCCCACCAGGTGATCGGCGCATCGCCCCGGATCGATGGCGGCGGCGACTTTGAACAGGCGCTCGCCTACGTGCAGCAGGCCTGCGTGTCCTTCTCCCTGCGCGGCGGCACGACCGAGATCATGCGCGGCGTCATCGCCCGGGGGCTGGGGCTGCGATGACCGAGGAACGCGCCCTCATCGCCGAGACCTGCGACCGGCTGTTCGCCGAACAGCTCGACGAGAACGTGTTCGCGGCCGCCGAGACCGGCACGTTCCCACAAGACTTGTGGGACGCGATCACGGAGAACGGCCTCGACCGAATTTTGGTGCCAGAGGATTGGGGCGGCAGCGGACTCGGCTGGGAGGACGCCCATGTGGTGCTGGTGGCGGCGGGGCGGCACGCGGTCCCGGCGCCGCTGGCCGAGGCGATCGCGGCGGGCTGGCTGCTCGCCCGCGCCGGCACGGAACTGCCTGACGGGGTCGTGTCCCTCGGGACGCCCATGGTTGGCGCCGGAATCGAGGTGCCGTGGGGACGACGCGCGGCCCACGCGGTCGTCCAGGGGACGGATGGCGTTCGCTGCGTCTCCCTGGAAAGTTCGGAGATCACGCACGACCGGAACATCGGCCGCGACCCGCGGGACAGTGTCGCGGGCCTCGATGTTCCCGCGATGGCGGACGATCCCGTTCGGGCCGCAGGGGCGCTGGCGCGTGCCTGCCAGATGGCGGGAGCTGCGGCGGCGGCGCTCGACCTGTGCGTGGACTATGCCAACGCGCGTGTCCAGTTCGGCCGTCCCATCGGTCGGGTCCAGGCGATCCAGCAGCAGCTGGCGGTGATGGCCTCCGAGGTGGCCGCGGCCGGCGTGGCAGCGCGGGACGCCTGCCGGACGGTCGATGCGGGCGGCGATATCCACCTGGCGGCAGCGTCGGCGAAGATCCGCGCCGGCGAATCGGCCGGCAAGACCGCGAACATCGCCCATCAGGTCCATGGCGCGATCGGCTTCACCGAGGAGTACCGCCTGCATCACCTGACCCGGCGTCTGTGGGCCTGGCGGTCGGAGTTCGGTGCGGAGGGCGACTGGGCCGGCTGGCTGGGCGCCCGGGTGATCGCGCGCGGCGCGGACAATCTCTGGCCCGATCTGATGGGGCGTCCCTAACCAGGGTCGTCATGCCTGGGCTTGACCCGGGCATCTTTCGTCGCTGCACCCGAGATGCGCGGATCAAGTCCGCGCATGACGAACTGTTTATTCTTCCGCTGGATCGCTTGGTGACCGCTGCCCCAGCCGATATGCTGGCGCGCAAAGGGATATGGGGGGAAACAGATGCAGTTCCTGAGTTTTTCGAATGGCGGAAACGCCAGCTGGGGCGTGGTCTCGGGTGACGGGGTGATCGATCTCGGCGCGCGCGGTCCGCACGCGACCCTGAAGGACGCGATCGCGGCCGGGGATTTCATGGAACTCGCGGCCGCGGGCGGCGCGCCCGACATGGCGCTGGCGGACGTCACGTATCTGCCGACGATCACGGAGCCGACCCACATGTTCTGTGCCGGCCGCAACTACAAGGACCATGTCGAGGAGATGGGGCACGCCATGCCCGACAATCTCTCGCTGTTTCTCAAGGCCAACTCGACCCTGGTGCCCCACGGCGGCCGGATGATCCGCCCGAAGGTCTCCGAGTGTCTCGATTTCGAGGGTGAGCTCTGTGCGGTGATCGGCAAGCCGACGCGCCACGTCTCCGAGGCCGACGCGCTGGACCATGTGGCCGGCTACACGATCATGGTGGACGGCTCGGTCCGGGACATCCAGAAACACTCGGTGACGGCGGGCAAGAACTTCCACGCGACCGGCCCGCTCGGCCCGGTCATGACGTCCGCGGACGAGATTCCCGATCCCGCGGCGTTGCAGATCAGGACGACGCTCAACGGCGATGTTGTGCAGGATTCGTCGGTCAGCCAGCTGATCTTCGATATCCCCTACATCATCTCCTACGTGTCGCGGATCACGACGCTCGAGCCGGGCGACATCGTCGCCACCGGTTCGCCCGCGGGCGCGGGTGCCGGGCGCACACCGCCCTTGTGGATGAAGGGCGGCGATCATCTCGAGGTCGCGATCTCGAAGATCGGCACCCTTGCCGTCGATATCGTGGACGAGGCCTAGGAGGACCAGCATGAAATTCATCAGCTACCGGGTGGGCGACGGGCCCGCGACTTTCGGGCTGGTCCGCGAGGACGGGGTCGTCGACCTGCGCGCGCGCGGGCCGCATGCAACCATGCGCGAGGCCATCGCGGCGGGCGACCTCATGGCCCTGGGTGAGGCGGCGATGTCGGCCGATCCCGATGCGGTCCTGCCCGACGTCACCTTCCTGCCGGTGATCACCGACCCGGACAAGATTTTGTGCGCCGGTCTCAACTACAAGGACCACGTGACCGAGACCGCGAACACCCTGCCGTCGGAGCTCCAGCTCTTCATGCGCTCGACCAACACGCTGGTCGGCCATTGCGGCGAGATGGAGCGGCCAAAGGTCTCGGATCACTATGATTTCGAGGGCGAGCTCACGGCCATTATCGGCAAGGGCGGGCGCCATATCAGCGAGGCCGACGCGCTCGATCACGTCGCCGGCTACACCATCTTCATCGACGGCTCGGTGCGCGATTATCAGAAACACTCGGTGACCGCGGGCAAGAACTTCCACAAGTCCGGGCCGCTCGGCCCGTGGATGGTCAGCGCGGACGAGATCCCCGATCCTGCGTCGATGGAGCTGACGACCCGGCTCAACGGCGAGGTGGTGCAGCATTCGACGACCGACATGCTGTTGTTCGACGTGCCCTATATCATCTCCTACATTTCGCGGTTCACGCCGCTGGAGCCGGGCGACGTGATCGCGACGGGCACGCCGAGCGGCGTCGGTGCGCGCCGCAACCCGCCTCTTTGGATGAAGGCGGGTGACCGGATCGAGGTCGAGATCTCGAAAATCGGTATTCTGTGGGCCGACGTGGCCGACGAGGCATAAAAGGAGCGGATCATGACGATTACGCGTGTGGAGAAGCTGGTCTACGGCGTCGAGGACATGGAGTCCGGCGCGAACTACTACCGCGACTGGGGCGTGGAGGAGATCGAGAGCGGCCCGGAGCGCACGATCTTCCGGACCCGCACGAACCAGACCATCGAGCTGCGGCCGGCCGACGACCCGTCGCTGCCGCCGTCGCCCGACCCGGCGAAATCGACCCTGCGGCGCGCCGTGTGGGGCGTTCGTGACGCGGACGGCCTCAAGGAGATGGGCGACGATCTCGCCCGCGACCGCGAGGTAACGGACGAGGACGGTGTGCTCTGCTTCGCCGATGAGAGCGGCAACGGCCTCGGCCTCATGGTCGCCGATCCCACCGAAACCGACGTCGAGATCATCCCGCACAACGTCAACACGACCGAGCCGCGGATGAACGTCGTGATCGACCCCGCGGCCCAGGCGAACCCGATCCGCATCGGACATGTGGTCTACGCGATCGAACTGGCCGACCGGGAGAAGGCCGTCAGCTTCTACCTCGACCGGCTGCGGTTCCGCCTGTCGGACAGCACCAAAACCGGCGGCGACTTCATGCGCTGCGAGGGGGGGCACGACCATCACAACCTGTTCCTGATCAGCCGGGCCGACCGCAACGAGTTCGATCACGCCTCCTTCGAGGTCGAGAATTTCGACATGGTCATGATGGGCGGCAAGTTCATGAAGGCGAAGGGCTGGGAGGCGGACACGACGCCTGGCCGGCACATCCTCGGCTCGAACTATTACTGGTATTTCAGGAACCCGGCCGGCGGACGCACCGAGTATTTCGCCGACATGGACCGCATGGACGACAGCTGGGAGCCGCGGATCTGGGACGAGAGCCCCGGCTTCGCGCTCTGGACCGTGGACGACGCGACGCTTTAGGTAAATAGCCTGCCAACAATCATCGTCATTCCGGCTGCAGGCGCTTTGCGCCGAAAGGCCGGAATCCATTCACGCCGACGCTTGCCCTGTTTGGTCCCGAGTTAATGGGTTCCCGCCTTCGCGGGAACGACGACGAGAGCGGGACGCCTAAGCCTCCAGCACCGCCGCCATCGCCTCCAGGTGGGCCGCGCCGAAGGCCCGGCAGCGCGCCGGGGACCAGCCGAAGGTCGCGTCGGGCCGGTCGGCATTGTCCTTGAACGGCATCTCGAGGGTGAGCGCGAGGCAGCCGAATTCCTCGGCGACCCAGTTCGAGCACAGCGTCATGTTGCCCTTGCCCGGCTTCGCGTCGGGATAGCCGTACTTCGTCTGGAAATCGGGGCTGGCGGCCAGGAGCGCGCTCGAGAAGATTTCCTGCAGCGCCTTCTGGCGCTCGCTGAGCGAGGGGATGCCCATCATGCCCGCCAGGAAGTTGTAGGGCAGGGCCTCGTCGCCATGGACGTCGAGGCAGAAATCGACCCCGGTTTCCTGCATCCTTGCGCGCACCAGGAACACCTCGGGACTTCGCTCCATCGCCGGTTCCGCCCACTCCCGGTTGAGGTTCGCGCCGGCGGCGTTGGTGCGCAAATGCCCGCGCCGCGACCCGTCCGGGTTCATGTTCGGCACGATGTGGAACACCGCGCGGTCGAGCAGCGCTACCGCGGTTCGGTCCGCGGGATCGAGCAGCCGCGTGAGAAAGCCCTCCATCCACCATTCGGCCATGGACTCGCCGGGATGCTGGCGGGCGATCGCCCAGAAGTTCTGCTTCCCGTCACCGGGCTCCCCGATGGTCAGCAGATCCATCGCCTGGCCGTCGAGGGTCTCGCCGAGGACCTCGAGGGTCACCCGGTCGTCGCGCTGGACCCGGGCGACCAGGTCGGCGTGGCGCTCCATGGAGTAGGGCGCGAAGTATGCGTACCAGACGCTGTCGGCCGCGGGCGTGTGCTCGATGGTGAGCATGCCGTTCTCGTATCGCGTCGGCACGCGCGTCCAGGTCTCGCGGTCGCTCGACGCGACGGCCCGGTAATCCTCCCAGCCCTTGGGGTAGGCGGCTCCGCCCGCATTCATGATCTTCAGCGTGCAGGGCGTGCCGCGCGCGCCCGTCAGCCGGAAGTGGAACCACATGTAGAAGTCGGACTGGTTGTCCTTCGCGATCTCCAGGCGGATATCGCCGGGGTCGCGCGCGTCCAGGCAGACGATGTTGCCGCTGTCGAAATTGCTGGAGACGTGGAGGGGCATGGGTAAGTCCTTGAAATGAATCAGGGAATGATCCGGTTGTCGCGCAACTTCTGCAACTGCCGGGTGATGGTGGCCGGCGTGTCGCGAAACCCGGTCCAGCCGGCGCCGACGATCTTCGTCAGGCTGGAGACTTGGTCCCGGTCGTTGCCGAGCGCCATGTCGAGATAGGCCCAGTTCACGAGCTGGTCCAGCGGGTAGGGCCGAAGATCATGCGCCGCCACGAGCTCGGCCCAGCGATCCGCCTTGGTGGTCATCGTCTCGGCGATCGGGATCGGCGTGGGATTGCCGGTCTCCATGTCGAAGAAGTCGGCGATGCGCGGCCAGGCCTCGTGCCAGCGGAACAGGTCACCATTGGTGATGTTGAATGCGTTGTCGGCGGCGGACGGCGTCGTCGCGGCCCAGACCATGGCCTCGGCCAGCAGGTCCGCGTCGATCAGCTGGTAGAGCCGGTCGAAGAAGCCCGCGTTGCCGGGCCATTGAAGCGGCTGGCCCTCGGCCTTCGACAGTGCGGCGTAGCACGCGATGCCGGTCAGCAGGTTCATGGCGGAGCCGGTCGAGAAGCCCCACACCCCATGGGGGCGGAGCGCGGTCCAGCTCCAGCGGGCACCCGCGCGCCGCGCCTCCAGCCAGTCCTGCTGGGCGTGATAGAAATGCTCGACCGCTGGCCGGGGATCGTCCTCGCGCGCGGGTGTCTTGTAGGCGCCGAGAAAGGTCCCATACCACTTGGCCCCATGCATCAACTGCACATGTTCGAGGCCGGTCGCGGCGGGTTCCACCGCGTCCATCAGGTTTGCGAGCATGGCGACGTTCACCGGGATCTCGGCGGCCACCGTCTCCCGCTGGCTGTAGGCGGTATAGAAGATATGGGTGACGTCGCCGTGGTCCGCGAGCTTCGCGCGGCAATCGGCCGGGTCGCCGAGGTCGGCGGAGATGAACGCGGCCCGGGTCTCGAAATCGGGCGACCGGCGCGAGATCGCTGCGATCTCCCAGCCGGGCAGGCCCTCCAGATGGTGGAGCAGGGCGCGGCCGGTAACCCCCAGCGCGCCCGCGATCAGTGCTTTCGGCATATCTCTCCCTCGCTGCCCCACCTTACGCGGCGGGCCGGCGCGCGATACTATCAGGGCCAACCACAAGACCGAAGCACGGGGAGTAAGGGCGCCATGGCCGCCACGGACAAACGCAGGCTGAAATACTGGGGCTGGGGCTACGAGGATGCCGGCCTCGACGGGGAGCAGACGAAGGCGCTGCTGGCGACGTTCGCCGACGATTTCGGCATCGCGCCGTCACGAGACGGGGCCTTTCCCGCCCTCGACGCGATCGACCTGCCGACATCGCGCCTCGACGTGCCGTCGAACCTGGCGGATGTCTGCACCGACGACCGGTTTGAGCGGGTCTATCACGCCTTCGGCCAGTCCCAGCCGGACTCGATCCGCACCTATGACGGCGACTTCGCCCACGCGCCCGACGTCGTGGCGTTCCCGGAGAGCGAGACCCACATCGCCGAGATCTACGAGTGGGCCGACAAGGCCGGCGCGGCCGTCATCCCCTGGGGCGCGGGCTCGTCGGTGGTCGGCGGCGTCACCTCCGACGTGGGCGGCGGCTACAACGGCACCATCTCGGTCGACATGGGCCGCATGAACAAGGTCCTCGAGGTCGACGAGGTCTCCCGTGCCGCGCGCATCCAGGGCGGCGCCCGCGGCCCCGAGCTCGAGGCCCAGCTCAAGCCCCACGGCCTGACCCTCCGGCACTTCCCCCAATCCTTCGAGCATTCGACCTTCGGCGGCTGGATCGCGACCCGCTCGGGCGGCCATTTCGCGACCCTCTACACCCATATCGACGATCTGGTGGAGGCGACGACCACCGTCACCCCGGCCGGGAACATCCAGACCCGCCGCCTGCCGGGCACCGGCGCCGGCCCCAGCCCCGACCGCTTCGTCGCCATGGGCTCCGAGGGGGCGCTGGGCATCATCACCGAGGGCTGGGCGCGGCTTCAGGGCCGGCCGACCTTCAAGGCGACCGCGGGATATCGGTTCACCGACTTCTTCGACGCCGCCCGCGCCGTCCGCGCCGTCTCCCAGGCCGGGCTGTTTCCCGCGAACGTCCGCATCGTGGACGGCACGGAACTACAAGTGAACGGCGCTGGCGACGGCTCCTTCACCCTCATGGTCGTCTCCTTCGAGAGCGCGGATCACCCGGTCGACGCCTGGATGGCACGCGCGGAGCAGTGCTGTCTGGATCACGGCGCCGAGGTGGACGTCGCCTGGCGCGACAACCCCGAGGCCCATCTCCAGGGCGCGGTGGGTGCGTGGCGCACAGCATTCATCCGCATGCCCTACAACCGGGAGCAGCTCACCCCGCGGGGCATCATCTCCGACACCTTCGAGACGGCGATCACCTGGGGCCGGTTCGAGGAGTTCTACGGCGCCATCAAGGAGGCGACCCAACAAGCCATCAGGGACGTGACGGGCCACGACGGGGCCGTCTCCTGCCGCTTCTCACACGCCTATCCCGACGGCCCGGCGCCCTATTTCGCGTTCCACGCGCCGGGCGACCCGGGCGTGGGCGAGGGGGGCAGCGCGATGCTCCAGCAGTGGCAGGAAATAAAGAACCGCTGCTCCGACGCGCTGATCGCCAACGGCGGCACCATCACCCACCATCACGCCGTGGGGCGCGACCACCAGAAATGGTACGAGCAGCAGCGCCCTGCGCTGTTCGGCGATGTGCTGGCGGACGCGAAGAAGCGGCTGGACCCTAAAGGGATGCTTAACCCGGGGGTGATTGTGGGAGAAACCAAATGACCAAACACATCGGCACCTGGGAGCTCGTCCGGGTCGAGGCGATCGACGCGGACGGCGCGCCCGTCTCGCCCGCGCCGTTCGGCGGTAACGGCAATTACATCGGCCGGGTCGTGCTCACGGCCGACCGGCTGTCGTCCACCATCACCGACGCCCGGCCCGTGCTGCCAGACGGCGTGGTGCGTGAATATTCCTGCTACACCGGCCTCTACACCTTCGACGGGACGACGCTGGTCACCAAGGTGGACCAGTGCTCCGATCCGGCGCGCATGGGCACCGAGCAGGTCCGCGACGTGTCCTTCGAGGACGATCTCATGGTGCTGCGTCCGCCGCTTCAGCCCTATGGTGACCGGCCGGCCGAGCGGCGCACGCTGTGGTGGCGGAAGATTTCGGACGTTTGAGGGCCAGCGCGCCGCAAACTCGCTCGTCACCCCTGCGAAGGCAGGGGTCCATAAACACCCGATCTCGCCCGGGATGGTTTCGTGATCATGGGTCCCCGCCTGCGCGGGGACGACGATGGTGCGGGTCTCCCGAGCCTCCCCGGACCGTCATACGCGGGCTTGACCCGCGTATCTCGTCTCTCCCTTCGATGAGATGCCCGGATCAAGTCCGGGCATGACGGATTTGGGAATTCACGCTCCCCCGGACTCCCATTTCACACCTCGATATTGCAAAATCGGGGCTTCACTCGTTCGCGTCACAACCCGCCGGTACTTCCATGCCCAAGCCCATCCACATCAACCTGTTCATCCAGTCGCGCGGCCATCACGAGACGGCGTGGGACCATCCCGGCGCCGACCCGCGCTCGCTGATGGACATCTCCTACTATGTCGATCTGGCCAAGCAGGCCGAGGCGGCGAAGCTCGATTCCATCTTCTTCGCCGACGTCCTGATGATGACCAACGATGCCATGGAATCCGGCCGCTTCTGGCCCGACCCGGTCATCATGCTCGCGGCCATCGCCATGCAGACCGAGCGGGTGGGGCTGATCGCGACCGGCTCGTGCACCTATTCCGAGCCCTACAACCTGGCGCGCCAGTTCGCTTCCATCGACCATATCTCCGGCGGCCGGGCGGCGTGGAACATCGTCACCACCTGGGTCGAGGCGGTCGCGGCCAACTACGGGCGCGAGCACACCGCCCACGGTGACCGCTACGAGCGCGGCGAGGAGTTCGTCGCCGCCGTGAAGGACCTGTGGGACTCGTGGGCCGACGACGCGCTGGTCGACGACCGCTCGGGCGGCGGCGTGTGCGGCGATCTCTCGCGGATCACGCCGATCGACTTCCAGGGCGAGCACTACCAGGTGAAGGGCCCGCTCAACGTGCCCCGCTCGCCCCAGGGCCGGCCCGTCCTGGTGCAGGCCGGCGCGTCCGACCGGGGCCGGGACTTCGCGGCGCTCCACGCCGAGGCGATCTTTACAGCACACCTCGAGAAGGAGACCGCCCAGGAGTTCTATAAGGACATCAAGGCCCGCGCCGCCGGCTTCGGGCGCAATGCCGAGCAGGTGGTGATCCTGCCGGGCCTCAACCCGGTCCTCGGCGGCACCGAGGCCGAGGCGAAGGAGAACCTCATGGAGCTGAACAGCCGGATGGACCCGGAGGTGGGCCGCCGGACCCTGTCGCAGCGCTTCTCGAACCACGACTTCGACCATCTGGATCTCGACCAGCCCCTCAAGGTCTCCGACTTCCCGGACCCGAACGCGCTCGAGACCATGAAGAGCCGGGCGGCGCTGATCGTGCGCATCGTCGAGAAGGAGGGGCTGACGCTTCGCGAGCTGCTCGCCCGGTTCGCCGGCGGGCGCGGCCATTACACGACGGCGGGCACGCCCGAGCAGATCGCCGACCTCATCCAGGACTGGTGCGACCCGGATGCGCCCGGCGGCCCCGCGGCCGACGGCTTCAACTACATGCCGCCGGTGATCCCCGAGCTGATGACGCCCTTCATCGACGAGGTGGTGCCGCTCCTCAAGAAGCGCGGGCTGTTCCGCACCGAGTACGAGGGCGAGACGCTCCGCGAGAATCTCGGGCTGGACCGCCCGAAGAGCCGCTTCTTCCAGGACTGAACATCCTTCGTCATTCCCGCGCAGGCGGGAATCCATAAACACCGATGGCCAACAGGGCCGGCGCCGGTGGATATGGATTCCGGCCTTCCGGCGCTTCGCGCCTTCAGCCGGAATGACGACTATGTGTCCGGTTGTCCCTCGCGTCCCGGGAGTCCTATGCTCGGTGCAAACATCGAGGGGACGGGGACCATGAAACTTTCGGACGACAAGCTCTTCCGCCAGCAATGCTACGTGAACGGCCAGTGGGCCGATGCGGATGCGGGCGAGACCATCGAGGTGACCAACCCGGTGGACGGCGCCGTCATCGGCACCGTGCCGAAGATGGGTGCGGCCGAGACCCGGCGCGCCATCGAGGCGGCCGAGGAAGCCCAGAAGGAATGGCGCACCCGCACCGGCAAGGAGCGCGCGGCGATCCTGCGCAAGTGGCACGACCTGATGATGGCGAACCAGGAGGACCTGGCCGTCCTGATGA
>JAYQGE010000003.1:0-64375 GCA_038140435.1 Rhodospirillaceae bacterium | reverse complement strand
CGCAAGTGGCACGACCTGATGATGGCGAACCAGGAGGACCTGGCCGTCCTGATGACGACGGAGCAGGGCAAGCCCATCGCCGAGAGCCGGGGCGAGATCGCCTATGCCGCCTCCTTCATCGAGTGGTTCGCCGAGGAGGGCAAGCGCGTCTATGGCGACACCATCCCCGGCCACACGCGGGACACCCGGATCGTCGTCATGAAGGAGCCGATCGGCGTCACCGCGGCGATCACGCCGTGGAACTTCCCGGCCGCGATGATCACCCGCAAGGCCGGCCCGGCGCTCGCCGCGGGTTGCTCGATGGTGGTGAAACCGGCGACGTCGACGCCCTATTCGGCGCTGGCCATGGCCGAGCTCGCCGAGCGGGCCGGCGTGCCCGCGGGCGTGCTGTCGGTGGTGACCGGCTCGTCGCGGGAGATCGGCGAGGAGATCACCTCGAACCCCATCGTCCGCAAGCTGACCTTCACCGGCTCGACCGAGGTGGGCCGCGAGCTCATGGCCGCGAGTGCCCAGACCATCAAGAAGGTGTCGATGGAACTCGGCGGCAACGCGCCCTTCCTGGTGTTCGACGACGCCGACCTCGACGCCGCCGTCACCGGGGCCATCGCGTCCAAGTATCGCAACACCGGCCAGACCTGCGTCTGCGCCAACCGCATCCTCGTGCAGGACGGGGTCTATGAAGCTTTCACCGAGAAGCTCGCCGAGGCGGTGCGCCAGCTCAACGTCGGCAACGGCCTGTCGGAGGATGTGCAGCAGGGCCCGCTGATCGACATGGCCGCGGTCGAGAAGGTGGAGCAGCACATCGCGGACGCCGTCGCCAAGGGTGCGAAGGTGGCGGTCGGCGGCGAACGCCACGACCTGGGCGGCACCTTCTTCCAGCCGACGGTGCTGGTTGACGTGACGCCGAGTATGGAGGTCTCCCGCGAGGAGACGTTCGGCCCGCTCGCCCCGCTCTACCGGTTCGGCAGCGACGAAGAGGGCATCGCCATGGCGAACGACACCGAGTTCGGCCTGGCGGCGTATTTTTACGCCTCCGATCTGAAGCGGGTGTGGCGGGTCTCCGAGGGCCTCGAGTCCGGCATCGTCGGCGTGAACACCGGCCTGATCTCGACCGAGGTCGCGCCCTTCGGCGGCTTCAAGGAATCCGGCGTCGGCCGCGAGGGCTCGAAGTACGGCATCGACGACTACATCGAGATCAAATACGTCTGCCTCGGAGGCATGAACTAGGAGCAAATCCCTCTCCTCCCGGGAGGAGAGGGGGACTGTGTCCGAACGACCGTTTGAGTGATCTGTCGAAGTGCAGGCGCCCCTAGAGCCCCAGGATTTCCCGCGCCTGCTTCTCGTCGGCGACTTCGGAACCCATGGACTCGACGACCTCGACGGCGCGCGCCACGAGCTGGGCGTTGCCCGACGCGAGCTCGCCGCGCGCGATGTAGAGATTGTCCTCGAGCCCGACCCGGCAGTGGCCGCCGAGCAGCACGGCCGACGCGACCATCGGGAACTCGAAGCGCGAGATCCCGAAGGACGCCCAGTTGGCGTTCGCCGGCAGCATGTCGCGCATCAGCATCATCGTCTCGGCGCTGGCCGGCGCGCCCCAGGGAATGCCCAGGCAAAGCTGGTAGAGCGGCTTCTCGTCCTTGATGACGCCGGTCTCGACCATGTGGTTGGCGAGCCGCACATGCCCGGTGTCGAAGACTTCCAGTTCGGGCTTCACGCCGGCGTCCTGGATCAGGGTCGCCATCTTGTTGAGCATGTCCGGCGCGTTGACCATGGGCCGGTCGCCAAAGTTCATGGTCGCCACGTCGAGCGAACAGATGTCGGGCTTGTTCTCGACCACATGTTCGACCCGCTCCTCGGCACTCTTCATCACGCTGCCCGCCGCGATCTCGCTCGGATTGTCGAGATCGGGGATCAGCCGCGCGCCGGGGCCCGTCGTCAGGTTGATGATCACCGGCGCGTTCGCGTCGCGGATTCGGTCCACCACCTCCTTGTAGAGCTTGGGGTCCATGCTCGCCTTGCCCGTCTCCGGGTTGCGCACATGGATGTGCACGATGGCCGCGCCGGCCTTGTTGGCGGCGATCGCCTCGTTGGCAATCTCCTCGGGCGTGACCGGCACGGCCGGGTTGGCGCCCTTGGAGTCGGCGGCGCCGGTGACGGCGCAACTGATGATGACGGACATGCGTGTTCCCCCTCGTCGGATATCCTTTGGTGTCCCGATGCCTTGTTTGGCATATTCCGGGCGAGCCTAAAGAGCCGCGCGGCCGCGAACAAGGCCGCTACCCATGCCGCCACCCACGCAGAGGAGGGGAACCCGCCATGTCCGATGCCGAACGCGCCGCCGCGCATGTCTCGCCGAAGATCAGCGCCGCGGAGATGGAGGCGACCCGAGTCGCCCGCTTCAAGGACCTGAAGAAGTTCAACGTCGCCTTCGTCGACTCGCTCCTGCCCGAGCACCGCAAGAAAAACCTCAAGGTGATCGGCCGCGGCGTGGTCGAGGATCCGCGCATGAATCCGCCGATCGCCGACGACCACGGCTTCACCGTTGCCTTCATCACCTGTGAGCCGAACACCGGCGCGGCCCTGCACAGCCACGAGACCGCCGAGGTGTTCATGCCGCTCAACGGCCAGCTCGTCGTCTACTGGGGCGACGAGGGCGAGGAGGAGCTGACACTCGATCCGTGGGACACCGTCTCGGTGCCCGAAGGCGTGATGCGCGGCTTCCGCAACCCGGGCGACGAAGAGCTCGTCATCCTGGCCATGGTCGGCCAGCAGGATGGCGGCGGGCCCGTGACCTGGCATCCGGATATCCTCGAGCGCGCGAAGGACACCGGTCTCGCTGTGGAAGACGGCAAGCTGGTGCGGCTCGACAACTTCGCCCTGCCCGATGGTATGCAGGAAATCGAAACGGGGTGATGGACTTCACGGGTCCATGCACCAACTGACAGTGAAACGCGGCGCCGCCCGGCGCCGTTTTCTTGAATGATCCGAGAGGGGGCCGCGCGATGGTCAAGGCAGTTCGTATTCATGAGTTTGGCGATGTCGATGTTCTGAAGTGGGAGGACATCGAGGTCGGCGATCCCGGGCCGGGTGAGCTGCGCCTGCGCCACACGGTGATCGGCTTCAACTTCCTCGATATCGCCGTGCGCAAGGGAATCTATCCGGTGCTGCCCGAGCTGCCCTCGGTGCTGGGGACCGAGGCCGCCGCGGTGGTCGAGGCGGTGGGCGACGGCGTCACCGGCTTCAAGGAAGGCGACCGGGTCGCCTATGCGGCCACCATGCCCGGCGCCTATGCCGAGGCCCGGCTGATCGAGGCATCCCAGGTCGTCGCGCTGCCCGACGGCGTCTCCGACGAGGTCGCGGCGGCCAGCATGCTCAAGGGCATGACGGCGGAATATCTGATCCACCGCTGCTACCCGGCCCAGGCCGGCGAGACGGCACTGGTGCACGCGGCGGCCGGCGGTGTCGGGCTGTTCCTCTGCCAGTGGCTGGCGGCGAAAGGTGTGAATGTCATCGGCACGGTCGGCTCCGATGCGAAGAAAGAGACGATCCTCGCCAACGGCGCGGCCCACGCGGTCAATTACAAGACCGAGAACTTCCAGGAGGTCGCCCGCGAGATCACCGGCGGGACCGGCGTCGACGTGGTCTATGACAGCGTCGGCAAGGACCACTATGAGCGCTCGATCGATTCCCTGCGTCCGCGCGGTTACATGGTGAACTACGGCAACGCGTCGGGACCGCTGCCGCCGATCGATTCCGTCGAGCTGAACGTGAAGGGCTCGCTGTTCTTCACCAAGGCCTCCATGCGGTTCTACCAGCTCACCCGCGAGGAACTCGAGAACAGCGCGGCGACCCTTTTCGACGCACTGGCCAAGGGCGATGTGACGACCGTGATCGGCCAGCGCTACAAGCTCGAGGACGTCGCCACCGCCCACACCGACGTGGCGGAAGGCCGGACGACCGGCTCCACTGTGTTCACGATCTAGGGAGCGCCCTTCGAGACGATCGCTGCGCGATCTCCTCAGGGTGAGGCGTATTTTTATATCCTCATGCTGAGGAGCCGCCGCAGGCGGCGTCTCGAAGCATATGTTCACGAAAACATCCCAGGGAGGAGATGGCCATGGAACTCGAATACCGTCCCGTCAGCGAGGCCGCGCTCGCCCTGATGCGCGAAGGCCATAATCACCCGGAGATGGTCGCGACCCTGGCAGAGATCGCGGCGGAAGGCGTGCCGCCGGCGCCGGAGAATACCGACGGCGAGGTCGAGGATATCGGCGGGCTGGAAGTGACCCACCGGTTCGTCGAGGCGCCGGGCGAGAGCGAGACGCTTCGCTGGCATTTCGTCGAGGCGGGAGAAGGCCCGGTGCTGCTGCTCATGCACGGCATTCCGCAGTCCTGGTGCATGTGGCGTCCGATCCTGCCGGCGTTGGCGGAGCATTTCCGCTGTGTGGCGATCGATCTCAAGGGCTACGGGCAGTCGGACAACCGGCGCGGCGACTACCGTCACGAGGGCGTTGCCGACCAGGTGGTCGCGCTCCTCGACACGCTGGGCATCGACCGGTTCAACCTGTTCAGCCATGACCGCGGCACTGTGCAGGCGGACTTCATCGCCGCGAAGCAGGTCGACCGGGTGGTCCGCTATGTGCGCGGGTCCCAGCACCTGATCCATTTTCACCCGGATTTGGCGCCCCAGGAGCTCATGTTCACCGATCTGGAGACCCGCGGAATTCTGCAGGACCCGGTGAAGATGTTCGAATGGGGTTATGGCCGCCTGTGCAAGCATCCGATCCCGAAGGCCGAGGTCGTCCGCGCGATCCAGGAGTTCTCGCGGCCGGGGACGGGGCTCGCGGTCGAGCGTTATTTCCAGTCCTCGACCTTTCGCAAGGACTGGATCGACCGGCGCACCCGGCTGATCCCCGCATGGAAGGCGCCGATGCTCATTCTCCAGGGCTCGGACGAGCCGCCGATGCCGGTCGAGAATTACGAGGGGCTCGAGGCATATCTGCCGGACGCGCGGGTCGCGCTGGTCGACGGCGGGCATTTCTACGTCGAGGAGAACCCCGAGGACACGCTCGCGAAGGCGCTGCCGTTCCTGCTGGGGGAGTAGCCGGGCGATAAACCGAATCCGTCATGCCCGGACTTGATCCGGGCATCTCTTTCGACACCGAGACGGGATACGCGGGTCAAGCCCGCGTATGACGGGTTGAATATTACTCAGCCGTCCTTCTCGGAGGTGATCCGCTCGAATGCCGCCAGCGTTTCGGCGCTGACGTAATGCTCGATGCCTTCGGCGTCGAGCTCGGCGTTGCGGGCACTGACCCCGATGGCGCGCAGGAAGTTCAGGACGATCTGGTGGCGCTCGCGGGATGCCTGGGCCAGCGCGCTCCCCTGTTCGGTCAGGAAGATCGAGCGGTAGGGGCGAGACGTGACCAGTCCGTCGCGTTGCAGCCGCTTGACGATCTTGTTGACTGTGGCGTGGGACACGCCGAAACGCTGCGCGAGATCCGTGACCCGGGCCTCGCCATAGGCGTTGATCAGGTCGTCGATCATCTCGACATAGTCTTCGGCCTTCTCCGTCTGCTGGGCGTTGCGGACGCGCTCGAACTGCGCGGCCTGACGGTCCGCGTCCATCAGCGTGTCGGTCTCGTCCGACGGCTCCACGGATTTGCCGCGCTCCGCCATTACTGACGGTCCGATGCGCAGGCTTGGGGTGTGGTCTCCATGGAGCGCAGGATGGCAGGCGCCGCGATTCCGTGAAAGGCCGGGTCTCGGGGCGGCCACATCACGCGCTCTCCTGCCGCGCCGCGCCGGTTCGGGCGCGGTGGGGGCCGAAGAGGCAGGCAAGCGCCAGGATGACGCCGGACATGGTAGCGATCATGCCGGCGGCGCTGACGGCGTTCTCGCCGCCGATCCAGAACGGCCCGTAGCCCGCGAGGACGTAGCCCAGCACCGCCGCGAGGGTCGCGAATGCGACCGACCAGACGATCTGGTGCTCGAGCCGGTTCGTCATGAGCCGCGCGGCAGCGGGCGGACAGATGAACATGGCGATGACGATGATCGATCCAACGGCGTCGAACGCGGCCACTGCGGCCACGGCGGCCGTCACGACAAGACCGAGGCCGAGCGCCGCAGCGGGGATCCCGAGCGCGCGCGCGAATGCTTCGTCGAAGGTGGCGATCTTCAGCCAGCGCCAGAAGATCAGCGTCAGCACGAAAATGAGCGCGCACACGATCGCAATCCGGGTGAGTTCTCCGGGCAGTGCCGCGAGCGCACCAGGGTCGAGCAGGGAAGACCAGCCCTCGGCGCGCAACCAGACGAGCGATTCGAGGTTGCCCATCAGTGCGTGCTCGACATCGAGGTGGACACCGCTCGTGTCGGTGAGTTCCAGGATCAGGACGCCCGCGGCAAACATCGTGGTGAAGATGGCGCCCATCGCGGCCCCCGGCTCGATGTTGCCGAGCCGTTTTACGGCCTCGATCAGGACCACCGCGACGATGGCCGCGCCCGCCGCGCCGAGCAGCATGGGAACGGCTGCGATAACGCCGGTGAACAGGAACGCGACCACGATTCCGGGCAGAACGACATGGCTGATGGCGTCGCCGATCAGGGCCTGGCGGCGGAGAATCAGGAAGTTGCCCGGCAGCGCGCAGGCGTTCGCTGCGAGGACACCGATCAGCATCGGCGTGAGGGAGAGTTGCACGAACTCGGCACCCATCACGCGCCCTCCACTCGTGCCGGCGGGCCGAGACGGTGATCGAATTCGGCGATCTCGTCTATCGTGAAAAGGTCTTCTATCGGCGTCAGCCCGTCGTAGCGGCCGGTCAGGCCGGTATCCTGGTAGATTTCGCGGGCAACTTCCCAGCGGCGCTCGTCCCGGGTGATCTTGGCCGCCTGCGCACGGCCGGCCGGGGTGGGGACACCGTCCGCGCGGACCAGGCCCTCGCGCCGGAGGAGGCGCAGGGTATAGGCCTCGCGGATCGGGTGCTGGGCGGCGAGGGCGAGCAGGCCTTGCCGGCGGTGCACCCGCGCCTGGAAGCGCCGGCGGCGAAGGAGGGCGGCGACGACACCACGATCTGGCGCGAACAGGAGCGAGAGAAGAAATATGCTCGCGGCGACGAGCACGATAATCGGGCCGGTCGATAAGGCCGGCGCGGACGCAGACAGGACAGCACCGAGATAGCCCGACACTCCGCCGATGCCGCCCGCGGTCCAGATCATCCGCGACGAACGGTCGGTCCAGAAGCGGGCGGCCACGGGCGGAATGATGAGCAAGGCCACGATCAGGATCAGGCCCACGAGCTTGAGCCCGATAACGGTGATGGCCATGACGAGGGCCATCATCATGAGATCGATCCGGCGTACATCGTAGCCAAGCGCGGCGGCATAGGCGCTGTCGAAGGCCACGAGCGTCATCGGACGGCGCATGAGCCATGTCGTCAGCACGGCGAGCGAACCACCGATGGCGATGACGATCGCGTCCTGGAAGAGCATGCCTGCCGTGGAACCGAGCAGGAAGCTCTCGAGCCCGGCCTGCCGGCCGGCGCTCATCGTCTGGATGACGGTCAGCAGCACGATGCCGGTGCCGAAGAAGACGCCGAGAACGGCGCCGATGGCGGCATCCTCCGAAAGGCGTGTGCGCCGCGCGATCCACTCGATGACCAGCAAGCCGATCCAGGCGGTCGCGGCGGAGCCTGCGATGAGACCCGGAAGGCTGCGCCCGTCGCCGCCGATGGCGACCATCGCGACAAAGGCGAGGGCGACACCTGGCAGCGTCGCGTGGGCGACGGCGTCGGAGATCAGGGCGCGCTTGCGGAGGAACGGGAAGGTCCCGGATGCGCCCGCCGCGAAGCCGAGCAGCCCGGCGCCGATGGCCACCAGCGCGGCGTTGTACCCGGCTTGCAGGAACAGCGCGTCGAGGAACGGGATCATCGTGCCCCGACCACCACCGACAGTTCGTCAAGATGGGTAGCGGCGAGTCGGCCGCTATAGGCCGCCTGCAGATTGTCCGTGGTGAACGTGGTCGCGACCGGTCCCTCGGCGATTCGGCGCACGTTGATCAGGAAGACATGGTCGAAGTAGTCACGCACCGTGGCGAGATCGTGATGCACGGCGACGACGGCCTTGTTCTCCGACTTCAGGGCCTTGAGGACGTCGATGACCGCGCGTTCCGTCGCGGCATCGACACCTGCGAACGGTTCGTCGAGGAGGTAGAGGTCTGCGTCCTGTGCGAGCGCGCGGGCGAGAAACACCCGCTGCTGCTGTCCGCCCGAGAGCTGGCCGATCTGGCGGCCGGCGAAGTCCGCCATGCCGACCCGGTCGAGGCAGTCGCGCGCCCAGTCCCGCGGCTGGCCCGCGAGCCGGCCGAGAAGCCCGACCTTGCGGTAGAGTCCCATCTGGACGACATCCATCACGGTCGTCGGAAAGTCCCAGTCCACGCTCGCGCTTTGGGGTACGTAGGCGATGCGCGCGCGCGCATCGGCGACCGGTTCGCCGAACACATGGACGTCTCCCGACAGGCGTGGGATCACGCCCAGCGCGGCCTTCAGAAGCGTGGACTTGCCGGCCCCGTTCGGGCCGACGATGGCGGACATCCCGTCCGCTTCGAAGGTCGCATCGACGGAGAAGATCGCCGGCTTCTCGCCATAGGCGACGGTCAGTCCCCGGACGGAAAGGGCGGCGTCCTGTGATGCGTTTGCCGTTTCCACGGTGCGGCCGCGATCCGAGGCGATGGTCGGTTGCGTTGCGCGTGACATACTCATTTCCTCAATTCAGAAGACCCTGCATCCCGGTGTCCGGGGCCTTGCCGCCCAATGCGCTCGTGATGGTGGTGGCGTTATGGTCGATCATGCCGATGTAGGTGCCCTCGTAGGTGCCGGGCGTGCCCATCGCATCGGAATAGAGCTCGCCGCCGATCACCACCGTGTGGCGGCGCGCCGCGGCGCCCTCGATCAGCGCGCGGATGTTGCGGTCCGACACCGAGGTCTCGACGAAGACAGCGCGGATATTTCGCGTAACGAGCATGTCGACGAGCTCCGTTATGCGGCGCAATCCCGCCTCGGATTCGGTCGAGATGCCCTGGATGCCGACGACCTCGAAGCCATAGGCGCGGCCGAAATAGTTGAAGGCGTCGTGGGACGACACGACAACACGGCTTTCCGGCGCGACCGTGTCGAGCGCGTCCTTCGCGTACCGCGAGAGTGCGCGCAGTTGCTCGAGATAGGCATCGGCGTTGGCACGGAACTCCGCTTCGCCCGCGGGGTGTATGTCGATCAGCGCGTCCCGGACCTTGCTCACGACCCGTGTCCAGAGATCGGGGTCCATCCACAGATGGGGGTCGTGGCGGTCGGCGTAATCCTCGGAAGCAATCAGAAGCGTTTCCGGCACGTCCTCCGTCACGGCGACCACGGTCGTTCGGCTGGCCAGCTCGCGCAGGAAATCCTCGAGCTGTGCCTCGAGAAAAAGTCCATTCCACAAAACGAGATCCGCTTTCGCCATGGCCGCGATGTCCGACCGGGTCTGCCGATAGGCGTGCGGGTCTACGCCCGGGCCCATCAGCGCCTGCACCTCGATCATGTTGCCGCCGACCCGCATGGCCGCGTCGGCGATCATGCCGGTGGTCGCGACGACCCGGGGCCGCTCCTGGGCCGTGGCCCATCCGCCGGGCTGCATGATCGCGAGCGCCAAGGCGACGATCAGAAACATTCTGTACAGGCGCATCCGCCGACACCCGGTTGCCCAAATCCAATCCCATGCTCTCCGCGACGCTACGGTCGCGAGCCTCGGACGGATTCTTATCGAGGAATAACCCATAGGTCAAAATATCAAGAGAATGTACAAAATGTAGATATGGCTACATATATGCATATGCTTTTTGGGGGACTGCGGGCTGCTCCGCTGTTGTCCTGTTTCCGGCGAAGTTGGGTTGTTTGGGTGCCTAGACGGCCGTGGGTGTTCCGCTTGCAGCAGACCGGGCGATCGCCTCGTGGATCGCGGCCGTGTGAGCCATCTCAGCGGGCGTGAAGAGATATGTCTCCGTGCCCTCGCAGGCGGCCGCGAAATTGTCGTCGTTGGCCCGGATCTGGGAAATGATATCCCGCACGGGCAGCTCGATCTCGTTGACGGCGCCGCCGCCATCCTCGACCGCGCCCGCGCCGAAGCAGGTGGTGACCTTCGTCGTATCCATCCAGCCGTTGGCCCGGGCCCAGCCCTTGGAGCCCATCACCTGCAGATGCATGGTCGCGGGCGTCGTCATCAGGTTTGCGAGATATCCCGTCGCGCCGCCCTCGAACTTCACCAGGACCGATCCGACATCGTTTTCGAGGATGTGGGTCGCGAGTTGGCCGTAAACCTCCCGCATGGGGCCGCCGTACCAGCACATGATGTCGATCATGTGAGCGCCGAAATGGACGATGCCGCCGGTCGGCGCCTCCTCGGACGCGCGCCGCCAGCCCTCGATGCCGATCTGGCCCTGGTGGCTGAGATTGGCCTCGATGTGATGAATGTCGCCGAGTTCGCCGGACTCGATGATCCGTTTGATCTCCTGGATTGCCGGTCCGTATCGGTAGTTATGACCGATTCCAAGCGTTAGGCCGGCCTCCTGCATGGCGCTTGCGGCGCGTTCTCCGTCCGCCTTCTTCAGCGCGAAGGGCTTTTCGGTCAGCACATGTTTGCCGGCGGCTGCCCCGGCGACGATCTGGTCAGTGTGCTGAGAGTGCGGGGTCACGAGCACGACCGCGTCGATGTCGGGGTCGTTCAGCGCGTCCTCGTAGCTATCCGTCAGCTCAAGCGCGTTTTCGTCGCAGAAGTCCTGCACGTTCGCCGGCGCGAGATCGACGGCGCGGGTGAATCGAATCTTGTCGGAGCCCTTGGACGCGGTCACATGGTTCTGGCCCCACCAGCCGAGGCCGACAATTGCTGCATTGATCATGAAATTCCCCTGTTTCTGTTGTCGCCGCGGCGCGTCGCTTCAGGCGACGGGTTCGCGTTTTCCGGACCTGATTGATACGGCCATCGCGTCGAGCGCGGCCACATCGTGAATCATCTCTGCGTTGGTGAACCGGTAGGCCGTACGGCCGGCGATCGCATCGGCGAAACACTCGACATTGGCGCGGACATGATCAACAGGCTCCAGTTCCAGCTCGCGCGGCTCGCCGTCGCGCAAACTGATTTCAAGCGTTGTCAGGCTGGTGGCCTTGGCCCAGCCCCTGGAACCGAAGACGTTGAGCATCCGGTTCGGCGCGGTCGTCATCATATTGCCGATATAGGCGCTGGGGCCGGCTTCGAAGGTCAGAAGCGCCGCGGCCGAATCGCGCGGGTTCACCCGGTCGACCGTCTGGGCGTAGACCTCTGATACGCGCCCGACATAGTGCTGGAACAGGTCGAGAAAATGACTGCCCATGTGCCAAAGCCCTGCGCCCGGGGCCTCGGCGGGGTCGTGCCGCCAGGCGTGTTCACCCGACAGGGTGTCGTGACTGATGTTGCCCTCCATGTGCAGGATCTCGCCCAGTTCGCCGGCGTCGATCATGCGCTTGATCTCTACCTGAGGCGGCAGAAAGCGCTGGTTGTGGCCGAGACCGAGCTGAATGCCCGCGGTTTCGGCGGCCGCGACCGCGCGCTCGGCCTGTGCCTTCGACAGCGCGAACGGTTTCTCGGTGAAGATATGCTTGCCCGCGGCCGCCCCGGCAACGATCTGGTCGGTGTGAAGCGAGTGGGGGGTTACCAGGATCGCGGCGTCGATGGCGTCATCGGCGAGCACCGCCTCGTAGCTCGGTGCAGTCCGCGCGCTGATCGCATGTGCCGTTTTCTCCGAGAGATCCAAATCGAGGTCCACGACCGTATCAATACGAACCTTGTCGCTTTTTTCATGGAGGGCCTGGATATGGGTCTGTCCCCACCAGCCAAGCCCGATCAACGCAACATTGAGCATTTGCACTCCTCCCGCAGGTTCCATCATGGCCCGAAGTCGGGCTCAGAGTCTGCCATCCGCTGCACCTGCTCACATTTCAAGACATCGGATAATCGCGTTTCTGGCGGTGATTGCGGCGTGGTATCTACCGGTCAAAGCAACGGAGAATTGGCATGAAGTTCGGTCTTTTCGGCAGCGCGCAGGCGAAGCGCGGTCAGGGTCCCGATGTGGACAGTGCGAAGGGCTATCGCGACTGGCTGGAGTACAACACCGAGGCGGAAGCGCTCGGGTTCCACAGTTCCTTCGCGGTGGAACATCATTTCACCGGCTTCGGCCAGGTCTCCGCGACGTTGAACCTGCTGACCTATCTGGCGGCCCAGACCTCGACAATCCGGCTCGGCACGGCCGTCATGGTCCTGCCCTGGCACAACCCGGTGCTGCTGGCCGAGCAGGCCGCGACCGTCGATCTGCTTTCGGGCGGCCGGCTCGATATGGGTGTCGGCAAGGGTTACCGCTTCAACGAGTTCAAGGGCTTCAGGATTCCCATGGAGGAGGCCGATGGCCGATTCGAGGAATCGCTCAAGCTGCTGGAGAAGTCCTGGACCGAGGACTCACCATGGTCCTACGAGGGTGAATACTGGTCCTACGAGGATGTGGTCGTCGAGCCGCCGACGGCGCAGAAGCCGCACCCGCCCTTCTGGATGGGCGCCGGCAGCCCGGCATCGATCGAGAAGGTCGCCGAGCGCGGTTACAACCTGCTGCTCGATCAGTTCGCACCACCCGCGACCATTCAGGAGCGCATCGAGGTGTTCCGCAACGCGGTCGAGGCGCTCGGGCGCACGTTCGATGCCAACGAGGTCGGTGTCGCGCGCGGGCTCTACGTCGCCAAGGATGCAGCTGACCGGGATCGCGCGATCGAGAACCGGATCAATGCGCGGCGCCGGGTGGACAAACTCGCCCAGCGCCCCGACGGCGGGAACAAGGCCTCGATCATGTCCTATGACGACACGACCGAGACCACGGCAGAGGCGGCGATGTACGGGACCATCGACGAAATCGCCGAGAAAATTCAGAAGATGCACGATTCCGGCATTCGTTACCTGCTGTTCGCCGACGGCGGCTCCGGTATCGAGGGGCTGCGCACCTTCTCGAAGGAGATCATCCCGGCCTTCGCCGACGATGACGATGTGCCGGCGGTGAAAGCCGCGGAATAGCGAGCGCTGCCATGCCGCTTGAGCTGTTTCACCACGACGCGTCGACCTGCAGCCAGAAGGTGCGCATCTGCCTGGCCGAGAAGGGGATCGACTGGGTCAACCGCCATGTCGACCTCGGCACCCAGGAAAACCTGACGCCCGAGTATCTCGCGATCAATCCCAACGGGGTCGTGCCGGCGTTCGTGCATGACGGCACGCCGATCATCGAGTCCACCGTGATGTGCGAGTATGTGGACGAGGTGTGGCCGGACGGCATCTCTCTCTCACCGGACGATCCCAAGAAGCGCGCGGAGATGCGCGCCTGGCTGCGCTATATCGACGAAGTGCCGTCGATGGCCGTGCGTGTCCCCACCTTCCAGAACCTCTTGATCGACCGCTTCAAGGCGATGAGCGAGGAGGAGTATGCGGAGTTCCGTGACTCGAACACGCTGCGGCGTGATTTCTTCATGCGGCTCAACCGCACGGGATTCAGCGAGGAGGAATACGAGAACTCGCTGATGCAGTTGCGCGCCACCGTCGAGCGGATGGAAGAAGCGCTGACCCGCGAGGGCCCCTGGATCGTCGGCGCCCAGTATACCATCGCGGACATCTGCATGGCGCCGCTGTTCCAGCGCATGGAAGACCTGGGCATGACCGATATCTACGACGGATCGTCCGCCGTCGTGGACTGGTTCGAACGGATCAAGGCGCGCCCGGCCTACGATGAGGCCTTCTATCCCGGCGCGCGGATGACCGACGTGTTCCCCGCCCTGCGCGAGAAGGCGACCTCCTGACCGGCCCTAGGACGCCTCGGGAAGCTTGACCTCTTTTTCTTCCGTGTCTCCGTCGGCCTTCACCCAGGCGCCGTAGCCTCCGCGCATGTGCGCGACCGGGGCAAGCCCCATATCATGGACGGCTTTTGCAGCCAGCGCAGAACGCAGCCCGCCGGCGCAGTAGAAGATGAACTTCTTGCCGCTGGTGAAGATCTCGCGGTGATAGGGGCTTTCCGGATCGACCCAGAACTCGAGCATGCCGCGCGGCATGTGCTGGGCGCCGGGGATCGTCCCGTCGCGCCAGAGTTCGCGGATGTCACGGATATCGACCAGGACCACGTCGTCGTCGCCACGGACCGCCATGACCTCCTCGACGGTCATGGTCTCGATCTCCTCCTCCGCCTCGGCGCAGAGTTGCTTGATGCCCTTGGTAATCATGTCACGTCCCTTCCTCGCGCGCGGCGCGGCGCATTCTCTTGCTTTCGTTGAAAGACAATATAGCGAAACCGTCCCATGGGGACTCGAATCCGTACCCCTGTTTCGTGTTATCTAGGGTGGTGATCGCGAACGCCACCCGATGCAGGGTGGCCCATCACCAAATTCGACGAAGAACACCTTACGGGGACGAGAGTCATGAGCGAGATGATCCAGGCGGGAAACATCCAGGTAGCCGCGGAACTCTACAATTTCATCAACGACGAGGCGCTGCCGGGGACCGGCCTCGACCAGGACAAGTTCTGGGCGTCCGTCGATGAGATCGTGAACGACCTCGGGCCGCGCAATCGCGAACTGCTCGAGAAGCGCGAGACGCTGCAGTCGCAGATCGACGCCTGGCACACGGCAAACCGCGACAAGGAGTTCGACCCGGCGGCCTACCGGGCCTTCCTCGAGGAGATCGGCTATCTCGTGCCCGAGGGCGATGCGTTTTCGGTCGAGACGGCCAATGTCGATTCGGAAATCTGCTCTATCGCGGGCCCGCAGCTCGTCGTGCCAATCACCATCTCGCGCTACGCGCTGAACGCCGCGAACGCCCGCTGGGGCAGCCTCTATGACGCGCTCTACGGCACGGATGCGATCTCCGACGAGGGCGGTGCGGAGCTGGGCAAGGGCTACAACCCGGCCCGCGGCGCGAAGGTTATCGCCCGCGGCCGCGAACTCCTCGACGAGGCGGCGCCGCTCGCGGCGGGTTCGCACGCGGATTCGGTCGGCTATGCGATCGTGGATGACGCGCTCTCCGTGACCCTCGCCGACGGCACGGTCACCGGCCTCGCCAACCCCATGGGCTTCGCGGGCTATCAGGGCGACGCGGGTGCGCCGTCGGTCGTCCTGCTCGTCCACAACGACCTGCACCTCGAGATCGTCATCGATATCGATCACCCGATCGGCAAGGACGATCCGGCCGGGGTCGCCGACATCGTGGTCGAGTCTGCGCTCACCACCATCATGGACTTCGAGGATTCGGTCTCGACGGTGGATGCCCAGGACAAGGTGCTCGCGTATCGGAACTGGCTCGGGCTCATCAAGGGCGACCTGACGGCCGCCTTCGAGAAGGGCGGCCAGACGGTGACCCGCACCATGGAGCCCGACCGCACCTACACCCATCCCGGCGGCGGCGTGCTGACGCTCCACGGTCGCTCGCTGATGCTGGTCCGCAATGTCGGCCACCTGATGACCATCGGCATGGTCCTCGACAAGGACGGCAACGAGGCCTTCGAGGGCATCCTCGACGGCATCTTCTCCGCGCTCATCGCGATGCACGACGTCCAGGGCAACGGCAAGCACGCCAACAGCCGGACCGGCGCGATCTACATCGTGAAGCCCAAGATGCACGGCCCGGAGGAAGTGGCCTTTACCGACGAGCTCTTCGGCCGGGTCGAGGACGCGCTCGGCCTTGAGCGCCACACCCTCAAGGTGGGCATCATGGACGAGGAGCGGCGCACGACCGTGAATCTCAAGGAATGCATCCGGGCGACCAAGAACCGCGTGTTCTTCATCAACACCGGCTTCCTCGACCGCACGGGCGACGAGATGCACACCTCCATGGAAGCCGGCGCGATGATCCGCAAGGGCGACATGAAGGCGGCGGCGTGGATCCAGGCCTATGAGGACTGGAACGTCGATATCGGCCTCGAATGCGGCCTGCCGGGCCACGCCCAGATCGGCAAGGGTATGTGGGCCATGCCCGACCGGATGGCGGACATGATGGAGCAGAAGGTCGGCCACCCCATGTCCGGCGCGAACACCGCCTGGGTGCCGTCACCGACGGCCGCGACCCTGCACGCGCTCCACTATCACCAGGTGAGCGTCGCCGACCGCCAGGCCGAGCTGAAGTCCCGCGGCCGGGCGAACCTGGACGACATCCTGTCGATCCCGGTCACCGACCGGCCGAACTGGCCCGAGGCCGACATCCAGGCCGAGCTCGACAACAATGCGCAGGGCATCCTCGGCTACGTGGTCCGCTGGATCGACCAGGGCGTGGGCTGTTCGAAGGTGCCGGACATCAACGACATCGGGCTGATGGAAGATCGCGCGACCCTGCGGATCTCCAGCCAGCATATCGCCAACTGGCTCTACCACGGCATCTGCACCGAGGATCAGGTGCGCGAGACCATGCAGCGCATGGCAGGCGTGGTGGACGGCCAGAATGCGGGCGACGACGCCTACCGGCCCATGGCGGCCGACTTCGACGGCAGCGTCGCCTTCCAGGCGGCCTGCGATCTTGTGTTCAAGGGGCGCGAGCAGCCGAGCGGCTACACCGAGCCGATCCTGCACGCGCGCCGCGCCGAGGCGAAGGCCAGGTTCGGCGGCTGATCGACCGGTTCGCTATTCCCGGCCCGCCGCTGACACATAGGCCGACGCGCCACCAGCGCGAAGTGGGAACCTCCTACTTCGATGCCGTGTCCACGGCGATCTCGGCCGGCGAGGCATCGACCACGGCGATGGCCGAATCGACGGAGGCCGAACAGTTCTGAGCGAGGTCGGAGCGAGGAGAGGGCCCGCGGCGGTAACGTCGCGGGCTTTTTCCTGTCCCGGGTTCAGCGCTGGGCGGTTCGCACCAGCACCATGCCGAGCATGGCCAGGGCCGCGAGCCCGACGAGAAAGATCGCAAGGAAATACGCGTCCCCGGTGTCCAGCATGCTGAGAATGAACGCGATCAGGGCGCCCGAGCCCAGCTGCGCGAAGCCCAGGAACGAGGCGGCGGAGCCCGCAATCCGCGGATCGACGCCTGTTGCCCCCGCCAGTGCGTTCGGGAAGATGAACCCGTTGAAGAAGGCGTAGACGGTGAATGGCGCGACGAGTGCCACGACGCTGGTGCTGTCGAAGATGAACAGCATCGCCACCGACGGGGCCGCTATCCCTGCGATCGCGATCCAGAGCGTACGGTCCATGCCGAGCCGCGTGACAAGCCGGCTCGAGACCCAGGCGCCCGTGACGAACTGGCTTGCGATGACCGCGAGCGCGATGCTGAAACCGGCTGGCGGGATCCCCATTCGTTCGATCAGCAATGCGGGCCCGACGGCGAGGAACCCGAAGAAACCGATGGTCCCGAAGGTGAAGGTCATCGTGTAACCGATGTAGAGACGGGACCTGAAGAGCGCCGCGTAGCGCATGAAGATGGTCGCCCAGCTGTCCGCCCGTCCGCCTGTCGTGGGGCGAGTCTCGTTCAGCCAGATCGTGGTTCCCAGCGCGAGCAAGCCGGCGACGATCGCCAGGAACCCGAAGATCCAGCGCCAGCCGAAATAGGCGTCGATGCCGCCGCCGATAATCGGCCCGACGGCGGGCGCGACCGATTGCAACATCGCGACGAAGGCCATCATGCGGGCGGCCTCGATCCCGCGATATGTGTCCTGCACAACCGCCCGGGGAGTCACGAGGGCGGCGCAACCACCCGCCCCCTGCAGGATGCGGGCGAAGATCAGCAGTTCGATGCTGGTGGCAAGCGCCGCGCCGATGCTGGCGATTCCGTAAATCAGAAGGCCGCCATACAGGACCGGCCGACGGCCGAAACGGTCTGAGAGCGGCCCGACGACGAGCTGGGAGACCGCGAAGCTGAACAGGAACGCCGAGACGACGAGTTGTGCCGTGCCATAGGGCGCATCGAACGATGTGGCGATGCCGGGAATCGATTGTACGGGGATGCCGAGCGACAGTGGACTGATTGCGGCGAGCACGCCCAGGTAGGCGATCGGCGGTGTTCGCGCCGTCGAATCTCTGACAGACATTTTGTGCTAGTCGCCTAGCCAGTCCGAGAAGTACGCCGCCGCGTCGCCCTCGAGCTTGTCCGGATCGGCCTGGAAGAGCTCCAGCAGCACGCCGTCGGGCGCCGGGCACATGATGTATTTCCAGGCGCCGAAGTCCCGGATGTCGCTGCGGAACGCGATTCCGTTCGCGCGCAGGCGTGCCGCAAGGCTCTCGAGGTCGTCGGTACGGATGCCGATGTGATGCACCGCGCCCTTGCCGTCGTCGCGCGGCGGTTGCTCGTAGAGATGGATGCGCCCGGAGCCGAGGCGGATGAAGACGTTGCGTGCCCCGCCGAAATCGCCGTCGAAAGCCACCTCGGCGCCCAGCATGTCGCGCCACCACGCGATGGTGGCGTCGATGTCCTCGGTAAAGAGGTGGGTGTGATGGATATGCTCTGTCATGTCGTTCGGCAATCTGGGGAGGCGGGCACGTCGGCGCAGGCTAGCATGGCGATCTCGGGCGCGCGGATCCGAATTCGCGCATGGCAGCCGCGCATGGACCTTCATGGTCGCGCGCCCATATTCTCCGGCAGAAGATACGAAGCCAGGGGGAAGCGATGTCCGGGATCAGCGCGCGCATGCCGTATGAGAAGAAGTTCGTGGAGGTCAACGGCCGCCGGATGGCCTATGTGGACGAGGGCGCGGGCGATCCCATCGTCTTTCTGCACGGCAACGCAACCTCGTCCTACATGTGGCGCAACATCATGCCCCACCTGGAGGGCTTTGGTCGGCTGATCGCGATCGACAACATCGGCCAGGGGGATTCCGAAAAGCTGCCGGACAGTGGACCCGACAGCTACATGATTCCCGAGCACCAGACCTATATTGACGGGGTCTTCGCCGCGCTGGGAATCGAACACAACGTCACGCTCGTCATGCACGACTGGGGCGGCACCCTTGGTTTGTCCTGGGCCGAACGCCACGCGGGCGCGATCAAGGGCCTCGCCCACTGCGAGATCGTGGTGGCGAACCATGCGAGTTACGACTCCTATACCGACGGCCATGGCGCGCGGGTGAAGCGCGCCCAGGGGCCCGATGGCGAGGCGCTGGTCCTCGAGGACAACTTCTTCATCGAGAACATCTTCACCGGCGGCGTGATCCGCGAGATCGATGCCGAAACGATGGCCGAGATTCGCCGCCCCTACGAGGCACCCGGCGAGGCGCGCCGCCCGACGCTGTCCTGGGTGCGGCAGATTCCCATTGGCGGAAAGCCCGAGTTTGTCGCGGAGCTTTCCGAGCGCCTGTCCGCCTGGGTCGGGACCATCGATTGCCCGAAACTCTTCATCGAGGCCGATCCGGGCCAGATCATCGTTGATCGCGATCTCGACATCATCAACGGCTGGACCAACCAGTCCCGGATCAAGGTCCGGGGCCTGCACCATCCACAGGAAGACTCGCCCCACGAGATCGGCCAGGGGCTCGCCGAGTGGTACGCTGGAATCCGACCCTGAACCGAGGTTGTGAGATGAACGACATCAGTCCCCGCATGCCTTACGAGAAGTCGTTCCGCGAGGTGAATGGCCATCGGATGGCCTATGTGGAACACGGAACCGGCGACCCCATTGTCTTCCTGCACGGCAACGCGACCTCGTCCTACATGTGGCGGAACATCATGCCCCACTTGGAGGGCCGGGGACGCCTGATCGCGATCGACAATATCGGCCAGGGAGATTCGGCGCGCTTCAAGGATTCGGGCCCGGACCGCTACACGCTGGCGGAACATCAGATGTATATCGACGGCCTGCTCGCCGCCCTCGAAGTCACCGATGACGTGACGTTCGTGATGCACGACTGGGGCGGTCCGCTCGGGATGAGCTGGGCGCACCGGCACGCCGACAGGATCAAGGCGCTCGCCTATTGCGAGGTGCTTGTCTGTAACCATGAAAGCTATGACGACTATCCCGACGCGGTGGGCACGATGCTCAAGCGGTTGCGTTCGCCGGAGGGCGAGCAGCTCGTCCTTGAGGACAATTTCTTCGTCGAGAAGGTGTTCACGGCGGGCGTCATTCGCGACATCGACGCGGAGACCATGGACGAAGTACGACGCCCCTACCGGGAGCCGGGCGAGAGCCGGCGCGCGACGCTTACCTGGCCCCGCCAGATCCCCATCGAGGGCGAGCCGGCGGACGTCGCCACCTTGATGGACACGCTCTCGGCCTGGATGCAGACCAACGAGATCCCGAAGCTGTTCATCAACGTCGATCCCGGCCAGATCGTCTTCGAGCGCGACCTCGAGATCCTCAGGTCCTGGTCCCACAGCACCGAGGTCGTCGTGCGCGGCCGCCATCATCCGCAGGAAGATTCGCCCCATGACATCGGCAAGGCGCTTGCCGATTGGTACGACGCGCTGTAGTTCGATTGGCCGCGCACCCGCAAACGAGTTCGAGGCTGTCCCATGAAGAATCTCTGGTCCGACCGTGAGGCGCGCGCCTATGTGCGCCGCTATCGCGCCGAAGGCGTGAACGCGGATGTCGCGCGGCGAGTCTATACGACACGGCTGCTCGGCGGCGATCCACGCCTGGTCCTGCACGGCGGGGGCAACACGTCGGTCAAGACGGTTGCGACGGACATCACCGGCGAGAAAGTGGATGTGCTGTGCGTGAAGGGAAGCGGCTGGGACATGCGCGATATCGAGCCTCCGGGCCTGCCGGCGGTGCGCCTCGAACCGCTGCGCGAACTGATCGCGCTGGACAGTCTCGATGACGCCGAGATGGTCAATGTCCAGCGGCGAAACCTGCTCGATTCAAAAGCACCGAACCCGTCCGTCGAAACGCTGCTGCACGCGTTTCTGCCGCACAAGTTCGTCGATCACACCCATTCGACCGCGGTGCTCGCGCTGACCGACCAGCCGGATGGCGCGGCGATATGCCGGGACGTCTATGGCGACCGCGCCGCGCTGGTTCCCTACATCATGCCCGGCTTCGCGCTGGCCAAGGCCTGCGCGCGTGTTCACGCGAAGAATCCTGACGTCGAGGGCCTGATTCTCCTCAAGCACGGCATCTTCACATTCGGCGAGAGTGCCGAGGAGGCCTATGGCCGCATGATCGACCTCGTGAGCCTCGCCGAGCGACGTTTGCGGACCGGACGCCGCAACCCGGTATTCGCGAAACCGGCGAAGGCGGGGCCTGTAGAGAAGGCGGCCGCGATCGCGCCGCGCCTGCGCGGTCTGCTCGCCCAGAAAGAGGGCGACCGCACAACGCGTTTCGTCATGACCTTCCGCACCAGCCCCGCGATCCGGAGTTTCGTTTCGGACCCGGCCGCCAAGCGCTACAGCCAACAGGGAACGGTCACGCCCGACCATGCGATCCGCATCAAGCCCCGGCCCGTGATTTTGCCGACGCCTGTGTGCGGCGATCCCGACGGATTCTTCAGCGGTGCGGCCCGTGCCATCGCGGGTTATGAGCGTGCGTACCGGGGATACTTCGCACGGCAAAACGATCCCGCCGATCCGCGCAAGCCACTCGACCCGGTGCCACGCATTCTGCTGGCGCCGGGACTTGGATTCTTCGCCGCAGGCGCAAGCGCCGGCGCCGCGGACATTGCCGCCGATGTCTACGAAAACAACATCGAGGTCATCACCGACGCCGAGGCGATCGGGCGGTTCCGCTCGATCACCGAGGCCCAGATGTTCGAGATCGAATACTGGTCGCTCGAGCAGGCGAAACTCGGCTCGGCGGCGGAGAAACCTCTGGCGCGCCAGGTCGTCGCCATCACCGGGGCGGGCGGTGCGATCGGCCGGGCCACCGCGGCTGCGTTCCGGAACGCCGGTGCCGAGGTCGCGTTGCTCGATCTCGATGCGAAGGCAGTCACGGAAACCGCCATACGGCTGGGCGGTCTGGCCGTGAGGTGTGATGTCACGCAGGCAAGCGATGTGAAACGCGCCTTCGCGGACATTTGCGAACGTTATGGCGGGGTCGATATCCTGGTGTCGAATGCGGGTGCCGCCTGGCAGGGCCGGATCGGGGATGTTACGGAGGCGGACCTTCGCGCCAGCTTCGAACTCAATTTCTTTGCCCACCAGCGTGTCGCCCAGGCAGCGGTCGATATCATGCGTGCCCAGGGAACGGGCGGGGTGTTGCTGTTCAACGCCTCGAAGCAGGCGGTCAATCCGGGCCGGGATTTCGGCCCCTACGGTCTGCCGAAAGCCGCGACCCTGTTTCTGTCGCGCCAGTATGCGCTCGATCATGGCGCCGATGGTATCCGGTCGAACGCGGTCAACGCCGACCGCATCCGCAGCGGCCTGCTCACCGACGAGATGGTGCGCGCCCGCTCCGGCGCGCGCGGCGTGTCCGAAGAAGCCTACATGTCCGGGAATCTTCTCGGGCGGGAGGTGCGGGCCGAGGATGTCGCGCGGGCCTTCGTCGATCTCGCGCTGGCGGAGAAGACCACGGCGGCCGTTCTGACCGTGGACGGCGGCAACATCGAGGCGGCGCTCCGCTAGCCGGGGTTCAGTCGGCGTATTTCTCGAGTGCCTTGCGCAGCGCGCCGCGCTGCGCCCCTGTCGCGTCGGCGCCGAACATCGCTCCCAGGATCGCGATCCGCCGTTCGATCGTGTAGACGCGGGAATCGTGAATGACGAGTTCCGCCGCGCCGCGCTGCTGCACCGCCTCCGCGAGGATCCTCGACTTTCCCGCCGGCGACAGCAGGTCGCACACGATGCTGCCGGTCGGGAACAGTGCGGCGCCCGCGGAAACCATGCCGGTCCCGTACTCTCCGATGCTGGCACCGATGACCGCGCTGCGCGGGGGCATCAGGGCGAGGAGCCGGTCGTGCTCCGCCGGGCCGGCCACATGGCGCACTTCGAGTGAGCCCTGTTCGACCTGGGTCTCGATACGCTGACGGACGTCGGCGAGGCCCTTCGCATCCGTACTGGCGATGGTCACCTTGTCCGGCCGGGCATCGCACGCGCCGGTCGAAAGCGCCGCCGCGACCGCCCGCGCGTCCAGGCCTGCGCCGAGGATGAGGGCCTCCGGTGTGTCCTTGGGCAGAAGGCGGTCGAGCGTCGCGGTGGCCGCCCGCAGTCGCGGAGCTGTTGCGCGTAACTCGCCCGGCCTGCGCACGACGACGCCAACCTCGCCAAGCAACAGGCACGCGTCGTCGATTTCGTCATAGGCATCGCTGGCTTCGTCGAGAAACCGCGACGCCAGGCCGACGATGAACGCGCCGTGTGCATTGTATTCATCCTGCAGGAACTCGAGGATCGCGCTCCGCTCGGCATCCGTAATCTCGCCCGTCGCCGGAACGCTCTCGATCTCGCAAGGCCCCGTCTTGAACGATTTCTTCGCGATATCGACCAACGGGCCGAACGCCGCACCGGCATCCTTGTCGCCCACTACGTAAACGGTGGGGCCATTCGGAGCTTCGGGAATCGAGACCATGGACGCGCGCGGCCTTTCCGCTGGCTGAACGGACTTGTTCCGTCAATGATACTATCACGCCCGGTTTTCCGGCGCCTCGCCAGATGTTAGTCTCCGGGACCTGTTCATGGGCGATGTGCATCGCCGAATAATAAAATAAAATCACACTGTTATGTCGAAGGAGGAAGCGTGCGCACGGGTGGTCAGGTCTTGGTCGATACCCTGGTTCTGCATGGGGTCGACACTGTTTTCTGCGTACCGGGCGAGAGCTATCTTGCCGCCCTGGACGCGCTCTACGATGTTCGGGATTCGGTGCGGGTCATCACCTGCCGGCACGAGAACGGCGCAGCCTACGCCGCGGAGGCTTACGGCAAGCTGACCGGCAAGCCCGGGATCGCGTTCGTCACTCGTGGCCCCGGCGCCTGCAATGCCAGCATCGGTGTTCATACGGCGTTGCAGGATTCATCGCCGATGATCCTGTTTGTCGGCCAGGTGCCGAGGGAGTTCCGCCGGCGCGAAGCGTTCCAGGAGATCGACTTCGAGGCGATGTTCGCACCGGTCGCGAAATGGGCGGTCGAGGTCGATGATGCGGCCCGGATGCCGGAGATCACGGCGCGGGCGTTCGCCGTCGCCGCGGGCGGGCGGCCTGGCCCCGTGGTCGTTTCGTTGCCGGAGGACATGCTCACCGACGAGGTGGATGTACCCGACGCACGGGTTGCGTCACATCCGAACCCGGAGCCGAGTGACGACGATATCGCGCAGGTGCGCGAGCTGCTCTCGAACGCCGAGCGTCCGCTTGCAATCTTTGGAGGTGGCGGCTGGTCGCCGGAGATCTGCGCGGAGTTCGAGGCCTTCTGCGAGGCGAACGGTCTGCCGGCGGTGTCGTCCTTCCGGGTCATGGACATTCTCGACAACGACCACCCGAACTTCGTCGGCGAGCTCGGCTACAACACCAACCCGAAGCTTGCCCAGCGAGTCCGCGATGCCGATGTGCTGCTGGTTGTCGGCGCGCGCCTTGGTGAGACGACTTCCCAGGCCTACACCATCGTGAAGGCCCCCCGTCCGGATCAGACCATGATCCATGTCTATCCGGACCACACGGAGCTCGGGCGGGTCTTCCAGTCCGATCTGCCGATCGCCGCGGGCATCGGCGCGTTCGTCGCGAAGGCACGGCACCATGTGCAGACCGACCCGGACCGCTGGAAAGCCTGGCGCGAGGAAGCGCGTGCGGACTTCGAGGCGTGGACCGTTCCCACGAACGTGCCCGGACCGCTGAACCTCGCCGAACTCTTTGCGCAGCTCCGCAGCATCCTGCCCGATGATGCCATCGTCACGAGTGACGCCGGGAACTTCGCCGGCTGGCTCAGCCGGTTCTTCCGCTTCCGGACCTTCCGTACCCAGTTGGGCGCGGCCAATGGCTCGATGGGATACGGCATGCCTGCCGCGATCGCGGCCAAGACGGCGCGGCCCGACAGCCCGGTAATTTGCTACGCCGGCGACGGCGGGATCCTCATGACCGGCAACGAGCTCGCGACAGCCGTACAGTTCGACCTGCCCATCGTGCTGATCATCGCCAACAATGGCATGTACGGAACGATCCGGATGCACGAGGAGCGTGAATATCCGGGGCGCGAGATCGCGACGCACCTGCAGAACCCGGACTTTGTCGCCTGGGCCGAGGCGTTCGGCGCTCAGGGTGAGCGGGTCACGACGACCGAGGAGTTTGCGCCCGCCATGGAGCGCGCGCTCGCGGCCGGACGGCCCGCCGTTATCGAGCTGATCGTGGACCAGGAGCTGATCGCCAGCAACTTCACGCTCACCGAGCTGCGCGAGCGTGTTCGGAATGCCGCCAAGTAGGCCGGTATCATGTCGCAAGGGCCCGTGAAAGCGCTTTTCCTCGACCGCGACGGTGTGATCAACGTCGACAGCGGCTACATCTGGCGGATCGAGGATTTCATCTTCTGTGATGGCGTCTTTGACGCCTGTATCGCCGCCCGGGACATGGGGTACCTGTTGGTGGTGGTCACCAACCAGGCCGGAATCGGGCGTGGCCTCTACACGGAGCAACAGTTCCGGGCACTGACCCAGTGGAAAGAGGCGCAGTTCCGGGAACGCGGTATCGAGATCGCCCGCACCTATTTCTCGCCGACCCATCCGGACGAGGGCATCGGTGTCTACAAGCGCGAGTCGCCGGACCGGAAGCCGGGCCCCGGGATGCTGTTCAAGGCCCGCGACGCGTTCGGGATCGACATGGCTGCGTCGGCCATCGTCGGAGACCGGGAAACCGATATCGAGGCAGGCATCAACGGTGGCGTGGGAACGCGCATCCTTATCGAGGGAGTCGAGGACACAAACGCCACGCGCGCCGATGTGGTCCTCGGATCACTTGCAGAGGCTGTGGCCTGGCTGGGTGCCAGGGACGGGAACCGCTGACCCGGGCTAGGTGAGGATAAGTGCTACAAGCATTCGCGCCGATGTCGCGAACAGGAACAGCGCGAACAGAAGCTTGAGCGCGCGCGCGCTCAGTCGGTGCGCCAGCCGCACACCGAGCGGAGCGGCCAGGGAGGTGAAGGGTGCGATCAGGACAAGGCCGAGCAGGTTCACATGGCCGACGCTCGCCTGGGGCAGGGCGGGGATTCCCCAGCCGGTTGCGACGAAGCCGATTGTCGCTGGTAGTGCTATGACGAGGCCGATCGCGGCGGCGGTGCCGACGGCACGATGCACCGGAAAGCCGAACGCGTTGAAGTAGGGCACGCACAGGGTGCCGCCGCCGATTCCCATCATCGCGGACAGCCCGCCAATCACGAATCCCGAGGATTGCCCGGCGATGCCCGTCGGCAGGGACTCCCGGAGTCTGAAGTCGGCGGAGGTCGTCGCCATGTAGAGCGCGACCGCGAGGGCCACGCAGGCGAACACCATGCTGAGAACCGGTCCGTCAACCGCGCCGGCGACCAGCGTGCCGGCGACCGAGCCCGCGAAGATCCAGACACCCCATTTCCGGAGCAGATCGATATCGACCGCGCCGCGCTTGTGATGTGAGCGCGCCGAGATCACCGATGTAATGACGATGCTGGCGAGAGATGTGCCGACCGCGACGTGCATCCGCACGGACGGGTCGATGTCGATCAGGCCGAGCATCGTGAACAGGACCGGTACGACGATGATCCCGCCGCCAACGCCCAGCAGGCCCGCGAGAACGCCCGCGATGCAGCCGGTCGCGATCAGGACGGCGGCGAGCGGCGCCAGTTCCAGAAACATGTCCATGCACCAGTAAAGGCCCCGGTGTGCGCTTCGCGCAAGTGCCGCATGCGGCGATCAGGCGCCGGACAGCCGCCAGTCGATCATTTCCAGGCGGTCCTGGCCGAAGAAGAGTTCGCCGTCCACGACGATGGACGGCACGCTCCAGGCACCATCGGCGAGGGATTCGTCGGTGTTGGCCTCGAGCTCCGCCACGACCGCGTCGGTTTCCGCCGCTGCCACCAGAGCCGCGCCATCCAGCCCGATCGCGTCGGCAATGGCTGCGACGTCGTCCGGGTCGCCGATGTTCCTTTCTTCAGCCCAGCAGCCGCGCATCAGCGCGCGGGTGATCTCGTACATCTCGGCCCCGGTCTGGCCGGCAGCGATGATCACACACGACGACAGCAGGAAGGGTGCGGGGAAATGCTTCGGCTCCGTGTTCAGGGGCACGTCGCGCCATGCAGCCCAGCGCGGCAGATCGATCAGCCGGTAGGCCTGGAGCACCTCGGGGCGGTCTCCGAGCGGCCGCCCGGCGCTGGTCTCCTGCCACTGGCGGCCGACATGGGTCGGCTTGTAAACAACCTCGCGGCCGTGCTTTTCGGCGATGGATTTGAGCCCGTCGAGGGCGAGATAGGACCAGGGCGAGACGCAGGCGAAGTAGAACTTGATCGGATCGCTCATCGGGCGGCCTCCACGAGATCGGCGATATAGGTCGGCAGCGCGAACGCGCCGCCGTGCAGGACGGCGTTGTAGTAGCGCGTCGTGATATCGGCTTCGCGGAACCGCTTGGCAAGTTGCTCGGGAGACAGGTTGCGCAAGCTCGTGTCGTCGGTGCCCCAGCCGAGTGCCATGAAACCACCGACATAGGTCGGAACCGGCGCGATGTAGGCGCTCGCATCCGCGAAATGCCCGCCCAGCCGGCGTACTGTCGTCGTGAGCTCGCCCCCCTGGATCATGGCGACACCACTCTGGGTGACGATCACGCCGCCGTCGGTGAGCCGTGCCTTGCAGGCGCCGTAGAACTCGGACGTGAAGAGAACCTCGCCCGGTCCCATCGGGTCGGTCGAATCCACGATGATCACATCGAACCGGCGGTCGGTTTCTGCGATGAACCTGGCGCCGTCGGCGATCACGACATCAGCGCGGGGATCGTCGAACGCGCCGGCGGATATGGACGGCAGATGTTCCCTGCACAAAGCGATGACGGAGGGATCGATCTCGACCATCGTCACGCGATTCACCGGATGCTTCAGGGCCTCGCGGAGAATGCCGCCGTCGCCGCCACCGATGATGCAGATCGTGGAGGCGTTCCCGTGGGCCAGTACAGGCACATGGGTCAGCATCTCGTGATAGATGAATTCGTCGCGCTCGCAGACCTGCATGATGCCGTCGAGCGCCATCACCCGGCCCCATTGCGCGGTCTCGTAGATCACCAGGTCCTGGTGTTCGGTCGTCTCGCGAAAGACTATGGATTCGACTTCGACGCCCAGTTGAAGACCGACACCGAGCGGTTCGTCGAACCAGGCCCAGTCGCGTCCGGGCGCACGACCCGAATCCGTCAAGCCACCACACCCCGGCGGGTTTCGTTCACGGTCGCGGACTTCGCGTTGAATGCCGATTTGAGGATGGGCAACGCGTTGTGCGGGTTGCACGAACCGCACATGAAGACATCGAGGGCGGCATAGTCGCGCTCGGGCCAGGTGTGGATTGAGATATGGCTCTCGGCCAGGATCGCAACACCCGACACGCCGCCCGAATCCGAAAACTGGTGGAGGTCGACCTTCAGCACCGTCGCGTTGGCGGCGGCAGCAGCCCGGCAAAGGGTTTGCTCGATATAGTCGATATCCGTCAGATGCTCCGCATCCCACAGATCGATCAGGAGATGGCGGCCGGCGAAGGCGACGCCGTCCTCATGGATGAAGTAGTCGGTGAGGTCGACCGGTTCTACGGCCGCGGACGTGTTGTTTGCCATCCCATGGGAACTCCTGCGGGCAATTGTCGGGCCGGAGCTTTTTAGTGATTTTTCGGGGCGGCGCAACAAGGAAATGCGCGACAAATCCGGTGTTTCGTTTGCGCCCGCGTAGGCATCGAAATATGGGGGTGGGACGGTGACCCGGCGGTGCCGGGTCACCGTCCCTGAGGGGAGGCATACTTCCTGGGTAGGGAGCAATGATGGGAATGTATCGGGTGCCGGACGAACGCGATGTGACGTGCGTCACAGGGGTCGTAAAAAGTTCTAGAAGGCGTCTTCGGCCAGCGCGAGGACCGAGTCTCCGCCCTCGGTGATCGTGGCCAGATGCATGGCCGCGCGGGGCAGGATGTGGTCGGCGTAGAACTTCGTCGTGATGCGCTTCGAGTCCAGAAACGCCTGCGGGAAGTCCGCGCCATTGCGCGCGGCGATCGCCGCGCGGGTCATCAGCCAGCCGCCGACGACCGTGCCGGTCAGGTGCAGATACGGCACCGCGCCCGCGAACTTGCGGTCCGTGTCGTTGTTGGCCGGGTCGAGCATCCATTCGGTCGCGCGGCGGAGCGCCTGGTTCGCCACGGCCTGGGCGTCGAGCATCGCCTGCAGTTCCGGGTCGTCGGTCTGCGTCGCGGATATCCCGTCCATCTCGTCGAGCAGCTCCTCCATGGCCGCGCCGCCGTCGCGCAGGAGCTTGCGGCCCAGCAGGTCGTTCGCCTGGATGCCGTTGGTGCCCTCGTAGATCGGCGCGATCCGCGAATCCCGGAAATACTGGGCGGCGCCGGTCTCTTCGATGAAGCCCATGCCGCCATGGACCTGGACCCCGATCGAGGCGATATCGACGCCCAGATCGGTGCACCAGGCCTTGACCACGGGGGTCAACAGGTCGGTGCGGCGAGAATTCAGGCCGCGCGTATCGCCGTCCGGGTCGTGGCGCGACCGGTCGAGCGCCGAGTTCGTATAGTAGGCAAGTGCCCGCATCGCCTCTGTTTGGGCGCGCATGGTCATCAGCATCCGGCGTACGTCCGGGTGCTGGATGATCGTCACGGACTCGCCCCCGCCCGACACCGGCGCGGACTGGACCCGCTCGCGGGCATACGCGACGGCGTGCTGGTAGGCGCGCTCCGCGACCGCGACGCCCTGCAGGCCGACGTTGAGCCGCGCGTTGTTCATCATCGTGAACATGCAGCGCAGCCCGTCATACTCCTCGCCGATGAGGTAACCGACCGCACCCTCGCTCCGCTCGCCATAGGCCATCACGCAGGTCGGACTCGCATGGATGCCGAGCTTGTGCTCGAGGCCGATGGCATAGGCGTCGTTGCGTTCGCCGAGCGACCCGTCCGCATTGACCAGATACTTCGGGACGAGGAACAGGCTGATCCCCTTCACCCCCGGCGGCGCGTCGGGCAGCCGGGCCAGGACGAGATGGATGATGTTGTCGGTGAAGTCCTGCTCGCCATAGGTGATGAAGATCTTCTGCCCGGTGATCCGGTAATGGTCACCGTCGCGCTCCGCGCGGGTCTTGAGGAGGCTGAGATCCGTCCCCGCCTGGGGCTCGGTGAGGTTCATGGTACCGGTCCACGCGCCGGAGACGAGCTTCTCCAGATAGATATCCTGCAGCTCGGGCGCGCCATGGGCGATCAGGGATTCGATCGCGCCGATCGTCAGCAGCGGGCACAGCGACCAGGCGAGGTTCGAGGACTGCCACATCTCCTGCAGCGCCGTGGTGATGGTCCAGGGCAGGCCCATGCCGCCATGCTCGGGCTCGAAGGGTGTGCCGTTCCAGCCGCCCTCGACGAAGGCCTGGTAGGCCTCCCTGAAGCCGTCCGGGGTGGTGACCGCGTCGTCCGCCAGGGTTGAAGTCTGCTGGTCGCCGGGCTGGTTGAGCGGCGCGATGACCTCGCCGGTAAACCGCGCGGATTCGTTGAGAATCTGCTCCACGAGATCGCTCGTGGTCTCTTCGAACGCGGGCAGTTCGCGCAGGCCCGCCATGTCGCAAAGATGCTCCAGGACGAACTGCATGTCCTGGACGGGGGCGTTGTAGTCAGACATTGCCTTGCTCCTGCGGGGGTGCCGGCAGCACCTTGCCCGGGTTCATCAGTCCCTTCGGATCGAGCGCGCGCTTGATCGCGTGCATCATGGCGAGCTCGACGGTCGATTTGCGCGCTGCGAGGTCGTGGACCTTGAGCTTGCCGATGCCGTGCTCGGCGGAAAAGCTGCCGCGCATGGACAGCGCGATATCCGCGACCCGGCCGGTGATTTCGTCCCAGCGGTCGAGGAACTCCTGCGGATCGCCGTCCACGGGCTGGGACAGGTTGTAGTGGATGTTTCCGTCGCCGATATGGCCGAAGGCGAGCGGGCGAATGCCCGGATACATCTCGGCCACCGCGGCGTTGGCCGCGCGGATGAACTGCGGGACCTTCGAGATGGGGACCGAGACGTCGTTCTTGATGCTCGCGCCCTCGGGCTTCTGGGACAGGACCATGGCCTCGCGCAGGAACCAGAATTGGTCGCGCTGGCTATCCGACTGGGCGATCGTCGCGTCGACGACCAGCCCGTCCTCGTAGGCGGCGGCAAGAAAATTCTCCATCGCGTTGCCGAGATCCAGGCTCTCCTCGCTGCTCTCGAACTCGATCAGCGCGTACCACTCGTGCCGGCCCTCGAGGAACTCGAACGTCCCCTCGGTGTGCCGGATCGAGATGTCGATGCAGATGCGGGGGATGAGTTCGAAGCCGGAGACCGTGTCGCCGCTGGCCTTGCGCGCCCGGCCCAGCACCTCGAGCACATCCTCCAGGTCGCGGAGCGCGATAAAGGCGGTGCTGCGGACCCGCGGCCGGGGGAAGAGCTTCACGACCGCGCCGGTGATGATCCCGAGCGTGCCCTCCGCGCCGATGAACAGGTGCTTGAGGTCGTAGCCGGTGTTGTTCTTGCGCAAGCCCGTCAGCCCGTCCCAGACTTCGCCGTCGGGCAGCACGACCTCGAGCCCGAGGGTCAGCTCGCGGGTGTTGCCGTAGCGGATCACCGCAGTGCCGCCCGCGTTGGTCGAGAGGTTGCCGCCGATCTGGCACGACCCCTCGGCGCCGAGGCTGAGCGGGAACAGCCGGTCATGCTCCTCCGCGACCTCCTGAAGCGATGCGAGGACGCAGCCGGCGTCCACGGTCATCGTGAAATTCTCCGGATCGACCTCGCGGACATTGTTCATCCGCGCGAGGCTGAGGACCACCTCGCCGGACGCGACCGCGCCGCCGCACAGGCCGGTGTTGCCGCCCTGGGGCACGATCGCGACATTCGCGTCATGACACGCCGCGACGACCCGGGACACCTCGTCGGTCGAGGCGGGCCGGACGACGCACGGCGTCTCGCCGCGGTAGAGCCCGCGCTGCTCGGCGATATAGGGTTCCATGTCGCCGGCGTCGGTCACCAGGCCGGCGGGACCGACGATCTCGGCCAGCCGGTCGAGGAGGCCGTCGGGCAGGCCGCCGCCGGGTGTCGGGGAAAGCTTGTTCATGGGGCCAGATTTAGCCCCGTGGCCGGACGGGGGCAACTCGCGTGTGTGCGCGGTCTCAGTCCGCCTGCGCCGCGACGGCGCGGCGCAGCCGGTCGTTGATCGCCCGCCCGATCCCGGTTTCCGGCACCGGGGCCACCGCGATTCCGGCGAACTCCGGCCGGTCGAGCGCGCGCAGGGTCGCGAACAATCGGGCGGCGGCCTCGATCACATCGCCCGAGGGGCTCAGGCTCAGGGTCGTCGCGGCGGGGTTCGGCGCGGGCTCGCCGAACGCGGCGTAGGCCTCGTCCGGGCGCGGGTCCTTAACGTCGATCCGGATCGGGATCGACGGGGCATAGTGGCGTGCGATCTGGCCCGGGGAGCGCGGCGCGGTCTCGTCCTCCGCGACGCTCGCATCCTCGACCTCACCGATCTGCCGTTCGAGCTGTTCGCGGGTGATTGCGCCGTGGCGGAGGATCGCCGGGCGATCGCCGCACAGGTCGATCACGGTCGATTCCAGTCCCACCATGCAGGCGCCGCCATCGACAACGAGATCGACGGCGTCTCCAAGGGAATCCGCGACATGCTCGGCGCGGGTCGGGCTGATTTCGCCCGCCCGGTTGGCGCTCGGCGCGGCGATGGGCCCGCCGAAATGGTCCAGCAGGTCCTGGGCGAGGGGGTGGGCGGGCGCGCGCAGCGCCACCGTGTCGAGTCCGGCGCTCACCAGCAGCGAGAGACCGGCCTCGGCGCGCCGGGGCACCACGATGCTCAGCGGGCCCGGCCAGAAGCGATCCGCGAGTGCGCGGGCGGTGTCGTTGAAGGTTCCGAGCGTCTCGGCCGCCGCGCGGTCCGCGACATGCACGATCAGCGGGTTGAAGCTGGGCCGGTCCTTCGCCGCGAAGATCCGTGCGACCGCGTCGTCGTCCCGCGCGTCCGCGCCCAGCCCGTAGACGGTCTCGGTCGGGAACGCGACCAAATCGCCTGCACTGAGGCAGGCGGCCGCATCGGCGAGCGTCGCGTCGTCGGCGGGGCGGATCGTGGCCATGGCCGTTGCGCTCTAGCGGCGGCCGAATGCGACGAAGCCGGGGTTCAGATAGTCCGGCTTGCTGTAGGCGAGGGGGGCGCCGTCGAAGGTCTCGATGGACCCGCCGGCGGCGAGTACGATCGCGTGGCCCGCGCAGGTGTCCCACTCGCAGGTCGGACCGAAGCGCGGATAGATATCCGCCTCACCGGCCGCGAGCCGCCCGAACTTTAGCGCGCTGCCCTGGGGCATCCGGTCCCGCACCTTCATATCCGCGAGATAGCCTTCCAGCTTGTCGTTGCGGGCGTGGGATCGGCTGACCAGCACATCCATACCGTCATCCGGGACCGGGCGGCAGGCGATGTTGCGTTCCGTGCCCCTCACACCGTTATGCGCCTCGATCAGGGTGGCGCCTTCGCCCGTTGCCCCGGCGTACATGAGGTCGAGCGCCGGCGCGTAGAGAATGCCCAGGCGCGGTACGCCGCCGTCGATCAGCCCGATGTTCACCGTGAACTCGTCGTTGCGCTTCAGGAACTCCCGCGTACCGTCCAGCGGGTCGACCAGCCAGAACCGGTCACCGACATCTGTCGGGCTCTCGCCGTTGGAGAACTCCTCCTCCGAGATCACGGGGGTCTCGGGCGTGAGCGCTCGTAGCCCCGGAACGATGATCGCCTCGGACGCGGTGTCGGCAAGGGTCAGTGGCGAGCCGTCGTCCTTGCGCGTGCTGTCGAAGTCGGTGCGGTAGATCTCGAGGATCGCGTCCCCCGCCGCGTAGGCGAGGTCGCGAACTGCCGGGATCAGGGCCGCCGCGTCGATCGTCATGGGAATCGCTCGGATTGCCGCGTGCGCCTATTCCGCCGCGAGCGGACGGTTGGCCAGCCCCCAGACGACGTCCGGGGTCGCGGGCATGTCGATCTCGACCGGCCCGCCGTCCGCCGACAACGCATCGACCAGCGCGTTGATCACCGCCGGGCAGGCCGCGATCGCGCCGGCCTCGCCGGTGCCCTTGATGCCCAGCGGGTTGGTCGCGCAGCGCGTGTTGCGCATGGAGAAGGCGAAGAACGGTATGTCGTCGGCGCGGGGCAGCTGATAGTCCATGAAGGAGCCGGAGACGAGCTGGCCCGACTCCTCGTCATAGACCGTGTGCTCCTGGAGCGCCTGGCCGACCCCCTGGACCACGCCGCCATGAACCTGGCCGGCGATCAGCAACGGGTTGATGGCGTCGCCGAAATCGTCAACCGCGGTATAGCGCAGAATCTCCACATGGCCGGTCTCGGGATCGATCTCGACCTCGCAGACATGGCAACCGTTGGGATAGGTGGCGGCCTCGGGCGCCTGGGTCGCCGTGGTGTCGAGCCCGGGCTCCGTGTCCTCGGGCAGGTTTGCCGGGTCCTCGGCCGCCTTCGCGACCTCGAACAGGCTCATCGCCCGGTCCGTGCCGGCGATCCGGAAGGTGCCGTCGGCATACTCGATATCGGCGTCGGCGGCTTCCATAACCTGGCCCGCCACGCGCCGGCCCTTCTCGATGATCTCCTCCGACGCCTTCGCCACCGCGACGCCGCCGACCGTGACCGAGCGCGAACCGCCCGTCAGGCCCGGGGGCACCACGTCGCTGTCGCCCTGGACCATCACCATGTTGTCGGTGTCGATGCCCAGCCGGTCGGACATGATCTGCTTGTAGGAGGTGTCGTGGCCCTGCCCGTTGGACATGGTGCCGATGTAGAAGGTCACGGTTTCGCTGTCCGGGTCGATCCGCACGTCGGCGACCTCGGGGTTGCCGCCGCCGCACTTCTCGACATAGGTCGACATGCCGATGCCGCGCAGCCTGCCGCGCGCGGCGCTCTCGGCCTTGCGCGCCGCGAAGCCATCCCAGTCGGCCCTGGTCATGCCCTCTTCCATGATCGCGGTGAACTCGCCGCTGTCATAGACGTCACCCAGCACGGTGGAATAGGGGAGCTGGTCGGGCGCGATGAAGTTCCGGCGCCGGATCTCGTCGGGCGTGAGCCCCAGCTCGCGCGCGCACTTGTCCACCAGCCGCTCGACGCAGTAGATCGCCTCGGGCCGGCCCGCGCCGCGATAGGCATCGGTCGGCACGGTGTTGGTCATCACGCCCTTCACATTCGCCCAGGCGGCGGGGAAGGCGTAGAGCCCGTTGAGCATGCCGGTGCCGGCCTCGGTCGGGATGTAGGTCCCGAAATGGGAGAGGTACGAGCCGAGCGCGGCCCAGGTCGTGACGCGCAGCGCCAGGAACTTGCCGTCCTTGTCGGTCGCCACCTCGGCGCGGGTCACATGGTCGCGGCCCTGCACGTCCGAGACGAAGCCCTCCGACCGGTCGCTGGTCCAGCGCACGGGCCGGCCGACCTTCTTCGCGGCCCAGACCACCATGGGCTGCTCGGGGTGGGGGAAGATCTTCATGCCGAAGCCGCCGCCCACGTCGCCCGTCACGACGCGGAGCTGCTCCGCCTCGATGCCGAGGATGCCGGAGACGGCGCCGCGCAGCACATGGGTGCCTTGCGTCGGCGTGTAGAGGGTGTAGCGGTCCTCGCCGGCGTAATAGGCACCGATGGCCGCGCGCGGCTCCATCGGGTTCACGATGATCCGGTTGTTCACCAGCTCCAGCACCGTCACATGGTCGGCCCTGGCGAAGGCGGCATCGGTCGCCTCCTTGTCCCCTTTGCCCCAGTCGAAGCTGAGGTTCCCCTCGATATGGTCATGGACCAGCGGCGCGCCCGGCTGGGCCGCCTTGTAGGTGTCGGTGACCGACGGCAGCACGTCGTAGTCCACCTCGATAAGCTCGGCGGCGTCGCGGGCCTGGGCGAGTGTGTCGGCGACCACCAGGGCCACCGGGTCGCCCACATAGCGGACACGCTCCTGGGCCAGCAGCGGGCGATAGGTCTCGGGCCGCTCGGTGCCGTTGAGGCTCTCGACCGGGAACATGTTGGGCAGCGGTTTCACATCGTCGGCGGCGATATCCTCACCGGTCAGCACGGCCAGCACGCCCGGTGCGGATTTCGCGGCCGCGCTGTCGATGCCCTTGATCGCCGCGCTGGCATGGGGCGAGCGCAGGATGAAGGCGTGGCTCTCGCCCTCGAGCTGCACATCGTCGGTGTAGGTGCCGCCGCCGGTGAGCAGGCGGAGGTCTTCGATGCGCGTGACGGACTGGCCGATGCCGAACTGGCCCATGGGATACCCTCTTCGAGGCTGGATTTGCGTGGTGACTGATTGCCCGAATGATATGCGACTTGATCCGCCAAGACCAAGCCCTCAGGCGGAAATTGCCATCGGGTGTTTTAGTCCGGCAGGGGCTTGCCCGCGGTCTCCTTGAGGGTCAGCACCACCAGGAAGGACACCACCGCACACGCGATCAGGTACCAGGCGATCGACAGGTCGTCATGGGTGCGGGCGATGAGCCAGGTCGCGATGAGCGGCGTCGTACCGCCGAAGATGGCCAGGCCCACATTGTAGCCGACCGACAGCGCGCTCACGCGCACCCGGCGCGGAAACATCTCCGTCAGGGTCGCCGGCGCGCCGCCGAAATAGGCCCCGATCAGCAATGCGAAGCCGAGCTGGCCGGCGAGGATCATCATGAAGTCCGGATGGTGCATCAGCCAGATCAGCGGATAGCCGAGGATCGCCATGCCGCCGGCACCGAACAGCAAGAGCGGCTTGCGGCCGATCCGGTCGGACAGGGCGCCGAAGATCGGGATCAGCACCAGCAGGACGGCCATGGAGATCGTGTTGATGTCCAGCGCGTCGGAGCGCGGCTCCTTCACCTGCTTGATCAGCCAGGTCACCACATAGACGAACATCATGTAGAAGCCGACGGCGTTGATGATGTTGAAGCCGATCACCTTGAGCATCTCGCGCCACTGGGTGGTCAGCGCCTCGACGATCGGGTTGGCGGGCTTGTCCGCGCCTTCGTCCTCGGGCATGTCGGGCAGGTGCCGGCGGATCACCAGGCCGACCACGCCGACGAGGATGCCCGCGAGGAAGGGCAGGCGCCAGCCCCAGTCCGAGACCTGGTCTGCGGTGAGAAGTCCGCTCACAAGCGCCGAGACGCCGGAACCGAGCAGGATGCCGCCGACCGCGCCGAACAGGGTCCAGCTGGTGAAGAAGCCGCGGCGGCTGGCCGGTGAATGCTCGGCCAGATACACGATCGAGCCGGTGTATTCACCGCCGACCGACAGGCCCTGGAGCATGCGCATGCCGACCATCAGGAAGGCGGCCGCGATGCCGATGGTCGCGTGGTCGGGCAGGATGCCGATCACCCCGGTGGGGATCGCCATCAGCATGACCGAGAGGACCAGCGCCCGCTTGCGGCCGATCTTGTCGCCGATATAGCCGAACACGAACCCGCCGATGGGGCGCATCATGAAGCCGGCGGCGAACGCGCCGAAGGACGCGATAAGCGAGACGGTCGGATCGTCGGAGGGAAAGAACAGCCGGCCGATGATCGGCGCGTAGAAGCCGTAAACCGCGAAGTCGTACCATTCCAGAACGTTGCCGGTGATGCCCGCGGCGATCACCTTGCGGCGGTTCCGTTGTTCGTCTGTGCTGGCCATGCTGCCCCCCGGAAGCAATCCGTGAACCTGAAGCTAGCCACGCCCCGCCGCGTCGCGGCAAGGAGGACGGGATGATCTTTCCCGTACCGGAATGACGCTCTAGAGGGCATGGCGCCATGTGTTTCGGGAAGATCAGGGCGGCGATCAACGGCTTGTCCGGGACTCGGGGATGCCTATATTCGCGTCGGGGGGCATGCTATGCCGCCGGGTCGCGAGATCGCGATGAAGCCCAACCGAGAGGACGCCGACATGCTGACCGTCTATGGCCTGAAGAGCTGCGACACGACCAAGAAGGCGCTGAAATGGCTGGAGCGCCGCGAGACGCCGCACCGCTTCCTCGACGTTCGCGCGGACGGGGTGGACAGCGACAAGCTGACCGAGTGGGCCATGGAGGTCGGCTGGGAAGTCCTGCTCAATCGCGGCAGCACGACCTGGCGCAACCTCGACGAGGTGATCCGCGAGAATGTGACCGAGGACATCGGGCTGCAGCTGATGGCCGAGAACCCGACCCTGATCAAGCGCCCGGTGATCGAGACCGACGCGGGCGTGCTGGTCGGCTGGAAGCCCGAACAGCAGCGCACGCTGGAAGACCTGATTTAGGTCTAACTTATCATCGATCCTTCGAGACGGCGCTTCGCGCCTCCTCAGGATGAGGGGGGTCGGGTCTGCGAGAAGCGCTACGCCGTCGCAGGGTCATCTGTTTTCATCTTGCTCCTCATGCTGAGGAGCCGCCGCAGGCGGCGTCTCGAAGCATCCAGGAACGCTAACCCTCCCGGAAACTAACCCCGCGCTGCTCGTAGGCGTCGATAACGTCCTGGCCGAAGCGCTCCCGGATGATGGCGGTCGATTTCGGCGGCATCGAGATGTCGTTGTAGTCGTCGCGCGACGTGCCGGTGATCACGACAAGGAGCCGCGCGTCGGCGTCGGAGATATTCTCGAACTGCCGGTCCACGTCCGGCGGGACCGCGATCATGTCATACGGGTCGAGGTCGACATGGTCCTGGCCTTCCGCGCCCCACCGGATGCGGAACCGCCCCGTCAGGCACATGAAGGTCTCGACCGTGTGGTGATGGGCGTGCAGCAGGGGCTTGTCGCCCGGCGGGCATTCCGCGATCAGCACGCTGATGTTGTCCGGCCCCTGAATCGCCGCGTGATGCGACATGGGCCCGCCCTGGTTCTCGGGCGCCATCAGCAGGTATAGATTCTTCGCCGCCACCATCTCGCGCGCCTCGCGCGGCACGCCGATGGAATCGCCCGACGTCGCGGACAGGGGCTGCATGTCGGCCAGCCGGGCGATCCGCTTCGCCATCTCGGCGTCCGATACCTCGATGGGAGCCGGAACCTTCGGGCCGTCCACCCGGCCGTCCGGGTGGCGCCAGGCCGTGCCGATCTTCGTGTAGGCGTCGAGCACCTCCTGGCCGAATTTCGCGCGCATGAACTCGGTCTCGCCCGGCGGCATCGAGATGTCCGAGAAATCCTCGTCGCTGGTGCCGCTGATGATGACCAGCAGCAGCGCTTCCTCGTCGGTGATGTTCTCGAACTGGCGGTCCACGCCCGGCGGCACGGCGATCATGTCGTGGGGGTCGAGGTCGATCTGCTGTTCGCCCGCGCTGCCCCAGCGGATCCGGAACCGGCCGGTCAGGCACATGAAGGTCTCGACCGTGAAGTGATGGGCATGCAGCAGGGGTTTATCGCCCGGCGGGCAGCGCGCAATGATCACGCTCGTACCGGGTTCGCCGGCAACGCCCGGTTTCTGGGCCATCGGGCCGCCCTGGGTCTCCGGCGCCATCATCAGGTAGAGCGTCTCGGCGGCCATGATCTCGTAGGCCTCGCGCGGGATGCCCGTATCCGCCGCATAGTGCGCGGACTGGGATTCCTGCGCCTCGAAGCGCGCGATGTGCCGCTTCATCTCCTCGGCGCTGATGTCGATGGTGTCCATGGCATGTCCTCCCGCCTGGGCGAAGTCTAGGGCGTCGAGGTACGCCCTGTCACGGGCGTGGCATCGAAGGCGCTCTGAGCCGACCTCTGACGTCATGCCCGCACTCGTTGCGGGCATCCACGTCGCCGGGTCACGTGACATTCCCACGTGGATGGCCGGATCAAGTCCGGCCATGACGGTTGTTTTGTTGAACTGCTACAGCGGCCAGAAAAACAGGATCAGGGGCACCGAGGCGGCGACGATGATGATCTCCAGCGGCAGTCCCATCCGCCAGTAATCCCCGAACCGGTAGCCGCCGGGACCCATTACCAGCACGTTGTTCTGGTGCCCGATGGGGGTGAGGAAGGCACACGATGCGCCAATCGCGACCGCCATCAGGAACGGGTCCGGATTGACGCCGAGCTGGCCGGCGATGGCGACCGAGATGGGCGCCATCACGATGGCGGTCGCGGCGTTGTTCATCAGGTCGGACAGGGTCATCGTCACCACCAGCACGATGGTCAGCACCGCCCAGACGGGAATTGCCCCGGACAGTCCGACGATGCTCTCGGCGATGAGCTGCGTGCCGCCGGTGAGCTGCAGGGCGTTGCCGAGGGGAATCATCGCGCCGAGGAGCACGATCACGGGCCACTCGATGGTCTGGTAGGCCTCGTTCGCGCTGATGCGGTTGAGCAGGATCAGCGCAATGACAGCCGCCGCGAAGGAGACATGCACCGGCGTCCAGCCGAGCACGGTCGAAACGACCGAGGCAGCGAAGATGAGGGCCGGGATCAGAACCGCGCGCGGGCGGCCGACTGACAACCGTCGTTCGGCGAGCGGCAGGCAGCCCATCTCGGCGACCGCATCGGCCAGTTCCTCCTCGTCGCCCTGGAGCAGCAGCACGTCGCCGGCGCGGAACTGGGTCCGGGCCAGGCGCTCGCGGATCGGCTGGCCCTCACGTGCCACCGCCACCAGCGCGACACCGAAACGCCGCCGCATGCCGAGTGTCTGGGGGCTGCGCCCCTCGATGCGCGCGCCGGTCTGCACGACCGCTTCCATGGTCGCCACCTGGTCTGAGCGGATATTCTCCTCGGCGAGGCGCTCGGCTCCGGTCAGGGTGAGGCCCGCCTTCTGCACCAGTTCATCGACGCTCGCGGGATCCACGCGCAGCAAAAGCAGGTCGCCTTCGCGCAGCCGTTCGCCCCACAGATGCGTGAGCCGGCGCGTCGTGTCGCGCAAGACCCCGACCACGATGGAGCGATCGTCGTCGAGCGCCTCGAGTTCGCGCACGGTCTTGCCGATATAGTCGGAATCCTCGTTCACGGAGACCTCGACCACGTAGGAATCGAGATCGAACATCTCCTCCGCAGATCGCCGCCCCGTGCGCTCCGACGGGATCAGCCGCCAGCCAATCACGAGCACGAACACGAGGCCGAGCACCGCGATGGGCAGGCCGACGAAGGCGAAATCGAAGAGCGCGAACGGCTCGCCGGTCACGTCGGTGCGGAAGGTCGCGACGATGATGTTGGGGGGTGTTCCGATGAGGGTGACGAGGCCGCCCAGGATGGTTGCGAAGGACAGCGGCATCAGCACCGCCGAGGGCTTCTCGGTCAGGCGCAGGGCCAGCGGCATGAGCAGCGCCAGCGCGCCCACATTGTTCATGAAGGCCGACAGGATCGCACCGATACCCGACAGGGCTGTCATCTGGCCGCCCTGTCCCTTGGCGAGCCGCATGACGGCGGTCGCGATCATGTCGATCACGCCCGACACCTGGAGCGTCCGGCTGATTATCAGCACCGCCGCGACCGTGATCACGGCGGGATGGCCGAAGCCGCGGAATGCCAGGTCGGTGGGCACGACCCCGCCGATCACGCCGAGGATGAGTGCCGTGAACGCGACGATGTCGTAGCGCCAGCGGCCCCACATGAAGAACACGAGGGAGAGACCCAGGATCGTGAAGATGATGATCTGGTCGGCGGTCATGGGGCGATTAGTAGCACGACCGTTCGACTCATAAATGACGTCATGGCCGGACTTGATCCGGCCATCCGCGTGGAAACGTCACGTGACCCGGCGACGTGGATGCCCGCAACGAGTGCGGGCATGACGACTGGTTTCTAGTCGAAGGCCTCTTCCCAGTTCCCCTGGGTCGCCGCCTTGGAATACTCCGTCGCCCGGTTCTCGAAGAAGTTGGTGTGCTCGACGCCGTTGAGCATCTCCTCCATCCAGGGCAGCGGGTTCTTCTCGATCCGGTACACCGGCTGCAGGCCGAGCTGGGAGAGCCTGCGGTCGGCGATGTAGCGGATATACTGCTTCACCTCGCGCGCCTCGAGGCCCTCGATCCCGCCCATCTCGAAGGCGAGGTCGATGAAGGCGTCCTCGTGGGTCAAGACCGTGTCGCAGGACACGTAGAGCTCGCGCTCGAAAGCCTCGTCCCAGATCTCCGGATTCTCGTGGATGAAGGTGCGGAACAGCTTGATCACCGACTGGGTGTGCAGGCTCTCGTCGCGCACCGACCAGGTGACGATCTGGCCCATGCCCTTCATCTTGTTGAAGCGGGGGAAGTTCATGAGGATCGCGAAGGACGCGAAGAGCTGGAGCCCCTCGGTGAAGGCGCCGAACATGGCGAGCGTCAGCGCGATGTCGCGGTTCGTCTCGACGCCGAACTCCTGCATGTAGTCGTACTTGTCCTTCATCTGCTGGTACTTGAGGAATGCCGAGTACTCGGTCTCGGGCATCCCGATGGTGTCGAGCAGATGGGAGTAGGCGGAGATGTGCACCGTCTCGATGTTCGAGAACGCCGCCAGCATCATCTGCACCTCGGTGGGTTTGAACACCTGCGAATAGTGCTTCATGTAGCAGTTGTTCACTTCCACATCGGCCTGGGTGAAGAAGCGGAAGATGTGGGTGAGCAGGTTGCGCTCGGCGTTCGACAGCGTCCGGTGCCAGTCCTTGACGTCGTCGGCCAGCGGCACTTCCTCGGGCAGCCAGTGGACACGCTGCTGCATCAGCCAGGCGTCATAGGCCCAAGGATAGCTGAACGGCTTGTACTGAACGCGCTCTTCGAGAAGCGACATGTTCCTTTTCCCTCTCCCTCGGATGCGAGGCCCCGGCACCAACAGGCCCGGGGCTGCACGCACCAGTATTTCGTAACGTGCCTACTGGCAGGCGAGACACTCTTCGTAGTCGTTGCGGCTCGCCGCGGCGCGATCCGCCTCGTCGTCGCCCGTCACCGGCACCAGCGCCGCCACGCTCTCGGAGCGCTGCAGCGACTTCGAGCGGCAGTAGTAGAGGCTCTTCACGCCCTTCTTCCACGCCTGGAAGTGAATCTGGTGCAGGTCGCGCTTGTGCACGTCCGCCGGCAGGAAGACGTTGAGCGACTGGGACTGGCAGACCTCGGGCGCGCGGTCGGCGGCGAGGTCGATGACCCAGCGCTGGTCGATCTCGAAGGCCGTCTTGAACACGTCCTTCTCGTCCTGGGTGAGGAAGTCCAGATGCTGGACCGAGCCCTCGTTGGTGGTGATCGACGACCAGGTCTCGTCCGTGTCCTTGCCCTTCTCGGCGAGCAGCTTGCGCAGCGCCTTGGAGCGGACGTTGAACGAGCCCGACAGGGTCTTGTGGGTGAAGCTGTTGGCCGCGATCGGCTCGATGCCCGGCGACGCGCCGCCGCAGATGATCGAGATCGACGCCGTCGGTGCGATGGCCATCTTGTTCGAGAAGCGCTCGTCGATGCCGTAGTCGGCGGCGTCCTCGCAGGCCCCGCGTTCGGCGGCCAGCGTCTTGGACGCGGCGTCCGCCTGGGCGCGGATGTGCTTGAACATCTTCTTGTTCCACGCCTTCGCGACGGCGGATTCGAACGGCACCATCTGGTCCTGCAGGAAGGAATGGAAGCCCATGATGCCAAGTCCGACCGAGCGCTCGCGCATGGCGGAGTATTTCGCCTTGGAGAAGCTGTCGGGCGCGTTCTCGATGAAGTCGGTGAGCACGTTGTCGAGGAAGCGCATCACGTCCTCGATGAAGGTCGGGTGATCCTTCCACGCGAGGAAGTTCTCGACGTTCAGCGACGACAGGCAGCACACGGCCGTGCGGTCGTTGCCGAGATGGTCCAGCCCGGTGGGCAGGGTGATCTCGGAACAGAGGTTCGAGGTCTTGACCGTCAGGCCCGCGAGCTTCTGGTGCTCGGGCACGTTGCTGTTCACCGTGTCGGAATAGACGATGTAGGGCTCGCCGGTCTCGATCCGTGCCGTCAGCAGCCGGATCCAGAGGCTCCGCGCCTTTACGGTCGCGATCGGTGCGCGGTCCTTGGGGCTCACCAGCGCCCAGTCTTCATCGGCCTCGACCGCACGCATGAACGCGTCCGACACCAGCACGCCGTGGTGCAGGTTCTGGGCCTTGCGGTTCGGGTCGCCGCCGGTGGGCCGGCGGATCTCGATGAACTCCTCGATCTCCGGATGGTCGATCGGCAGATAGACCGCCGCCGAGCCGCGCCGGAGCGAGCCCTGGCTGATGGCCAGCGTGAGCGAGTCCATCACGCGGATGAACGGCACCACGCCCGAGGTCTTGCCGTTGTGGCCGACCTGCTCGCCGATCGAGCGGAGGTTGCCCCAGTAGCTGCCGATGCCGCCGCCGCGGGCCGCGAGCCAGACATTCTCGTTCCACAGATCGACGATGCCCTCGAGCGAGTCCGAGGCCTCGTTGAGGAAGCAGGAGATCGGCAGGCCGCGCTGGGTGCCGCCGTTCGACAGCACCGGCGTCGCCGGCATGAACCAGAGATTCGAGATGTAGTCGTAGATGCGCTGGGCGTGCGCCGAATCGTCGGCGTAGTGACACGCGACGCGGGCGAACAGCTTCTGCGGCGAGCCCTTCTCGTCGTTCAGGAGATACCGGTCTTCCAGGGTCTCCTTGCCGAACGCCGTCAGGTTCTCGTCGCGAGACGGGTCGATCAGGATGCGGACGCGATCGGTCTGGTAGACGTTCGCGGTCTCGTCATCCTGGCCGACGAGGTCGTTATCCACATCCGTTTGCGCCTCGGGTTCGGCGTCGGACGCGTCCAGTTCGATCGATTCCAGCAGGTCCATGTCTTCGTTTTCGTCCGATTTCAGCGTTTTTTCCACAACGCTGCTTGCAGTCGGAATCGCAGTCGTTCCGTCCATGAATTAAGGCCCCCTCCACGCGACAATCCAGGTGCTCCACAGCTTGTGGGCAGTTTTCCGTGGAAAACGTGTAAAACCCACAACATCTAGAGCCGTAACCTTGAGTTAACACCAGATGTTGGCGCGTTGTCACCGTGAACAAGACAGGAACATTATAATCTTTGGGGCGCGTGAGTCAATCGTAAGGCCCCGGAATCGCGGATACTTGCGGGTTTCGAGATTCCGGCCGCCGGATCGCACCGCCACCTTTGTGCCCGGTTTGTGCCGCAAAACCCAAAATCTTGTGGTCGCCCCAAAAGCGACTCGGGTGTTTAGCGGAGAACGAAACGGGACCGGCGCTCGAACGCGCCCCGAACCGGGGTAATATTCGCCCATGTGCGGACGATTTGGCCTGTTTCACACCTGGGAGGAGTTGCACGCGGCCTATGGGCTGGTCGTGAGCCAGCCCTACATGCTGCCCGCCCGCTACAACATCGCGCCGTCGCAAGACATCGTCGCGATCATCCGCGCCGGATCGCGCGAGGGGGCGGGCGATGCGCTGGCGCGGGTCCCGGCGGCCTTCCGCTGGGGCCTCGTGCCGTCCTGGGCGAAGGACCCGGGCATGGGCGCGCGGATGATCAACGCCCGGGCCGAGACCATCGCCGAGAAGCCTTCGTTCCGCGCCGCGTTTCGCCGCCGGCGCTGCATCATTCCCGCGAGCGGCTTCTTCGAGTGGCAGGCGACGGGGACCGGCCCCAAGCAGCCGGTCTGGATCTCCCGGCCCGACGGCGGGCTCATCAGCTTCGCGGGTTTGTGGGAGGCGTGGCTCGGTCCCGATGGGTCGGAGCTCGAGACCGCGACCATCGTCACCACCGAGGCCAACGAGACCCTGCGCCCGTTCCATCACCGCATGCCGGTGATCCTCGATCCCGACGGGTTCGACGCCTGGCTCGGCAGCGGCGCGGACGACCGGTTCGACCGGGAGGCGGCGGGCGAACTCCTGCGCCCCGCGCCCGAGGATGCTGTGGGGGTCGTATCGGTGGGGCGCGCGGTCAACGACATCCGCAACGACGGGCCGGAGCTGCTCGCGCCCCACAGCCTGGCTGACGAACCGCCCGACCAGGGCGAACTGTTCTAGGAGCCTACGCCGCGTCGCGCTTCGGCAGCTTCCACTCGGGCCGCACGAAATGGCAGGTGTAGCCGTGCGGGATGCGCTGGAGATAATCCTGGTGCTCCGGCTCCGCCTCCCAGAACGCGCCCGCCGGGGTGATCTCGGTGACGACCTTGCCCGGCCACAGGCCCGACGCCTCGACGTCGGCGATGGTGTCTTCGGCCGTCTCTCGCTGGGACTCGTCGTGCCAGAAGATCGCGGAACGGTACTGGGTGCCGCGGTCGTTGCCCTGGCGGTCCGGCGTGGTCGGATCGTGGATCTGGAAGAAGAGTTCCAGCAGGTCCCGGAAGCTCACCTGCTCGGGGTCGAAGACGATCTCGACCGCCTCGGTGTGGCCCGTTGTGCCGGTGCACACATGGCGATAGGTCGCGTTCTCCAGATCGCCGCCCGTGTAGCCGACGCGGGTCGAGACGACGCCGGGCAGGCGGCGGATCAGGTCCTGCATGCCCCAGAAGCAGCCGCCGGCGAGATATGCGGTTTCGGTCATCTCAGGGTCTCCTCGGTTCGAATGGCTTAGCTGCGAAATAGGGTCGCGTATGCGACCTTGCAAGCTATGCCGCTTTCCTTCCCGCGTCGCGGATCGCCTCCCACACCCGGAGCGGCGTGCACGGCGTGTCGATATGCTCGACGCCGAGGTGGGACACCGCATCGACGATGGCGTTGACACCCGCCGAGAGCGAGCCGACCGTGCCGGCCTCGCCCGCACCCTTGGCGCCGAGCAGGTTCGTCGGCGTCGGCACCTCGTTCTCCTCGAACTCGACGTGGCAGAAGTCGTCGGCGCGCGGCATACAGTAGTCCATGAACGAGCCGGCCAGGAGCTGGCCCGTCTCCGGGTCGTAGGTCTTGTCCTCCATCAGCACCTGGCCCATGCCCTGGGCGATGCCGCCCATGATCTGGCCCTTCACCAGCATCGGGTTGATGATGGTGCCGACGTCGTCCACCACCCAGTAGCCGACCATCTCGGTGACGCCGGTGTCCGGGTCCACCTCGACCTCGCAGATGTGGCAGCCGTTGGGAAACGCGCCGGTCTTGGAGTTGTAGGTCGCGGTCTCGTAGAAGCCCGGCTCGATGTCGTCGGGCAGCTCGTTCGAGCGGAAGGCCGCCTCGGCGATCTCGTGAATGCCGATCTCGCGGTCGGTGCCGGCGACCGTGAACTTGCCTTCGGCGAACTCGATGTCGCCCTCGGCTGCCTCGAGCAGGTGGGCGGCGAGGCGCTTGCCCTTCTCGATGATCTTGCGCGACGCCAGCACCATCGCCGAGCCGGTCATCATGGTCGAGCGCGACCCGCCCGTGCCCATGCCGAAGGCCGCGATGTCGGTGTCGCCCTGGAGCACCCCGACCCGCTCGGGTTCGACGCCCAGCAGGTCGACCAGGATCTGGGTCTGGATCGTCCGGTGGCCCTGGCCGTGGGTGACGGTGGACGCGACGAAGGTCAGGTCGCCCGACGGGTCGAATCGGATTTCCGCCGTCTCTGTGGTGTTGTCGGCGGCCCATTCGAGCGTGTTCGACATGCCGATGCCGCGCAGCTTGCCGCGCGCGGCGGCCTCGGCCCGGCGTGCCTCGAACCCGGCCCAGTCGGCCATCTCCATGGCCATGTCCATGTTCTTCTCGAACTCGCCGCAGTCATAGGTGTAGGTGAGCGGCGTCTCGTAGGGCATCGCGTCGGGCGCGATGATGTTCTTCCGCCGGATCTCCGCCGGGTCCATGCCCAGCTGGTCCGCCGCCCGCTCGACCAGCCGCTCGATCATGAACGACGCCTCGGGCCGGCCCGCGCCCCGGTAGGGCGAGGTGCAGTGGGTGTTGGTCAGCATGCCGGAGATCGCGGCGTAGGCGACCGGCGTGGTGTAGGGGCCGATGGCGGTGCCGATATGGACGGCGGGCGGCGCGGCGCCCCGGTAGGACGGGAAGGCGCCCAGGTTGCCCCAGCTGCGGATGCGCAGCGCCTTGAAGGTGCCGTCGTTATCGAAGGCGAGCTCGGCATCGACCATGTTGTCGCGCCCGTCGTCGTCGCACAGATGCGCCTCGGTCCGGTCGGCCATCCAGCGCACGGGCCGGCCCACATGCTTCGAGGCCCAGGGCATCAGCACCATCTCGGGATAGATCGAGCCGCGCAGGCCGTAGGACCCGCCGATGTCGTCGGTGATCAGCCGGATGCGCGTCTCCGGCACCTTGAAGGATTGCTCGGCGAGCGACTTGCGGAACAGCCACGGCCGCTGGAAGCCGCAGCGGATGGTGATCCGGTCGGTGCCGGCGTCCCATTCGCCCAAGACGCCGCGCGGCTCGAGCGCGTTGGCGGTGATCCGGTTGATGACCAGGTGCTGGGACACTGTGTGGTCGGCGGCGGCGAAGGCCGCGTCGGTGCCATCCTTGTCGCCCACCTCGTAGAAGTAGCTCTCGTTGTTCGGGCAGTCGTCATAGAGCTGGGGTGCGCCGTCCTCGAAGGCCTCCCGGCAGGAGACCACCGCAGGCAGGGGTTCGTACTCGACTTCGATCGCCTCGACCGCATCGCGCGCCTGGTGCTCGGTGTCGGCGACGGCCATCGCCACCGGGTAGCCGATATGCATCACCCGGTCCACGGCGAGCGCCGGCCGGTCGGGGACGTACATATGCGCGCCGCTGCGGTGCTTGTAGGCGCCCATGCACGGGACCACCCCCATGCCGTCGGCCCGGTAATCCGCGCCCGTCAGCACCGCGTGGACTCCCGGCATCTCCGCGGCCGCCGCGGTGTCGATCGAGACGATCTTCGCGTGCGCGTGGGGCGATCTGAGAATCACCGCCCAGAGCTGGCGGTCGGCGTTGATGTCGGCCAGGTAGCGACCCTGGCCGCGCAGCAGCCGCGCGTCCTCGAGCCGGGTCGGCGTCTGGCCGATGGAAAACTCACCCATGAAACACGTCCTCCTGAGGGGAGGGGAAGGTTAGTGAGTCGCGCCGGGCATTTCCACACGCGGGCTTCCTTAACTGCCGCATCCGCCTGGTTTAAGCTGGCGGGACTTCAGCCCCGACCGGACCCGAAAGCCATGACCTACAAGATCGAATGCCTCGTCGCCTGCGAGAACTATCTGGGCGAGAGCCCGTTATGGGACGTCGAGAGCGGCATGTTCTACTGGGTGGACGGCACCGGCCGGCGCAAGGGCAAGGACAATGTCTTCCGCATGGACCCGCGCTCGGGCAAGGTGGAGACCCGGTCCATTCCCGATCACGACATCGGCGCGCTGGCCGTGCGCAAGGACGGCGGCCTGGTTATGGCCGTGGACGACGGCTTCTATTTCTACGATTTCGACAAGCACGATCTCGAGCTGATCGCGCATGTCGAGGCCGACCAGCCGCGCACCCGGCTCAACGACGGCAAGGTGGACCGGCGCGGCCGCTTCATCGCCGGCGGCATGGACGACGAAGAAGAGCTCGCGATCTGCGGGCTCTGGCGCCTCGATCCGGACCTGTCGGTCACGCAGATCGGCGGCGGCATCATCTGCACCAACGGCCCCAGCTGGTCGCCCGACGACAGGACCTTCTATGTGACCTGCTCCTTCCAGGACACCATGTGGGCCTATGACTACGACATCGAGACGGGCGCGCTGTCCAACCAGCGGGCGTTCGCCTCCACGAAGGACAGCCCGGCCATCTGCGACGGCTCGACGGTGGATGCCGAGGGCTGTGTGTGGACCGCGGAGATCCGCACCGGCGAGATCGTGCGGCGCACGCCCGACGGCGCGGAAGAGCGGCGGATCGGGATGCCGGTCCGGAACGTCACCAGCGTCATGTTCGGCGGCGACAACCTCGACGAGATATACGTGACAACCATGAACCGGATCGACCATCCGGGCGCCGCCCATCACGACACCTTCGTGGTGGAGGACAAGCCCCAGTTCGGCGCGGGCTCGCTGTTCAGGGTCACCGGGCTCGGCATCCGGGGTGTGCCCGAGCCGCGCTTCGGAGGCTGATCGGGCTGTATCGCGGCGGCGATAGGCGCTAGCCTCTCTCGGTAAGAACAATTGCCCGTCCGGGCGGAGGAGAGAACCATGTTTTCACACATCATGATCGGGACGGACGATATTCCGACCGCGCAGAAGTTCTACGATGCCGTGTTTGTTGCCATCGGCGTGCCCGAGGGCAAGATCGATCCCAAGGGACGCATCTGGTACCGGACCGCGACCGGCGCGTTCGGGGTTTCGAAGCCAATCGACGGTGCGCCGGCAACCGGCGCCAACGGCGGCACCATCGGCTTTACCTGCGACAGCCCCGAAATCGCGGATGCGTGGCATGCCGCCGGCGTCGCCAACGGCGGCACCAGCATCGAGGACCCGCCGGGCTGGCGCGAAAGCGCGGCAGGCGGGCAGATCTATCTCGCCTATCTCCGCGATCCCAGCGGCAACAAGCTCTGCGCGCTGCACCGCGCATAGGCGCGGCCTAGATGATCGGGTTGTCGGTCTCGAGGCCGAGGGTGACCCGTCCGTGGGCGGGGCCGTTGATCTCCCACGAAACATGCGCGTGGGTCGTCCCGGCCGTCAGGTCGCGGATGGGGCGCTGAAACGCACCCGTTTCGACGAGGGCCGACGCGCCCATGATCCGGAACAGGCCCTGGCCCGCGTCGGCGGCGAGTTTCGCGGCGTACGCGCCGTCGCGCCGCCAGCGCAGCTTCGCCTCCACCGGAGGCACCTGGCCGGCTTCGGCGAACGCCAGGGATTCGGCGAAGTTGGCGAACAGCAGGGCGCGCCCGGCGTCGATCATGGCGCCGGCCTCTGCGACCCTGTTCTGCACCGGTACGAGCTCGGCAATCTTGCGCCCGGTCTGCCGGGCGCTGCGCGCGCGCATCATCTCGACACCGACATCGAAGATGCCGCGCGAGATGCCCAGAAGTACCGTCGAGATCATGTGTGGGAAGAGGCCGCCGACCGACTGGCGGAACAGGGGCGACGGGTTGACGGCGCTGCCAGGGGTCGTGTCGCCGCGCGTCGCGCTTCCGGCGAGGGTCATATGGCCGGGGACGAACAGGTCGGCGCATTCGCTGTCCACGCTGCCGGTCGCGCGAAGCCCCATGACATCCCACGCGTCATGAACGGTCATGTCCGCCACGGGCACCAGGAACACGCGCGGCTCCAGGCCGCCGTCCGCGCCGGCGCCCTCGACCATGCCGCCGATCATGATCCATTCGCTGTGCCGGATACCGCTGCAGAAGGGCCAGCGCCCGGTCAGCCGGTAGCCGCCATCGACCGTCACGGCCTTGCCCGCGGGATAGATCACCGAAGAGGCGATCAGCGCGTCGGGATTTTCGCTCCAGACCCTGTCCTGACCTTCAGGGTCCCACATCGCCAGCATCCAGTGATGGACCGCCAGGTTGATATAGACCCAGCCGGTTGAGCCGCAGCCGCGGGCCAGTTCCTGGGCGACCTCGGTGAGCAGGCGGAAATCATACTCGCCGCCGCCCACGCGCGCCGGCTGGTTGATGCGCCACAGGCCGTTCTCGTGCAGTTCGCGGATCGTTTCCTCGGGGATGCGCCCGCTGGCCTCCGCCGCCGCGGCCCGTTCGCGCACGACCGGAATCATGTCCTGGGCGCGGCGCAGCATCTCTTCGCGCGGCGGATGGCCGGTGACGTCTGGCATTGGAAACAGCCCCCGAGTTGGTCGAGCCGACGACTATATTTGGCCGCAGGGCGATATCAAGGTGCCACAGTCGCCGCCAGTCTGGCCGCGTGTATCCTCGATCCCTTCGGCGACAGGCAGTACGAGCGGCGTTAGGCCCCGTGGGGGCTGCGCGAGCGCAATCTGACCGGCGATTCCGGCCGCACTCCGCATCATGCTGTCTGGAAAATGGTGGGCGCGGCTGGGATTGAACCAGCGACCCCTGCCGTGTGAAGGCAGTGCTCTCCCGCTGAGCTACGCGCCCCTCCGTCGGGGACCGGAGCTATAGGGCGACCGGTTCACGGGTGTCAAGCGATGGGCAACCGTCCCGCTTCGATCCGCATTGTCGCCCCATCCTTGCCTCATTCGCACCCGACCCTATGATTTGCCCAGTTGCCGTTACGGAGTGACATATGAAATCCAGTATCCTTGCCATCCTCGCCATGGCCCTGACGTTCCTGCTGCCGGCGGCGCATCCTGCCGTGGCCCAGACATCCGGCGTCACCAGCGCCGACGACCGGGTGGGCCAGATCTTCAGCGACCTCGAGAAACGGATCATCCGCGAGGTGCTTGCGGAGACGGGCCTCACCGACGACGAGTCCGACGAGTCCGGGGAAGACGATGACGACCGGCGCAAGACAGGCAAGGCCGGTAAGGGCGCGGGCAAGGGCGGCAAGAGCGGCCTGCCGCCGGGGCTGGCGAAGCGCGACAGCCTGCCGCCGGGGTTGCAGAAGCAGCTCGACCGCAACGGCCGCCTGCCGCCGGGTCTCGACCGCCGGGCGTTGCCGGAGGACCTCGAGAAGCGACTGCCGGCGCGCACGGATACGGAGCGCGTGATCGTCGACAACGATGTGGTCCTGATCGAGAAGGGCACCGACCTGGTGCTCGACGTGATCCGCGACGTGGTGCGAGACAAGACGGGCACCCCACGCCAGCCATGACATGGGGCCGGCACGGTCGGCGACGTTCGCGCTGGTTCGGGTGTGCGGGCATCGTCGCGGGCCTCCTCGCGCTACCGGTTTCGGCTGCGGCCGACGGGTTCGCACTCACCTACGACGTCTATACCGGCGGCCTTCGGGCGATCCGCTTCGACTTCGAGCTCGGGCTCGCCGATCCCGGCTACGAGACCCGGATCCGGCTCGCGACGTCGGGGATCGTCGGTGCGCTGTTCAGCTGGAGCCTCGAGGCGTCGAGCGTCGGCGAATGGCGCGACGGCGAGATTGCGCCCCACCGCTACCGCACGGACAACCAGTGGCGCAGCCGCGAGCGCAGCGTCGCGATCGAGTATCGCGACGACGGCACCCGCACCGTCACGGCGAAGCCGCCCTATGGTGAGGACGACATCAAGCTGGTCGATCCGGCCCTGATCCCGGGTTCTGTCGACCCGACGACCGCGGTGACGGCGCTGGTGCTGACGAGTGCAATCCAGGGCGCGTGTCGGGAGAATACTCCGGTCTATGACGGGCGGCGACGCTATGACGCCAACATGACGGCGTTGGCGCCACGCGCGTTGAAACGCAGCAATTCCGCGCCGTTCGAAGGAGATGCGGAGGGGTGTCATCTGACCTTCGAGCGGATAGCCGGCTTCAAGCCCGACCGCAAGCGGCTGCAGGACCTCGAGGTCGCGATCTGGCTCGCGGATATCGGTGTTAAACCCGGGCGGGTGCCGGTGCGCCTCGAACTCACGACGCCCTGGGGCGATGGCTTCGCGCACCTCGTGCGCGCGCGTGCGGCGGACGGCACGCTGGTCTTCGGCGACGAGGACGGATAGGCGCGCCTTCCGAAACATTCGGGAACAATTCGTGACTTGGTGCGATTCAGGGCCCTGTGGCAAGTTTCGCGCCGATTTCTGCGGATCAGGCGTGCCCGGTCCGGCCCGCCCGCCTCGAAGCGTTCGAACGACACGATGACCGATACCCCGCTTGCCATAGTGGTGCTTGCCGCCGGGAAAGGAACGCGCATGCGGTCCGACCTGCCGAAGGTGATGCACCCGGTCGCCGGGCGGCCGATGATCGCGCATCTGCTGGCGACTGCGTCGGAGCTGTCGCCGGAGCGGATCGTCGTCGTCATCGGCCCGGACATGGACCGGGTCCGCGACGCGGTCGCGCCCCATCCGACCTGCGTCCAGGCCGAACGCAACGGCACAGGCGGCGCGGTAAAGGCCGCGCGCGCGGCACTCGAAGGCTTCGAGGACACGGTGCTGGTTCTCTATGGCGACACGCCATTGGTCACTGTCGACACCATGCGCCGCGCGGCGGCGGCCTGTGCGGACGGCGTGGCGGTGTCCGTCCTCGGTTTCCGGCCGAGCCATTTCCACCAGTATGGCCGCCTGATCACCAACGCCGACGGCGGGCTCGAGGCGATCGTCGAGGCCAAGGACGCCTCGCCCGAGGAGCTGGAGGTCAATCTCTGCAATTCCGGCGTGATGGCGTTCGACGGGCGGCACCTGGTCGGGCTGCTCGACCGTCTCGATACGAACAACGCCAAGAACGAGTACTACCTGACCGAGACCGTTGCGCTGGCGCGCGCCGACGGGCACGCCGCCGCGGTGGTCGAGGGCGCGGAGGAGGAACTCCTCGGGGTGAATTCCCGCGCCGATCTCGCGATCGCGGAGGCCGTGGTGCAGGACGCGCTGCGCGCACAAGCGCTCGAGGGCGGCGCGACGCTGATCGACCCGGGCACGGTCTGGTTCCACCACGACACCGAGCTGGGCCGCGACGTGGTCGTGGAGCCGAACGTCGTCTTTGGCCCGGGCGTGCGCGTCGCCGACGGTGCGCGCATCCGCGCATTCAGCCACCTGGAAGGTGCGGTGGTCGCGGCGGACGCGGTCGTCGGCCCCTATGCGCGGCTCCGGCCGGGCGCGCATATCGGCGCCGGCGCCCGGGTGGGCAATTTCGTCGAGATCAAGAACGCGGACCTGGGCGCGGGCGCGAAGGCCAACCACCTGTCCTACATCGGCGATGCGCATGTCGGCGCCGGCGCGAATATCGGCGCGGGCACCATCACCTGCAACTATGACGGCTTCGGCAAGTACGAGACCAATATCGGCGCGGGGGCGTTCATCGGGTCGAACTCGGCCCTGGTCGCGCCGGTCACCATCGGTGACGGCGCCATCGTCGCGGCGGGCAGCACGATTTCCCACGACGTGGCGGGTGACGCGCTTGCCATCGAGCGGGCCGAGCAGGTTACGAAGACCGGCTGGGCGGCCCGGTTCCGCAAGCTCAAGTCGAAGGGCTAGGCGTCCATGTGCGGGATCATCGGCATTCTGGGCTCCGACGACGCTGCGCCGCGGCTGATCGAGGGGCTGAAGCGGCTCGAGTATCGCGGCTACGATTCCGCCGGCATTGCGACACTGGTGAACGGCTCGATCCACCGCCGCCGGGCCGAGGGCAAGCTCGCCAACCTTGCGGCGATCCTCGAGGACGACCCGCTCGACGGCGACGCCGGCATCGGTCACACCCGCTGGGCGACCCATGGTGTTCCCAACGAGAGCAACGCACATCCCCATGCGACGTCCCGGGTCGCGGTGGTCCACAACGGCATCATCGAGAATTTCCAGGAACTGCGCGCCGAGCTGGCGGCCGACGGCCACAACTTCGAGAGCGACACCGACACCGAGGCGATCGCTGCGCTCCTGACCCGGCAGCTTGAAGCCGGGGCGTCGCCCAAGCAGGCGGTGGCCGAGACCCTGCCGCGCCTCCAGGGCGCGTTCGCGCTGGCCATCGTGTTCGCCGGCGAGCACGACCTGATGGTGGGCGCGCGCCGGGGCAGTCCGCTGGCAATCGGCTATGGCGACGGCGAGATGTTCATCGGCTCCGACGCGCTGGCGCTCGCGCCGCTCACCAAGCGCATCTGTTATCTCGAAGAGGGCGACTGGGCCGAGATCACCCGCACCGGCGCTCGTGTCTTTGACGAGACGGGCGCGGAGGTGGACCGGCCGGTCCGGGAGACAGAGCTCTCCGGCGCGCTGATCGGCAAGGGCAACTACGACCATTTCATGCAGAAGGAAATCTTCGAGCAGCCGGCTGTCGTCGGGGACACGCTCCAGTCCTTCATCAACGCGACCACGCGCGAAATCAGCCTGCCGGAAATGCCTTTCGACCTCGCCACCGTGCCGCGGATCACCGTCGTGGCCTGCGGCACCGCGTGTTACGCCGGCTGGGTCGCGAAATACTGGCTTGAGAAGGTGGCGCGTATCCCTGTCGAAATCGACATCGCGTCGGAGTTCCGCTACCGCGAGGCGCCGCTGCCCGAGGGCGGGGTGGCGCTGTTCGTCAGCCAGTCGGGCGAGACCGCCGACACGCTCGCCGCGCTCCGCCACTGCCGCGACCAGGGCCAGAAGATCGTCTCGGTGGTGAATGTGGGCGAGAGCTCGATCGCGCGGGAATCCGATGTGGTCCTGCCGACGCTCGCCGGCCCCGAGATCGGTGTCGCTTCCACAAAGGCGTTCACCACCCAGCTCGCCGTGCTCGCCTGCTTCGCGATCGCCGCCGCCCGGGCACGGGGTGCCATCGACGATGCGGGCGCTGCGGCGCTGGCCGGTGCGCTGACCGAGGTGCCGTCACGGATGACCGAGGTGCTGAACCATGACGAGGCGCTGCGCGAGATCGCCCGTGACGTCGCGAAGGCGCGCGACGTGCTCTATCTCGGGCGCGGAACGGCCTTCCCGATCGCCATGGAAGGCGCACTCAAGCTCAAGGAAATTTCCTACATCCATGCCGAGGGATACGCCGCCGGCGAGATGAAGCACGGTCCCATCGCGCTGATTGACGAGGCCGTGCCCGTGATCGTGCTCGCGCCCAACGACGAATTGTTCGACAAGACGCTCTCGAACGTCGAGGAGGTGATCGCGCGCGGCGGCAAGGTGGTGTTCATGTCCGACCGTTCGGGCCTCGCCAAGCTGGCCGACAAGGCCTTCGCCGCGGTCGAGATGCCCGCTGTCGATCCCTTCGTCGCGCCACTCCTGTATGCGATCCCGATCCAGCTCCTCGCCTATCATACGGCGGTGGTGAAGGGCACGGATGTGGACCAGCCGCGCAACCTCGCCAAGAGCGTGACCGTCGAGTAGGGGCTAGCTGCCCCAGATCAGCATCACCGCGAGAATAAACGCCACGTAGCCGGTGAACATCCGGTGGACCAGCAGGTCCGGAATGCGGTGCGAGGCCCGAATCCCGAAAGGCGAGCCCACCAGCGCGCCCGCGGCGAGGCCCGCGGCCGCCGGCAGGTAGAGGAAGCCGAGCGAAAATGCGGGCAGTCCGGTCTCGCCGAACCCGCCATAGACATAGCCCCCCGTCGCCGACAGGCCGAGCAGCCCCGCGAGCGCCGAGGCGCTGGCGGCGACCATGGCCATCGAGTAGCGGCGCTTGCGCAGGTAGGGACCGATGATGATCGCCGGACCGGGGCCGAGCAGCGAGCCGGTGATGCCGGTCAGGACGCCGTGCGACCACAGGCCGGGGCCGCGCACATCCTCGATGTCACCGCCGGCCGCGACTGCTTCATGTCCCTTGTAGAAGACGCCCCGGACGATGGTCAGCACCAGGAAGCCCATGAAGATCGCCTTCAGGATGTCGCCCGGCAGATAGTCACCGAACAGCGAGCCGCCCACCGCCCCGATCACGATGTAGGGGACGAAGCGAAGCGTCATCGGGATCTGCAGGTCGCCGATCCGGTAGCGGAGGATCGCCACATAGGCCGAGGTGGTGAACATCACCGCCAGCGAGGTGCCCACGGAGATATGCATTACGTGGTGGTCGGGCACGCCCTGGATCGGCAGGCCGATGATCAGGATCGGCGCCATCGTGAAGGCGCCGCCGACGCCGAACATGCCCGAGACGAAGCCGGCGAGCGCGCCGGTCAAGAAATAGATGAGGATGATTTCGTAAAGCATGGAAGCCTGGGGAACGCGATCAGGCCGTATGATAGACCATGATTGCGAGCACTGCCGACAGATATCCGATGAACAGCCAGGTCTGGGTGCGGTCGCGTACGGCGTGGGAGAAGCGGATGCCGAGGGGCGAGCCCGCGAGCGCGCCCACCGTCAGGGCCGCGAACCCGGGCAGGTAGAGATAGCCCAGCGCGTGCGCCGGCAGCCCCGCCTCGTCGAAGCCGCCGACGATATAGCCGCCGACCGCCATCACGCCGACCAGCCCGGCGAGAAACGCATTGGCTGCCGCGACCACCGGCATCGCCAGGTCGAACCGGCGTAGCTGCGGCGCCAGCAGGATCGCCGGGCCGGGGCCCAGCACGCCGCCCGACGCCCCCGACAGGGTCGCCAGAAACCAGACGGCGGGACCGCGCGCGACCGACGGGTCGTGGCTGGTGCCGGAAACCGTGCGGCGGCTCTGTTGTGCCAGCACCCGGAGGATCGACAGTGCGACGAACCCGATGAACATGACCTGGAGCACGATTCCCGGCAGCGCGTCGCCGATGGCCGCGCCGATCACCGCGCCCACGGCGACAAACGGTGCGAGCCGGCCGACGAGCGGCCAGAGCAGATCGCCCGCCCGGTGGCGCAGATAGGTCGTGAGGGCCGATGTGAAGACCTGGGTCGCGAGCGAGGTCGCGATCGTCAGGTGCATCACGTGTACCTCGCTCACTTCCTGGATCGTCAGGGTGATGATCAGCGCCGGTGCCAGCGCCAGCGCGCCGCCGACCCCGAACAGCCCCGACACGAAGCCGGAGAACACGCCCGCGGCGATGTAGATCGCGATGATTTCGGTCATGTCTCGGGAGTCCGTTGGACACAGGGAAGGCCGGACGGCCGTCCCGGACGTTAGCCTTTGCGCCCGCGCGCGCAAACTGCTGTGACCGTTGTTCGTTTGCTTTTCCGGCGGTGCGCGCTAAGTAACACGCGACTTCATCGCGAAAGAGAGACGATCCGTGAGCGACTACGATTACGACCTGTTTGTCATCGGTGCCGGTTCCGGCGGCGTGCGCGCAGCCCGGTTTTCCGCCGGTTTCGGCGCGAAAGTGGCCGTCGCGGAAGACCGCCACATGGGCGGCACCTGCGTGAATGTGGGCTGCATTCCCAAGAAGCTGTTCGTCTATGCCGCGCACTATCACGAGGATTTCGAGGACGCGGCAGGCTTCGGCTGGACCGTGGGTCCGCGCGCCCACAACTGGCGCACGCTCGTGGAGAACAAGGACAAGGAAATCTCGCGGCTGAACGGCATCTACCAGCGCCTGCTCGAGAATTCCGGCTGCGACGTCATCGACGGTCGCGCGACGGTCGTCGATGCGCACACGGTCGCGGTCGGCGACAAGACCTATACCGCGGAACGAATCCTGGTCGCGGCGGGCAGCTGGCCGACCGACCTGTCCTACGAGGGCGGCGAGCATGTCATCACCTCCAACGAAGCCTTCTATCTCGACGCGTTCCCGCAGAGCGTCGTGATCGAGGGCGGCGGCTACATCGCCGTCGAGTTCGCGGGCATCTTCAACGGCCTCGGCGCCGACGTGACCCTGGTCTATCGCGGGCCGATGTTCATGCGCGGCTTCGACGACGACATCCGCGCCCATCTCGCGAGCGAAATGGAGAAGCAGGGCATCAACCTGAAGTTCGAGACCACCTTCGAGCGGGTCGAGAAGGCGGATGAAGGCTATCGCGTGCATCTGTCCGACGGCAGCGCCATCGACACCGACTGCGTGATGTCCGCCATCGGCCGCCGGCCCAAGGTGACCGGGCTCGGGCTTGAAGAAGCGGGCGTCGAGCTCAAGGAGAACGGTGCGGTCGTCGTCGATGACCATTTCCAGACATCCGTGCCGTCGATCTACGCGATTGGCGACATCATCGACCGCTTCCAGCTCACCCCGGTGGCGCTGGCAGAGGGCACGGCGCTCGCCAAGACCCTCTACAACGACGCGCCGACGACGGTGGACTACGAGAACATCGCGACGGCTGTGTTCAGCCAGCCGCCGATCGGCACGGTCGGCATGTCCGAGGCGGAGGCGCGCGAGGAATTCGATGAGGTCCTGATCTTCAAGAGCAGTTTCCGGGCGCTCAAGAACACGATCTCGGGCCGTGAGGAGCAGACGCTCATGAAGATGATCGTGGACAAGAAGACGGACCGGGTCGTTGGCGTGCACATGATCGGGCCCGATGCGGGCGAGATCATCCAGGGCATCGCCATCGCGCTCAAGGCGGGCGCCACCAAGGCCGTGTTCGACTCCACCATCGGTATCCACCCGACGGCGGCCGAGGAGTTCGTGACCATGCGCGAGCCGGTCCCCGAGCCAGTGCCGGAAGCCGCCGAGTAGGCCGGGATGTCGGTACCGCATTGAATTCGCGCGATAATCGCTGGATTTTGCGCGCCTGACGGCCTATAGCCATGGCCCCGCGCGTATGTGCGACCTGGAAAACGAACAGATGGACGGAACGGACGTCTCGCGACGCCGGTCCGGAGACCGATATGGCGAAGAACTGGCAGCCCGATAGCTGGCGCAGCCGAGACATCCTGCAGGTGCCCGAATATTCGGACGCGGATGCGCTCGCGCGCGTCGAGGACAACCTCCGCAAGCAGCCGCCGCTGGTGTTTGCCGGCGAGGCGCGCGCCCTGCGCGCGCAGCTGGCCAAGGTGGCCGAGGGGAAGGCCTTTCTGCTGCAGGGCGGCGACTGTGCGGAAAGCTTCGCCGAATTCCACGCCGACAACATCCGCGACACCTTCAAGGTGCTCCTGCAGATGGCGGTGGTGCTGACCTATGGCGCGGCCTGCCCGGTGGTGAAGGTCGGGCGCCTGGCCGGCCAGTTCGCCAAGCCGCGCTCGTCGGCGACCGAGGAGGTGGATGGCGTGACGCTGCCGAGCTATCGCGGCGACATCATCAACGACATGGCTTTCAGCCCGGAAACGCGCGAGCCCGATCCGGAGCGCATGCTGCGCGCCTACAACCAAGCCGCCGCGACCCTGAACCTGCTCCGCGCCTTCGCCCAGGGCGGCTTCGCGGACCTGAACCAGGTGCATCGCTGGAACCTCGATTTCGTGAAGTCGAGCCCCCAGGGTGCGAGGTTCGAAGAACTCGGCGCGCGCATCGACGAGACCCTCGCATTCATGGCCGCCTGCGGGCTGACCAGCGAGAACGTCCCGCAGATGGCGGAAACCGACTTCTACACGAGCCATGAGGCGCTGCTGCTGGTCTATGAGCAGGCGCTGACTCGCCAGGACAGCCTGACCGGCAAGTGGTACGACACCTCGGCCCATATGCTGTGGATCGGCGATCGGACCCGCCAGCCCGACGGTGCCCATGTCGAGTATCTGAGCGGTGTCGAGAACCCGCTCGGCCTGAAATGCGGCCCGTCGATCGATATCGACGACCTGCTCCGCCTCACCGACATCCTGAACCCGGAGAACGAGCCCGGCCGGCTGACCCTGATCTGCCGCATGGGCGCGGAGAAGGCCGAGGAGCATCTGCCGGGCCTGGTTCGTGCGGTCGCCAGCGAGGGCAGGAACGTCGTCTGGTCGTGCGATCCCATGCATGGCAACACGGTGTCCTCCTCGACCGGTTACAAGACCCGCGCCTTCGACGCCATCCTGTCGGAGGTGGACACCTTCTTCGATGTGCATCGCGCCGAGGGAACCCATGCCGGCGGCGTCCATTTCGAGATGACCGGCCAGGATGTGACCGAATGCATCGGCGGTGCCCAGGCGATCACCGAGGAAGGCCTCAGCGACCGCTACCACACCCATTGCGACCCGCGCCTCAATGCCAGCCAGTCGATCGAGCTGGCCTTCCAGATCGCCGAGCGGCTCAAGCGCCAGCGTGACCTGACGGCGGCGGAGAATGCCGACCGGGTGGCGGCGGCCGGCTGACCGGCGCCGCATCGGGCTTCCCCATCTGGCGCCGACGCGCCAAACTGCATCCCTCTACAGTGGGGACGATATGGGCACCGTAAAATCCAACGGCGTGAATGCCGATGATGTGAAGTCCGCCGATGTGAAGTCCGGGACTCCTCGTCGTCCGGCGGAACCGCGCCCGCGCGTGGACGAGATTTCGTCGCTGACCGACACCTATTTCAACAAGACCCGCGCGATCGTCGGCAAGTTCGGCGACACGCAGGTGACCTACGCGGTCTTCATGCGCCGCCCGGTGATCGCCGCACCGCGCCTGGCGCTCGAATGGCTCGAGGCCGTCGCCGCCGCGCGCGGCGCGAGTTTCGACATCGATCTTCGCTTCGAGGAAGGCCGCTGGGTCGGCGCCGGTGAGCCGCTCATGTACATCTCGGGCTCGTTCCACGACCTGGTCGATCTCGAGACGCTTTACCTGCAGAAGCTCGGCGCGGCCTGCGTCGCCGCCTACAACGCGGCGGCGATGTGCGTCGATCTCCCGAATGTCGCCTTTCTCGCCTTCGACGCGCGCCACTGCACCGGACCGGACATGGCTGAGATGATGGCCTATGCCGCATCGGTCGGCTCCGGTCGCGCCAAGCGCAAGGTCGGTGCGATCGGTTTCGTCGGCAACGCGACCGACGCGACGGCGCATTTCTTTGATCAGGAGCGCGGGCTCGGCACCATGCCCCACGCGCTGATCGGCTATGCCGGATCGACCGTCCGCGCTGCTGAGATGTTCCAGGAGACCCATCCGGACGAGCCGCTGACCGTGTTGGTCGACTATTTCGGCCGCGAGGTGTCGGACAGCCTCGAGGTCTGTCGGCGTTTCCCCGACCTGGTGAAGGCGGGCAAGCTCTCGCTCCGCCTCGACACCCCGGGCGGGCGCTACATCGAGGGCATCGACCCGTCCCAGAGCTACGCGGTGCTCGAGCGGCACGCGCCCGATGCGATCCGCGGCTATCGAACCGAGGGCGAGCTGCGCCACCTGATCGGCGGGGGCGTGTCCGCAGCCGCGATCTGGCACCTGCGTGAACGCCTGGACGAAGGCGGTTTCGAGGGTGCGAAGATCGTCGCGTCCTCGGGCTTCGGGCCCGAGAAGTGCAAGGTGATGGCGGCGGCGGATGTGCCCATCGACGCCATCGGCACCGGTTCCTTCCTGCCCGGCGACTGGCAGGAGACCTACGCCACGTCCGACATCGTGGAATATGGCGGTACCAAGCGGGTCAAGGTCGGCCGCGAGTTCCTGCTCCGCCGCTAGCCGCCCATCTTATGGAGGATCCCCCCAACTGGCTCGGCCTGCTGGCAAACATCGCGGCGATCGTGACGGCGGTTGTCGCGTTTGCCGGATCGGCCTGGTACGTCGTCGAGCGCTGCGCCAAGCGGCTTCGGCTGGAGAGCTACCTGAAGGCCGAGCGCGATGCGGGTAAGGACAAGGGCCAGCGATCCATGCTGCATCTGGTGGCGCGGGTCGGGCTGACCGAGCAGGAGGTCCTGCAGGCGAGCTTCCGCAGCCGCCATATTGCTCGTGTCCTGACCACCAACAAGCTCGACGGGATGGCCAAGGATATCCTGTTCGAGTATCGCGACTGATCCGCTCGCGTTGACACTCCGCGGCGTGGTGCCTACCGTCCGCCGCGTTCCACCCCGGCCCGGTTTCCGACCATGACCGACAGTCTCAAAATTACCCTCGCGCAGTTGAACCCGGTTGTCGGTGATATCGACGGCAATATCGCGAAGATTCGCGCGGCGAGGCTCGCCGGGGCCGGTGCGGGCGCCGATCTGGTCATCGGCACCGAACTCTGCGTCACCGGTTACCCGCCCGAGGACCTGATCCTCAAGAATGCATTCGTGCGCGCGGTGATGGATGCGGTCGAGGCGTTGGCGGCGGAGACCGCGGACGGCGGGCCGGGTCTCATCGTCGGGACGCCCTGGTTCGACGACGCCGGCAACCGCTACAACGCCGCCGCCGTGCTCGACGACGGCAAGGTTCAGACCGTCCGCTACAAGTGGGACCTGCCGAACTACGGCGTGTTCGACGAGAAGCGCATCTTCAAGGCGGGCGAGCTGCCGGGGCCGGTGAATTTCCGCGGCGTGCGCCTCGGCCTCGCGGTCTGCGAGGACATGTGGACCCCCGATGTCTGCGAGACCCTGATGGAATCGGGCGCCGAGATCCTCGTGATCATCAACGGCAGCCCCTATGAGCGCGACAAGGTCGACGTGCGCATGAACTACGCCGTCGCCCGCGTCACCGAGACCGAGTTGCCGCTGATCTACGTGAATCAGGTCGGCGGCCAGGACGAGCTGGTCTTCGACGGCGGGTCCTTCGTGCTCGGTGCGGACCGGCGGATGGCCGCCGCGGCGAAGCAGTTCGTGGAGGACCTCGTCCTGACCGAATGGACGCGCGGCGCGGACGGCTGGTCCTGCGTGGCGGACGACACCGCGACCTGGGTCGAGGGCAGCGAGCGCATCTACCAGGCGATGGTGCTCGGCCTGCGCGACTATGTGAACAAGAACGGGTTCCCCGGCGTGGTGCTCGGCCTGTCCGGCGGAATCGATTCCGGCATTACCGCCGTCGTCGCCGTCGATGCGCTGGGACGCGACCGGGTGCACTGCGTGATGATGCCGTCGCCCTATACCAGCGAGGAGAGCCTCGAGGACGCGCGCGAGCTCGCCGACCGGCTCGAGGTTCGCTACGACACGGTCGGGATCGGCCCGGCCATGTCGGCCTTCGACGAGATGCTCACCCAGGCGTTCAACGAGCCGGCGTCGGGCATCACGGCGGAGAACATCCAGAGCCGCGCGCGCGGCCTCACCCTGATGGCGATCTCGAACACCACCGGTGCGATGCTGGTCACGACCGGCAACAAGTCCGAGATGTCCGTCGGCTACGCGACGATCTATGGCGACATGGCGGGCGGCTACTCGGTCATCAAGGACGTCTACAAGACCGACGTGTTCAAGCTCTGCCACTGGCGGAACGA
>JAYQGE010000002.1:0-163147 GCA_038140435.1 Rhodospirillaceae bacterium | reverse complement strand
GATGTTGCCGACCGGCAGGACGATCAGCGCCAGGCAAAAGAGCACGAAGATGTTCGCGCCGGCCATGAACAGCCAGTCGAAATTCGCGATCGACCAGCCCTTGGCGCCGTCGAACGCCTCCTTGGCGGGTTCGGGCGAGGCCACCGTGCCGATGACGAAGAGAATGATCAGGATCGATGTGATCCAGAAGACCGGGTGATGGACATCCACCCCCCACTTCTGGACGTTGTGATCTCCGACCGAATGGTCGGAGGAATACCGGTTCGGCATGCGAAGCCCCCCATGGCTTTGCCACGCACGCGTTCGATGGCCGGTGTCGCATGCGCGCCGGGTTCATCTCTGAACAGGACAATGAAAGGGGAGAGCACGTTCTGACGTGCGCCGCCGGCATTCGGCCAAGGCCGTGCCCGCTGGATTTTTATTATATTATCGACTGCCCGGTCGGGCCGGCACCAACGCCCCCCGCGTGTGGTTGCCGCATCGAGATATCTCGATGTTGGTGAGCGAACCCTAGCAGACGCGGTCGGAGATTGCGAATTTGCGCGCTATTCGGGTGGTTCCCGGCGGCGACTCGGGGCCAGTCAGACCCCTACGGCGTTGCGGTAGACCTCGAGCAGGTGCTCCTGCTCCTGGCGCTCGGCGGGCTCGAGCTTCCGGAGCCGGATGAGCTGGCGCATGGTCTTGGCATCGAAGCCCGCAGACTTGGCTTCGGAATAGACCTCGCGAATGTCCGCGTTGAGGTTCGCGCGGTCTTCCTCCAGCCGCTCGACCCGCTCGATGAAGCTGCGCAGGCGCTCGGCCGCGATTCCCCCGGTATCGGACATCAGTTTCTCTCCAGACAGGATTCCCGCCGCGCGGATCGGCGGCGCCACGGCGTTTAGCCCAATCGCCTGTGGAAAGGCAAAGCCCGCGTACTCAGCCCAGTCGCTTCTCGAACCAGAGATGGGCGTAGGGGTTGTCGTTGTAACGCGCGATCTCCCGATAGCCGCACCGTCGGTAGAGCACATGCGCGGCGGCGAGGCTGCGGTGGGAATCGAGCCGAACCAGCGTCTGGCCCAGCATCCGGGTGCGATCCTCGAGCGCGAGGAGGATGCGATACCCGACACCCCGACCGCGCAGACCCCCATCGACCCACATGCGCTTGATCTCGGCGAACGCGGGACCATCCGCGGGACGACGGACCACCACCCCGCCGCAACCCGCGGCCCGGTCCGCCAGTCGTGCGATCACGAACGCGCCCGCCGGGGGCGCCATGTCACGGTCCCCGTCGGCACCGCCCGCCCCGCCGGGGCCGGCGTCGAACCCGCCCTCGAAGCGGGCCTCGAGTTCCTCGAAGTAACGATCCCGGCACCAGATTGCGTCCGGATCGGTGGGCGCCGTATCCGCGATGACGAGGTCGTCGCCGGTGGTGTCCGGCATCACGCTCGTCAGTGGCCTGCCTTTTCCTTCATCTTCGCGAGTTGCTCGGGCGTCGCCTCGGTCTGGTACTTGTCCTTCCACTCGGCGTAGGGCATGCCGTAGATCAGCTCGCGGGCATCCTCATAGTCGAGCTCGACCCCCTTCTCGTCGGCGGCGGCCTTGTACCATTTGGACAGGCAGTTGCGGCAGAAGTCGGCGAGGTTCATCAGGTCGATGTTCTGGACGTCGGTGTTGTCGCGCAGATGCTGCACCAGGGTGCGGAACGCGGCGGCTTCCAGTTCGGTCTTGGTCTGGGTGTCGAGGTCGGCCATGGTCGTCTCCCGTTCGGTCGTTGCCGATCAATATAGGCGCGCGGCCCGGGCACGCAATGGCTAGGGCTACAGGCCGGCGCGGGTCTCGGCGATCAGCCAGTCCACCACCGTGCGCAGGGCCTCCATATGCTCCGCACCGCCCGCCACGGCATGCTGATAGACAGCGCGCTGCCGATGGGCGCTGGTGCCACGTTCGCGGATCGTGCGGGCATGCTCGACCTCTGCCCGGCAGCCGAGCGCGTCGGCATCGGGCCCCACAAGCGCGATCATCTCCTCGAGGAGCGTGTCGAACGGCACGATCTCGCCCTTGCCGAAATCGACCATCCCCTCGGACAGGCCATAGCGCTGGCCGCGCCAGCGATTCTCGTTGATCAGCATGTTGGAATAGACCCGCCAGCGCTGGTTCGCGCGCCGCAGCCGCGTAATCATCGCGACGAAGCAGGTGTAGAGCGCGGCGATGGTGAGGCTGTCCTCCATCGTCGTGCAGACGTCGGTGATCCGCATCTCGACGGTGGGGAAGCGGGCACTGGGCCGCGCGTCCCACCAGATCTTGGACGCATCCTCGATCAGGCCCGCATCGACCAGCGCGTTCACGTGGCGGGAATACTCGCCCCAGCTCTCGAAACGCTCGGGCAGCCCCGTGCGCGGCAGCTCGTCGAAGACGCTCAGCCGGTAGCTCAGCAGGCCCGTGTCCTGGGCCTGCCAGAAGGGCGACGACGTCGAGAGCGCGAGCAGGTGCGGCAGGAAGTAGCTGACCTGGTTCATGACGTCGATCCGGCGCTCGTCGTCATCGACTCCGACATGAACGTGCATCCCGCATATCAGGAGCCGCCGGGCGACCGTCTGGAGATCCGCGGCGAGTTCGTTGTAGCGCGCCTTGTCCGTATGCTGGGTGTCATGCCAGTCGGCGATCGGATGGGTCGAGGCGGCGATCACGCCGAAGCCATGGCCCCCGGCGGCCTCGATCACGGCGCGGCGCAGAGCCGCGAGCCGCTCGCGCGCCTCGGCCATGTTCGCGCAGACGGACGTCCCCACCTCGATCTGGGCCTTGAGGAACTCCGGCGAGACCGTGCCGACATCGGCCGGAATCAGCGCCTCGCAGTCACGCAGCAGGTCGGCGGGCGGATCCTCTGCAAGCGCCCGTGTCTCCGGATCGACCAGGAGATACTCCTCCTCGATGCCGAGGGTGCAGGTCTCAACCGCCTCAGCCATCCGGCGTTTCCGGCGTGTAGATGTCATCGCGCCCAAGCACATCGTTTAACGCCACCAGCAACCGGTCCGACCACTCGGCGACGCCGGCCGGGGTATCGATCAGGTCCTGGCGAATCTCGACCAGCGCATTGGCGAGACCGATCCCGTCGCCATGACGCTCGAGCGTGTAGCCATAACCGAGGCGCGCCGAATAGGGCTCGTTGTCGCCGACCGTGAGGTCGGCCTCCTCGCGCAGCCGCGCGATCAGCGGCTCCGGCAGCCGGGCATCGCGGTTCCAGAGAATACCGATCTCCCAGGGCCGCTCGATCCCGTCCATGATCGGCGTGAAGCTGTGGATCGAAATTACGACCGGCCGTTTGTCCGGGCCGTTGGCCGCGCGGAGCCGCGCGATCTCGCCCTCGATGGCCGCGTGGAAGGGCGCATGCACCCCGTCAATACGGGCCGCCCGGCCGGCAGCATCGAGAGCCGCATTGGCCGGGACCGGCGTGCCATCGCTTTCGGCCAGCAACAGACCCGGATGATCGAGATCGCGGTTGCAGTCGATGACCAGACGCGAGTAGCCACCGAGCACCGCAGGCGCATCGAGCGCCTCGGCAAGCCGCCGGGTCACGTCCGCGGCGCCAATGTCCCACCCGATGTGGCGCAACAGCTCGATCGGTTCCAGGCCGAGATTGTCGAGCGAGCGGGGGACCGCATGGCTGGCATGGTCGCAGACCAGCAGCACCCGTCCGGTCGCGTCGGGATTGACGATCTCGAAGGCGGGCGACTCGTCAGGGGCGAGAAGCCCGACCGCATGTAAGGATCCGTCGTTCATTGCCCGACTATAGCCAACCCCGCATGACGAGGGCAGCAAGACCACAGACAAAAACAAGCCGGGCACCCCGGTGAGCGGGATGCCCGACTCGAACGCGATGGGGGACTTCGCCTTCAGGCGAGGAAGCTCCGCAGCATCCAGGCGTTCTTCTCATGCAGATTCATCCGCTGGGTCAGCAGGTCCGCCGTCGGCTGGTCGTTGGCGCCGTCGGCGGCGTCGAAGACCTCGCGGGCCGTCCGGGCGACCGTCTCCTGGCCCTCGGCGAGCTGAGAGATCATGTCATTCGCGGCCGGGACGCCCTCGGCCTCGGGGATCGACGAGAGTTCGGAGTAGGCCGCGTAGCTGCCCGGTGCCGGGAAGCCCAGGGCGCGAATCCGTTCGGCGATCTCGTCCACCGCCAGCGCCAGCTCGTTGTACTGCCCCTCGAACATGGTGTGCAGCGTGTTGAACATCGGGCCGGTGACGTTCCAGTGGAAATTGTGAGTCTTGAGGTAGAGCGTGTAGGTGTCCGCGAGCAGGCGGGACAGGCCGTCCGCGATTTCGCGCCGCTGGTCCTCGGGAATTCCGATATTTACGCCGATCTGGCCGGGATTGTCTGACATGGCCAACTCCTGTGTCTCGTACATTGTTTAGAACGATTCTAAATATGGGCATAGTGCGCGAGGTTTCACAGGGGGTCAGCCAAATTTTATTGTGTCACCCCTTCCCGCCCGCGAGACGCGCAGCGTCGGGACTGTGTCGAAGACGCCACATGGCGACGATCCCGACCAACGGTCCCGGCGCAAGGATGGCGAACGCGAACTGCCAGCCCACGAGATCGACCACCAAGGGGACCATGTGAATGGTGATCAGGGTGAGCAGGAAGCCGGCGCTGGTCTGCACTGTAAGCATCGTCCCCACATAGGCGGGTTCCGACAACTCAGCGATACTGGCGGAGAACTGGGGCGAATCCGCCACAACCGTGGCGCCCCAAACGATGCAAACGAAGATCAGCGGCCAGACCGCACCTCCGAAAAGGAAGCCCACGGTCAGGGCACAAAATCCGCTGACGCCCATGGCCATGATCGTGACGGTGGTCCGTCCGAACCTGTCCGACAGAACACCGCCGCCGAGGCAGCCAATTGCCCCCGCTCCCATGACCACGAACGTCACCATCGCGGCAAACGCAGCGGTGTTGGCATCGTCACTCATGGTTAGCCGGAAGCTGGCGTCCAGAAAGACACCGATCCACGCCCACATGGCGTAGAGCTCCCACATATGGCCGAGATAACCGATGTTCGCCAGTCGCAGCCCGCGTTCCGTCCAGGCTCGGAACGCCGCGCCGAGGCGGAACGGCGGACGCTTCGCGGTGTTCGGCCCTTCCTCCACCCACATCATGGCGAGGGCGGCGACCGCGGCCGAGACCGAGGATGCGGCGATCGTGAACTCCCAGTCGATCCCGCCGAGCGCATTGAACATGTGCGGGATCGCGGAGCCGAGGGTGAGCCCGCCGACGAGGCCGCCGAGCATCAGCCCCATGTTGCCCCGCGCCCAGCCGGCCGCCAGCTTCATGCCGACGGGATAGATGCCGGCCATGCAGACACCGGTCACGAAGCGCAAACCAATGACGGCGACGGACGCAGGCTCGAACGCCAGGATCAGCGCATTCGCCGCAGCGGCTGTCAGGGCGGAGGCCATGAAGAATCGCCGCGCATCAAATCTGTCGGCGAGGTTGAACAGTGCGCTCAGGATCGTCCCGACCACGAAACCGGCCTGGACCGCGCTGGTAAAGAGCGAGGCGGTCAGTGGCGGCAGGTCAACCGATTCACGCAACGCCGGAACCACGGCCGAGGCCGAGAACCACAACGCCATCGTGGCGATGGTGCAGAAGGCGATGATCCCGAGGGACCGGGCACGTACCGACAAGATTCCCGACAGTGCCGCGTCAGGCGCAGGCCCCGAGAGGCTACTTCGATTCCCCCATCACACCAACACAACGCGGCGCGAGGAAAGGCTAGCCGAGTGCGGCGCAAGCCCGCTGGATGCGGGTGCAGGCTTCTTCCAGGAGGTCGGTCGCGGTCGCGTAGGAAATGCGGAAATGCGGCGACAGGCCGAACGCCTCACCATGCACCACCGCGACCCCCTCGGACTCGAGCAGGTAGCGCGCCACATCCTCGTCGGAGTTCAGCACAACCCCGTCCGGCGTCTTCTTGCCGAGCATCCCCGCGGCCGACGGGTACACGTAGAACGCGCCCTCCGGTGTCGCGCACTCAATCCCGTTCGCCTGGTTGAGCATCGAGACGACCAGGTCCCGGCGCTCCTTGAAGACCTCGTTGTGCTCCGCGATGAAGTCCTGCGGCCCGCGCAGCGCCTCGACCGCCGCCCACTGGGAGATGGTCGAGGTCGACGTCGTCGACTGGGACGCGATCATGTTCATCGCCTTGATGAGGTCCGGCGCGCCTGCCGCGTAGCCGACCCGCCAGCCGGTCATGCAGAAGGCCTTGGACATGCCGTTCAGGGTGAGCGTCCGGTCGTAGAGCTCGGGCACCACCTCGGCGATGGTCGTGAAGACGAAGTCGTCATAGACGATCTTCTCGTACATATCGTCGGGCATGATCCACACATGCGGGTGGCGCAGCAGCACCTCGCCCAGCGCCTTCAGCTCCTCCGCCGTATAGGCCGCGCCCGACGGGTTGCAGGGCGAGTTCATCATCAGCCACTTTGTCTTCGGCGTGATTGCCGCCTCGAGCGCCTCGGGCGTGATCTTGAAGCCCGTCTCCTGGGTGGTGTTCACGACCACCGGCACGCCACCGCACAGGAGCGTGATGTCGGTATAGGACACCCAGTAGGGCGCAGCCACGATCACCTCGTCGCCCTCGTTCAGAGTCGCGAACAGGGCATTGTAGATGGTCTGCTTGCCGCCGCAGCCCACATGGATCTGGGCCGGCGTGTAGTCGAGGTTGTTGTCGGTCTTGAGCTTGTCGCAGATCGCCTCGCGCAGCTCCGGAATCCCGGCCGGCGCGACATACTTGGTCTTGCCCTCGGCCATGGCCCGGGCCGCCGCGTCCTTGATGTTCTGCGGCGTGTCGAAATCGGGCTCGCCCGCCGCGAGGCCGATCACGTCGCGCCCCTGGGCCTTGAGCTCCTGGGACAGGGTGTTGATCGCGATCGTCGGCGAGGGCTTGATGCTGCTCAAACGTTCGGCAAGGAGGGCCATCGGATTGGGTCCGTCTCGGGGTTGAATGACGGAATACGTCTAATCCCCGCCCCGACTCCGCGCAAGCCGATCCGCGCGAAAGTCATCCCCAGAACGCAGTTCGGTGCGGGACGAGCCCGCGCCTAAGCGGCATACCGGCCACCATGGGGGTAGCGGTGGGTTCCGGGAGGTTACTCCGCCGCGGCCGGGAGCCGATCGATCTTTCGCTGCTTGCCGCTTTCCCAGGTCAGCCAGCCGGCAACGGCGCTGAACGCGGCGGCACCGACGAGGACAATTCCGAGGACGATCATGTTTTCGATGGGCATGGCGAAACTCCTTGAATGAATTTTCGCCAATGTGCCGCCGGCGAACGGCCGCCGCATTGATCTGGATCAACTTCTCCACCGACGTCCGCGGCCCGCGCACTGGCCATCCCCCGCCCCCGCGACCTATATAGACGGCATGGCTGATCTCGCGGAAATCGAGGCCAAGTACCTGCCCATGGCGCAGGCGCTGCCCGAGCGGCAGTTCCTGGACGACCATCCTGCAGGCACCGGGCCGGCCGGCTTCGAGCTGGTCTCGGACTACACGCCGTCCGGCGACCAGCCCCGGGCGATCGCCGACCTCGTGGACGGGCTCAGGCGCGAGGAGATGGACCAGGTGCTGCTGGGCGTCACAGGCTCGGGCAAGACCTTCACCATGGCCCATGTCATCGCCCAGACCGACCGGCCGGCGCTGATCCTGGCACCCAACAAGACGCTGGCCGCCCAGCTCTTCGCAGAGATGCGGAGCTTCTTCCCGAACAACGCGGTCGAGTATTTCGTCTCCTACTACGACTACTACCAGCCCGAGGCCTACGTCGCCCGCTCGGACACATATATCGAGAAGGAATCCTCGATCAACGAGCAGATCGACCGGATGCGCCATGCCGCCACCCGCGCGCTGTTCGAGCGGCGCGATGTCGTGATCGTCGCCTCGGTCTCGTGCATCTACGGCATCGGCGACGCCGAGTCCTATCTGAAGATGACCAAGCCCTACCAGGTGGGCGACCGGGTGGACCGCACCCAGATCCTGCGCGACCTGACGGAGCTGCAGTACCGGCGGAACGATTCCGCCTTCTTCCGGGGTACGCTGCGTTCGCGCGGCGACACGGTCGAGATCTTCCCCGCCCATCTCGAGGACCGGGCCTGGCGGCTGTCGCTGTTCGGCGACGAGATCGAGGCGATCCGCGAGTTCGACCCGCTGACCGGGACTACCACGGGCGAGCTGGAGAAGGTGACGGTCTTTGCCAACTCCCACTACATCACGCCGAAGCCGACGCTGGCCCAGGCCGGAAAGACCATCAAGGACGAGCTCCAGGCGCGGCTGAAGCAGCTCACCGACGAGGGCAAGCTGCTGGAGGCGCAGCGGCTGGAACAGCGCACGACCTTCGATCTCGAGATGATCGCCGCGACCGGCTCCTGCGCCGGGATCGAGAACTATTCCCGTCACCTGACGGGCCGCAAGCCGGGCGAGCCGCCGCCGACCCTGTTCGAGTATCTGCCGACCGACGCGCTGCTGTTCGTGGACGAGTCCCACATCACCGTGCCCCAGCTTGGCGGCATGTTCCGGGGCGACCTGTCGCGCAAGGGAAACCTGGCCGAATACGGCTTCCGCCTGCCCTCCTGCGTGGACAACCGGCCGCTCAAGTTCGAGGAATGGTTCGAGCTGCGGCCGCAGACGGTATATGTCTCCGCCACCCCCAGCGACTGGGAGATGGAACAGACCGGCGGCGTGTTCGCCGAACAGGTGGTGCGGCCCACCGGCCTGACCGACCCCACCTGCATCATCCGCCCGGTCGAGACCCAGGTGGACGACCTGATCGCCGAGTGCCAGGAGGTGACGGCGAAAGGGTACCGGGTGCTGGTGACGACGCTGACCAAGCGCATGGCCGAGGACCTGACCGAATACATGCACGAACAGGGGCTGCGGGTACGCTACATGCATTCCGATGTCGAGACGCTCGAGCGCATCGAGATTCTCCGCGACCTGCGGCTCGGCGCGTTCGACATCCTGGTCGGCATCAACCTCCTGCGCGAGGGGCTCGACATTCCCGAATGCGCCCTCGTCGCCATCCTCGACGCGGACAAGGAGGGCTACCTGCGCTCCAAGACCTCGCTGGTGCAGACCATCGGCCGCGCCGCGCGCAACGTGGACGGCCGGGTGATCCTCTATGCCGACGAGATGACCGACAGCCTGAAGGCCGCGCTCGACGAGACCGCCCGGCGGCGTGCCAAGCAGGAGGCCTACAACGAGGCCAACGGCATCACGCCGGAATCGATCCGCACCAACATCGCCGACATCCTGACCAGCGTGTTCGAGCGCGACCGGGTGACCGTCGAGATCGAGGACGACGAGACCGAACATCTGGTCGGCAAGGACCTGCAGACCCATCTCGCCGAGTTGGAGCAGCGCATGCAGACCGCCGCGGCCGACCTGGAGTTCGAGGAGGCCGCACGGCTGCGCGACGAGATCAAGCGGCTCGAGGCCCAGGAACTGGCGGCCATGGGCGAGGATCTGGACGGCTCGCCCTGGCGCGACTCGGAAGACGGCAACGGCGAGAGCGCCGGCGCGATCCTCGCCGCCCAGCGCGCGGAACGTACCAGGGCGAACCTCACCAAGCGTGGCTCATCTTCGGGCAAGGGCCGCCGCAAGCGCCGCGCGCGGCGGGGGCCGTAGAGCCTAGTCTCCGGTCGGGATCGCCCCGATCTGGCGCAGCAGCGCCAGCCGGTCGCCCAGCACCCACACTTTCGTGATCCGGCCGCCGGCCATGGTGAACATGGCCACCCCGGCATACTCGATGCGGTTGCCCGTCGCGGCGTGGTCGAACAGCGGGCCGTCATGGGTGCCCGTGTAGGTCAGCCGCGCGACCGCGCGGTCGTCGGTAGCGACGAGGTCGTCGATCCGGTTGTGGAAGTCGGAGAACGCGTCGCGGATGGTCTGCATGTAGCCCGCGAACCCGTCATGGCCGGTCACGTGCAGGCCGATGGAGCCGCGGAAATCGATCGCGGGATCGAGGATCGAACGCATGGTTGCGTCGTCCCACGTATTCCACATGACGTTGAAGAAGGTCTCGACGAGGCGCCGGTTTTCGTCGGCGGATATGGCGGCTACTTCTTGCCGAACAGGCCGGAGATCCAGCTCCGGGCGTCGAGGCGCTCCATGTATTTCTGGTGATAGTCCTCGGCCTCCCAGAAGGTCGGCGCCGGCTCGATCGTCGTGACGATCGGCGCGGGAAACTTGCCCGACGCCTCCTTCTCCGCCTTGGACTCCCGCGCGACCCGCGCCTGGTATTCGTCATGGGTGAAGATGGCGGACCGGTACTGGGTTCCGACGTCGTGGCCCTGGCGGTTGAGCTGGGTCGGGTCGTGGATCTGCCAGAAGATGTCGAGCAGCGTCTCGTAGGTGACGACCGTCGGGTCGAACTCCATGTGCACGACCTCGGCATGGCCGGTGTTGGTGTGGCACACCTCCTCATAGGTCGGGTTCTTCTTGGTGCCGCCGGTGTAGCCGACCCAGGTGCCGAGGACGCCCTCGACCTGGTCGAAGATCTGCTGGGGCTGCCAGAAGCAGCCGGCGCCGAAGGTGGCGAGAGCGACGTGCCGGGGGCTCATGACGCGGGCTCCGAGCTAGGCGCCGGCCGTGGGCGATTCGGCGAGGACCGCCACCCGACCGCCGCTCATCAGCTCGATGCCGGCGCCCTTGAGCGCCGAATAGGCCGCCCGGTTCACCTCGAAGCGCGAGCGGAAGTAGCGCGAGCTGGGCACCCAGTAGCGCAGGCCGAGGATGATTGCGCCGTAGCTGAAGTCGTGAATGCCGACCTGGGGCTCGCCGCCCTCGGCGAGGTTGGGGAAGCCGTCGAGCGCCGCGGAGATCGCGGCAATCGCGGCCTCGGGGTCGCTGTCGGCGGCAATCACGATCTGGGATTCGACGATCCGGTGGGTGTCGGAGTTGACGAGAATCTCGCCGACAACCTTGCGGTTGGGGATGGTGATGCGCTCCTGGTCCTCGCCGATGAGGGTCGTCGCGGACAGGCTCACCTCCTCGACCACGCCGCTGACGTCCTGCACCTGGATCGTGTCGCCGACGACGAAGGGCCGGGTGAGGATGATCACCAGCCCGGCGCCGTAGTTCGACACCGGCCCCTGGATGGCGAACGAGAGACCCAGGGCCGCGGCGCCGCCGAGTACGACCAGCGGCGCGATATCGATGCCGAAGTTGCTGAGGGTGATGATGACGACCACGCCCACCAGCAGGATCTTCACCGCGTTGCCGGCGAAGCGCGACAGGGTGACGTCGATCTCCTTGCGCTCGCACATGCCCGTGATCCGGCGGCCTACGAAGGCCGCGAACTTCAGGCCGATGAACAGGATCACCAGCGCGCCGATAATCTGCAGCCCGTAGGCGATCGCGAACTCGGCCGCGATCTCGATGATGGCGCTCACGTGCTGGAGCTGGGTTTCGACGGTTTCTTCCATGCTGCAATCCTCGTTCTCGGCGGCCGATCGGGGCGCGCCAGCCCCGAACCTATCGCCAAAAAGTCGGGCTTACCATCCACTGTATCCACCAATCCGGCGTTCCATCGTCCGAAATCGCGACAAACTGCTTGAAACGCGCGCCGTGGATCGCGATGTACGCTTTTGCCGACGCTCGTCGGTGCCGCCCGACGCGAACGGGGCGCAGACCCCGGGAGGCCCAAGATCAGCTACACAGGTTTTCTACTGGCGGCCGCAGGCCTGGCGCTCCTCCTGTTCTCGGCGGACTTCATGGTCCGCGGCGCCGTGGGGCTGGCCCGGCGGATCGGCATGTCGCCGCTGATCATCGGCCTCTCCGTGATCGCGATAGGCACCTCGGCCCCCGAACTCGTCACCACCCTGACTGCGACCCTCGAGGGCGCGCCCGACCTGGCGCTTGGCAATGTCGTGGGCAGCAACCTTGCGAACATGCTTCTGATCCTCGGCGTGGCCGCGCTGCTCAAGCCCATCGCGTGCGAGCCGCGCGTGATCGCGCGCGACGGCACGATGGTGCTCGGCGCGACTGCGCTGTTCGTCGCCATCGCCTTCACCGGAATCTTCATGCTGTGGCACGGGATCGTCCTGCTGGCCGGCCTCCTGACCTATCTCTACCTGACCTACCGGGCCGAGAAGAAAAGCGCGGGCGACGGGCTGCACGGCCACGAGGCCGACGACGTCTCTGGCGTGCCCGAACGGGTCTGGGTCGGCACGGTGTTCCTCCTCGGCGGCCTCGCAGGCACGGTGCTCGGCGCGAAGCTGCTGGTCGACGGCGGCGTGACGGTGGCCGAATCCCTCGGCGTGTCGAAGGCCATCATCGGCCTGACCCTGGTCGCCATCGGCACCAGCCTGCCCGAGCTCGCCATCGTCATCGTCGCCAGCATGCGCGGGCATTCCGACGTGGCCCTGGGCAACGTGCTCGGCAGCAACATCTTCAACCTCCTGGGCATCACCGGCGCGGTCGCGCTGGTCGCTCCCCTGCCGGTACCGGACATCCTCCTGTCCTTCGACATCTGGGTGCTGCTCGGGGTGACGGTGCTGCTGATGCCCCTGATGCTGACCAAGGGCGGCCTGAGCCGCGCCGAGGGCGGCCTGCTGCTGCTGCTCTACATCGCCTACCTGGCCTTCCAGTTCGAAAGCGTCCGCTCGATGATCGGCTGACCGGCCGGGCGCACGCGGCTTGTCGTGCGCACCGCCGCGCGGGTATTTAGCAGGTCCGATGAGCGAACAAGCCGACAGGAGCGAGGCCGACGCGGCGGGGGATTCCCTTCGCGGCGTCGATGTCATCCGCGACAGGCTCGCGACCCTGCCCCACGGGCCCGGCGTTTACCGGATGCTCAACGCGGACGGGGACGCGCTCTATGTGGGCAAGGCCCGCAGCCTGCGCCGCCGGGTCACCAACTACACCCAGGTGGCGCGCCTGCCCTACCGGCTGCAACGCATGGTGGCGGAAACGGTCGAACTCGAGGTGGTCACGACCCACACCGAGGCCGAGGCGCTCCTGCTCGAGTCCAACCTCATCAAGCGGCTCGCGCCGCGCTACAACGTGCTGCTGCGCGACGACAAGAGCTTCCCCTACATCCTCATCACCCGGCACGTGGACCGGCAGACGACCAAGACCGGCGCGGATCCCGACGCGCGCAAGGCGCGCGCGACCCTCAAGACGCGCCGACAGAGCCGGACCGGCCCCGACCCGGCCGACTGGCCCGGCGTGACCAAGTATCGCGGCGCGCGCACCCTGCCCGGCGAGTATTTTGGTCCGTTTGCCTCCGCCGGGGCCGTGAACCGGACCCTCAACGCGCTCGAGCGCGCCTTCCTGCTGCGCAGCTGCTCCGACGCGGTCTTCTCGGGCCGCTCGCGGCCCTGCCTGAAGTACCAGCTCAAGCGCTGCGCCGCGCCCTGCGTCGGCCATGTCAGCGAGGCGGACTACACGACCCTGCTCGACCAGGCCCGCGGCTTCCTGACCGGCCGCTCGCGCGAGGTGCAGGACGAGCTCGCCGCGGCGATGCAGGAGGCGTCGGAGAAGACGGAGTTCGAGGCGGCGGCGCGCTTCCGCGACCGCATCCGGGCGATGACCCAGATTCAGTCGAACCAGGACATCAACATCGAGAATCTCGACCTCCGCGACGCCGACATCGTGGCGGCCGAACAGGACGGCGGGCGCACCTGCATCCAGGTCTTCTTCTTCCGGGCCGGCCGCAACTATGGCAACCGCGCCTATTACCCGCGCCACGACAAGGCGGTGCCGCTGCCCGACGTCCTCGGCGCGTTTCTCGGCCAGTTCTACGAGAACAAGCCGGCGCCCCCTGCGATCCTGTTGAGCCACAAGCCGTCGGAGATCGAGCTGATCGCCGAGGCGCTCGGCGTGCGCGCGGAGCGCAAGGTCGCGATCACGGTGCCCCAGCGCGGCGCCAAGCGGAAGCTTGTGGACCTCGCGCGGACGAATGCGCGCGACGCGCTCGGCCGCCGGCTTGCCGAATCCGCCACCAACCGGGACCTGCTGGCAGGGGTGGCCGAACTGTTCGGCCTCGACGCGCCGCCGAACCGGATCGAGGTGTACGACAACTCCCACATCCGTGGCGCGCACGCGACGGGCGCGATGATCGTCGCCGGGCCGGACGGCTTCATGAAGTCGGCCTACCGCCGGTTCAACATCAAGGGCGCGGCGAGCGGCAAGGACGCCGATGACGGATACGCGCGGGGCGACGACTACGCGATGATGCGCGAGGTGCTGACCCGGCGCTTCTCACGCGCACTCAAGGAGGACCCGGAGCGCAGCCGCGGCCAGTGGCCGGACCTGATCCTGATCGACGGCGGCAAGGGCCAGCTCTCGGCGACCATGGAGGTGATGCAGGAGCTGGGCATCGAGGACGTGCCGACGGTCGCTATTGCCAAGGGTCCCGACCGGGACGCGGGCCGGGAGCATTTCTTCGTCGCCGACGGCGATCCGGACGGCTTCCAGCTGCCCCATGACGACCCGGTGCTCTACTACCTGCAGCGGCTGCGCGACGAATCCCACCGTTTCGTCATCGGCGCCCACCGGCAGAAGCGATCGAAGGCGATCGCGGCCAACCCGCTCGACGAGGTGCCGGGCATCGGCGCGAAGCGCAAGCGCGCCCTGCTCAACCATTTCGGCTCGGCCCGGGCGGTCGCGCGCGCCGGCCTGCAGGACCTGGAGCGGGTCGACGGCATCAGCGACACGGTGGCGCAGCGCATCTATGATTTCTTCAACACCAACGAATAGCGGCGTCCGCAAGGCGATCCCGACGCGATGACCATACCCAACATTCTGACCCTCGCCCGCATTGCCCTGATCCCGGTCGTGGTGGTGCTGCTGTGGGCGGACGATCCGGCCATGCGCTGGTGGGTGTTCGGCCTGTTCGCCGTGATCGCCGTGACCGACTACCTCGATGGCTACCTGGCCCGCATGCTGGACCAGGCGAGCGCGCTGGGGGCTCTGATGGACCCGATCGCCGACAAGGTGCTGGTGGCCGCGCTGATCGCGGGCCTGCTCGCGCGCGGCGACATCGCCGGCTGGGATGTCGCGGCGGCGGTCCTGATCCTGGCCCGCGAGTTCCTGGTGTCGGGCCTGCGCGAATTTCTCGCCCAGCGTGGGCTGCCGCTGCCGGTCACGCGGCTCGCTAAGTGGAAGACGACGGTGCAGCTCGTGGCGCTGGCGCTGCTTATTCTCGCGCCCCTCGCCGAACCGGGACAGGCGATCGTCATCTCCGCGGTGTGGTGGGTCGCCACCGCCGTGACCCTGATCACCGGCTTCGACTATCTGCGTTCGGCCGCGCCGCACCTGCGCGCGGAGGCCGGATGATGCGGGTTGCCGGCATCGTCGGCTGGCACGACAGCGGCAAGACCACCCTGATGGTCGCGCTGGTCGCAGAGCTGGTCGCGCGCGGGCACCGCGTATCCACGGTGAAGCATGCCCATCACGGCTTCGATGTGGACACGCCCGGCAAGGACAGCTGGAAGCACCGCGAAGCGGGCGCCACCGAGGTGATGGTCGGATCGGCGGCGCGCTGGGCGCTGATGCACGAGCTGCGCGGCTACCCCGAGCCGTCCCTCGATGCGCTGCTGGCGACGATGAGCCCCGTGGACCTGGTCCTCGTCGAGGGCTTCAAGCACGCGGACCACGCGAAGATCGAGGTCTACCGCGCCGGCCTCGACGAACCGCCCCTCGCCCGCGGCGACGCGACCATCGTGGCGCTGGCGGACGCCGGCGCGACACCGGACATTCCCGGGAAAGTCGCCCGCCTGGATCCGGGCGATCCTGTCGCCGTCGCCGACTTCATCGAGCGCCACTGGGATCTGCCCCGCCGGCGGGCGGAGACGACCTAGGTCATGGCGCAACTCTCCGACGACTGCTTCGCGACCGGCGGCGGGCTGATGCCGACCGATGCTGCGCTCGCCGAACTCGAGGCGCGGCTGGAGGCCATCGCCGGCACCGAGCGGATTCCGCTCCACGCGGCGGCGGGACGGATCCTGGCCGAGGACATCACGGCGACGCGCGCCGTGCCGCCCCACGACAACTCCGCCGTTGACGGCTATGCCGTCCACTTCGACGATCTCGCACCCGGCGCGGACACGACGCTTCCCGTCGCCGGCCGGGTCGCGGCGGGACATCCGCTGGAAGGCCCTGCCACCCGGGGCACGGCGATCCGGATCTTCACCGGCGCCCCGATGCCGGACGGCCCCGACACCGTGCTGATGCAGGAAGACTGCCGCACCGAGAACCGGGACGGGAACGTACTCGTGACCATCCCCGCGGGCATCAAGCGGGGTGCGAACCGGCGCGACCGGGGCGAGGACGTCGCAGAGGGGCAGGTCATTCTGACGGCGGGCCAGCGGCTGCGGCCCCAGGATGTGGGCCTCGCCGCCTCCGTCGGCCGGGACGATCTGCTGGTGCACACGCGCCTGCGGGTGGCGGTGCTGTCGACCGGCGATGAGGTGTTCGAGCCGGGAGCCGACGCGCCCGAGGGCGGCATCTACGACGCCAACCGGCACGCGCTGATGGCATTGCTCGGCGACCTCGGCTGCGACGTGCATGACCTCGGGATCGTGCCCGACGACCGGACGGCGATCGAGGCGGCCCTGCGCGATGCCGCGGCCGGCTGCGACGCAATCGTCTCCTCCGCCGGCATGTCCGTCGGCGACGAGGACCATCTGGCCGCGAGCGTCGAGGCACTCGGGCGCCTGCACTTCTGGAAGGTCGCGATCAAGCCGGGACGCCCCGTTGCCTTCGGCCAGATCGGGGACACCCCCTTCATCGGGCTGCCCGGAAATCCGGCGGCGATGATGGTGACCTTCCTGCGCCTCGCGCGACCGGCCCTGCTGCGGCTCGCCGGCGCGACCGACGTGGCGCCGCGGCTCTACCAGGTTCGCGCCGGGTTCGACTACGCCAAGAAGGAACGCCGCCGGGAATATGTGCGCGTTCGCCTCGCGGCCGACGATGACGGCACGCTGGTGGCCCACAAGCACCCGCGCGCCGGCGCGGGTGTGCTGACGTCCATGGTCGAGTCCGAGGGCCTGGTTGAATTGCCCGAGGAGATGACCCAACTCACGCCGGGAACGATGGTATCCTTCCTTCCCTTCACGGAAGTGACGCGATGAAGATTCTCTACTTTGCCTGGATGCGGCAGCGCATCGGCCTCGCGACCGAGGACATCGCGCTGCCGGATAGCGTCGCGACGGTGGACGAACTGATCGACTGGCTGGTCGCGCGCGGCGACGGCTACGCCCAGGCCTTCGTCAAGCGCGACGCGATCCGCGCCGCCGTCAACCAGGACTACGTGCCCTTCAACCACCCGGTCTCCGACGGCGACGAGATCGCGTTTTTCCCGCCGGTGACCGGGGGCTGAGCGTCATGATCCGGGTCCAGGAGGAGGATTTCGACACCGGTGCGGAGATCGCCGCGCTGACTGCGGATAACACCGCCATCGGCGGTGTCGCGACCTTCACCGGCCTGGTCCGGGACATGGCTCCCGTCGACGGGTCGGACAAGCCGATCAGCGCCATGACCCTGGAACATTATCCGGGCATGACCGAGAAAAAACTCGCCGAGATCGAGGCCGAGGCGAACCGGCGCTGGCCGCTCGATGCGAGCCTCATCATCCACCGCTACGGGCGGCTCGAGCCGGGCGACCAGATCGTGCTGGTCGCCTGCGCGTCGGCGCACCGCCAGGCTGCGTTCGACGCCTGCCAGTTCCTGATGGACTGGCTGAAGACGGACGCGCCGTTCTGGAAGCTGGAAGACACCGACGCGGGCGGGGTCTGGGTCGAGACCCGCGAGACCGACGCGGCCGCAGCCGCGCGCTGGAACGAACCCGCCGACGGCGAGTAGCCGGGGCTAATCGGCCGCTGCAGCCGCCGCGCGACCGTTCACCAGGTCGTCGTAATCCTGCATCAGCGTCTTGGTGATCTCGCCGACCGTGAACATGTGATCGTCCGCGATCCGGGCGATCGGGGTCACCTCGGCCGCCGTGCCGGTGACGAACATCTCGCTCGCGTCGCTGAGCTCTTCCGGCATGATCGCGCGCTCGATGACCTCGAACCCGCGCTTCTTCGCCAGGTCGATCACCGAACGCCGGGTGATGCCGTCGAGGAAACAGTCGGGCGTCGGCGTGTGAATCTTGCCGTCGATCACCAGGAACATGTTGGCACCGGTGGTCTCGGCGAGCTGGCCGCGCCAGTCGAGCATCAGAGCATCGGAGAAACCCTTGGCCTCGGCCGCATGCTTGGACAGGGTGCAGATCATGTAGAGGCCCGCCGCCTTGGCGCTGACCGGCGCGGTCTTCGGGTCCGGGCGTCGGTAGATCGCCCAGTCGATCTCGATCCCCTTCATCCGGGCCTCCGGCGTGAAGTAGGAGGGCCATTCCCAGACCGCGATCGCCACCTGGATCTCGCACTTCTGGGCCGACACGCCCATCTGCTCGGGACCGCGCCACGCAATCGGGCGCAGATATGCATCGGTCAGGCCAGCGCGGCTGAGCGCCTCGCGGCACGCGTCGTCCAGCTCCGCGACCGTGTACGGCACCTTGAACCCGAGGACTTCGGCCGAGGCATGCAGCCGCTCGTTATGGGCGGTAAGCTCGAAAATCTCGCCGTTGTAGGCCCGCATGCCCTCGAAGACCGCGGATGCATAGTGCAGCGCGTGGTTCAGCACATGCAGCTTGGCATCGGCCCAAGGAACGAAGTCGCCGTTGAACCAGATCACCCCTTCGCGATTGTCATAGGGAGTTTCGTGCATCTCTCAGCCCTCGAAATTTATGGTCCCGGCAACCCGAGCCCGGGACGAAAAGTTATCCCAAAAGGTTGCGTCGGGTAACATTGCGATCTAATTAAGTCAACATGGTTGACCTTAAATCGGACCGCTTCACCACCGCCCTGCGCGAAGAAGACCTGCGGCAGGGCATCGAGCTGCTGTTCTACGCCTACCGGGATTTCACCGGCGAACCGGATGCCATCCTGGAGAAATACGCCCTCGGGCGGGCCCATCACCGGGTGATCTACTTCGTCGGCCGGAACCCGGGCATCAGCGTCACCGAACTCCTCGAAACCCTGCGCATCACCAAGCAGAGCCTGTCGCGGGTCCTCGGCAAGCTGATCGAGGACGGATTTATCAATCAACGCCCCGACCCGTCGGACCGGCGGCGCAAGCAACTGACCCTCTCGGACAAGGGCAAGGCCCTCGAACACGACCTCACTGCCACCCAGATGGAACGCTTCGTGCGCGCCTACGGAGAGGCCGGGGACGATGCGGTCGATGGTTTCCGCCGGGTGCTGACCGGCATCATCAATCCCGAGGATCGTGCCCGGGTGCGGGCCGGCGCCCGGCGCCGTTCCTAGAGACGCCTGCGTGGATCGGCGATACAGTCGGACGCAATGGAAGACAGCCCCCATATTCTGGTCGTCGACGACGACCGACGGTTGCGGGACCTGCTGCAGAAGTTCCTCACCGAGAGCGATTTCCGGGTGACGATCGCGGCCAGCGCCGCACAGGCACGCGAGAAGCTCGAGAGCTTCCAGTTCGACTTGCTCGTGCTGGACATGATGATGCCCGGCGAGAGCGGTCTCGAGCTCACCAGCGGCCTGCGCGAGAGCAGTACCGTACCCATCCTGATGCTGACGGCGATGGCGGAGTCGGAGAACCGGATCGACGGACTCGAGCGCGGCGCCGACGACTACCTGACCAAGCCCTTCGAACCGCGCGAACTGGTGGCGCGCATCCGCTCGATCCTTCGCCGCGCACAGACCAGCCGTCAGGACACGGCCACCATCCAGTTCGGCCCGCACAGCTACGACGCCCGGCGGCAGATACTCTCCGGCCCCGACGGTGCCGTGCCGCTGACCGGTGCCGAAGCGCGGTTGCTGGACGTGCTCGCCGGAACCCCCGGCCAGCCGGTCAGCCGTGATACGCTGCAGGAGAAGAGCGGCATCACCGGCAGCGCCCGTGCAGTGGATGTGCAGGTGACGCGCCTGCGCCGCAAGATCGAACCCGACCCCCGCACGCCGCGCTACCTGCAGACGATCCGGGGACAAGGCTACGTCCTATGGCCCGACTAGATTCACTCGCCCGCGGACCGCGCATCCTGCGCCTGACCATGAAGCGGATTCTGCCGCGCGGCTTGCTGGCGCGATCCCTGCTCATCATCGTGATGCCGCTGGTCCTGCTGCAGGTGGTGAGCGGCGTCATCTTCTACGACCGGCACTGGTCGAACGTCAGCCGGCACCGCGCCACCGCGCTCGCGGGCGACATTTCCATGGTGCAGGAACTGATCAATGAGGCTCCGGGCGCAGGCAGCCAATCCGAGCTGTTCGAACTGGCGCGCCGCACACTCGATCTCATCATCACCTATGAGCAGGACACCATCCTGCCCAACACGCATTTCGAGCCATCTGGAAACCTCGAGGTCACCCTCTCCCGCGCACTGCGCGAGATGGTCCAGCGGCCCTTCGTGATCGACACTGACAGCCAGGTCGACCGCGTGCTGATCGACGTGCAGTTGCCTTCGGGCGTGCTCAAGGTTTCGGCCAACGAGGAGCGGCTGATCAGCTCGACGACCAAGATCTTCATTTTCTGGATGGTCGGCACATCGCTCATCCTTTTCGCCGTGGCCACGCTGTTCATGCGCAACCAGGTCAGCCCGATTCGCCGGCTGGCCACCGCTGCGGAGAACTTCGGCAAGGGCCGCGACACGCCGAACTTCAAACCTTCGGGTGCGACCGAGGTGCGCCAGGCCGCGAGCGCCTTCATGGCGATGCGCAACCGCCTCGAACGCCAGATCCAGCAGCGCACGGACATGCTGGCGGGCGTCAGCCATGATCTGCGCACGCCCCTGACCCGGATGAAGCTCCAGCTCGCGATGCTCCACAGCAACACCGAGATCGACGAGCTGAACTCCGACGTCGCGGCGATGGAGAGCATGATCGAGGGTTATCTGAACTTCGCCCGCGGCGAGGGAACGGAGCAGCGTCGCATGGTCAACGCCGGCGACCTGCTCGATGAGGTCGTCCGCGACGTGCAGCGAAACGGCGCGAATATCCGGCTCGAGATCGCCGAGCCGGTCGAGCTTCCGCTTGCCCGCGCGGCCATCCGGCGCTGCCTGACCAACCTCGCCGAAAACGCCGCCCGGCACGCCGAGACAATCCAGATGCACATGGGCCGCAACGGCAGCGTCCTCGAGATCACGGTCGATGACGACGGCCCCGGGATCCCCGAAGACATGCGCGAAGAGGTGTTTCGCCCCTTCTTCCGGCTCGACGAGTCGCGGAACATGGAGACCGGCGGGACGGGGCTCGGCCTGTCCATCGCCCAGGACATCGTCCACGGACATGGCGGCGAGATCAGTCTCGGAGACTCACCGGCGGGCGGCCTGCGGGTGATGATCCGTATTCCGATCTAGGCCCAGCACCCGGACCAGCACCCGGACCAGCCGTCTCAGAACAGACGGCCTCCGTTGGGCACGTCCTGATCGACGTTCAGCAGCACCACCGCGCCATCCGCGTCGGGAAAACCGAGTACGAGGATTTCCGACATGAACTTCCCGATCTGCTTGGGCGGAAAGTTCACGACTGCGGCAACCTGCCGGCCGACCAGCGCGTCGGGCGTGTAATGGACCGTCAGTTGGGCAGACGTCTTGCGGACGCCGATCTCGGCGCCGAGATCGACCCAAAGCTTGATCGCCGGATGCCGCGCCTCGGGAAAGGGCTGGGCATCGACGATGGTGCCGACCCGGACATCGACCTTCCGGAAATCGTCGAACGTGATCTCGTCCATGTCAGGCCTCCTGTCCGGACAGCGAGTCGGCGCGCCCTATTATCGGCCCCAGAAGGTCGATCGCACGGCCCAGATGCCGGTCGAGGGACGCCATGGTGACGGACAGGTCGGGGGTCTCATCACGCAGCCAGTCGCGCTGCGTGGCAAGCCAGACCGCCGACAGAGCCTTCGCCAGAACCGCGCCGGCAATGCCCCTGTTCGGGTATCCCGCCGCGCCGGCGAGCCCCCTGAAGCCGCGTTGGCTGTGCGGCAGGGACCGCAGCAGGGTGCAAGGGTCGGCCGGGACATCGCGTATCAGCCGCGCGACGGCCGCACGATCCGTCTGCAGCACCTCGAACCGGCGCATCATGATGTCGAGCAGCTCGTCATAGCGCGACGCGGCGTCTGTTTGCGGCTCGGCACCCGCGCAGGCTGCCGCGTCCACCCGTTCGGCAAATGCGTGCAGGAGCGCGGTCCGGTCCCGGAACTGCGCCTTCGCGTCCGCCCCGGACAGGCCCGCCTCCGCTGCCACCGCGTCGAGGGCAACACGAGCCCAGCCGTCTTCGGCGACGATGCGGAGCATCGCATCGATCATGCGATCGCGCGCATCAGCTTCGTCGGTCCAGTCTGGTGTGTCCTGATTCATCGGGCCTCCGGTTGCGCCGCAACCTATCCAGCCCGCCCGCCACTGTTAAGGACGGAATCGCGCGGCAATGCCGACATGCCTAGCCGGCGAGCTCGCGGGAGCGTTCCGTGGCGCGCAGGATCGCGCGGGTCATGAGCGCGGTGAGCCCATCCTCGGCCATGAGAATGTTCAGTGCCGCCGCCGTGGTGCCGCCGGGGCTGGTCACGTTCTCGCGCAGGGTGGCCGCCGGGTCGGTACTGCGGCCGAGCAATTCGCCGCTCCCCACCACCGTCTCGCGGGCGAGCTGCATGGCGAGATCCGGCGCCAGGCCGGCCGCGATGCCGGCCGCGGCCATCGCCTCGACCAGATGGAACACATAGGCGGGCCCGCTGCCCGAGACACCGGTCACGGCATCGATGAGCGCCTCGTCCTCGGCCCAGGCGACCTTCCCGACGGCGGTCATCAGCATCTCGCACGACTCGCGCTGCGCGTCGGAAACATGACCGTTCGCCGCGAGCACCGTGATCCCGCGGCCGACGGCCGCCGGCGTGTTCGGCATGGCGCGCACCACCCGCGCCTCCGCGCCGAGTACCGCCTCGAACGAGGCGATGGTCCGACCCGCGGCGATCGAGAGGAATACGGTCCCGGGTCCCACGAGCGCCACATAGGGGGCGAGGACCTCGTCCATCACCTGGGGTTTCACCGCCAGCACCACGACCGACGGCGCGAACCCTTCGGGGATATCAGCGAACGCGGCGCCCGCGGAGACGCCCGCGGGCAGCTCCGGTGCCATCGGATCGACGGCGAAGATCGATTCGGGCGGCGTTCCCTGCCCGATCCACCCATCCATGAGGGCGCCGCCCATCTTGCCGCAGCCAACGAGCAGTATCGTTTCGGTTTGTGTCATGGCATCTCGCCCGTGAATCTGGGCCGGCGGCGCCGGAGCCCGTCAGGCCTCGCCGACCGTGTCGAACATGATCGAGCTCACCGCCGCATGGGCCGACTGGTTGCCCCAGACGACATACTGGAAGGCCGGGTAGAAGCGGTCGAGCTCGTGCACCGCGATATCGACCATGTCCTCGATCTGCTCGGCCGACACCGATCCGCCGCGCAGCAGCAGCGCGTGGCGATAGGCCGGCAGACCGTCCTGGGAACCGACATCGAAATGGCCGATGCCGAGGCGCTCGTTGAGCACCGCGAGCAGTTCGTGCACGGACTCGCGCCGCTCGGGCGGCGTGCGCATGTCAAAGGCAAAGGTCAGCTGCAGCGCGCCGATTTCGTCGATCCAGTTGAACACACCGTGATAGTCGCACCAGCGACCGTCGATCTCGGCAAGCAGCTCGTCCCGGCGCGTGCGCTCCTGAACCCAGTCGCGCATCGCGATCATCTCCTCGACGAGGTCGAGGGGGTGCATGGCCTGATCGACGACGTTGTGGGACAGATTACCCATTGCGGGAAGACCTCCTGGTCACGGCTTGTGCGCATATGCCGGGAAACCACAATATCCAGTGATTTCACCGAAATATTGTGGTTTTGGGGCGTATCGCCACTATGGAAGGTACACTGTCACGAGTGCGCGCTGCGTCGCAACCGCGGCTCCTGTGGACATTCCGAGCCGGCGTCAGGAGCCCGGCAAACCGGGCGAACGGATCAGGATTTGTCGGTCTTGGCGGCCTTTTCGGCCGGCTTTGCAGGCGACTTCGCCGCCGGCTTGCGCTTGCGCGCCGCCAGTTTCTTTTCAAGCTCGGCGACGCGCTTCTCGAGCGCTTCCTGCTCCTCGCGGGCCCGGATCGCGACCGCCTCGACGGCCTCGAACTCCTCGCGGCGCACCAGGTCGAGATCCGCGAGCACACGCTCGAGGCGCTGATGCACCAGCGCCTCGACCTCCTCGCGCAGGCCGCTCGCCACCCCGGCGGCGCCGTTGGCGAGCCTGGCGACATCGTCCAGCAATCGGCTTCGGGTCTGCATGACGGGCCTCCCTGTTTCCGGCGCGCGTGTCGTGTGCCGCGCCCTCGCGGTTTCGACCGGCCGACACTACGCCGAACGGCGCGAACGGAACAAGGCCGCCGCATTGCCGCACCGATCCGCGTCGGCCTATAAAGCCGCGAACACGGAACGGAGTTGCGCATGTATCTCGTCACCGGCGGCGCCGGTTTCATCGGCTCGAACCTCGTCGCGGCGCTGGCCGAACGCGGCGACACGCCGGTGGTCTGCGACTTCGACGACGAGGCGCTCGCCCGCAACATCGCCAAGCGCGGCCCCTTCGAGGTCGTTCCGCCCGACACCCTCATGGACTGGCTCGCCGGTCTCGAGACGCCGCCCGAGGCGGTCTTTCACATGGGCGCGATTTCGTCGACGGTGGACCGCGATGTGGACCGGGTGATGCGCAACAACTACCTGCTCAGCGTGCTCCTGTGGGACTGGTGCGCGGCGCGCGCGGTACCGTTCATCTATGCCTCCTCGGCCGCGACCTATGGCGGCGGCGAGCAGGGTTTCGACGACGCCAACGACGCCGCGGCGCTCGCACGGCTCCGGCCTCTAAACCCCTATGGCTGGTCGAAGCTGCTGTTCGACCGCGCGGCGCTCGAGATGGCCGGGCGCGGCCACGCACCGCCGCAGTGGGCGGGCCTGCGCTTCTTCAACGTCTATGGACCGAACGAATATCACAAGGGCGGTCAGCGCAGCGTGGTGCCGCAGTTCTGGCAGCAGATCCGCGAGACCGGGGGCGCGCGCCTGTTCCGCTCCCACGAGCCCGACTATGCCGACGGCAGCCAGCTCCGCGATTTCGTGCATGTCCGCGACACTGTTTCGGTCATGCTCTGGCTCGCCGCGCATCCGGACGTCAGCGGCATCTTCAACCTCGGCACGGGGGAAGCCCGCTCGTTCGACGACATGGCAGCAGCGATCTTCGACGCCATGTCGGAGCTGGCGAGCGTCGAGTATGTCGACATGCCCGATACCGTCCGCAATCAGTACCAGTACTTCACGGAAGCGCGAATGGACCGCCTGCGCGCCGCCGGATACGATCGGCCCTTCACGTCGCTCGAGGACGGCGTGCGCAGCTACGTGCGCGACTTTCTCGAGACGAACGACCCCTACGTCTAGGCGCTGAATGTCCGGCCCGATCCCCTTCCCCGCGTTCGACCCGGTCGCGATCGAGATCGGCCCGCTGGTCGTGCGCTGGTACGCGCTCGCCTTCATCGCCGGGCTGCTTGCCGGCTGGGGCTACATGGTGGCCCTGCTGCGCCGGCCGCCCGACACGATGACCGCGCAGCAGGTGGGCGACTTCTTCAGCTGGGCCATCATCGGCGTGATCGCCGGCGGTCGCCTGGGTTTCGTCGGCTTCTACCAGCCGGAGCATTTTCTCGCGAACCCGGCGCAGATTCTCGCAGTGTGGAACGGCGGCATGTCCTTCCATGGCGGGCTGCTCGGCGTCATGGCCGCGATCATCCTGTACGCCCGGAAGTACGATATCCGGATACTGTCCCTGGCCGACCTCGTGGCGGCCGCAGCGCCGATCGGGCTGTTCCTCGGGCGGCTCGCGAACTTCATCAATGGCGAACTCTTCGGCCGCGCGACCGACGTGCCGTGGGCCGTCGTGTTCCCCGACGGCGGCGATGTCGGCCGCCACCCGAGCCAGCTCTACGAGGCCGGCCTCGAGGGTCTGCTCCTGTTTCTCGTCCTCTTCGCGCTCGCCCGCTACGCCGGCGCCCGCTATCGGCCGGGGCTGCTCACCGGCGTGTTCCTGCTGGGCTACGGCACGGCACGAACGTTTGTCGAGTTCTTCCGCCAGCCCGACACCTATGTCGGCGACGGCGGCTTCCTGCTGTGGGGTTCGACCATCGGCCAGTGGCTGTCCACGCCCATCGCGGTCGCCGGGCTCGCCCTCATCGTCTACGCGGTGACCCATGATCGCCTCGAATCCGGGCGACGTGCCGCCGGCCCCGCCGACTAGCCCCGCCCGGCATGACTGATCCGAACCCGGTGGCGCACCGCCTGACGGAGCTGATCGCGAAATCGGGACCCGTCAGCGTCGCGACGTTCATGGAAATCGCGCTCGCCGACCCGGACGGCGGCTACTACATGACGCGCGATCCCCTGGGCGCCGCGGGCGACTTCACGACCGCGCCCGAGATCTCACAGATGTTCGGCGAGCTGATTGGCCTGTGGTGCGCCGATACCTGGCAGCGGCTCGGCGCGCCCGACGCCTTCGCCCTGATCGAGTTCGGCCCGGGTCGGGGCACCCTCATGGCCGACGCGCTGCGCGCCATGGCAACCGTGCCGGCCTGCCGGGCGGCCGCGCGCGTCCAGCTCGTCGAGACCAGTCCCGTGCTGCGCGACGCCCAGGCCGCTGCGCTCTCCGGTGCCGACCCGACCTGGCACGACACGCTGCCCGCGTCCGACGGGATGCCGACGATCGTCATCGCCAACGAGTTCCTCGACGCGCTGCCGGTGCGCCAGTTCGTCAAGTCCGGGGGGCGCTGGCGCGAACGCCTGGTGACGACCGGTCCCGCCGGCCGCTTCGCATTTATTCTGGGGGACGACGAACCCGACGTCCCAGAAGCGCCCCGGCTGCTGGAGGTCGCGCTCGACGGCGAGATCCTGGAGACGTCGCCCGCCATCGCGTCGGTCGTTGGCAATATCTCGGCCCGGATCGCGGCCGACGGCGGCGTCGCACTGATCATCGACTACGGCCATCCGCACAGCGCGGTGGGCGACACATTACAGGCGGTCCGAAGGCACCGGCCCGTCGATCCCCTCGACGCACCCGGCACGGCGGACCTGACCGCCCATGTGGATTTCGCGCGGGTCGCCAGCACGAGCGCAAGCACCGGTCTGCGGAGCTGGGGGCCGGTCACCCAGGGCGCGTTCCTTGCCCAGCTCGGCATTCACGCCCGCGCGGACGCGTTGCGCGCCGGTGCCGATACACGCCAGGAACGCGACATCGACGCGGCGCTCGCCCGCTTGATCGGCCCCGCGGAAATGGGCACCCTGTTCAAGGTACTGGCCCTCTCCGAACAGTGGATCGACCGTCTCGCAGGCTTCGATCCCGGACCCTGAACCCCGATGCACGAACCCCACGCAAGCGCCAACACCCTGCGCCGGATTCGCGGCGTGCGGCACATGTTCCTGTCGCGTGCCGGGGGGGTCAGCAAAGGAATCTATGCCGGGCTCAACTGCGGGTTGGGGTCCGGCGACGACCGCGCCCATGTGGCCGAGAACCGGGCCCGCGCCGCGCGCGCCGTGGGCACGGCGGGCGACCGGCTCCGCACCCTTTACCAGGTCCATTCCGCGACCGTGGTCGATGCGGAAACGCTGGACCCCGATGCTCCGCCGCAGGCCGACGCGCTCGTGTGCGACCGGCCAGGTCTCGCCATCGGCGTTCTGGCGGCGGACTGCGCGCCGGTTCTGTTCGCCGACCCGTCGGCGGGTGTCGTCGCCGCCGCTCATGCCGGCTGGCGCGGCGCGCTCGACGGGGTGGTCGAGGCCACCGTCGATGCGATGGTCGCGCGTGGCGCCACCCGCGGCGGCATCTCCGCCGCCGTCGGCCCCTGCATCGGACCGCACTCCTACGAGGTGGGCCCGGAGTTTCCCGCACCGTTCCTCGAACAGGACTCTCGGAACGACCGTTTTTTCACGGAACGTACGGTGAGCGACCGGCTGCTGTTCGACCTGCCAGGCTACGTGCAGAGCCGGCTCGCGGGTGCCGGAGTCGGAAGCCACGAGGCGACCGGCCACGACACCTATGGCGACGAGAACTTCTTCAGCTACCGGCGCAGCTGCCATCGCGACGAACCGGACTACGGCCGCAACCTGTCTCTGATCATGCTGCCGGCGGCGGACTGAACAATGCCCTACCTGATCATGCTCATCTTCTTCACGCTGGCGGCGGCAATGGTGAGCTGTGCGCTCTAGTCTACCGGCGGCAGTGCTGCCGGCGCTGCTGCTGGCCCTTCTCGTGGCCTGCCAGCCGGTGCCGCGCGTCTTCGAGCGCACCCCGGACCGGGACAACGACCTGCTCCGCCTGTCGGACTCGCCCGGGATCATGGTCGAGCCCGTGGCCGACGCCCCGCCCGCCGCCGCCCGAGGCCTCGCCCGCGAAATGGTCGCGGCGCTGATCGACCGCGACGTGCCGGCCTACATGGGTAGCCGGAACCGCTCGAGCATGATCCTCGTCGGCCGGGTGATCGATCCGGGCCGCGATGCCCACATCGCCTGGGTTCTCTCGAACCCAGCCGGTGACGAGGTCGGCCGCTACGAGCAGAGCATCGAGGGCACACCGATCGACCCGTGGGCCCGCGGTGACGCGGCTCTGATGGCCGCGTTCGCCGGCAACGCCGCCCCGCGCATCGCCGCCTTCATCCAGGAGGAGGTCAATGGCGAGGTCGTCACCCCCGCCATCTATGTCGGTACGGTCGAAGGGGCACCGGAGGGGGGCGCGACGCGTCTGCAGGCTGCTCTGCGCCAGGGTCTGCGTCGCATGGGCGCGCGTGTCGCCGTCGATCCGAGCGACGAGACCCTGACAGCACGCGCGACGGTCCGTATGACACCGATGGACGGGGACCGGGTGGAGGTCGCGATCGGCTGGGCCGTGGCAGACCCATTCGGCGTCGAAATCGGTCGCATTGACCAGGCGAGCCCGTTTTCCCGGCTCGTCGTCGAAAACAGCTGGGGCGAGCTGGCACGCGAAGCCGGGCTGGCGGCCGCGGCGGGCATGGTGGAGCTGGTCTCGCAGATCGACTGGCGCGACGGGTTCGTGCGGCCGGACGACGCGGCGGAGCACCCGCCCGTACGCTGATTTTCGCGCCGTCGCACGCGCCGGTCCGACGCCCGGATTATCCCCAGCCGAGTCTTGTTTACAGCCCCGATTCGGGTTGATACGTTCCGCCGCGCATGGGGTCGGTGTCGTCCATCGTCCCCTTCCGACGGGCGCAATTGACCCGGGCGCCGACGGGCGCTTTTCGGGTCCGGGGGTACGGTCGATGAAGGTGCTGGCGTGCAACAGCAACCGCCCGCTTGCCGAGGCGATTTCCGCATATCTGAACATCGAGCTGACGAAAGCTTCGATCCGGCGTTTCTCGGATATGGAGGTGTTCGTCGAGATTCTCGAGAATGTGCGCGGCGAGGACGTGTTCGTCGTCCAGTCCACCTCCTATCCTGCCAACGACAATCTGATGGAACTGCTGGTCACGCTGGACGCGCTGCGGCGCGGGTCGGCCCGCCGCATCACCGCCGTCATTCCCTATTTCGGCTATGCGCGCCAGGACCGGAAAACCGGGCCTCGGACACCGATTTCCGCCAAGCTGGTCGCCAACCTGATCACCAGGGCCGGCGCCGACCGGGTGCTCACGCTCGACCTGCATGCGGGCCAGATCCAGGGCTTCTTCGACATCCCGGTCGACAACCTGTTCGCCGGTCCTCTTTTCTCCGAGGACCTGGAGAGCCAGGGCGGCAACGGTGACCTTGTCATCGTTTCCCCCGATGTGGGCGGCGTCGTGCGCGCCCGGGGGCTCGCCAAACGGCTTGACGCCGATCTCGCGATCATTGATAAGCGCCGCGAACGGGCTGGCGTCTCCGAGGTGATGAACATCATCGGCGACGTCGACCAGCGACGCTGCATCCTTGTCGACGATATCTGCGATAGCGCCGGCACGTTGTGCAACGCCGCGGGAGCGTTGATGGATCAAGGCGCCAAGTCGGTGTCCGCCTATGTCACGCACGGTGTGCTGTCGGGCGGCGCTGTCGGGCGGGTTGCGGCATCTCCGCTGGAAACCCTGGTGATGACGGATTCGATCCAGGCCACCGAGGCGGTGCGCGTGGCGAGCAACATCCGGCAGCTGACGGTCGCCCCCCTTCTGGGCAAGGCGATCGACCGCATCAGCCGCGAAGCCTCGGTTTCAAGTCTGTTCGACTAGTATTCGGCGCATCCGGCGCCGATGACGAACCGCCCCGCGATGGCACCCTTGGAGGCATCGCGCGGGTCAAAGGAGTGAATCATGGCGGATACCGTGACATTCAACGCGGAATCGCGCGCACAGGTCGGCAAGGGGGCCGCCCGTGCAACACGACGCCTCGGCAAGGTGCCGGCGGTGATCTACGGCGCGAACAAGGACCCCGAACCCATCTCGATCAGCCCGGCGCAGCTGCGCACGGCACTCGGACAGCCCGGCTTCTTCGCCACGCTGTTCGACATCGACATCGATGGCAACCAGCAGCAGGTGCTGTGCCGTGACCTGCAGGTGCACCCGGTCACCGACGTACCGATGCATCTGGATTTCCTGCGTGTCACCGAGCGGACGCGAATCAACCTGGAAATCCAGGTGACCTTCACCAACGAAGAGGAATCGCCGGGTCTCAAGGGTGGCGGTGTGCTCAACATCGTGCGTTACGCGGTCGAGGTCGTCTGCCGCGCCGGCGCGATCCCCGAGGAGTTCGTGGCCGACCTGACCGGCCTCGAAGTCGGTGACAGCATCCACATCTCCGACATCTCGCTGCCCGAGGGCGTCAAACCGACCATCACCGACCGCGACTTCACCATCGCGACCATCGCTGCCCCGACCGTGGCGCCGGTGGAAGACGATATCGACGCGGACGGCGAAGAGGGCGAAGCCGCGGAAGGCGCGGACGGCGAGACCGAGGGCGAGGACAGCGCCGACGAAGGCGAGGAGTAGCCCACCTCCGCCGATTTGGGCGAGCAGACCATGCGACTGGTTGTGGGACTTGGAAACCCGGGTCCGAAGCACAGAAACAACCGACACAATATCGGCTTCATGGCGGCGGACGAGATTGTCCGCCGCCATGGGCTTTCTGCGCCGCGCGCCAAGTTCCAGGGCGATGTCAGTGAAGGCCAGATCGCCGGCGAGCGCGTGATCCTGCTCAAGCCCATGACATACATGAACGAGTCCGGCCGTGCCGTCGGCGAGGCCACGCGCTTCTACAAGCTCGCACCCGAGGACGTGATCGTCATCTATGACGAAATCGACCTCGCGGCGGCCAAGGTGCGGGTCAAGCAGGGCGGCGGCAATGCCGGCCACAACGGGCTGCGCAGCATCGACGCGCATCTGCCCGGCAAGGATTACTGGCGGGTCCGCCTCGGCGTCGGGCATCCCGGCGACAAGGCACGGGTGAAGAACCATGTGCTGGGCGACTTCGCGCGCGCCGACCAGGACTGGCTCGCCCGCGAACTGGCCGCGGTCGCCGACGAGCTGCCGGCGCTGTTCGAGGGCCGGGCAAGCGATTTCATGAGCCGGGTCGCGATGGCGGTCCAGGGCGGTGGCGGAGAAACGCCCTCCGAACCGGCACCCTCGGTCCGGCGCAAGGATCCGGAGCCGCCGGCCCGCGCCGGCGACACCGAAACGGAGACAGCGATGGGCAACGCCCTGTCGCGTGCGATGAACCGGCTGCGGGGGCGCGACTGAGATGGGTTTCAACTGCGGTATTATCGGGCTGCCGAATGTCGGCAAGTCGACACTTTTCAATGCACTGACGGCAACCGCCCAGGCCGAGTCGGCAAATTATCCGTTCTGCACGATCGAGCCCAACGCGGGTCGCGTGGCGGTACCAGACGACCGGCTTGCGATTCTCGCCGGCCTCGCGAAATCGGCACAGGTCGTGCCCACCTATCTGGAATTCGTCGACATCGCGGGCCTGGTGCGTGGCGCGAGCCAGGGCGAGGGACTGGGCAACAAGTTTCTGTCCCACATCCGCGAGGTTGACGCTGTCTGCCATGTCTTGCGCTGCTTCGACGATGGCGGGATCACCCATGTCGAGGGAGGGATCGACCCCGTCCGCGACGCTGAGATCGTGGAAACCGAACTTCTGCTGGCCGACCTGGAGGCGATGGAGCGGCGCTTTGAGACCACGGAGAAACGCGCCAAGGGCGGCGACAAGGATGCCCGTGCGCAGTTGCAGCTTCTCGAACCGGTGATGGCGGCACTCCAGGACGGCCGTCCGGCGCGGACCGCGGACATCGCGGACGACCAGCGGCCGGCCTTTCGCCAGTTGCAGCTGCTGACCGCCAAGCCGGTTCTGTATGTCTGCAACGTTGACGAGGATTCCGCCGTCGACGGCAATGCTCACACCGAGGCGGTGAACGAGATGGCCGCAACCAAGGGCGCGGCGACCGTGATCGTCTCCGCCGAGATCGAAGCGCAGATCGCGCAGCTGGACGATCCGGCCGAGCGGGCCGAGTATCTGGAGGGGATCGGTCTCAACGAGACCGGCCTGTCGAAGGTAATCCGCGCCGGCTACGCGCTGCTCCAGCTCCTGACCTTCTTCACCGCGGGCCCGAAGGAAACGCGCGCATGGACCGTTGCGGGTGCCGCAACCGCCTACGACGCGGCCGGACGCATCCACACGGATTTCCAGAAAGGCTTCATCCGCGCCGAAACCATCGGCTTCGACGACTATGTCGAGTATGGCGGCGAGGCCGGGGCGCGTGACGCCGGGCGCATGCGCCAGGAGGGGCGCGACTACAAGGTCCGCGACGGTGACGTGATGCTGTTTCGCTTCAACGTCTAGCCCACTAGGATACCGGTCGAAACAATATGCCAACCCGGCACGGGAGGAACGAAACATGGGAACCGATCTGAAACTGACGGCGGCCGACGGCCACGAGCTCGACGCCTACAAGGCCGAGCCCGACGATGTCGCACGCGGCGGCATCGTCATCATCCAGGAGATTTTCGGCGTCAACAACGACATCCGCGAGACCGTCGACAACTTCGCCAAGGAAGGCTATGTCGCGATCGCGCCGGCCCTGTTCGACCGCCACGAGCGCGACGCGGTTCTCGAATTCGACGAGGACGGCATGGCCAAGGGCCGAGCGCTGAAGGGCGCGCTGGACTGGGATGACGTGATCAAGGACGTGAACGCGGCCATCGGCGAGATCGACGGGGTCGGCAAGATCGGGATCGTCGGCTTCTGCATGGGCGGCTCGGTCGCGTGGTTCGCGGCGGCCCGCTCACCCGTTGCGGCGGCGGTCTGCTACTACGGCGGCGACATCCTGACCAACAGCGGCGAGGCGCCGCAGTGCCCGGTGATGTTCCACTGGGGCGCGGAAGACGCCGGTATCCCGCTCGACGGCGTCCACAAGGTCGAGGCCGACCATCCCGACATTCCGAGCTTCATCTACGAGGGTGCGGGGCACGGCTTCAGCTGCTCGCGCCGCGGCTCCTACCACAAGGAAGCGGCGGGCCAGGCGATGGAACGCACGCTGGAGTTCCTGACGACCAATATCGGCTGATCAGCCGTCGGGCGTGTCGGCGAAGACCAGGAAGGTCCCGCACGCCTCCTCGGACGACACGATCACCGCGTCGGTGCTGTCGCGCTCGAACGCGACCTGCTGCCCGGTCAGGTAGAGCGCGGTCGCCTGGGTGTCCGCAACCTCGAGGGTCAGGGCCGCCAGCCGCGGCAGCGGCAGGTTCTCGTCGATCGTCTTGTCGTAGTGGCGCTCGGGGAAGGTCTTCGGCGTGACGAACCACAATTCGTCGCGGCCGGTATCCACAGTGATGTTGCCCTTGCGCTCGTCACCGGATACGGCCGCCTCGCCGAACAGCCGGACATAGGCGTCGCGGACGCCGTCGAGGGTTTCCATCACGATGGTGACCTCGGCGATGCGCCGCGCCCCGTTGGGGTGCGACAGCCAGCTCGCACGGCGAACCTTGTCCGGCGTCAGATGCTCGCAGGCGAAGGTATTGAGACCGGGCGTGATGTCGTTCGGCAGGTACACGTTGCGGAACTGCAGGGTCTCGTCTCCCTGGTCCGTTTCCAGAAGCCGCTGCAGCTGTTCGGGGGGCGACGCATCGACGCCTTCCGCCTGCAGCCAGCGGAACGCCGCCTCCGCATCATCGGTACCGAGCGCGACATTCAACAATCCCTCGCCGGTTTCGAGGAACTCGTCGAGCCGGTGGATGTACTGGGTCGGGTCCACGACACCGATCAGCTCGACATAGTCATGCTCGAACATGATGGTGTAGTTGCCGGTGCCCCAGCCAATATGGCGCCCGCGCGGCGAGATGGTGAAGCCCAGCCGCTCGAAGGAATCGCGCGCCGCATCCAGATCGGCGACACCGATCAGGGCATGATCGACACCGACAATCGGGCGGTCGGTCACCGTATCGTGGCCGTTCGCATCAGGCATAACTCATCTCTCCCCCGGCCTTGCTGCGCCCGCGAAGGGCGCGAGGCCGTGACATATATTCTATTACGTCCGGGTCAACGCAAAAAGCGCACCGGCGCAAACCCCTGTTTTCAAACAGGTTTCAGTCCAGGACACGTCCCGCGATCGTGGCCAGACGCTCGACGACCGCCGGATCGCGGGCATCGGGTGCCGTGATCAGCGCGTTGTCGAGACTGGTGTGGCAGCCCTGCCCGCACCGGTCCTCGCGGGTCGCGAGACGCGGCGCCAACGCGCGCACCAGGCTCCGCCCCTTGTCCGCGTTGGACATCAGCACCTCGATGATCTGGTCCACGGTCACATCGTCATGATCGTCGTGCCAGCAATCGAAATCGGTCACCATCGCGACGGTCGCGTAACAGAGCTCCGCCTCGCGGGCGAGTTTCGCTTCGGGCATGTTGGTCATGCCGATGACGGAGCAGCCCCAGCTCCGGTAGAGCTCGGATTCCGCGCGCGACGAAAATTGCGGTCCCTCCATCACCAGATAGGTCCCGCCCCGCACGATGTCGATGTCGAGCGCGCCTGCCGCCGCCATGATGTGATCGCCCAGACGCCCGCAGACGGGATCGGCCATCGAGACATGGGCGACAAGTCCGGATTCGAAGAAGGATTTGACCCGCGCGAATGTGCGGTCGATGAACTGGTCCACCACGACAAATGTCCCTGGCACCAGGTCTTCCCGCAGCGACCCCACCGCGGACAGTGACACCACCTCAGTCACACCGACGCGCTTGAGCGCGTGGATGTTGGCCCGGAAGTTCAGCTCGGACGGCGGCACTCGGTGGCCACGCCCGTGGCGCGGCAGGAAGACGATGGGAAACCCGTCGAGCGTCCCGAACATGAGTTCGTCCGACGAACTTCCATAGGGTGTATCGACCGCCTCCCAGCGGACGTCCGACAAGCCCTCGACGTCGTAGATACCGCTGCCGCCGATGATCCCGAGCATCGGCGGCACGCTCGCATGATTGGCCCTCATGCGCCGGGCCTACTGGGCGCGGGGCAGCAGGTCGAGCATCTCCGCCGCGCGTTCCGGCTCGACGGGCTCGGCGTCGAGCTCGCGCATGATGCGCACCGCCTTGTCGACAAGCTGGCCGTTCGATGCGAACTCGCCCTTTGTCAGATAGAGATTGTCCTCGAGGCCGACGCGAACATGCCCGCCGTTGTTGACCACCTCGGCGACGATCGGGAACTCCCAGCGGCTGATTCCGAAGGCCGCCCAGTTGGCGTCGCCGGGCAGCATCGAGTGCATGACCTGCACCATCTGCGGCGTCGCGGGCGACCCCCAGGGAATGCCCAAGCAGAGCTGGAACAGCGGCGGCGATTCGATATAGCCGTTCTTGATCATATCGACCGCCAGACGGATATGGCCCGGCTCGAACACCTCGATCTCCGGCTTCACGCCGGCGTCCTTGATGAGTTCCGCCATCCGGCGCAGATGGGCCGGGGTATTCATGAACACCGCCTCGCCGAAGTTCATCGTCGCGACGTCGAGGGTGCAGATGTCCGGACGCAGGTCGAGCACGTGGCGCACCCGAACCTCAGGCGTCGAAAGGGAAGTGCCGGGACCGCCGACCTGCGGGTCCTCCTCACTCGGCACGTAGCGTCCCCCCTCACCGGTCGTCAGGTTGATCAGAACGTCGCAGTCAGCATCGCGGATACGCTCGACAACCTCGCGGAAATACTCCGGATTGCCCGAGCGCGACCCGTCGGGTTCGCGCACATGGATATGGGCCACTGCGGCACCGGCCTTGCGTGCCTCGATCGCCGATTCCGCGATCTGCTTGGGCGTGATCGGAAAGTTCGGATGATCGTGGAAATTCTGGTGACCGCCGGTCACCGCGCATGTGACGATGGTTTCGCGCGCCATATTCTCCCCCCGGGTGGATTGTCTCGTTTCGTGGCTGGCCGCCGAGTTTAGCGAATGCGGCCGCTTAACAAAAAGGCCGCCTGCGCCTCCGCAAGCGGCCTTTTCGTCTGATATCGCTTCGGTCAGTGGTCGACGTTCGCCCACATCTTGCGCTTGCCCGCATACAGGATGGCGCTGAGGATGATCAGGAAGATCACGACCTTGAAGCCGGTCTTCTTGCGCTGCTCCATCTCGGGCTCGGCCGCCCACTGCATGAAGTTCACCACGTCGGTTGCCATCTGCTCGATGGTCGCGGGCGTGCCGTCGGCATACTCGACGCCGTCCTCGAACAACGGCTGCGGCATGGCAATGAAGTTGCCCGCGAAGTAGGCGTTGTAGTTCGAACCCTCGGGCACCTCGGTGCCAGCCGGCGGATCGACATAGCCGGTCAGGAGCGCGTGGATGTAGTCCGCGCCGCCCGGATGGGCCTTGACCTGCAGGGTCAGGTCCGGCGGGTTCGCACCATTGTTGGCGGCCTTGGCGGCTTCCTCGTTCGGAAACGGAGAGACGAAGCGATCGGACGGGATCGCCGGTCGCTCGAACATCTCGCCCTCGTCGTTCGGCCCGTCGGTCACATCGAAGCCCGACGCGATGACCTTGATCTCGGCCTCGGTGAAGCCAAGGTCGGCCAGGTTCCGGTAGGCCACCTGCTTCAACGAGTGACAGCCCGCGCAGACCTCGAGATAGACCTGCAGGCCGCGCTGGGCCGAGGCCCGGTCCACGGTGCCGAATATCCCCTCGAAGTGCCAGTCGCGATCCTCCGGCGCTTTTGCGTCACCCGCCGCGAACGCCGCGCTAGACATCACCGCGGCGAGCGCCGCGAAGCCTGCCACCGCCGCCGTGCGGCGCATGTTGGAAATGATACCCATTACGCCTTCTCCATCGGCTTGGCGGTTGCAGAAGCCCCGGCCGATCCGCCCCCGAGAACGGGTTCGGAGATGCTCTTGGGCAGTGGCTTCGGCCTCTCGAAGATGCCGAGCAACGGCAGCAAAATCAGGAAGTGGAAGAAGTACCAGAAGGTCGAGAGCCAGCCGAGATGCAGAACCTTCAGGCTCAGCCCGTCGAAGACCAGATCGTCCGGCGTCTTGCCCCCGACCCAGCCGAGAAGGATGCAATCGAGCAGGAAGATCCAGAAGAACCACTTGTAGACCGGACGGAACTTGGCGCTGCGCACCGGCGACTTGTCCAGCCAGGGCAGCACGAAGAGCACGAAGATCGCCGCGAACATCGCGATCACGCCGCCGAGCTTGGCCTCGATGAACCAGACATCGAAGGTGATCGAACGCAGGATCGCGAAGAACGGCAGGAAGTACCATTCCGGCACGATGTGCGCCGGCGTGTTGAGCGGTGCGGCCTCGAGATAGTTCTCCGGCTCACCGAAGAAGTTCGGCGCGAAGAATACGAAGAACGCGAACACCGTGACGAAGATCGCCAGGCCGGCGCTGTCCTTCATCGTGTAGTAGGGGTGGAACGGCACCGTATCCTGCGGCCCCTTGGGATCGACGCCCAGCGGGTTGTTCGACCCCGACACGTGCAGCGCGACCACGTGCAGCACCACGACCCCGAAGATCAGGAACGGGAAGAGATAGTGCAGCGCGAAGAAGCGGTTCAGGGTCGGGTTGTCGACCGAGAAGCCGCCCCAAAGCAGTGTCACGATTGAATCGCCCACAAGCGGGATCGCCGAGAACAGGTTGGTGATCACGGTCGCGCCCCAGAAGCTCATCTGGCCCCAGGGAAGCACATAGCCCATGAACGCCGTCGCCATCATCAGCAGCAGGATGACCACGCCGAGAATCCACAGGAGCTCACGCGGGTTCTTGTAGGAGCCGTAATACATGCCACGGAACATGTGGATGTACACGGCGATGAAGAAGAAGGTCGCCCCGTTGGCGTGCATGTAGCGCAGCAGCCAGCCGAAGTTCACGTCGCGCATGATGCGCTCGACCGAATCGAAGGCGAGATTGGTGTTCGGCTGATACTGCATCGCCAGCACAATGCCGGTGACGATCATCAGGACGAGCATGAAGGTCAGGATCGCCCCGAAATTCCAGAACCAGTTGAAGTTCTTCGGGGACTGAAACTCGGCATACTCTTTCTGCAGGTAGCTAAAGACCGGCAGTCGCGTGTCGATCCACTTGACCAGGCCGTTGCCGACGGGTTGTTGGTTTCCAGCGCTCATGACTAGCCTCAGCCGATCTTGATGTTGGTGTCACTCAGGAAGGACAGCGGCGGCACCAGCAGGTTGAGCGGTGCAGGGCCCTTCCGGATGCGACCCGATGTGTCGTAGTGCGAAGCATGACACGGGCAGAACCAGCCGCCCCAATCGCCCCGCGCTTCCGAGGGTTTCTGTCCCTTCGGCACACAGCCGAGATGGGTGCAAACGCCGATCACCACCAGCCATTCGGGCCGCTCGGCGCGGGCCTCGTCCGTCTGCGGATCGCGAAGATCGCTCAACGGCGTATCGCGGGCCTCCTCGATCGCGGTCTCGGTGCGGTGATCGATGAACACAGGCTTGCCCTGCCATTTCACCGTGACGCGCTGGCCGACCTCGACCTGGGAGACGTCCACCTCGATGGTGGACAGCGCCAGAACGTCGGCAGCCGGATTCAGTGAATCGACGAACGGCCAGAGCGCAATCGCCCCGCCCACGCCGGCGAACGCGCCGGCAGACAAGTAAAGGAAATCGCGCCGGTTCCCAGAATGACCGCCGTGATCCTGAGTATCATCGCTCATGAGCAAATGTCCTTAATTCGGCGGAAACCGTCCGCCATGAGACCGCTTGTGCACAGTGTCGTTGGGTATGGGAATTTCTGCTCGCCAGCAATGTGACACCGTGCCGCAACGGGGCGTTCAGCGAACGCAACCCCGCCACACAAAATGCCCCCACGCATTGACCAGAAGCCCCCCTGGATCCCCGTGTGCCATGCACTTCGCCCGGGTATAATCGAAGTCTCCGGCGTTTGCCAAGCCTACCCGGGGTGCTTCTTTCCACCGTTTTGCCACGCGCCGAACCCCTGTCGTATGCGGATCGCCCTCTATCAGCCGGACATCCCCCAGAACGCGGGCGCAATTCTGCGCCTGGCGGCCTGCCTCGACTGCCCGGTCGATCTCATCGAACCGGCCGGGTTCGTCCTGCGCGATCATGGTGTCCGGCGCGCCGGCATGGACTATCTCGAGCGGGTCGACCTGACGCGCCACATCTCCTGGGACCGGTTCGCCGAGACGCTCGCGCCGCCCCGGCGGCTCGTGCTGCTGACGACAAAAGCGACAGAACGGCACATTGACTTCACCTTCGCGCCCGATGATACGCTGCTGGTCGGCCGCGAGAGCGACGGCGCCCCTGAATCCGTCCACGACCGCGCGGACGCAAGGCTGCGGATCCCGATCGCACCCGCGGCGCGCTCGCTGAACGTGGTCACGGCGCTGGCGATGGTTCTCGGCGAGGCGCTGCGGCAGCAAGGCAGTTTTCCCGAAGGTTAGAAGGCCCATGACAGACAAAGACCGGAAAGAACAAGCCTCCGCCTGGTTCGCGAGGTTGCGCGACGACATCTGCGCCGCCTTCGAGGCCCTGGAGGACGAGCTCGATGCCCCTGCGGACAGCCCGTTCGCGGACCGGCCGCCTGGCCGGTTCGAGCGCACGAGCTGGGACCGGCCGGGCCAGGACGGCGCGCCGGGCGGCGGTGGGATCATGTCGATCATGCGCGGTCGCGTCTTCGAGAAGGTCGGCGTCAACATCTCGACCGTCGAGGGCGTGTTCTCCGAGGATTTCAGGACGAACATCCCCGGCGCGGAGGAGGACGGAAGGTTTTGGGCGTCCGGCGTGTCGCTCGTCGCGCACATGCAGTCGCCGCTCGTCCCGGCCGTACACATGAACACGCGCCATATCGTGACGACGAAGGGATGGTTCGGCGGCGGCGCGGATTTGACGCCGATGTACCCCGACGACGACGACACGGCGCGCTTCCACGGCGCCCTCAAGCAGGCGTGCGACGCCCACGACCCGGACTACCATCCGAAGTTCAAGGCCTGGTGCGACGAGTATTTCCACCTGAAACACCGCGACGAGCCGCGCGGCGTCGGCGGCGTCTTTTTCGACTACGTGAACACCGGCGACTGGGACGCCGACTTTGCGTTCACCCGAGATGTCGGGTGCGCGTTCCGCGACGTCTATCCGGAGATCGTGCGCCGACACATGAACAAGCCCTGGACCGACGCACAACGCGCCCACCAGCTCCAGCGCCGCGGCCGCTATGTCGAGTTCAACCTTCTGTACGACCGGGGGACCACCTTCGGGCTCAGAACCGGCGGCAATGTCGAGGCGATCCTCATGTCCCTGCCCCCGGTCGTCACCTGGCCGTAACGCCGCACGCCGAAATTCAGCCATGCGCGGAGTTCCGATGTCTCTCGGGCTGGGCTAGTTTCAAGGCGTGTGAACAAGATTACCGCGGCGCCGGTCCGGCGCACGCGATGGATTGGAGAGACCATGACCCGCATTCGCCGTTTCCTGACGATACCTCTCGCCACCGTCCTGCTGGTCGCGGCGGGCTGGCTGGGCACGGCGTCGGCCCAGGACCTGCCCATCAAGGCCTTCTACGGTCACTTCCAGGGTTCGGGCGTGGCGGAAAACAGCGACTCGCTCTACTTCGGTGTCACCGTGCGCGATCTCGACGTGAAGATCGGCGCCGAGGGCACCGGCTTCTATGTCGAGTGGACGAGCGTGATCCGCGGCGGCGGCGATCCGAACAATCCCGATATCCGGCGGCGCACCCAGCGCATGATCTTCGCACCCGGCTCCGCGGCCAACGTCTTCGACGCGGTCGACTGGCAGGACCCGCGCGGCGACGGACTCGCCTGGGCCCAGATCCAGGACCAGACCCTGTCCGTGCATGTGATGCGGATCACTGCGGCGGGCGGATACATGATCCAGACCTACAACCGAACCCTTGAAGGCACGGGCATGCGCCTCAAGTTCGTCAACGTCGCGAACGGCGAACCGCAGCGACAGGTCGATGCCCGGCTGGTCAAGGTCGGCAACTAGCCGAGGCACGGCGAACCACAGGCCTCCCCTTCCCGCACGAAAGACCAGACGGACATGCGCGACCGCATTCGCACCCTCTTTCTCCCGGCACTGGCCGCGATGCTCATCGCGTCCGGCAGCGCCCATGCAACAGAGGCGGTCGAGAAGTTCTTCGGCAACTATGTGGGCTCGGGCACGGCCGAAGTCTTCGGCGAGGACAGACGCGAGAGCCGCGATCTCGACGTCACGCTCGAGCGCTACAAGGATGACGGCTTCACGCTGAAATGGATCACGGTCATCCGCGACGCCGAAGACGGCCGGGTCGGTGACGACGTCAAGCGGCGCGAGGTCGATGAGAACTTCGTCCCGATCGAGGACAAGGAAAATGTCTTCATCCTGTCGCCCGAGGGCGGGCTGTTCCAGAAGTCCGAGCTGCCCAATCCGTTGCGCGGCGATGCGGTGCGCTGGGCGGCGATCGACGGCAACGCGATGACCGTCTATTCGCTGGCGATCAGCGCGACCGGCGGCTCCGAACTTCAGGTCTATCGGCGCACGCTCACCGACAAGGGTATGTCGATCCGGTTCCTGCGCCTGCAGGACGAAGAGGTGAAGGTGCGCATGTCGGGCGAGCTGGTGCGCACCCGGTAGGGCCTAGACGCCACCGAACAGGCGCCGGAGCCAGCCCCATCGCAGCCGCCGTTTCAATTTCGCCACGCACGCCGCGTGGTCGGGCTTGAAGTCCCGGATCATCCACCAGTTCTCGACTGCCGCCAGATGGAGCCCCACCTCCGGCCCCTCGGGCACGCCCGTGGCGACCACGTCGGCACCCTTGAGCGGAAACTCCGGCACGGGCCAGGTCTCCGGGAAACGAAGCAGCTCCATCCATTCCGCATCGGACGCGGTCTCCATCCCGGGCTGTTCCCCTGCCCCGGCCTCGCTGCGTGCCCAACTGACGACGACTGCATCCCGCCATGCATCGGGGCCCAGCGCATGGAGCCGAAGCTTGCGGGTGTGGGGATAAAGCTTCGGCGTCATGCCAGCGGGGATAGCCGCCATGGAGGTCAGGCGCCTGGCCGCGTCGTTCGACAGGCGCAGGCGTTCCGCGGCAGCCACGGCATCGTCCGGACCCGGCAGCAGCACCGCGAGACGGCGCAGCGGGTCGGGCGCACCAAGCGCTTCCTCCCGCGTCGCGATCGATGAGAGGCTGTCAGCCGGCGCCGGGTTCTCCGCGACCCGAAGCAACGCTCGGAACAGGTCGAGAAAGCCGGGTTCGCGCAGCATCCGACCGGCGGCGGGGGACAGCAGCATCTTGAACAGCTCGTCGCGGATGCGCTCGCCCGAGAGGTTTGCGAGCAGCGGGAAATTCGCGCGGCACGCGGCGAGCCCATCCGTATCGCAGGCCAGATCATCGAACTGCGCGTGGAACCGGAAAAACCGCATGATCCGCAGCGCGTCTTCCCGGATGCGCTCGTCCGCATCGCCGATGAAACGCACGCGCCGCGCCTCGACATCCGTCATGCCGCCGAGCGGATCGAAGACATTGCCGTCGAGATCCGCATAGAGCGCGTTGATGGTGAAGTCGCGCCGCGACGCGTCGGCCATCCAGTCGTCGGTGAAGGCGACGGTCGCGCGCCGACCGTCGGTCTCGACATCGCGCCTGAGGGTGGTGATCTGGAACTGCTTGGCACCGAAGTTGGCGACCACCGTCCCGTGATCAATTCCGATATCGAGGGTCGCGATGCCCGCTTCGGCGAGCAGCGCCTTCACGGTGTCGGGCGGGTGGACCGTGGCGAGATCGACATCGACCACAGGCCGCCCCATCAGTGCGTCGCGCACGCAGCCACCGACACTCAGGACCGCCGGCACCGGATCGCCCGTCGCCTGCAGTGCCGCGAAGACGGCGCCGAGGTCGCCATCCGTCATCCACGCCTGCGGTTCGATATTTCGGGTCGGGGTCATTTCGTTCCGGGCCGGCCACGTGCGACCGGTCTTGGCTTGCGGCCGGCCCTCAGCGCCAGCGCGCCGTCTCGCCGGTCAGCACCTCATACAGGTTCACGAGCATACCCGCGGTCGCGCCCCAGATGTATCGGTCCTCGTAGGGCAACACGTAGAAATAGCGCCGCTTGCCCTGGAAGACCCGGCTCTGGCGCTCGTGGTTGCCGGGATCGAGGATGAAGTCGAGCGGCACCTCGAACGCGTCGGCCACCTCGCCCGGCTCATAGACCATCTCGAAACCGGGCGCGACGAAACCGACCACGGGCGTGATCTCGAAACCCGTGCGAACCTCGTAGGTATCGAGGCGACCGACCAGCTCGACCGAGGCCGGCGGGAGGCTGATCTCTTCCTCGGCCTCGCGCAGCGCGGCGGCCTCCGGGCTGGCGTCGTCCGGATCGATCCGTCCGCCCGGGAAGCTGATCTGGCCGGCATGGGCGCGCAGGTCCGCGGCACGTTCGGTCAGGAGCACGGTGAGCCGTTCGCCGTGATCGACGAGCGGCACCAGCACGGCGGCGGGGATGAGCGGCGGTTTCGGCCGCATCCCGATCTCGTTCAGATCGTGGTCGCCGCGGCGTGGCCCCGACGTAGCCGGGTCCTCGTCGTGCAGCATCTGCGATACGGCCATGCCGCTGCTGCGGCGGACATCGAGATGGGACTGGCTATCGCGGATGCGTTCGGCGATTCGCGCGCGGTCGGGAGCAATCCGGTTCATGAGCCCCCCGGTTCCGCGCCCGATTCTTCACTGGATTCGAGGCCGAAGAACATCCCGTCACTCCACACACCCAACGGACCCGTGCCGGACTCCGGCTCCGCGAGTTCGGCAAGCTGGTAATAGACGGGCCGGGTCAGCAGGGCCTCGAGCCCGTCGCGCACATGAACATAGGGTGACGGTTCGCCGGTCGATTCGTCGAACGCCACGCGGAGCGGATTTTCCGGCCCCGCCGTCACCGTTTCGTCAAGATTGGTGCGGAAGATGAGGCGCTGTTCGGGGCCCTGCCCGATCGCGTCCAGTTCGACCGCCGTGAACGGCGCATCGTCCACGTCGATGCGGCCGCGCTCGACCGGCGTCTCGAGCCAGTACTGGCCGTCGGGATCGCGCTTGAGCACCGATGAAAACAGCGTGACCAGCGGTTTACGCCCTATCGGGGAGCCGCGATAATACCAGGTCCCGTCGCGTCCGATTCGCATGTCGAAATGGCCGCAATCGATTGGTTCACGACGGGATTCGCCCTCTGTGCGGGTCTTGCCGATCCGCTCGAACAGGCTTTGAGGATTGTTTGTATCGGAGCCCATGGTTCGCCCACAGTAGCACTCGCGAGGAGCAAGGTGATGCCCACAGATGATGTCGTGCGTTCGGAACTGGATGTTCCGGTCACGGATTCGATTTTCGCAGATATCGAGCGTGTGAGTGAACAGCTCTCCGCCGTCCGCACCGGGATCGGCCTGGTCATCTTCGGCCAGCAGGAGGTGATCGACGAGACGATCATCACGCTGCTCGCGGGCGGCCACCTGCTGCTGCTGGGCGTTCCGGGACTGGCAAAGACGCGCCTCGTCGAGACCCTCGGCACCGTGCTCGGGCTCAACAGTCGCCGGGTGCAATGCACGCCCGACCTGATGCCCGCCGACATCATCGGCTCGGAGATTCTCGACGAGAACGAAGACGGCCGGAGCTTCCGTTTCATCCCGGGCCCGGTCTTCACCCAAGTTCTGATGGCCGACGAGATCAACCGCGCGAGCCCGCGCACCCAGTCCGCGCTGCTGCAGGCGATGCAGGAACGCGAGGTCTCGGTCGCCGGGCGCACCTACGCGCTGCCGAGCCCCTTCCATGTGCTCGCGACCCAGAACCCGATCGAGCAGGAGGGCACCTATCCCCTGCCCGAGGCACAGCTCGACCGCTTCCTCCTTCAGGTCAACATCGGCTACCCCGACCCCGACGCCGAACGCCAGATGCTGCTGGTGACGACCGGGCTCGAGGACCGCACGCCGACGCAGGTGATGGACGCCGCGCAGCTGATGGCCGCCCAGCAGCTCGTGCGCCGCCTGCCCGTGGGCGAGAGCGTGGTCGACGCGATCCTCGCGCTGGTTCGCTCGGGCCGGCCCGACACGACCGACCGCGAGGACGTGGCCAACTGGGTCGCCTGGGGTCCGGGCCCGCGCGCCAGCCAGGCGCTGATGCTGGCGACCCGCGCCCGCGCCCTGCTGCAGGGGCGCATTTCGCCCTCGATCGACGACGTGATCGCGCTGGCGCCCGCCGTGCTCCGCCACAGGATGGCGCTCAACTTCGCCGCGCGGGCCGAGGGCCGCACGCTGGACGACGTGATCGACAGCCTGTGCAGCCCGTTTAAGTAGGCGGGCGGCGCGATCCCGATATGACGTCCTCCACAGGCCCCGCGACCCGCCGCGTCTCGGAAGAGATCGCGGCCGCCTTTCCGCCGCTGCTCGTCGCGGCGGACCGGGTGGCGTCGACCGTGGCGCAGGGTGTCCATGGTCGTCGCCGGGTCGGACAAGGCGAGACCTTCTGGCAGTATCGCCGCTTCGCGTTCGGCGACAGCCCGACGGACATCGACTGGCGCCGCTCTGCGCGCTCGGACCGGCTCTATGTCCGGCAGACCGAATGGGAAGCCGCCCAGAGCGTCTGGCTGTGGCCCGACCTGACCGCGTCGATGCGTTACGCGTCGCACCGCGATCTTCCGCAGAAACAGGATCGCGCCGCCGTCCTCGCGCTCGCACTCGCCTCGCTGTTGACCCGCGGCGGCGAGCGGATTGCGTTGCTGGACCGCCCCGAAGCGCCCGCCACCGGACGCGCCGTCCTCGACCGGATCGCCATGACCGTCATGCACGCCATGGACGGCCCGCCGGAGAGCTACGACGTGCCGCCCGTTCCGGCCCTGCCGCGCTACGGCACCGTGACGCTGATCAGCGACTTTCTGGTCGACGAGAACGTTCTGTTGTCCTTCCTGCGTGATATGGCGGCGCGCGGCGTGCGCGGTCACCTGCTCCAGGTGCTCGATCCCAGCGAGGCGAAACTGCCGTTCCGCGGGCGCACCCGGTTCCGCGGCCTGGAGACCGAGGGTGAACTGCTGGTCGGGCGCGCGGAATCGCTTCACGACGGATACATGTCGCGTCTCGACTCGCTGCAGACTGCGCTCGCCACGTTCGCCCAGCGCGCCGGCTGGTCCTTCGGCATCCACCGGACGGACTCGGCACCCGAACCCGCGCTGCTGAGCCTGTTCATGGCGATGACCGACGCGCAGATGGCGGGGGCCTGACCGCGCATGCTGAGCATCGGCGCCCTGTCCTTTACCGTGCCGTGGCTGCTGCTCGCGCTCGCCGCGCTGCCGGTGCTGTGGTGGCTGCTGCGCGCGGTCCCGCCGGCGCCTTCCCAGGTCGCCTTCCCCGCGATCCGGCTGCTGTTCGGCCTGCCCCAGCATGAGGAAACCCCGCACCGTACGCCCTGGTGGCTGCTCGCGCTCCGGCTCCTGCTTGCCGCGTTGGTCATCCTGGCGCTCGCCCATCCGGTCCTGGACCCCGGGCGTGTGCTCCGCACAAGCGGTCCGCTCGTACTCGTGATCGACAATGGCTGGAGCGCGGGCGATGGCTGGACCGAGCGCCAGGAGGCAGCGGCCGCGTTGATCGACGAGGCGGCACGCGAGAACCGCAGCGTATACATCGCGACAACGGCGCGGACGGCGGGCCGGACGCCGGAACCGTTGCGGCCGATGTCCCGGGCGGAAGCCCGGGACCGCGCCCGTTCCATCGCACCCCAACCCTGGACCGCCGAGCATGCGCCGGTGCGCGAACAGATCGAGACGCTGGGGCTGGAGGGTCCGGCCAACGCCGTCTGGCTCTCGAGCGGCCTTGAAGACCCCGACACCGGCACCGCGCCACTGGCAGAAGCGTTGCAGCGGCTTGGCGCCCTGCGGGTGGTGCAGCCCGCGCCTGCAGACCAGCCACTCGTCATAGCGTCGAGCGAAAACGCGCCAGACGGCATCCGGGTTCGGGTGACACGTGCCGAAAGCGAGGACGCGCGTGGCGGCGCCCTCGTCGCAACCGACGAGGGCGGACGACTTCTCGGCCGGACGGCCTTTACCTTCGATGACGGCGCGGCGACGGCCGAGGTGCTGCTCGCCATGCCGAGCGAACTGCGCAACCGTATTGCCCGGGTCCGAATCGAGAATGCAAGCCACGCGGGCGCAGTGATGCTGTTCGACGAAAGACTGCGGCAGCGGCCCGTCGGGATCGTCTCCGGCGACACCGCCCAGGTCGATCAGCCACTGATCGGCAACGCCTTCTATCTGAACCGCGCACTCGAACCCTTTGCCGAACTGCGCAACGGCGCGGTTGCGACCCTGCTCGAGCGGCAGCTCGCGGTGATGGTCCTGTCGGACATCGGCAACCTGACCGAAACCGAAATCTCGCAACTCGAGAGCTGGATCGACGGCGGCGGCGTCCTGGTGCGTTTCGCCGGCCCCAACCTCGCCGACGGCAGCGACCGGTTGCTGCCTGTCGACCTGCGCCGCGGCGGGCGGGTGTTCGGCGGCGTCATGAGCTGGGACCAGCCCGCGCGCCTCGCACCGTTCGACGCGACGTCGCCCTTCGCGGGTCTGCGAACGTCAGACGAGGTCATCGTGCGCCGTCAGGTTCTGGCCCAGCCCTCGCCGCAACTGGCGGGCAAGACCTGGGCACGGCTCGAGGACGGCACCCCGCTGGTAACAGGCGAGCGACGCGGCGACGGCTGGCTGGTCCTGTTCCACACGACGGCCAACGCCGAATGGTCGTCCCTCGCCTTTTCGGGACTTTACGTCGACATGCTGCGCCGGCTCATCGCACTCAGCCAGGGCGTCGCGTCCGACAGCATCGCCGCCCGGCCCTTGCCGCCCCTCGCCATTCTCGACGGGTTCGGGCGGCTCTCCGAGCCGTTGCCGGACAGCCGTCCGCTGCCCGCGGGCAGCGACGCCGACCTGGCGCCCGGCCCCCGGACGCCGCCGGGATTCTATGGCGTGGACCAGTCGCGCCGAGCCATCAATCTCGGGCCCCACCTCGCGCCGAAGATCTTCGATGACTACGCGCCGGGGGTCGAGACGGCCGCATACGGGCCCTCCCAGCAACGCCCGCTCAAGGTCTGGCTGCTCGTCGCGGCTTTCGGATTGTTGCTCCTCGACTTCCTTATTTCGCTCGTGCTGCGCGGGTTGACGCCGCGCCTGTCGCGCGGGGCCGCAACCGCCGCGATATGCCTGGCGCTCGCCGGTGGGCTGCTTGCGACAACCGCGTCGCCCGGCTGGGCCCAGTCGAGCGACCGCTTCGCGCTCGAGGCCACGAAGGACACACGGCTGGCCTACGTGCTGACCGGCGACACGAAGGTCGACGAGACGAGCCGCGCCGGACTTGCAGGGTTGGGGCAGATTCTCGCCCGGCGCACTTCGATCGAGCCCGGCGCGCCGGTCGGACTGGATGTCGAACGCGATGAGCTTGCATTCTTTCCCCTGATCTACTGGCCGATGACCGACCGTCAGGCCCCCTTGTCGGACAGGGCCAGGGCGCGTCTCAACGACTTCATGCGCAACGGCGGCACGATCCTGTTCGACACCCGCGACCAGAACCTGTCAGGCATCGGCGGTGTCGGGCCGGGCACCCAGACATTGCGCGGTCTCGTGCAAGGGCTCGACATTCCGGTCCTGATCGAGGTCCCCGCCGACCATGTCATGACCAAGGCCTTCTATCTGCTGCACCAGTTTCCGGGCCGCTGGGAGGGTGGCCGGCTGTTCGTCCAGAAGCCCGATGAACGGGTCAATGACGGCGTGTCCTCGGTCATTATCGGCGCCAACGACTTCGCAGCCGCCTGGGCAATCGACAACACCGGCCGTCCGATGTTTTCCGTGGTGCCCGGAAGCGCCCGTCAGCGCGAGCTCGCGTTCCGGTTCGGGGTCAACCTGGTCATGTATGCCCTCACCGGCAACTACAAGGCGGACCAGGTGCATGTCGATGAAATCCTGGAACGGCTCGGGCAGTAGCGATGAGCGCATCCTCGATCATCTGGAACCCATTGCTTCCCGTGGACATCCTGATCGCGATGGCGGCGCTCGGCGGTCTCGTGATGCTCGCCGGTTTCTTCGCGCCGCGCCCGGGTCTGCCTGCGCCGGGTGTCGTTTGGCGCATCGCTGCGACAGCCGCGGTGCTGTGCGCGCTCGCCAACCCGTCGATCGTCCTCGAGGATCGCACGCCGCTTACGGATATCGGGCTTGTCGTCGTTGACCGGTCCCAGAGCCAAACGATCGGCGACCGGCGCGTACAGACCAACGCGGCGCTGTCGCAGGTTGCCGACTGGGCCGCTTCGCAAACCAACTTCGAGCTGCGTGTCGTCGAATTGCCCGCCCCAGCGGATGCCCGGTCCCCGACCGGCCCATCCGGACTGCGCGACGGCACCCACCTGTTCGAAGCGCTCGACCGCGCCCTGATCGACATACCGCGCGATCGCTTCGCCGGCGCGATGCTGATCACCGACGGCCGGGTACACGATCTGCCGGATAATGTCGCGGCGCTCGACACGGGCGGGCCGGTGCATGCCGTGCTGACCGGCGCACGGGACGCCGGCGACCGAAAGCTCACCATCGTCGAGAATCCAGGCTTCGGAATCGTCGGCCAGACTGTTCGCCTGACGTTGCGGATCGACGAGCCCTCCGCGGTTCGCGCGCGCCAGGCACAGGTGACGATCCGGCGCGACGGTGCCGCGGACGGCCGGACCATCCTCGCGCCGGTCGGGGTCAACCACAGCATCGACCTGGTCGTCGATCGCGGCGGGACGAGCGTGTTCGAGCTGTCCGTGGGACCCGGCCGCGAGGAACTGACACAGGCCAACAATCGCGCGGTGGTAACGGTCAACGGCATTCGCGACCGGCTGCGGGTGCTGCTGGTCTCCGGCGCGCCCCACCCCGGGGAACGGACCTGGCGCAACCTGTTGAAGGCCGACCCGTCGGTCGACCTGGTGCATTTCACGATCCTGCGGCCGCCGGAGAAGCAGGACGGGACCCCCGTCCGTGAGCTCAGCCTCATCGCCTTTCCCTATCGCGAACTGTTCGAGGTCAAGCTCAACGATTTCGATCTGATCATCTTCGATCGCTACCGGCGCATGGGCGTGCTGCCGTCCATCTACCTGCGCAACATCGTCAATTATGTGGAATCCGGTGGCGCGCTTCTCGAGGCGACCGGCCCCGAGGTGACCCCGGCCACCAGCCTCTATCGCACGGCACTGGCGAGCGTGCTTCCCGGCGAGCCGACCGGGACCGTGACCGAGGCACCCTACATTGCGGACGTCAACGAGACCGGCCGCCGCCATCCCGTGACCGCAGCGCTTCCCGGGATCGGGCTCGCCGAGGACGACACGCCCGACTGGGGACGCTGGTTCCGACACGTTGATGCGCGCCCGAAGTCGGGCACCGTGGTGATGGACGGTCCCGACGGCCGGCCGCTGCTGATCCTGGACCGGGTCGGCGAGGGGCGCGTCGGGCAGTTCCTGAGCGATCACATCTGGCTCTGGGCGCGCGGCTTCGAAGGGGGCGGCCCCCACAACGAGCTGCTGCGCCGCCTTGCGCACTGGCTGATGAAGGAACCGGAACTCGAGGAGGATCGGCTCACCGCGACGGTGCGCGGCGACACGATCGAGATCGTCCGCCATAGCCTGGCGCCCGATCCTGCTCCGGTGGTCGTCACCGGTCCCACCGGCGAGACCACGACCGTGACGCTCGAGGAGCTGGGTGACGGCCGCGCGGTCGGCAACATGGCGGTTGACGAGACCGGCATCTACCGGCTGGACGACGGCAGCCGGACGGCCGTCGCCGGTGTCGGCACCATCAACCCCGTCGAGTTTGCCGACGTGACCGCAACCGATGCGCTCCTGCGGCCGGTGGCCGCGGTGACCGGCGGCGGGGTGAACTGGCTGTCCGAATCCGGACCGCCCGACATCCGGCGCGTCCGTCCAGGACGTGGGCTCGCCGACGGTGGGGCTCAAAAGCCCTCAGCAGGCTGGCTCGCGTTCCAACGCAAGGGCGCCTCGGCGGTAACGGGGGTCCGGGAAATGCCGTTCCTGCCAGCACTCGTTCTCCTGTTCGCTATCGGCGGACTGCTGCTTGCCGCATGGCGGCGCGAAGGAAAGTAACGCCGCACCTTGCGACGGCGTGCGCACCCGATTAAATTAACCTTATGGTTAAATATAATCTCGACCGGACCTTCGCGGCCCTGGCGGACCCCACCCGCCGCGCGATCCTCGCACGCCTCGCCGAGGGCCACGCCACCGTCGGCGAACTGGCAGAACCCTTCGACATGTCGCTGCCCGCCGTCTCGAAGCACCTCAAGGTGCTCCAGCAGGCCGGGCTGATCGAGCGTCGGCGCGACGGTCGACGTCAGATCTGCGCCGTTCAGGCGGCACCGCTCCAGGATGCAGACGAATGGCTGGCCCGGTATCGCGCGTTCTGGGAGGGCCGGCTGGATTCGCTCGCGCAGTTTCTCGGGCCAGCCGACGGCAAGGACGCGACATGACGGACACGCCCCACATTGCCGAAGCTCCCGACGCGACGCGGACACTCAGCCTGTCGCGCCGGTTCGCCGTTCCGGTCGAGCGGCTCTATGCGGCCTGGACCGACCCGGACCAGGCCTGCCAATGGATGGGACCGGAGAATGTGAGCTGCCGGATCGACTAGTGGGACTTCGAGGAAGGCGGGCGCTACGAGATCGTCCTCGTATCGTCCGAAAGCAAGGAGCATGGCGCGCGCGGCGTTTTCGGGACCATCGACCCGCCCCATCGGCTCACCATGTCCTGGACCTGGCAGCATGAGGGCCAGATGCAGGGACTCGAGACCTTTCTCGATCTGAAGTTCACGGCACTGGACGATGGCACATCGGAGCTTCGTCTGACCCATACGATGCTGCCGAACCCGGAAATGGCCGAAGGTCACGCCGAGGGCTGGCAGAGCGCCTTCGAATGCCTTGATGCTTTTCTGGCCGACTGACGACCACCGGTTCGACATTCGAACAGCGATCCTCGACAAACCCTGCCGTGCGTCCAACCTAAGATGCAGAGTTATCGCCGCATACGCGCAAGGAGACGAAGATGGGCGTGATGATCGAAGGCGTCTGGCACGCCGGTGAGCCGAAGAGAACCGGCAAGGACGGCAAGTTCAGCCGCCCCGAGACCTCCTTCCGGAACTGGATCACCGCCGACGGCAGCCCGGGCCCGACCGGTACCGGCGGGTTCAAGGCCGAAGCCGGCCGGTATCACCTTTATGTCTGCCACGCATGTCCGTGGGCACACCGGACCATGATCTTCCGCGCCCTGAAGGGCCTGGAGAACGCGATCTCGGTTTCCGTGGTGCACTGGTACATGGCCGAGAATGGCTGGACCTTCGAACCCGGCGACGGGGTCATCCCCGACCCGGTGATCGGCGCCGACTACCTGCATCAGGTCTACAAGGCCGCCGACCCCGAATACACGGGGCGGGTCTCGGTGCCCGTGCTCTGGGATCTCGAGACCGGCACCATCGTGAGCAACGAGTCCGCCGAGATCATCCGCATGTTCAACAGCGCGTTCGATGCGATCGCGGAGCATCCGGAGCGTGATTATTACCCGGTGGATCTGCGTGACGAGATCGACACCGTCAACGAGCGCGTCTACCAGACCCTGAACAACGGCGTGTACCGGTCCGGTTTCGCCCGCTCCCAGGAAGCCTACCATGCGGCCGTCACCGATCTGTTCGAGACGATGGACTGGCTGGAAGACCGCCTGTCCGGCCAGCGCTACCTCGTGGGTGACCGGGTCACGGAAGCCGACTGGCGGCTGTTCACCACCCTGCTGCGCTTCGACCCGGTCTATCACGGCCACTTCAAGTGCAATATCCGTCGGCTGATCGACTACCCCAACCTCTGGAACTACACACGCGAGCTCTACCAGGTGCCGGGCGTGACCTCGACGATCAACCACGACCACATCAAGACCCACTATTACGGCAGCCACGAGACCGTGAACCCGACGCGCATCGTGCCGCTGGGCCCGGCAATCGATTTCACCGCGCCGCACGACCGCGCGCGCCTGGAGGCTCCGGCATGATCGACGTCACATCGCTCGACGAGCTGGGCCATTTCCGCAACGCGTGGCTCGACGCGCACCACCACTTCAGCTTCGGCAGCTACATGAATCCCGAACGCATGGGTTTCGGGCCGCTGCGGGTGTGGAACGACGACACCATCGTCGCCAGGGGCGGCTTCCCGCCCCACGGCCATCGCGATATGGAGATCATCACCTATGTCCGCGAGGGTGCGATCACCCACGAGGACAATCTCGGCAATCGCGGGCGCACGGAGGCCGGCGACGTCCAGATCATGAGTGCCGGCACCGGCATCCAGCACTCGGAGTTCAACCTGGAGGACGAGACGACCCGCATCTTCCAGATCTGGATCATCCCCGACCGGGACGGCCACCCTCCGCGCTGGGAAACCAAGACCTTCCCGCGCGGCGAACATGCCGGCCGGCTCGTGCTTCTCGCGTCGGGCCGGGAACAGGACGCGGCGCTGGGCACACCCGCCATTCACCAGGACGCGGCGCTGTTCGGCGCCACCCTGTCGGACGGCCAGAGCGTCACCCACCGGCTCGCGGACGGGCGGAAAGGCTATCTCGTGCCTTCGCGCGGCACGGTCACGGTGAACGGTACCGAGGTCGGCGAGCGCGCCGGCGCGGCCATGGTGGACGAGCCGGATGTCATGATCACGGCCGTCGGCGACGCCGAGATCGTCCTCGCCGACCTGCCCTGACGCGCGGGCGCATCAGAAAGACGAGTTCGGCTCCTCCAGGAACGCGATCTCCTCGGCCGTGCTGGCGCGGCCGAGGGTTTCGTTACGGTGAGGGAAACGCCCGAAGCGCGCGACGATGTCGCGATGCCGGACCGCGAAGTCCAGGCTGATATCCTCCGCATCCCCGTCCGCCAGTTCGCGGAAGAGCCGGACGCAGTCCTCCTGATCCGCCAGCGCCTCGCTGTGCATCAGCGGCATGTAGAGAAACTTTCGTTCGTCCTTCCCGAGCTCCGCGTCGTGGCCCGCCTCGAGCGCGCGGCGCGTGAGCGCCAGCACCGCCGGATCGGCGGACCAGGCCTCGGGCGAGTCCCGGTAGAGGTTCCGCGAGAACTGGTCGATCAGGATGATCAGCGCCAGGCAGCCACGCGGTGTCGCGGCCCAGTCGTCGAGGCCGCCGGCACGGGCCGTGTCGACCGCGCCCGCGAAGCGTTCGCGAATCGTCGCGTCGAACGCGTCCGAGCGCTCGAACCAGTCCGCGGGGCTCGCCTCCTCGAACCAGAAGTCCAGAATCGTGTCCGCCGTCACCTGCATCGTTTCGTCTCCATCTCCGCCGCGGTTCAGTTCCCCCGCCCCGGTTGATATACACCCACCATGCCGCCTGCACCGGATACGAAATGACCAACAAGCTCAACCGGGATTCCATCCGCGACGGGGAAGTCTATCGCATGCTCAAGCAGCAGGAGCATGTGACCAATATCCGTCCACTGACCGACGCCGAACGCGCCGCCAGGCTCGTGGAGTTCTTCGCGCGCGCGCCCGGGCGCGACGTCTGGGTCTTCGGCTACGGGTCGCTGATCTGGAACCCGGCCATCCACTTCAGCGAGATGCGCACCGCCCGTGTCTGGGGCTACCACCGCTCCTTTTGCCTGCGCACGACGCTGGGCCGGGGTTCGCCGGAGACGCCCGGACTGGTCCTGGCGCTCGATCGCGGCGGGTCGTGCAACGGCGTCGTCTTCAAGCTGCCCGAGGGCCGGGAGAAGGACGAGCTGTCCATCGTCTGGGATCGGGAGATGGCAGTCGAGAGCTATGCCGCCGCCTGGGTTCGGGCGATGACACCGGACGGTCCGGTCAACGCCGTCACCTTCGTCATCAATCGCGACAACGAGCGCTATGTCGGCAGGCTGCCGGAGGAAAACGTCGTGGAGTATCTGGCGACGGCCGAGGGCTATCTGGGAACGTGCGCGGAGTATCTCGAGAACACCGTCGAGCACATGCGCGCGGCCGGCATTCGCGACCGGCAGATGTACCGGCTCCACGAACTCGTGCGCGCACGCCGGCAACGGGACCCGGCGGCGACGTCAGAGGAATAGGCTTCAAGGGTTGGCTGGGGCGGCAGGGTTCGAACCTGCGATCACGGGATCAAAACCCGATGCCTTACCACTTGGCTACGCCCCAACACCGACCGTCTGGATTATATCGCGCCTGACGACGCGATCCGCAAGCCGCGCCGATCAATCGAAGCTCTTGTGGATGTCGCCGTCCGCCCGCATGAGATCGAGATCCGCCTCGACCATTTCCTTCACGAGCTGCGGGAAGGGCGTCGTGTGCTCCCAGCCGAGTTCGCGTTTCGCCTTGGACGGGTCGCCGAGGAGCAGATCGACCTCGGTCGGACGGAAGTAGCGCGGGTCGATCGCGATCAGCGTCTCGCCCGTCTTCGCATCCTCGCCGACCTCGTCGACCCCCTCGCCATGCCAGGCGATCTTGCGGCCGACCTCGGCGAAGGCGAGTTCGACGAACTCGCGCACCGCATGAGTCTCGCCGGTCGCGAGGACGAAATCGTCGGGCGTGTCATGCTGTACGATCCGCCACATGCCCTCGACATAGTCGCGCGCGTGACCCCAGTCGCGCTGCGCATCCAGGTTGCCGAGGAAGAGCTGCTTCTGAAGCCCGAGCTCGATCGCCGCGACCGCGCGGGTGATCTTGCGGGTGACGAACGTCTCGCCGCGGATCGGGCTCTCATGGTTGAACAGGATGCCGTTCGACGCATGCATCCCGTACGCCTCGCGATAGTTCACCGTGATCCAGTAGCCGTAGAGCTTGGCCGCGGCATAAGGGCTGCGCGGGTAGAAGGGCGTGGTCTCGCTCTGGGGCGTTTCCCGGACCTTGCCATAGAGCTCCGAAGTCGAGGCCTGGTAGAAGCGCGCCGTATCCTCGAGCTTCAGGATCCGGATCGCCTCGAGCAGGCGCAGCGCCCCCATCGCGTCCGCGTTGGCCGTGTACTCGGCCGTCTCGAAACTGACTTGCACGTGACTCTGCGCCGCCAGGTTGTAAATCTCGGTCGGCTGCACCTCCTGGATCAGGCGGATCAGGTTCGTCGCATCCGTCATGTCGCCGTAATGGAGATGGAACGCCACGCCGGCCTCGTGCGGGTCGCGATAAAGATGATCGACCCGGCCCGTGTTGAACGACGACGAGCGGCGTTTCACGCCGTGGACCTCGTAACCTTTCTGCAGGAGCAGCTCGGCCAGGTAGGCCCCGTCCTGTCCGGTCACGCCGGTGATGAGGGCAACATTTTCGGCCATGAAAAAGGCTCCGTTTCGAGATGCTGTCCAGCATACATATGTATGTACCGGGCGACTGGCGGCGCGACTATACGTGTCCCCCCGAAGCGCAGACAAGACCAGAGCCCGGGCCGGTGGATTGTGCCCCCGGGCCTTCGAACGTCTGCTCCCGAAATCGAGAAACCGATGCCCTTAACCTGCCCCCCGCCCGTCCCGCGGATGGGCATCGTGCGGGACCATGCGTGGCGGCGCATGAGGTCCCACATCCTCTCGCACGGATCCGAAACGAACCATGTCCGGCGGCGCCTCGACCGGCGGTCCGGACCGCGATCCGGTCAATTATTGTGCAACGAGGGCAATAAATTTCGGTGCGCAACCGGTCGTACCCGGGCTGACCGCCCGGAATCCCGAAATCAGGTGCTTCGGCGTGACAACACCGGAAAACCGGGAAAAACCGCGGTCATACCGGTTCGCAAACCCGGTATGACGGACAAAACGTGACCATTCGAGCGCCGGAATTGCCTCGCTGCCCTGATTCTGGAGGCACTACTTTGGCTTGCGCGAACGTTTGGTTGCGGTATGACTTAGCCATTCAAAGTGGAGGAAGCTGTTGATTCCATGCGAAGACTGGGTTCGCGGGCGTTTTCAAACCCGCGAAGGAAGTGCATCAATATCTCTGCAGCCCGGATGTCTGGCAATCGACGGCGAACTCCCCATGTCGAGTAGGCGTACGACCGGATTCACGAAGGTGTCATACATGGCCCTCTGCGGGCACGACGTGTTGAACGAGCGGGATCACTCATTTTCCGATGGCCGTTAACTCACCCTGGAGCGTAAAGGGCGTCGCCCCGGAAGCGCGCGAGGCTGCGAAGATCGCCGCCCGCAAGCAGGGCGTGAACGTCGGCCAGTGGTTGTCGCAGACGATCCTCTCGGCCGCGTCCGACGAGTTGCGCTCGAAACGCCAGGAACCGGACCAGGGCTATGCCGATCCCGGGCCGGCCGCGAACGAGCCGCGCGAGGTGCACCGCGAACCGCCGCGCGAGGTGTATCGCGAACCGCCGCGCTACGATCCTCCACCGAGCGGCCCACCGGCGCTGACCCCCGAGGCGGTTCTCGAGAGCATTCAGAAACTGGCCACCCGCATCGAGCAATCCGAAACACGGACGACCGAGGCCATCCAGCCGATCGCCGAAAAGGTTGGCGAACTCGGACACCAGATCGAAGAGATCAAATCCAAGTCGGGCGGTTCGACCGCGCCGGTCGAGCGCGCGATGATGCGACTCTCGGAACGCCTCGACAGGATGGAGGATTCGTCCAAGGGACCCTCGCGTCCGAGCCGGACCTCGACCGAGTCCGGCAGCGGACTCATCGGGCGTCTGTTCGGGCGCGACTGAGCAACATCACACGCGCCGCATCGCCGGCCCGGCATCGGTCCCGGGGAGGTGTAACGGACGCGGTTTCAAACTTCGGGAGATCGGCGAAGCGACCAAACCACGAATCGGAATTCACACCGAAGTGCCGACCCGAAACCGGAACGCCTTTGCCCGACGACCAAGACCATGGCCGATCGCGAAGACCAACGCCCCGCCTCCCCCGAAGCAGAAATCGCGCGGCTGCTGGAAGAGCTCGGCGCGCGGATCGATTCCCAGGCCGACCGAATTTCCCAGCAGCTCGCCCCGGTCACCAAATCGGTCTCGGAGATCGAGCGGCATGTGCGCGAACTCGAGCGGGAGCTCGACGGCACTGTCGAACCGTCGATGGAACGCGCCGAACCTTCAGAGCGAAATCGCCACGAACCCGAATCCTTCGACCGCCCGTCGAACGAACCGGAGCCGTCCACATCTGACATCATCCCGCTCCCCCAACCGACCGACGCCGAACCGGCCAACACCGAAACGTCCCATCCGGAACCCGTCGAACCAGAACCTGTCGCACCAGAGCTCATCGAGCCGGAACCGGCCGCAACCGACGAGGCATTGTCATTCGATCGGGCGCCCGACGAAGCATCGCCGCGGGACGCGGCCGACGAGGCATCGCCGCGAGACGCGGTAGGCGAAGACATCGCGCAGGCGAACGCGGACGACCCGGCAACCGAATCCGACACCGACCGGAAGACCGCCGCACGCCGCGAACGCATGCGCCGGCGCGAGGCGCTCCGGCGCGCTGTGCACACCGTCGAGGACAGCACTCCCGGTGCCGATTCCCGCGCCGGCTCGATCAACGACAACCAATCGAGCACGCCCGGGCCGGATGAATCGAACCCACGGCCCGCGAACGACCCGGGCGAGGTGTTCGGCGACCGGCTCGAATCGGAGATGCGGGCCAACGACCTCCCGACGGAAGACATGCCCTTCGCGGTCGAAGGCGTCACGGAGGAAGACCCGAGCCTCGCGGACGAAGCGCTCAAGTCGGAACTTGTCGGCCTGTTCGACGATGGAGACCACGCGAGCCCGGACGATGAACCGGCACCGCTGCGCGCCGAACGCCCTCGGCAGGCGGATCCGAAGCCGCGAAAAGAGAAGAAACGCAGGGCGCGCCGCCAGAAGGCCGAGCGTGCGGAACCTCCGGCGCACGCCCCCGACCCGCTGGCGGCTCCCGGAGCGTCGATGGTGCCGCCAGCCCTGCCCCGCGCGCCGGGGCGTGGCCGCAGGCTGGTTCTGTTCGCGGTCGCATTGCTGTTTCTTGTCGCTGTCGCGGGTGCGGGCGTTTTCGCCTGGCGCGAACTCTCGAACCCGGACTCGTTCCTGTCGGCAAAGCTCCTGTCGATTGGCGACCTGTCTCTCGACGCGCTATCGGGCACGGACGAGGCGGACGTCACGAACAACACGACCGCCAACTCTTCGGCAACTCCCGCATCCCCTCCGCCCGCCGCCCAGGCACCCGCCACTCCGGCCCCCAAAGCCGCACCGGCTCCGTCGCAACCCCCACACGAAACGGCAGCAGCAGCACCCCCTGCGCCCCGGCCCGAAACGTCGCAAGCCGCACCGGCCAGCGACGGGAATGTGAGCGACCTGCCGGAGCCATCCCTCGCGACGGGCGGCGCGGGCCCGGCAAAGCCGGCACCCGCCGAGCCGGCCGAAAGCATCAACCCGGAGATCGACTCCCTGCGCGATCTCGCGGCTGCCGGCGATGCCCAGGCACAGAACGAACTGGCGATCCGGTACCTGACGGGTCGCGGCGTGAGCCGGGACTACGCACTCGCGGCGAAATGGCTCCAGGAAGCCGCCGCCGGCGGTGTCGTAAGCGCCCAATACAATCTCGGGGTGCTCTATGATTCCGGCCGTGGCGTTGCGGCCGACCCGGTCGAGGCGCTGATCTGGTTCCACAGCGCGGCCGAAAAGGGTCATGGCCGCGCGCAATACGCTCTCGCGGCGGCATATGCGGCGGGCCGGGGTATCGCGCGCGACGGCGACATGGCGCTGAAATGGCTCCGCCGAGCTGCGGACGAGAATGTCGTCGAGGCACAAACTTCGCTGGCGAACATCCTGGCCACCACACCGGTCTCCCAGGAGAGCCTGACGGACGCCTTGTTCTGGTTCCGGGTCGCCGACGCGAACGGCGCGCGCGATGCCGCCGAGCGTGGCGACCAGGTCGCCGCCCGGCTGACGGCCGAGGAACGCGCGGCCGTGAATCGTCGGGTCTCGGCGTTTATCGCCGACAAGATAACCGGCAAGCGGCCGGCCCCGAAGCGCCCCGGAAGCGCCGCGCCTGGCACGTCGCCCGGAACAGCCGCCGCCACGTCCCCCGCCGGCTCCCCGGCCACAAGCAGCACCGGCAATGTGAGTCTGCCGCCGCCGCCCCCACCTCCGCCGCCGGCCCCGACCGTCGCGCCGCCGCCGACCATCACTCCCGTCCGGCCGCCGACCACACGGCCCGAGACCGGCGCCACGGCACCCGCGACCCCCGAAGCGCCACGGAGCGAACAGCCGAAGAGCGAACCACAGCCGGCGGAAACAGCCGCCGCCCCTGCCGCTTCGGCAACGGGCGAAGGTTCAGACCAGATCCGCCGCATCCAGGCGATGCTGACATCGCTCGGCTTCGCACCGGGTCCGGCCGACGGCACGCTCACGCCGACGACCCGCGACGCAATTCGCGAATATCAGCGCGCGCTCGGGCTCGACATCACGGGTGAGCCGTCGGAACAACTGGCGGCGCACCTGCGACAGCTGACCGGAAACAAAAACTAGGCTGCGTCCGCGCGTGTGCGCGTCGCCCGCACCCACCAGCCCGGCGCGGCGGCGGCGATCGCATCGCCGGCCCGCGCGCAGGCTTCCGGATCGTCGAAGATCGCAAAACAGGTCGGCCCGCTGCCGCTCATCCGCGCAAGCCGGCATCCGTCCTGGCGCCCAAGCGCGTCCAGGACCTCGCCGATCACGGGGCAGAGGGCCTGCGCGGGTCCGGCGAGATCGTTGCGCTGTCCCCCGAGATACGACACCAGCTCGGACGGGCTGCGAAGATCGGGCAAGACGCCGAACCCGCCCGCCAGAGCCGCCGTGGCGTCGTACGCGCCGAACACCTCGGCGGTGCTCAGCGGCAGGCCGGGATTGACCAGAAGAAGATCCACTTCCGCGACGTCCGGCATGGGCCGCACTTCGTCTCCCCGGCCGCTCACCCACGCCGTCCGGCTCGACAGGCACATGGGGACATCCGCGCCGAGACGCCCGGCGAGCGCGAGAACCTCCGGCGCGTTCTCCGACATGCCCCATTCGCGGCATACCAGCCGGATCGCAGCGCCGGCATCGGCCGAGCCGCCACCGAGACCGGCGGCGACCGGAATATTCTTCTCGAGCGCAACGGCAAAATCCCCCGCGCGTCCACAAATTTCGGCGACCCCTGCAATCGCGCGCGCGGTCAGGTCGTCGGCCGCGCCCTCCGGCAAGGCCTCTGCAAAACGTCCCGAACGCGTGAACTCGAAACGCCCGGCCGGCGCAAGCCGCAGACGGTCCCCGAACACCGTAAAAACGACAAGGCTTTCGAGCGGGTGGTAACCGTCCGCGCCACGCGGACCGACATGCAGGAAGAGGTTGATCTTCGCCGGCGCGGTTGCTTCCCGCGCGGTGCCGCCGGGCGTCGAATCGGCCGTGCGGGACACGTGCCTAGAGATCGCGTTTTTTGCCGGGCGGCAGCGGCTCCGGCATCTTTTTGCCGTCGAGCTTCAACCGGATCTCGCGTTCGACGTCTTCGTCGGGCTCGAGGGACAGGGCGCGCAACCACTGGAAACGGGCCTCGAGTTTGCGGCCGACCACCCAGTAGGCATCGCCGAGATGATCGTTGATCACCGGATCGCCGGGCTCGAGCGCCACCGCGCGTTCGAGATGGACCACAGCATTCTCGAAATCTCCCAGCCGATAGAGAACCCAGCCGAGCGAATCGGTGATGTAGCCATCGCGCGGGCGCTTCTCGACAGCGGCCTCGATCATCTTCTTCGCCCGCTCGAGCTGCACACCCTGCTCGACCCAGCTGTAACCGAGATAGTTCAGCACCAGCGGCTGGTCGGGGGAAAGCTCGAGCGCCCGCAGGAAGTCATCCTCGGCCCGATCCCACTGCTTGGACCGCTCCAGTGCAATGCCCCGCGTATACAATAGCCCCCAGCCGGGCGCGCCATCGAGCCGGCCGATGGCAAGGTCGTAGGCGTCGACCGCGGCCTCGAACTTCCGGGTCACCCGCAGCAGGTCGGCCATCGCGCGCGCTGCGTCGGCCCGCTCGGGCCGCTCGGACGTCATCTTCCGCAGCAGGCGAATCGCGGCGTCGCTCTCGCCGTTCGCATGCATCGCGTCGGCAATGCCGAGCCGCGCATACCAGCCGTAGGGCGAGTCAGGATCGATTTCCTCGTACGCCTCGATTGCCAGGTCATCGCGATTGCGCGCCTCGAAGAGCTGGGCGAGCGAGAATGTCGCGGACGCGTCGCCCGGCGAGAGATCGAGCGCCATGCGCGTGAACAGCATCGCCTCGGTGCGCAGTTGCTCGCGGTTGAGAAGCCTCGCGACATTGGTGAACACCTCCGCCACCCCCCCGCGCACCTCAGTCACCGGCCGCACGGGCGCCGCCCGGCCCTCGACGACATCGCGTACCGGGTCGATGAGCAGCGTTTGCGGATTCCGATCCGCGAAGTCCGCGACCAGCGCAGCGGCCTCATCGCGGTTTCCGGCACGCACGAGAAAACGGGCGAACGCATCGACCAGTTGCAGCGAGGGCCGGCCGCCCGAAGCGGCCAGTGTCTGCCGGAACGCCGCCTCCGCGCCGACGGGATCGCCGCCAAGGTCCGCGATCAGCGCCCGGTGGAACCCCGCGACCGGCGCGAGGCCGGCATTGGCGGCCATGGTCTCGAGCGCCGCAATACCGTCGGTCGTCCGACCTTGTCCGGCAAGCGACCACGCCCTCAGCAGGGGCGCCACAATCGTGTTGATCCCGGAATCGGGAACGGCGTCCAGGAGCTCGAGAATGCGCCCATACGCGCCGCCCTGGAACGCGCGCACGACCAGTGTGTAGACCACCAGCGGGTCGTTCGGGCGCAATGCGATGAGCTCGTCGGCGATCGCGGCCGCTTCATCGAAGCGACCGGCGCCCATCATCACGAGATGGGCACGCCGCTGCATGATTACGCTGTTGGGCACCGCGTCCAGGACCCCGGACGTGATTTCCGCCGCAGCAACCAGGTTGCCAACGGATTCGGCATGCCGGGCCGCCAGGAAACGTCCGGCCACGGAGAGCCTGGGTTCGAACGGCGCGCCCTCTATATCCGCCTGAAATCCCGGCGGACCCGCGCGATTCTCCGTCGCGGCAGCGGCGGGCAAACTCGCAAGCAAGGCGATGGCGAGACCGGCCCAGAAAGTTGGTTTCATGCGCATCACGTATCCAAGTCGTCCCAAATATCTATGCCCGACGAGCAGCCGAGTCGAATCTAGCGGCACCCCGCGGACGGGGTGCCACAACTTGTCGTGACGGGGACGTCATCTACATATTGGGATAGTTTGGCCCGCCGCCACCCTCGGGCGCGACCCAGACGATGTTCTGGGTCGGATCCTTGATGTCGCACGTCTTGCAGTGAACGCAGTTCTGGGCGTTGATCTGCAGCCGCGGGTTGGAGCCGTCGTCGTCGCGCAGGATCTCGTATACGGACGCCGGACAGAAGCGCTGCTCGGGCGCATCATACTGTTCGAGGTTCACCGCGATCGGAACATCCGGGTCCTTGAGCGTGAGGTGAACCGGCTGGTTTTCCTCGTGGTTGGTGTTCGAGATGAACACCGACGACAGCTTGTCGAAGCTCACCTCCCCATCGGGTTTCGGATAGTCGATCGGCTGGTGCTTCGACTTGGGCTCCAGCGCCTCGTGATCGGTATGCCCGTGCTTGAGGGTCCACGGCGCGCGGCCGCGCAGAACGACCTGGTCAAGGCCCGCCAGCAGGGTGCCCATCATCAGGCCGAACTTGAAGGCCGGCCGGAAGTTTCGCGCCCTAACGAGTTCCTTATAGGCCCAGCTTTCCCTAAAGGCCGCGGTGAACCCCGACAGGACGGGCGTGGCGGTCGTGTCCGCGAGGGCCTCGAATGCGGCGTCCGCGGCGAGCATCCCGGACTTCATCGCGGTGTGGGTGCCCTTGATCTTGGGCACGTTCAGCGTGCCGGCCTCGCAACCGATAAGGGCGCCGCCGGGGAACACCATCTCGGGCAGGGACTGTACGCCGCCTTCGTTGAGCGCGCGGGCGCCATAGGAGACGCGCTTCCCGCCCTCGAAGGTGGGCCGAATGGCCGGATGGGTCTTGAAGCGCTGGAACTCGTCGAAGGGCGAGAGATAGGGATTCTTGTAGTCGAGCCCGATCACGAAGCCGACCGCCACCTGGTTGTCCTCCAGGTGATAGAGGAACGAGCCGCCATAGGTGGCGCGGTCGAGCGGCCAGCCCGCGCTGTGCACCACCAGGCCCGGCCGGTGTTGCGCCGGATCGATCTCCCAGAGCTCCTTGATGCCGATGCCGTAGGTCTGCGCCTCGGCGTTGGCGCGCAGGCCGAACCGGTCCATCAGCTGACGGCCCAGATGCCCCCGGCAACCCTCCGCGAAGAAGGTGTAGCGGGCATGCAGCTCGATGCCTTGCGCATAGTTGGCGGTCGGCTCGCCGTCGGCACCGACACCCATGTCGCCCGTCGCAACACCCTTCACGGCGCCATCCGCATCGAACAGGACCTCCGTCGCCGCGAAGCCCGGGTAGATTTCAACGCCCAGCGCCTCGGCCTGTTCGCCCAGCCAGCGACAGAAATTGCCCAGCGAGATGATGTGATTCCCGTGATTCTTGAGGGTCGGGGGCAAAAGCCCCGTCGGGATCGAGGTCGCGCCGGACTCGCGCAGGAACAGGAACTTCTCGTCGGCGACCGGCGTGTTGATCGGCGCGCCACGATCGCGCCAGTCGGGGATAAGCTCGTCGAGCGCGCGGGTCTCGAGGACGGCGCCCGACACGATATGGGCACCGACCTCCGAACCCTTCTCCAGTACGCAGACGCCCAGCTCGGTATCCGCCGCCGCAGCGCGCTGCTTGAGCTGGATCGCCGCCGCCAGGCCCGAGGGTCCCGCGCCGACGATTACGACATCGTAGGCCATCGATTCGCGTTCGGTGCCCTGCTCGCTCATGTTAAGACTCTCCGCGACTCGATTTGGATCGGCGCCAAAGGAACCATGACCCAACGCGAAGCACAACCGGGCGATGGATGGTCGGCCATAAATCGCGCCGGCCACGAGGCGCGTCGATGACGGCCGGGCAACAAACCCGGGACGAGCTGGTGGCCGCGCTGCGCTGGCAGGTCGAGGCTGGTGCGGACGAGGCCATACTCGACGCGCCGGTCGACCGTTTCGCGGCGCCCCCGCAAAAACCGACGCCCGAACCCGAACCGGTGCCCGAAGCGAAACCGGAGCCCGGGGCGATGCGACCGGATGTTGTGCCGAACGTCGCGCCGCCACCGGCCGCGCCACCCAACCTTGCGCCCGCGGACACGGTGAACGCGACCGCGCGCGACCTCGCGGGCGGGTGCAATGATCTGGGCGCGCTGCGCGATGCGCTCGCGGCGTTTGACGGTTGCGCGTTGAAAACGACCGCGACGAACCTGGTGTTCGGCACGGGCGCCGCCGACGCGGACATCATGCTCATTGGCGAGGCACCGGGCCGCGACGAGGATCGCGAGGGACAGCCGTTTGTCGGCGCCAGCGGACAGCTGCTCGACGCGATGCTCGGGTTTCTCGATCTGGACCGCGAGACAAACGTCTACATAACGAACATTCTGCCGTGGCGGCCACCCGGCAACCGGCAGCCCACCGATGCCGAAATCGCCGCCTGCCTGCCGTTTCTGGAACGCCATATCGCCCTCGTCGCACCGAAGCTCCTCGTGTTCCTCGGCGGGACGGCGGCAAAGACGCTGCTGAACCGGACCGAAGGCATCACGCGGCTGCGTGGACAGTGGTACGACTACACCTTGCCGGCGAACGGCGGGGTCAACAGCACCGCGATCCCGGCGATGGCGACCCTGCACCCGGCCTATCTCCTGCGCCAGCCGGCCCAGAAACGTGCCGCCTGGCTCGACCTGATCGCGGTCCGCGAAAAACTGGACGCGCTGGGGACACCTCTCGAAGTTTAACGAATTGTGAAGCCGCGACGCGGCAACTTGCCGTACAAGCCCCTCGGGTTGTATCTAGGCCCGCGTGTTCAACAGAAACGGAAGCGCTGTGAGAAATCGGTTCGCCGTACCGCTGGTCATCGCCGCGCTCCTGTTCGCAACGAACATGAGCCCCGGCGATGTGCGGGCGCAGCAACCGAAACCACGCCCGCTCGAGACGGCTCTCGTCGGGCCCGGAACGCTCGTCATCCCCGGCATCGGGTCCGTCGATGGCGTCCTGTCTGCGGCTGATGTCGCACGTTATCAACGCGTCTTCGAGCTCCAGGAAACCGGCGACTGGAACGCCGCCAACGCGATCATCGCGCGCATCCAGGATCGTCGGCTGATGGGGCATGTTGAAGCCCAGCGCTATCTCCACCCGACCAGGTACCGTTCGCGCTTCACCGAACTGCGCGCCTGGATGGCGGCGCACGCCGACCACCCGCAGGCACGCCGCATTCACCGGCTCGCCGTACTGCGTCAGCCGAAGGGTGCCCGCGCGGCACAGGCACCGGTCACGCACATCCTGCCAATCCCCGGCGAAGTCGTGCGCAAGGCGTCGGAGGGTCGGCCACTCAATTCCCGGGCGGCGACCCGGGCCGGACGGCAGGTGCAAAGTGACATCCGTCGCCGCGTGGCCCGCGGCTGGCCGACGGGGGCCAAACAGCTTCTTGAACAGCGCAGCGCACAGCGGCTTCTGGACAACACCCAGATCGCACAGGCCTGGCGAACCATTGCGCGCGGTTATTTCCGCGCCGGCAAGGACGCGGAGGCCGTCGAGGCGGCCTGGGCAGCGGATGTGATCGCGCCGGGCGCGTCCCCGCTGGCCTACTGGTGGGGCGGGCTCGCCGCCTGGCGGCTGGGCAAGACCCAGGACGCGGAAACATTCTTCAGCACGCTGGCGAACTCGACACTGGCCGCGGACTCCCTCGCGGCCGCTGGCAGCTTCTGGGCGGCGCGCGCCGCCATCACCAACGGTCATCCCGATCGGGTCACGGCGCTGCTGGAAATCGGCGCCGTCCACGAACGCCACTTCTACGGACTCCTGTCGCGCCGCGCCCTCGGCGTGACGTCGCAGTTCGACTGGAAGAAGCCAAGCCTCGGCTTCGGCGCATATCGCGATGTCGCCGACACCCGCATCGGCGCACGGGCGATCGCCCTGCTGCAGGTGGGCCGCGAACATGAAGCGGAGCTCGAACTCCTCAATCTCGCCGCCGCCCGCCCGACGCTTCTGCCCGACGTCCTCGCCCTCGCCGCCAGCGCAAGCCTGCCGGCGGTCTCACTCAAGCTGTCCGGCTTCGCCGAACCTCGCTCGAAGCTCGCCGCCGCCTACCCGGTTCCCGATTGGAAGCCGGCCGACGGATATGCGGTCGACCAGGCACTGGTATTTGCGTTCGTGCGCCAGGAATCCGCATTCAACCGCCGCGCCAAGAGCCACGCCGGCGCCCGCGGGCTGATGCAGCTCATGCCGCGGACCGCGAGCTATGTCGCGCGGGAGCGCGAGCTTCGCGGACGTGGCAAGTACAAGCTGTTCGACCCCGAGCTCAACCTCGCGCTCGGTCAGCAGTATATCGAGCTGCTGATGTCCGAACGCGGAATCCAGCAGGACCTGTTCCGCACGGCGACGGCCTACAATGCGGGGCCCGGCAATCTCAGGAAGTGGGAACGCAGCATTGCCCATGGCGACGATCCGCTGCTCTTCATCGAGAGCCTGCCCTCCCGCGAGACGCGCGCGTTCGTCGAACGCATCCTGACCAATCTCTGGATCTACCGCGACCGCCTGGGACAGAACTCGCCCTCCCTCGACGATATTGTCGCGGGCCGGTGGCCACGCTACACGGCACAGGACGCAAATGTCGGAAACTGAGACCGATCCGGAGTTCAAGCCGGTCCGCATCGCCATTCTGACGATCTCCGACACCCGCGACATGGACGATGACCGCTCGGGCGACACGCTGAGCGAACGCGTGCAGGAAGCCGGCCATGTTCTCGCCGCGCGCGATATCGTTCGCGACGACCGCGCGGCGATCGCCGACCAGTTCCGCAGCTGGGCCGCCGACCCCGAGATCGAGGTGATTATCTCGACCGGCGGAACCGGCATCACCGGCCGCGATGTCACGCCCGAGGCGCTCGGCGATGTCGTGGAGAAACGGATCGACGGGTTCGGCGAATTGTTCCGCTGGATCAGCTTCCAGAAGATCGGCACGTCGACGGTTCAGTCCCGCGCCGATGCGGGCGTACTGACCGGCACCTATATCTTTGTGCTGCCGGGCTCGCCCGGCGCATGCCGCGACGGCTGGGACAACATCCTCAAGGACCAGCTCGACATCCGGCACAAGCCGTGCAACTTCGCCGAGCTCCTGCCGCGTCTGCGCGAGCATGAGGGGCGCGAGCCGCTCTGACGCCGGTGACGGACGCCCTCGACCCCGACGCCATTGCCGAACGTTTGCGGCGCTCCGGTCATGCGTCCGACATACGCGCCGCGGATCTGAGCGTTCACGCAACGAAGGGCGTGTCCCACGATCACTGGCGGGTGGGCGAGACCGGCGCGATCCTGCGCATTCCACGCATGAACCAGTGGGGTCTCGATGCCGACGGCGCGCTCGCCTACCAGGCAGCGGCCTTCGACCGGGCGGCGGCCAGCGACCACACGCCTCCCTGTCTCGCGGTGTTCGAACCCGACGCGACACTGCCGCGCGGCGCGCTGCTCGTCACGCGGATCGAGGGCCGCGCGCCGGTACTGCCCGACGACCTGCCAGCGATCGCCGGGGCGCTGGCCGCGATCCACGCGCTGCCGGTGCCACCGCCCGGGGACCGCGCGCCGCTCCAGGTGCATCAGAATCCGGTCTCCTCGACGCTGCAGGTGATCGAGGAGCAGGCCGCCCACCTGCCCGCCGCCGGGCTCTCGGCCGCGTCGGAAGCTGGCATCCTCGAGGATCTCGAATGGGCGCGCGAGTTCGCCGGCCAGGGCGAACCCGACTTTCCGCCAAGCCTCGTGTGCACCGACGCCCATCCGGGAAACTTCCTGATCGATGCCGGCGGGAAGGCCTGGTTCGTCGATCTGGAAAAGGCGCTCTACGGCGCGGTCCCGATCGACCTGGCGCATGTGACGCTGCGCACCTCGACCGGCTGGGATCCCGACTGCCGGGGCACGCTGTCGGCGAATGACGTCGAAGGCTTTTACCAGCACTATCTCGATCTGGCAGGCCGGGAACGGGCCGCCGCCCTCGGGCCATGGCTGCTGCCGATGCGGCGGCTCACCTGGCTGCGGACCATCACCTGGTTCGTGCGCTGGCGGGCCGAGTGGTCGGGCACGGATCACGCGGCGATGCGCGATGCCCGCATGGCGGCGCACATCCGCGGCCATGTCGCGCACTGCTTCGAGCCCGACGTGATCGCCGCAACCCGCGGTGACTGGCTCGCACCCACCGTCCTGACGATCTGACGCCCCGACACGGAAACGCATCAGACCTGCACTATACGAAAAATGTTCTTGTTATGTTCTCGACAAGAACTATGTTTGGGGACATGAACAGGATGATCGATCCCGGCCCGGCACACCCCCCGTCGGAACCGGTGCCGGAACTTCACGAGGCGGGCCCCGCGCCTCTGCCCGACCGGCCGCGCCCGGGACGCGGCGCCGTGTCCAACCGCAGCGGCCGCTTCGAGCGTCTGCGGGCCGGCGGGACGGACGACGGCTGGCACACCGAGCACGGCGCGGAAGCCCCCCCGTCCCGCCTCGACACGTCGGTGACGTTCGACCGGACGCGGAGCATCATCGCGCGGAACGACTCGCCCGATATTCCTTTTGATCGCTCGATCAACGCCTATCGCGGCTGCGAGCATGGCTGCGTGTACTGCTTCGCCCGCCCGACCCACGCCTGGCTCGGCCTCTCGCCCGGGCTCGACTTCGAGACCCGGCTGTTCGCCAAGCCGAACGCCGCGGAGCTGCTCGCCCGCGAGCTCGCGCGCCCGGGCTACGTGCCGCGCACCATCGCCATGGGCACCAACACGGACCCCTACCAGCCCGTCGAGCGGCGGCTGAAGATCACCCGCGCGATCCTCGAGGTGCTCGCCGAACACAACCACCCCGTCTCGATCGTGACAAAGAGCGCACTGGTCGCCCGCGACCTCGACATTCTCGGCCCCATGGCCGCGCGCGGACTGGCGAGCGTCGGCGTGTCGGTGACCACGCTCGACACCGAGCTTGCCAAACGCATGGAGCCGCGCGCCGCGCGGCCCGAGCGCCGGCTCGAGACCATCCGGATGCTGGCCGCGGCGGGGCTGCCGGTCACCGTGATGGCCGCGCCGATGATCCCGGCGCTGAACGACCACGAGCTCGAGGCCATCCTGATCCGCGCCCGCCAGGCCGGCGCGAGCCATGCAGGCTACATCCTGCTGCGGCTGCCGCTCGAACTGAAGGAGCTATTCGAGGAGTGGCTCGACACCCACTATCCCGACCGCAAGCGCCGGGTGCTGAAGCGCCTTCGCGAGATGCGGGGCGGCGAGCTCTATCGCAGCCGCTTCGGCGAACGCATGCGCGGCCGCGGCGAGCTCGCGAAGCTCCTGGAGGAGCGCTTCCGGGTCGCGGTCCGCCAGCAGGGCTTCGACACCGAGCCGACGCTGCTGGATGCGCGCCGGTTCCGCCGTGCCGAACCGGAGGGCACCGAAGGACAACTGAACCTGTTCGCAGACACGGCGAAGGCTCCGGCCTGAGGCGCCCGCCTGAGGTGACGTCGGCGCGCCCGAGTTCACCCTTTGAATTCACAATGGCCAACCCGACATTGTGCTAGCGTGCGGCCGGCATGCTTACGAACCACGAACTGCTCCCGCTCACCGTCGTGGTGCTCGTCGCGCTGCTGTGCGGCGTATTCTTCACGCGCCTGAAGCAGCCGGCCGTGGTCGGCTACATCATCGCCGGGTTCGTCCTCGGACCCTCGGGCTTCGGGCTGGTCGAGAACGAGGCCAGCATCGGCCTGTTGGCCGAGCTCGGCGTCCTGCTCCTGCTCTTCGTGATCGGCATGGAGCTGAGCCTGCGCGCCTTCCGGCAGATCTGGAAGATCGCGGTCACCACCGTGGCGCTGCAGACCGCCGGCGCCACCATACTCGTCTGGCTGATCGGCCAGTGGCAGGGCTGGCCCGTGGCGGCGGTGGCGCTGCTCGCCTTCGTGCTCGCGCTGTCCAGCACGGCCGTCGCGGTCAAGATGCTCGAGGACATCGACGAGCTGCGCACGCGGACCGGCCAGATAACCGTCGGCATCCTGATCGCCCAGGACCTCGCCGTCGTGCCGATGATTCTGCTGCTCGATGTCGTCGCGGACGGCGCGTTCAGCATCTTCGCGATCGGTCGCATCGTCCTGTCCGTCGGCTTCCTGCTCGCGTTGATCATCTTCCTCAGCCGCCGCCAGCGCCTGAACATCCCCTTTCTGAGCCGGACGGAAGGCCACAAGGACCTGACTCCGCTGCTCGGCCTCGTCTGCTGCTTCGGCGCGGCCACGGTGTCCGGCCTCATCGGCCTGTCGCCCGCCTATGGCGCGTTCCTCGCCGGGCTCACGATCGGCAACAGCAACCTGCGTGTCGGGATGCTCGACATGGTGATGCCGATCCAGTCGATCCTGATGATGGTCTTCTTCCTGTCGGTCGGCCTGCTCATCGACGTGGCGCTCATCTGGGACAATCTGGGCATCATCATCCTGATGCTGCTGATCGTCACGGTCGGCAAGACGGCCATCAACCTCTCGATCTTCGCCGCGCTGCGCCAGCCCTGGGCCCAGGCGCTGCTGAGCGCGCTGATTCTCGCGCAGGTCGGCGAATTCTCGTTCCTGCTCGGCAACGTGGGACTGCAGAAGGGCATCATCTCGGGCGACGAGTTCCGGATCATTCTCTCGGTCACGGCCCTGTCGCTCATGATCTCGCCCCTCTACATGAACGCGATCCGCCGTCTGCACCGCACCGCGCGCTACCAGCGCGCCTCGATCCGCTACGTGTTCCGGGTCGCCTTCGGCCGCGAGGCGGACTGGACCCGCGCCGCGCTGCGCCGGCTGGCGGGAACCCGCGTCGCGCTGCCCTCGGGCATCCGGCGGCCCGGCCAGCGCAGGGCCAAGGACCCACCCGGCGACGCGACAGGCGGCGCGTCCGACGGTTCGGATTGATCCGGGCAGATGGAAGAAACGAACAAGCACGAGCTTGTCGCCGGGGTCGATGAGGCCGGACGCGGACCGTGGGCCGGACCGGTGGTGGCCGCGGCGGCAATCCTGACACCCGACAGCGCCGCATGCCTGCGCGATGCCGGGGTCAATGATTCCAAGGCCCTGAGCCGGGCCGCGCGCGAGCGCTGCTTCGAGGTCATCTGCGCGGAGCGGGACCGCGGCAGCCTGTGGCTGTCGATCGCCCGGGCCGAGGTCGCGGAGATCGACGAACACAACATCCTCGCCGCGACCCTGCGGGCGATGGGCCGCGCGGTCCGCGCACTGCCCGTCGCGCCCGACCGCGTGCTCATCGACGGCAACCGGATGCCGGACCTGCCGTGCCCCGGCGAGACGGTCGTTGGCGGAGACGCGAAAATCCTGTCGATCGCCGCCGCGTCGATCGCGGCCAAGGTCACACGCGACCGGCTGATGGCGGAACTTGCCGAGGCGCATCCGGGGTATGGCTGGGAGCGGAACGCCGGCTACGGCACCGCGGAGCATCGCCGTGCACTCGAATCCCGGGGCGTGACGCCACATCACCGGCGCAGCTTCGCCCCCATACGCGCGATCCTCGAGGACACCCCAACATCTCGTTAACCGGCTGACTCGAAACACAAAATCGTCCTCCAGGCGATTTTCCGATTGACGGTGAGTCCCGAGTTGTTCATCGTCCGCGGCCATGCGTACCCCTGGCCAAGGTCGCAAGGGCACCGGCGTGCCCGCGCGCAACGTGATTCTCAAAGGCGACTGCATCGAGCAGCTGTCCGCCCTGCCGGACGCGTGCATCGATGTCGTGTTCGCCGACCCGCCCTACAACCTGCAACTGTCCGGCGAGCTGACTCGTCCCAACAATTCGAAAGTGGACGGCGTCGACGACGACTGGGACAAGTTCGACGATCTCAGGGCCTATGATGAATTCAGCCGGGCGTGGCTTTCGGAGGTGCACAGGGTCCTGAGCGACAATGGCTCGCTCTGGGTCATCGGCAGCTACCACAATATCTTCCGCGTGGGAGCGACCCTCCAGGATCTCGGCTTCTGGATTCTGAATGACGTCGTCTGGCGCAAGACCAACCCGATGCCCAACTTCCGTGGCCGGCGCTTTACCAATGCCCACGAGACGATGATCTGGGCGGCAAAGAGCCAGACCTCGAAATACACGTTCAACTACGACGCCATGAAGGCGCTCAACGACGATTTGCAGATGCGCAGCGACTGGCTGCTGCCGATCTGCAACGGCAGCGAGCGCATCAAGGGCGCCGACGGCAAGAAGGCGCACCCGACCCAGAAGCCGGAGGCCCTGCTCCACCGCGTGGTGCTCGCCTCGACGAAGGTCGGCGACGTCATCCTCGATCCTTTCTTCGGGTCCGGGACAACCGGCGCGGTCGCCAAGCAGCTCGGCCGGGACTTCATCGGGATCGAGCGCGACCCAGACTATATCGCCGTCGCGGAGAAGCGGCTCGCGCAGACCCGCCGCATCCCCGAGACCGACCTGCTCGAGACCCCGTCGAAGCGCGAACAGCCGCGCATCCCCTTCGGCTGGCTCGTCGAGCGCGGCCTGCTGCGGCCGGGCGAGAAGCTCTATGCGCCCAAGCGCCGGCACGCCGCCAAGGTGCGCGCCGACGGCACCATCGTCGCGGCAGAGACCCGGGGCTCGATCCACAAGATCGGCGCCGAGGTCCAGGGCGCGGCGGCCTGCAACGGCTGGACCTTCTGGCATGTCGATATCGAGGGGAAACTGGTCCCGATCGACGTGCTGCGCCAGAAGCTCCGCGCGGAACTCAACTAGCTCTTATTCAATCCCGGCTTGCCCAGATGGGCCATGGCGTGGCGCACCACCTTGCGGGTGAGTGTCGGCAATGCGTGATCGCCGAACGCATCGGGCATCACCCAAATGCCGCCGAGCCGTGTCCGCCCGTCGATCCGCGCGGCCTTCACCTGCAGCTCGAGCCGCAGATGGGTGAACCCGTGTTCCACGAGCCCGGGCAACGCGACCCAGTTCGCCGCGACAGGCGGGCGATCCTCGAATATGTCCGTCTCCTCCCAGTCCCCGGACGGCACTTCCATCATGCCTCCAAGCAGGCCCGTCTCCGGGCGCCGGCGCAACAGCACGGCGCCATCACGCCGCGTCATCCAGTAGGCCACGGCGCGCCGGACGGGGCGCGGCGGCTTGGGTGCGCGCCGTGGAAGATCCTCGGCGATCCCGCGCGCGCGGGCTTCGCAGATGTCGTTCCAGGGACACAACCCGCAGGCCGGCGACCGCGGCGTGCAGACTGTCGCGCCGAGATCCATGACCGCCTGGGCGTAGTCACCGGCCCGCCGCGGAGGCGTCAGGCTCCCGGCCAGCGATTTCAGCTCCGGCTTCGCGTCAGGCATGGGCGTCGCGACGGCAAACATGCGTGCCATCACCCGCTCGATATTTCCGTCAACCGGGGTCGCGCGGCGGCCGAACGCGATGGCCGCGACGGCCGCCGCCGTGTACGGCCCGATGCCGGGGAGCGCGCGCAATCCCTCTTCTGTGTCCGGGAACCGGCCGCAATGGTCGTCACGCACCCTGCGGGCGCATTTGTGCAGGTTCCGGGCACGGGCGTAGTAGCCGAGACCCGCCCAGGCCGTCAGGACCTCGTCGATATCCGCGTCCGCCAGATCGCCGACCGTCGGCCAGCGTTCCAGGAAGTCGCGAAAGTACGGCCCCACCGCGGCGACGGTCGTCTGCTGGAGCATCACCTCGCTCAACCAGACGCGATAGGGGTCGGGCCGCTCACCCCGGCGCGAACGCGCCGGCGGCACCCGCCACGGCAGGCGGCGGGCGTGGCGGTCGTACCAGTCGAGAATCGTTTCGGCGGGGGTTGGCGGCATGGTCTGGGGCGTTGTGACGTCTGGCCCCGCCTTCTAACATGGCGGGCGATATCGAATGCGGGGAATCCTGACGAGATGACAAGCAAGCGGGCGCGGGGATTGCGCGCGATCGGCGCCGAGAGCAGCCGCGCGACGGCCACGATCCGACGCAAGCGGGGTTTCTACGAGGCGAGCGTCTTTTCGGACTGGCCCGAGATCGTCGGGCCCGACCTCGCACGCCAGTGCGTGCCGCTGCGTCTCGTGCGCGGTGCGGAGGGCTCGGGCGGCACACTGCATGTCCGTGTCACCGGTCCGCTCGCCCTCGAACTCCAGCATCTCGAACCCCAGGTGCTCGAGCGGATCAACGGCTATTACGGGTTCCGCGCCGTCGCAGCCATGCGCCTCCACCAGGGACCGATTTCCGCACCCGAGCGCCCCGCCACTGCCCCAGCGGCCGAGGCAGACCCGGCCGACCTCGCCCGTCTCGACAACGACCTGGCGGGGATCGACGACCCGGAGCTGCGGCGCGCGCTGCGCAACCTCGGCGCGTCCGTGCTGGCGCAGGGAAAGACCCGGTCCGAGGACCAATCCGCCGACGACTGACAGGCCGAGCGTCTCCATTCCGTCACAATCACCTGTCAGGGTCCCCCTGAAGGTCGCTAAACGACTGTCAGAATGCGGTTTTTCCGCCCTTGGCCGGTCGAACAAGCAGCCGTATAATCAGCTACATATAGTGTTTGGAGGTCTCTGTGCGTCTATATAGAGGAATAGGCATTGCCCTGGCGGGCGCGATATCGCTTGCCTGCGCAACCATGTCCGCGTCCGCGCAGGATGCGGTGGATGCCGCCGCGGCGCTGCAGGAACGCTCGATCGGAAGCCCGGACGCGCCGGTCACGATGATCGAGTATTTCTCGCTCACCTGCCCGGCCTGCGCGAGCTTCCACAACGATGTCTATGACGACCTGAAGGAAAAGTACCTGGATACGGGCAAGGTGCGGTTCGTCTACAAGGAGTTTCCGCGCGACGGCGTGGACCTGCGTGCCGGCATGATGGCGCGCTGCGCCGACCCGCGCCGTTATTCGGGCCTGATCCAGGTCCTGTTCAAGAGCCAGCCCAACTGGACGCGCGCGCGCGACCCGGTCGCGGAGATCGCGAAGATCGGCCGGCTGGCCGGCATCAACGATGCGACATTCGAGAGCTGCCTCGCGTCCGAGGCGCTCGCCAACGGCATTCTGACGGAACGTCAGAATGCGAGTGCCCGGGGCGTCCGAAGCACCCCGACCTTCGATATCGGCGGCCAGCTCTATGCCGGCTCGCGTTCGATCGAGGAATTGTCGGAAATCATCGATCCGCTTCTGGCGCAGTAGTGATTCGGTGTTCACAATGCGCCGCGTCGCACAGACAGAGTTCTTTTAGGGGGGTTACGTACCGGTGCAGTTCAACAAGCTGAGACTGACTGGCTTCAAGTCGTTCGTCGACGGGACCGATCTCGAGATCGCACCCGGCCTGACCGGTATTGTCGGCCCCAACGGGTGCGGCAAGTCGAACCTTGTCGAAGCCCTGCGCTGGGTCATGGGCGAGACGTCGGCCAAGCAGATGCGCGGCGGCGGCATGGACGACGTGATCTTCGGTGGGACCTCCGACCGCCCGGCGCGCAACGCCGCCGAGGTCGTTCTCAGCCTGGACAACCAGGACCGGACCGCGCCGACCCAGTTCAACAATTCCGATGACATCGAAATCTCCCGGCGCATCGAGCGCGAGAAGGGTTCGAACTACAAGATCAACGGCGGCGACGTCCGGGCCCGCGACGTCCAGATCCTGTTCGCCGACCAGGCGACCGGTCCGCGCTCCAACGCACTTGTCAGCCAGGGCCGGGTCGGCGCGCTGATCAGCGCCAAGCCGGCGGACCGGCGCATTCTCCTGGAAGAAGCCGCGGGCATTACCGGCCTGCACTCGCGCCGCCACGAGGCCGAGCTGCGGCTGCGCGCCGCGGAGAACAACCTGGAGCGCCTCGACGATGTGCTCGTCACCCTCGACGCCCAGCTCCAGGGGCTGAAGAAGCAGGTCCGCCAGGCGCGGCGCTACAAGAACATTTCCCACGACATCCGCCGCACCGAGGCGACCGTGCTGCATCACCGCTGGACGGCGGCCGGCAGCGACCTGGCGGGCGCCGAGGAGCGCCTGCGCGGCGCAGAGACCATCGTCGCCGAGCAGACCAAGGTCGTCTCCGAGGCCACGCGGCTGCGCGAAACCGCCGCCGCGGAACTGGTCCCGCTGCGCGAGACCGAGGCGGCGGCCGCGGCGGAGCTCCAGACACTCAACATCGCGCGCGAGGAGCTGAATGCGGAAGAGGAACGCAACCGCACCGCGACCGAGCAGTGGCAGACCCGACTCGCCCAGATCGAGGCCGACCTGGGCCGCGAGCGCGGGCTGGCCGCCGAGGCCCGCAATGCACTGACCCGGCTCGGCACGGAGAAGGCCGAAATCGAGCGCGCGTGCGCGGGCGAGGACGAGCTCATCGCCGAGACCCGGGCAGCACTCGAGGCGCGCGCCGCCCGCGTCGAGACGATCGAGGCCGACCTCACCGGGTTGATGGAACGACTCGCGACCGGCGAAGCGCAAATCACCGCGCTCGAGCGCGAGATGAACGAACTCGCCGCGCGCCGGCGCCGGCTCGAGACCCAGGGCGACGAAGCGCGGGCGGAACGCACCGTAATCGAGGAGCAGGGGCTGTCGTCGGGCGAACTGGAGAGCGCGGAGACGCGTCTCAATGCCGCCGAAGACGCGCTGAAGGCGGCGCGGTCAAAGCTGGACGAGGCCGAAACGGCACGCGAAGGCGCGGACGCCGCGCGCGACAAGGCGCGCGACGCACGGTCGAAGGCCGACGAGGCCCTGTCGCGGCTGCGCGCCGAGGCGGGCGCACTCGAGGATCTGCTCGCCACCGAGGCCGAGGCTCTCGACGCCGACTGGACGCCGATGATCGATGCGATCGAGGTGGCGGCGGGTTACGAGGCGGCGCTGGGTGCCGCGCTGGGCGAAGACCTGGATGCGCCCTCCGACGATCGTGCCCCACGTCACTGGCAAACGTCCGACGCCGCCGGCGACCCCGGCCTTCCCGCCGGCGCCGAACCGCTGGCCACATATGTCGGCAACGCCGGCCCGCTGGCGCGACGCCTGGCGCAGATCGGCATCGTCGGCGATGCGGAAAGCGGGCAGCGCCTGGCGCGCGAGCTCAAGCCCGGCCAGCGGCTGGTCGACCGGTCGGGAAATCTCTGGCGCTGGGACGGCTACGTCTCGCGCAACGACGCGCGCGCCACCACCTCGACCCGGCTGCGCCAGCGCAACCGCCTGGCGGAGCTTGGCAGCCGCATCCGGAGCGCCGAGGCTGCATTCGCCGAGATCGAGGCGGAACATCGCGGTGCCCGCGAGGCTGCCGAAGCGGCCGGCGAGACGGCGCGCACCGCGCGCGCGGCACTTGAAGCCGCCGACGATCATGCGGCCGAGACGCGACGCACGCATGCGGGCCTGGCGCGGGAATTCGCCGCGCGGGTCGCGCGGCACGAGAACCTTGGCGAAACCCTGGCGCGGATCGCGACAGACATCGCCGACGTGGATACGCAGATCGCCGACGCGCGCACGCGGCGCGCGGATGTGGGCGATCTGGATGCGCTGCGGGGCGAGACCGGCGCGCTTCGCACACAGCTCAACGAGGCCCGCGCGGCCTCCGCGGCGGCACAGGGCGAGCACGACCGGCTCGTGCGCGAGTCCGAGGAGCGCCATCGGCGCATCACCGCGCTGGCGGCGGAGGAAACCTCCTGGCAGGCACGGGACAACGGCGCGGGCGAGCGCATTGCCGAACTCGAGGCCCGCGACGGCGAGGCCCGTGGCGAACTCAAGACTCTCGCCGAGCGACCGGCAGAGATCGAGAGCCAGCGCCGGGCGCTGATGGACCGGCTGACGGCTTCTGAAGAGCGCCGCAACGCGGCCGCCGATGCGGTGGCGCGCGCCGACGAACGCCTGTCCCAGGCCGAGCGAGCCATGCGCGACGCGGAAGCGAAACTCGGCACGGTGCGCGAGGACAAGGTGCGCACCGAGTCGGCCGTCGCCCAGGCCCGGCAGACGCTGGACACCGTTATCGAGCGGATCACCGAGCGGCTCGAATGCAAGCCCGAGGAAGTCCTGGCGCTGGCGGAGATCGCCGAAGGCAAGGAAATTCCCGATCTGGAAGCCTCGGATCGTCGCCTCGAACGCCTGCTGCGCGAGCGGGACAACATGGGCCCGGTGAACCTGCGCGCCGAACAGGAATCCGAGGAACTGATCGAGAAGATCGAGACGATCCAGACCGAGCGCGAGGATCTCGTCGCGGCGATCGACCGGCTGCGCCGCGGCATCGCCAGCCTGAACCGGGAGGCGCGGCAGCGCCTGCTGGCCTCCTTCGAGGAGGTGGACAAGCACTTCCAGGACCTGTTCGTGCGCCTCTTCGGGGGCGGCCGCGCCCACCTGAAGCTGACCGACGCGGACGATCCGCTCGAAGCCGGGCTCGAGATTTTCGCGAGCCCGCCGGGCAAGAAGCTGCAGGCGCTGTCGCTGCTTTCGGGCGGCGAGCAGGCGCTGACGGCGACCGCGCTCCTGTTCGCGGTCTTCCTGACCAACCCGGCCCCGATCTGCGTGCTCGACGAGGTCGATGCGCCGCTGGACGACGCCAACGTGGACCGGTTCTGCAACCTGCTCGACCACATCGCAAAAACCGGCACGACCCGTTTCCTCATCGTCACCCATCACCGCATGACGATGGCCCGCATGGACCGGCTGTACGGCGTGACGATGCCCGAGCGCGGTGTCAGCCAGCTCGTCTCGGTCGACCTCCGCGGTGCTGAGGAAATCCGCGCGATCGCCTAGACGCGCGCAGCGAATTTCTCCCGGTTTTCTGCGGCCTCCAACCCTTTTCGCATGTGCGGAAAGTCACCTTGACTTGCCCCGGAGCGGTCGCTACGTTGCGCTCGCTTTCGGGCGCCGGCCCAGTCGGGCCGCGGGGACAGCAATTCAGGGATGAGGGGGTCCATGACCGATCCGGACCAGCCGCCTGAACTGCCTGAACTCAAGCAGCGCCTCGGCAAAATTCGCGACCGGCGCGCGGGGGAACAAGCAAAGTCCTCGTCCCGGTCGAAAAGTGGCGCTTCGGATATCGGCGTCGGCGCGAAAGTCGTCGTCGATCTGGTCGCCGGGGTGGGTTTCGGCGGTGGCATCGGCTGGAGCCTGGACTGGTGGTTGGGCACGAAGCCCTGGTTGTTGGTGGTGTTTCTGATGCTTGGGTTTGTCGCGGGTCTGCTGAACGTTATTCGCACCGCAGATCAGGCAAGCCGGCGGAAGACAAACGGCGATACCGGCGCATAGGCATGTTCGCGCCGGTCAAAACGTCGAAGAAGACTGGAGAGTATCCGGGTGGCTAGTCCTCTCGAACAATTCACGATCGTTCCGATCGTCGAGCTCGAAGTCGCGGAGCTCGACATCTCGTTCACCAACTCTGCGCTCTGGATGGCGATCACCGCCGCCGTGCTCGTGATCTTCATGGTCGTCAGCACCCAGCGCCGCGCGCTCGTGCCCGGGCGCATGCAGGCATCGGCGGAGTATTTCTACCAGGTCATCGCGGACATGGTCCGCGACAATGTCGGCTCCCAGGGTCGGCCCTACTTCCCGTTCATCTTCAGCCTGTTCATGTTCATCATGTTCGGCAACCTGCTGGGACTGATCCCGGGCGCATTCACCTTCACCAGTCACCTCGCGGTGACCTTCGCGATGGCAGCCTTCATCTTTGTCGGCGTCACGCTGATCGGCCTCGTGAAGCACGGCCTCAAGTTCTTCACGCTGTTCTTCCCGCACGGCGCGCCCATCGTCTCGGCGCCGGTCCTGATCCCGATCGAGATCATTTCCTACTTCTCGCGCCCGATCAGCCTGTCCGTGCGCCTGTTCGCGAACATGACCGTCGGTCATGTTCTGCTCAAGGTGATCGGCGGCGGGGTCGTCGCACTAGGCGGCTTCTGGGTCCTGCCCGGCCTGCTGCCGCTGGCCTTCCTGATCGCGATCACCCTGCTCGAGGTGATGATCGCCGTCATCCAGGCCTATGTGTTCGCCATTCTCACATGCGTCTATCTGAACGACGCATTGCATCTGCACTAATCCTCATACGAGAGAGCTTGAAGGAGCATTCAATGATGGAACTCGAAGTCGCAACGCAGTTCGCGCGATTGATCGGTGCCGGCCTGGCCGCCATCGGAATGGTCGGCGCCGGTATCGGTGTCGGTCGCATCTGGGCCAGCTACATCGAGGCGATTGGCCGCAACCCGGCCGCCAAGGACGAAATCGGCGCGTTCATCTGGATCGGTTTCGCGGTCACGGAAGCCATCGCGCTGTTCGCCCTGATCATGGCCTTCATCATCCTCGCCGGTTAGTCGAGACCGGCCGCAACGGATCGCGTTTACGTCCGGCCAACGGCCCATGGGCCGTCCGGGCGCAAACCGGATCAAGAGCGGAAGAGCGCCAAGATGCCTCAGTTCGAACCCTCCTCCTTCATTAGCCAGATCTTCTGGCTGGTGGTGTGCTTCGCCATCGTCTTCCTGTTCGCATGGCGGGTCTATCTGCCGCGGATTTCCGCGACAATCGAGAGCCGCCACCAGCGGGTCGATGGCGACATCGCGCGCGCGGAGGAGTTGACCTCCGAGGCGGAAGAGGTGCTCGCCGCCTACGAGGCGGAGCTGGCGAAGGCGCGGGCCGACGCGCAGGAGCAACTGCACAAGGCCGCGGAAGCGGCTACGGCGGATGCCGACGCGCGCAACGCGGCCCTGACGGAGAAGCTGTCCTCAGACGCGGATGCCGCGCATGCGCGTATCGGCGACGCCCGGCAGACCGCCATGGACAATGTGTCCGAGCTCGTCGAGGACATCGCCAGCCAGGCCGTCGAGCGGCTGATCGGCGTGACGCCGGACAGCGGCACCGTCCGCAAGGCGATCGACGAGGCCGCCGGAGGACGTTCATGATGACAACGCGTCTCACGATCGCTGCCGGCACATTGCTGGCATCGGCCGGCCCCGCGCTTGCCGCGGGCGACGATGTCCCCTTCCTCGAGAAGCCGGAGACCTGGATTCTCGTCGCGTTCATCATCTTCATCGCCGCGGTCTATCGCCCGGTAACGAAGATGATCGGCGGCAAGCTCGACGACCGCGCCAACGCGATCAAGACCGAGCTCGACGAGGCACAGCGCCTGCGCGAGGAGGCACAGCACACGCTGGCCGAATACCAGCGCAAGCAGCGCGACGCGCTGGCCGAGGCCGAGGGCATCATTAACGAGGCCCGCGAGGAGGCGAAGCGGATCGAGGCAAACGTCCAGGAGCGGACGGAGGCGACGCTGAAGCGCCGCGAGCAGCAGGCGCTCGACATGATCGCCGCCGCCGAAGCGCGCGCCGTTGCCGATGTGCGTGCGCTCGCCGCCGACATCGCGATCGACGCGACCCGGCGCATCCTCACCGAGACGGTCGCGGGGCAGAAGGGCGACGAGATCGTCGACGAAGCGATCCGCGAAGTGCCGGGCAAGCTCAACTAGACAAGCGCCCCCGCCGGAACGGCGACAGCGCGACGAAGAGGTCCCGTTCGGGGCCTTTTTCATGTCCGCTGCCAGGGCAGCGCTGGCCTATTCGGCTGCTTCAGCGGTCGGGATGTCCGGCGTCCAGCGCAGGACCGGGCGGCGCGCGGCCGCGGTTTCGTCAAGACGCCGGCGCGGCGTCAGTCGCGGAGCGGATGCGAACGCGTTGCTCTCGCCCGCCTGGACACGGGCCACGAGCGCGCGCACGACGGCAATGAAGTTGTCCAGCTCGCGCTTCGATTCCGTCTCGGTCGGCTCGATGAGCATCGCGCCATGCACCACCAGCGGGAAGTACATGGTCATGGGATGATAACCCTCGTCGATCATCGCCTTTGCGAAGTCGAGGGTGGTCACGCCGGAATCCTTGAGGAAACGATCGTCGAACAGGCACTCATGCATGCACGGCCCGTCGAAGGCGGCCGTCATCACATCCGACAGTTCGGACATCACGTAGTTGGCGTTGAGGACGGCGTCGCTCGCCACCTGCCGCAGGCCGTCGCGGCCATGACTGAGCATGTAGGCGTAGGCCCGGATGAACATCCCCATCTGGCCGTGGAAGCCCTTGAGGCGCCCGAACGGCCGGGCGTCGCCCGCATCCGCCGCATGCTCGACGAGCCCATAACCGTCCGGCCCGTGCACCACCCATGGCGTGGGGGCGAAGGGTGCGAGCGCGTCCGACAGCACCACGGGCCCCGCACCGGGCCCGCCGCCGCCATGGGGCGTCGAGAAAGTCTTGTGCAGATTGATGTGCATGCAGTCGATGCCGAGATCGCCGGGCCGGACGCGGCCGACGATGGCGTTGAAATTCGCGCCGTCGCAGTAGAAGTAGCCGCCGACGTCGTGGATCAGCCGCGCGATCTCGATCATGTCGTTCTCGAACAGCCCGCAGGTGTTCGGGTTGGTGATCATGATGCCGGCGACATCCTCGTCGAGCTTGTCGGCAAAGGCCTTCACATCCACGCGCCCGCGCGCATCCGATGGAATCGCATCGACGGCAAAGCCGCAGACCGCGGCGGTCGCGGGGTTGGTGCCATGGGCCGAGTCCGGTACCAGAATACGCCGGCGCGTCGTCGGCCCGCCCTCGCGGTCGTCGAGCGCGGCGCGGATCGCCATGACGCCGCACAGCTCGCCATGGGCTCCGGCGGCCGGCGACATGGCGACCGCAGGCATCCCGGTCAGTTCCTTCAGCCAGTGCGCCAGCGTGTCGATCAGCTCGAGCGCGCCCTGGACCGTCGATTCGGGCTGCAGCGGGTGCAGGTTCGCGAAGCCCGGCAGGCGGACCATCTTCTCGTTCAGGCGCGGATTGTGCTTCATGGTGCACGAGCCGAGCGGGTAGGTGCCCATGTCGATGGCATAGTTCTTCTGCGACAGGCGCGTGAAGTGGCGCACGATCTCGGGCTCGCTCGCACTCGGCAGGCCGATCGCGGCGGTCCGTTCCAGCCCGCCGAGCCGGTTCGCGCCTGCCGGCGGCGCGGGCAGGTCCACCCCGGCGGCGCCGGGGTTGTCAATCTCGAACAGGAGCGGCTCCTCGAGGCGCAGCCCCTGGTGGCCGAGCACCGTCTCGACGCCGCCCGCCGGGGTTGGTCCGGGTGCCGGCCGGCTCAGATCCTTCGAATGCCCGCTCATGCCAGCACCTCCGCGAGGCCATCGCACAGCGCATCCATATCCGACGCACCGGTGAGCTCGCTCACCGCCACCAGCAGGATGTCATCGAGCCCGGCATCACGGCCGAACAGGCGCGCGGCGGGGACCCCGGCGAGGATACCCCGCGCCGCGAGCGCATCGACGGCGTCCTGTGCAGCGCCGTCCAGGCGCACGGCGAACTCGTTGAAGAAGGCCTGCGGCAACACCTCGACACCCGCGACCGCCTCCAGCCGCGTTGCCAGCTCGACGGCACGGGCATGGTTCAGCAGCGCGAGGTCGCGGAAGCCGCCCTCGCCGAGGAGCGCCAGATGAATGGTGAAGGCGAGCGCGCAGAGCCCCGAATTCGTGCAGATATTGCTCGTCGCCTTCTCGCGCCGGATATGCTGCTCGCGCGTGGACAGCGTGAGGACCCAGCCCCGGCGGCCGTCCTCATCCACGGTCTCGCCGGCGAGCCGGCCCGGCATGTGCCGGACATATTTCTCCCGCGCGGCGAACAGCCCGACATAGGGTCCGCCGAACCCCTGGGCGTTGCCGAGGCTCTGGCCCTCGGCGACCACGATATCGGCGCCCATCTCGCCGGGCGGACGGATCGCGCCCAGCGAGACCGCTTCCGTCACCGCGACGACCAGCAGCGCGCCGGCCGCGTGACACGCCTCGGCCAGCGGCGCCAGGTCCCGCACATGGCCGAACACGTCCGGATTCTGGACGACGACGCAGGCCGTGTCCTCGTCGATCGCGCCGGACAACTCCTCGGTGCCGTCAAGGTCGGGGGCATGCGCGTCGATGGCGATATCGAGGTAACGCGACTGGGTTTCGGTCGCCTCGCGGTAGTGGGGATGCAATCCGCCGGACAGAATCGCCTTGCTGCGCCGCGTGACCCGCTGGGCCATCAGCACCGCCTCGGCGCAGGACGTCGCGCCATCATACATGGAGGCGTTGGCAACCTCCATGCCGGTGATCAGCGCCACCATGGTCTGGAACTCGAACAGCGCCTGGAGCGTGCCCTGGGAGATCTCGGGCTGGTAGGGGGTGTAGGAGGTCAGGAACTCGCCGCGCTGGACCAGGTGATCCACGGCCGCCGGAACATGGTGACGGTACGCGCCGGCGCCGAGAAAGCTCGGCCCGTCGGCGGTCGTGACATTGCGCGCAGCCATGGCGCCGATCTTCGCCTCGACCTCGTACTCGGCCATGTGATCGGAGAGCTCGAAGGTCCCGTCGAAGCGTGCGTCCCCGGGCACATCGACGAACAGGTCATCGACCGACCCGACCCCGATGGCCGACAGCATCTCGAGCCGGTCGTTCTCCGTGAGGGGGAGGTAACGCATCTCAGCCCAGGCCCTCGCAGAAGGTCTTGTACGCCGCCTCGTCCATGAGCTCGTCGAGTTCCGACGGATCGGTCAGCCGCAGCTTCGCGAACCAGCCGTCGCCGAATGCATCGGTGTTGACCAGCGAGGGATCCCCGTTCAGCGCATCGTTGACCTCGATCACCTCGCCGCCCACAGGGGCGTAAACCTCGGCCGCCGCCTTCACGGACTCGACAACCGCGGCCTCGTCGCCGCGGTCGAGCATCTTGCCGACATCGGGCAACTCCACGAAGACAACGTCGCCGAGCTGTTCCTGGGCATAGTCGGAGATCCCGATCATGCCGGTCTCGCCGTCGACTTCGACCCACTCGTGATCCTCGGTGTACTTTCGGTCGGCCATCGGTGTTCTCCTCTCGGTTCAGCTCGCGCGCTTGTAGTTCGCAGGCACGAAGGGAAGATCCGCCACCCTGGCGGCCACCGTCCGGCCTCGCAGTTCGATGTTCAGTTCCGTTCCGATGCCGGCGCTGCCGGCATCCACATATCCCATTGCGACCGGGCCGCCCACGGTGGGCCCGAACCCGCCGCTGGTGACGACACCAATTTCATTGCCCGCGCCGTCGCGGATCACCGCGCCCTCGCGTACCGGCGCCCGGCCCTCCGGCCGAAGCCCGACACGCCGGCGTTGGGGGCCATCCGCCAGCTGATCGAGGATCGTCCGGGCACCCGGAAAATCAGCGGCTTCGCGGCGGCGCTTGCCGACCGCCCAGGCAAGCCCGGCCTCGATCGGCGAGGTGGTTTCGTCGAAATCATGGCCGTACAGGCAGAGACCGGCTTCCAGGCGCAGGGAATCCCGCGCGCCCAGCCCGACCGGCGAGACATCGTCATGGTCGAGCAGGCGCTTCGCGAGCCCCGCCGCCGCCGCGTTCGGCACCGATATCTCGAACCCGTCCTCGCCGGTGTAACCCGAGCGGGTAACATAGGCATCGACGTCACCGACGCGCATCTCGGCACCCTGCATGAAAACGAGGTCGCGGCATGCCGGCGCCAGCTCGGCGAGCACGCCCTCCGCCTTCGGTCCCTGGAGCGCCAGCAACGCGCTGTCATTCAGGATCTGCAGCTCCGCCTCGTCCGCGAGCGATGCGGCGATATGTGCGAAGTCGGCGTCCTTGCACGCGGCGTTGACCACGAGGAACAGCGCGGGCGCGCCATTGTCGTCGATGCGGGTGACCATCAAATCGTCGCGAATACCGCCGTCGTCGTTGAGCAGCAGCGTGTAGCGCATCCGCCCGGGCTCGAGCCCGCAGATGTCTCCCGGTACGAGCCGCTCGAAACTGGCCGCCGGATCGTCGCCGCGCAGGATCGCCTGGCCCATGTGCGACACGTCGAACAGCCCCGCCGCCGAACGCGCCGCGCCGTGTTCGGCGATAATGCCCGCCGGGTACTGCACGGGCATGGCGTAACCCGCAAAGGGCACCATGCGCGCGCCCAGCGTCACATGCAGATCGTAAAGGGGGGTCTTGCGTTCCGTGTCAGGGGCCACGCCGTTCTCCCGGTCCGAGCCAAGCCGACGACGCACCCGCTGCGCCGCCTGCCCCACCCTGTCCTCGAACCTGAGAGATTCACCACGCCCGAACAGTGCTCAGGCAGGGTTTACGCCTTCGGTGAGACCCGACGGCACACGGCCGGACCGGATCTGCTTTCCAGAGTGTCATCCCCCTCGCGGTCCTGGATGCCTGAGAGTTTCCGGGGCGGTTGCTCCTTCGGCGCCGGCCGAAAAGCCGGTCTCTCCCGCTGGGGTCTCCTGACGATGTAATTCCACACGAGGTGCGACTCGGGCCGCACCTCTCCTTCGAGATTATGCGACGGCGGTGTGGAGTCAACCGCCCCAAGCGGGCACCTGTGGACTAACGCCCGCGCTTGTTGCGGTTGTAGCGAAGATCCTCGTCCGTCAGGACGAAACCGACGAAAATGCTGAAATCGTCACCGAGCTGTCCCCTTTCCAGAGGGATGCGCTGGGTGAGCTCCTCGGCGAACCCGATCCGGTTGCGGTTGCCCTCGAACGTGATCGCGCTTTCGAACTCCGCGCGCGCCAGAACGTTCTCCTGCTTGTCGGCAATCGCCACGAAATAGCTGACCAGCGCATCGCGAGTCGCGGCGGCCGGCCCGCGCGTGGCAATCATCAGCAGCTCCAGCTCGACATCCACCGCCCCGGTCCCGTCGTCGCCGATATCCGTATCGCAGAAGCCCCGGAAGTCGGCCACCTGAGCCTCGAGCGTCACGTCGGTAAGGTCGCGCCCGGGGCCCGGCAGGAACTGGGTCACTTCGGCGGCATCCTGCACGATGACGATATCGGGACAGGGCGGCGGCGGCGCCGGAGGCGTACGGTCGCACGCGGCAAGCGCGAACAGCGCAAGCGCCATCCATCCGGTCTTGGCCCTGTTGACCATGGCACGTCGGAGAATCATGCTGTCCGCCGTTCGATTCAGAGCGTGTTGTGGGTGCCGTCGCAGAACGGCCGGTCGCCAGTCTGCTTGCAGCAGCAAAACCAGATGGTCTTGGCTTCATCGCTCTCGAACATCACCGGTTCGAACTCCGTTCCCTTGTGTGCGCTGTCGCAAAAGGGCTGCTTCTTGCTGCGGCCGCACACGCACCACCAGTATTTCCGGCCGGGAATCACCTCGACGGCGATCGGCTCCTTCCGGGCGACCTCACCTTTCGCCATAACGTTCCTCCACGACTCGCGCTGCGTCTTGCACCGTGCAGCGCCACTAAGATATTACGGGTGCGCGGCGACACGCCGCGCGAAAACCTTACGAGAGCGGGGGACCGAGAACAAGTTCGGTCGGGACCTCTCGACGGAGCGGTTCGATGTCGAAGGCACCCCTGACGATCCTGCTGGCGAAGCCGCGGGGCTTCTGCGCGGGCGTCGACCGGGCGATCCAGATCGTCGAGCAGGCGCTCGAACGCTGGGGCCGGCCAATCTATGTGCGCCACGAGATCGTCCACAACCGCTTCGTCGTCGAGAATCTCGAGGCGAAGGGTGCGATCTTCGTGGACGAGCTGTCCGAAGTTCCCGATGACGCCAAGGTGATCTTCTCGGCCCATGGCGTGCCCAAGTCGGTACCGGCCGAGGCCGAGCGTCGGGAACTTTTCTATCTCGACGCCACCTGCCCGCTCGTGAGCAAGGTGCACAATCAGGCCCAGCACCAGCAACGCAGCGGCCGGCACATCCTGCTGATCGGTCATGCGGGCCACCCGGAAGTGGTCGGCACCATGGGCCAGCTGCCCGCGGGTGCGATCACGCTGGTCGAGACGGAACAGGACGTGGTAGCGCTCGACATCCCCGAAAACACCCCGCTTTCCTATGTCACCCAGACGACGCTTTCCGTCGATGACACTGCGGCCATCATGGCGGCGCTGCGCAAGCGGTTCCCCGATATCGCGGAGCCGGGCTCGGAAGACATCTGCTACGCGACCACCAACCGCCAGGAGGCCGTGAAGGCGATCGCCCAGCGCTGCGAGGCGATGATCGTGATCGGCGCGCCCAACTCGTCGAACTCGAACCGGCTGGTCGAGGTCGCGCTGCGCTCGGGCTGCGAGGACGCTGCCCTGGTCGAACGCGCCGACGGCATGGACTGGGCGCGGTTCGAGCGCTTCCGGACCCTCGGTCTATCCGCCGGCGCGTCGGCGCCCGAGACCCTGGTCGAGGAATTCGTCGACGCATGCCGCGCGCGGTATGACGTCACCATCGAAGAGGTCACGGTGCGCGAGGAGGATGTGCACTTCAACCTCCCCCGCGCACTGACCGCCTGATATCCCATGGCCGTCTATACAGACGTTTCCGATGAAGACCTGGTCGCCTTTCTCGCCGATTACGACATCGGCGAGGTCGTCTCGTTCAAGGGGATCGCCGAGGGTGTCGAGAACACGAATTATCTGCTCCAGACCGTGGCCGGCGACGGAGCCGCCCCCCAGAGCTATATCCTGACCCTCTACGAGAAGCGGGTCAGTCCCGACGATCTCCCCTATTTCCTGGGACTGATGGACCATCTCGCCGAGAACGGCATCTCCTGCCCGACGCCCATTCACGGGCGCGACGGCGCGGCGCTGCGCAAGCTCGCCGGCCGCCCGGCGGCGATCGTCTCGTTTCTGTCGGGCATCTGGCCGAAAAAGAGCACGCCCGCGCATTGCGCCGAGCTCGGCGCGGCGATGGCCCGGATGCACGAGGCCGGGCAGAGCTTCGACGGGAATCGGCCGAACAGCATGTCGGTCGCGAGCTGGAAAGGCCTCATGGAGGAAACCCGTGACCGGGCCGACACGGTCGTGGACGGGCTCGCGGCGGTGATCGCGGCGGAGTTCGAGCACACGGCAAACCTCTGGCCCGACGATCTTCCGGACGGGATCATCCATGCCGACCTGTTTCCCGACAATGTCTTCTTCCTGGGCGACCGGCTCTCGGGCCTGATCGACTTCTATTTCGCCTGCAACGATGCGCTGGCCTACGACCTTGCGATCTGCATCAACGCCTGGTGCTTCGAGCCCGACCACAGCCTGAACGTCACGAAGGCGCGCGCGCTGCTGCGCGGCTATGCGGGCGTACGCCCAATTACCCGCGCGGAATATGACGCGCTGCCGCTGCTCGCCCGGGGCAGCGCCCTGCGCTTCCTGCTAACGCGGCTTTACGACTGGATCAATCACGACGCCGCGGCCTATGTGCAGCCCAAGGATCCGAAACAGTTCCTGGGCCGTCTGCGCTTCCACCAGCAGGTGGACGGCCCCGGCGCCTACGGCGTCAGCTTCGAGGATGTGAACGGATGAGCGAACGGATCGTGATCTACACCGACGGCGCGTGTTCCGGGAATCCCGGCCCGGGCGGATGGGGCGCGATCCTGCGGTCCGGCGAGCATGAGAAGGAACTCTCCGGCGGCGAGCCGGAGACGACCAACAACCGCATGGAGTTGATGGCGGCGATCGCGGCGCTCGAGGAACTGCGGCAGCCCTCGCCCGTCGACCTGTTTACAGATTCCACCTATGTCCGAGACGGCATCACCAGCTGGATCCACAACTGGAAGCGGAACGGCTGGAAGACGGCGGCGAAGAAGCCGGTCAAGAATGTCGATCTCTGGAAACGCCTCGAGGCGGCCATGGAACGGCATGAGATCGACTGGCACTGGGTCAAGGGCCATGCCGGACATCCGGACAACGAACGCGCGGACGAGCTCGCGCGCAACGCCATCACCCGACTGGGATAGATAGCCCCGGACATGAAAACGGGGACCGTGAGGGCCCCCGTTTCAGCATTCACGCGTGGTTGCGCCTAGAGATGCTCGAGCACGCTCTCGGCGGAGCTCTTCTCGAAGGCGCCTGCCTCGTCGAGCAGCACCTCGGTCACCGTGCCGTCGTCAACGATCATGGCGAAGCGCTGGCTGCGCACGCCGAGCCCGCGATCGACCAGGTCCAGCTCCATCCCGAGCTGCTTGGTGAAGGCCGCAGAGCCATCGGCGAGCATCATCACGTTGTCACCCACCGACTGATCCTTGCCCCACGCTTCCATGACGAACGGGTCGTTGACGGCCATGCAGGCGATCGTATCGACGCCCTTGGCCTTGATCTCTCCCGCCTTCTCGACGAAGCCCGGCAGATGCTGCGCGGAACAGGTCGGAGTGAACGCCCCCGGCACCGAGAACAGAACCACCTTCTTGCCGCCGAACAGGTCGTCGGTCGAAACCTGATCAATACCGTCCGCCGTCTTGTGGGCGAGCGCGCTCGCCGGAATCTTGTCGCCTTTGTTGATCGCCATCAGTCCTCTCCTCGATCGGGTGTGCCGCGAGCCAACGGGGTTTGCGTTTCGCGCCGGCCGCATCATTGATACCGGCTCGCAACATAGTCGGTCCTGCAGAAGATTCCAGCCTTCGTTGGCGGGAAATTCGCGGTTCCGGGCTAACGCGCGGCGACAGCCGTGGTCAGCCCGGCCTGGGCAAGCCCGCCGAACACCGCGTCGTCCGACAACAGTTCCGGCAGGACAACGCCGCGCGGCGTCTCCGGGCCGTAGATGACATTGAACGGGATGCCGAAGCGGTTGAAAGAGGCGAGATACCGGGCAATCGTGTCGCTCGGCTTCGTCCAGTCGGCGCGCATGAGGACGACGTTGCCGCGTTCGAAGACGGCGTTGACGGCCTGGGTATCCAGCACCCGCTTCTTGTTCACCTGACAGGTAATGCACCAGTCGGCCGTCACGTCAACGAACACGACCTTGCCCTCCGCCACGAGCGTCGGGATCGCCGCCTCGTCGAACGGCTGCCAAGCCTCGTCCCGTGCGGCGACCTCAGACGGGTCCGCAACCCCGATCCCGAGGGCCGGCAGCGCGGCGGGTGTGACAAAGGCAAAGACCGCGGCGGCAACGACAGCGGCTCCCAAGGCGCGGGCACGCGTTTCCGGAACACGGTTGCGCAATGCGAACAGCGCGAAGATCGCGGCCATCAGGGCCGCGACAACAATCGCCGCCGCGACCGATACCTGAACGGCCATGACTGTCAGGAGCCAGACCGCCGTCGCGACCAGGGCCAGGGAGAGGATTTTCTTGAGGCCGTTCATCCAGGGTCCCGGCCGGGGGAGCTTGGTCGCCAGCACCGGGAACACCGCGACCAGGATAAAGGGCAGCGCCATGCCGACGCCAAGCGCGAGGAAAATCGCATAAATCTCGAGCGCGCCACGGCTCAGGGCGAAGCCGATCGAGGTCCCGAGGAAGGGCGCGGTGCAGGGCGTCGCGAGGACGGTCGCGAAGGCGCCCTGGAAGAACTGCCCACCGAGCGACTGGCCGTTGCCGGCCGCGACGGCCACATCGGACACCCGCCCCGGCAGGCGCACTTCGAAAAGCCCCCACATGTTCGCGGCGAAAAGCGACAGGATCACCACGAGGGCGACGACGAACAGGGGTTGCTGGAACTGGATTCCCCAGCCAACCGCGAGGCCGGCAGACTTCACGCCCACCGCGAGGCTCGCGAGCGCCAGGAAGGACACGATAATGCCGGCGGTGGTCGCCAGGAAGCCGAGACGCACCTCACGCGGATCGCCGCCACCATGGCTCACGACCGACAGGAGCTTGATCGAGATCACCGGGAGGACGCAGGGCATCAGGTTGAGAATCAGCCCGCCCACGAGCGCGAGCGCCATGATCGACAGGAGCGTCGCAAGCGCGAGACCGCCCGTGTCGATATGGGCGAGCCCGTCGGCCCGTGGCAGCGTGCTGGTCTCGATGCTGCGCGCGCCGTCGATCAGGGTGAAGGTGAGCGGATCGCTCTCGAGATCGACCGGTGTTCCCTCGCCGAAAATATCCTCCGCCGTCACCGAGGCAAGGACGACGCGCCCATCCTCGAGAAACTCGAAGGCCGGCTTCGAGAACAGGACGTCCTCGGATCCTTCAACCAGCAGGTCAGGCGTCGCGAACGGCGTATCGGCGCGAAACGCCGTGCGGATCAGCGGCTTGATGTTGCCGCCGGACACGTCGGCCCCCTCGAACACCAGACCGGACCGGCTGCCGTCACCCGGCACCTGGTTCTGGTAGCGGGCGATCATGTTCGCGAACTCGGACGGGTTCGCCGGGCCCGCCGGCAGGTCGAGCGATGCGGTGTAACTGTGGGGGATACACACATCGTCGCAGATCAGGAGATCGACCTGCGCGCGCAGTTTCACGGCCTCGCCGGCCGTGCGGAGTTCGGCTGTAACCGGAAAGACCACCTGCTTTTCGTAGCCGAAGGTCTCCAGGTCGAAATATTTGAAGCGGACGGGCGCGGGCCACTGGAACGCCGCAGCGGCCAGGTTGGACGATTCGTCCCATGCCACGTGGGGCGGGATTCCGGCATCGCCCGGAGAGCGCCAGTAGGTCTTCCAGCCTTCGTCGAGGCGGACCTCGATGCCGAGCGGGATCGATTCGAGATCGCCGACAGCTGTCGTGGCCGAGACGAGGCGGATATCGGCCTTCGGGCCGTCGAGCCAGTCGGTCGCCGCGTCGCCCGCAGCGAGGCTCGGCCACAAAAAAGCCGGAATGGCGGCCATAATCGTGGCCAGACCCAGGATTTCCCGGAAACGCGCTACCATGTGGTTCATGCCTCGGCTGGACTGCCAGTTACCAATCTCGAACGGTTGAAATATAGGTAAGAATGTCCCGGAATATAGCGGCCAGACACTCACCTGGCCTCACAATCGCGTGTCGGGGAGACTTCTGCCGGCCCGTCGAACTATGACAGGAATGTCATGAACGATACCGATCCCACCACCGGCACCTATTTCGAGGGCCAGATGCTGCTCGCGATGCCGGCCATGACCGACCCGCGCTTCGAGCGGGCCGTCATCTACATGTGCGCCCATAACGACGAGGGTGCGATGGGCCTGGTGGTCAACAAGACCCTCGATTCCATCGATTTCCGGGAACTCCTGGGCCAGCTCGACATCCCGGCCGGCGATTCGGTGCGCGACATGACGGTGCATTTCGGTGGCCCGGTCGAGAACCAGCGGGGCTTCGTGCTCCATTCCGGCGAGTACCGGCACGACGAGACGCTGATGATCACCGACCAGGTCGGGCTGACGGTAACCCTCGATATTCTGCGGGCGCTCGCACGCGGGGACGGCCCGGAGAAGTCCATCCTGGCGCTCGGATATGCGGGCTGGGGTCCGGGACAACTCGAATCGGAGTTCCACGACAACGCCTGGCTGTCGGTGCCCTACGACGACGCACTGATGTTCGAGGTGGATGCGGCCGACAAGTGGGAGCGCGCCTTCAACAGTATCGGGGTCGATCTCTCGGTCCTGTCCGGCAGGGCCGGCCGGGCCTAGCGCATTTCCTCCCGCGCACCGAGCAGCCGCCGCCAGACAACGATCGCCAGGAACATCGCGCTCATCGCCAGCAGGAGGTAACCGCTGACCAGGAAGGCGTGGCCGACACTTCTTGCCGCAGCGATCGGCACCGCCCAGACCGGCGAGAGAAACTGTCCCATGAAGAACGACGTGGTCAGCGCGCCAAGCGCGCGACCGCGAACGGCCATCGAGGTGCGCGAGATGATCGCCAGATTGATGTTGGGCAGGAACGCCCCCATCGAGAATCCGCCAATCCCCATCGCGATCATCGTGCCGGTGAAGCTTTCGGAGAACCCGGTCAGGACAAAGCCAAGGCCCCCGACCGCAAACAGCAACGCAAAGATGGATTCCGGGCTGACTCGGGACCTCAGCCATCCGTAGGTCAGCGATGCGGTGCCTGCCGACAGGTTGAACAAACCGATCGCCAGTCCCGCGCGGGTCGGATCCTCGACGCCGATTTCCACCAGGAAGAAGGCGGTTTGCGACGGGATCATGAACATGAATATGAGGGTCACGAATGCGAGGCCGCAAACCAGGCCGATCGCCGACCACTGGCGCAACGTCGGTGGCGGTTCGAAACCGCCTACGGTCCTGGCAACATCACGGTCAGGCTCGTACAGGCTCGCGAACATGAGCGGCAGGAGAAGGAAGGCGACCGCGAAGAGCGTAAATCCAACCCGCCAGTGAATTTCGGCGAGCAGTCCCGCGATTACAACAAATGTGAGCGTGCCGAGCGACATGAACGCGCCCTGCAGACCCGCAACCCGGTTACGTTCCTCGCCCACGAAGTAATCACCGACCAGTGCGGTGACACTGGTCATGATCCCCGCAAGAAACACACCGAGAAACGCGCGGCTCGTGAGGAGCGCGAAGATCGACTCCACCGCGAGGCCCGACACGCCGGCCAGGCCATAGAGAAATGTCGAGACGATGAGTATCCGCCGCCGGCCATAACGGTCCACGGCGTAACCGGCGAACGGACTGGCAAGCGCGATGAACAGCATCGGCATGGTGAGCACCAGGGGCGACAGGAACGCCGCGTTGTCCACATGCGCGAAGTCCGCCTGGAGCGCCGGCAGGCCCGGCGCGATGGCCGATGGCGCAAGAAACGCCAGGCTACTTGTCAGCAGGACCGTGAGAACGCGCAGACGCTTGCGGGCCAGAACCTTGGCGGGCGCGGGGCTCATGGGCGCGGAGGAACCGGGACCGTCAGGCCCGGGGCGTTTCGAGGGCGACGGCACCCGCCGCCTTGAAATCCTCGGCCAGCAGCGAAAACAACAGGTGGTCATGCCAGACGCCGCGAATCTTCAGATACTTGCGCGCGAAACCGTCTTCCGAGAAACCCGATGCCATCAAGAGGCCGCGGCTGGCCGCGTTGCTGGGCAGGCACGCGGCCTCGACCCTGTGCAATGCCAGGTCCTTGAAACAGAAGCCGAGCAGCAGGCCCAGCGCCTCGCGCATGAGGCCCTGCCCGGCATAGGCCTCGCCGATCCAGTAACCGAGAGTGCCGGTCTGCGCGACACCACGGCGCACGTTCGACAGGCTGATTCCGCCGAGCAGCGCTCCGCTTTCCTGTCCGAACACGAACATGCTGTAGCCGGTGTCATTGCGCCAGTCGCTCGCATACCTGTTGAGGCGCCGGTGAAACGCTTCCCGGCTGAGCGCATCCGACGGCCAGGTCGGCTCCCATGGCTCGAGGAACTTGCGGCTCGCGGCGCGAACCTCCGCATAGGCGCGCCAGTCGCGTTCCCCCGGCGGGCGCAGGAAGGTGCGGGCGCCCTCAAGCCGGACACTTCCGGCGTTGCCCGACAGGGAACGAAACAGGCGCATTCGGACCGTTAGGCCGCGAGCCGACGGCGCATGGCATCGAAGGATTCCATGCGGGTCGCCGGGCCGATCGTCGCCAGGCTCGGCGTCGCCTCGAGCAGCCGGTGCGCGTTCGTGGACAGGGTCTCCAGGGTCACGTTCTCGATCTTTTCAACCAGTTCACCGACCGATACGACGCGATCATACAGCAACATCTGCTGTCCCGCGCGCTCGGCGCGCGCACCCGTCGATTCCATGCCCATGAGGAGATTGGACTTCAGCTGCGCGCGGGCGCGGGCAATCTCCACCTCCGTCAGGCTCGACGAAAGGCGGGCAATCTCGTCGCACAGCGCGGGGACGAACTCCTCCACCAGATCGGGGCCCGTCCCGGCATAGATGCCGAAGACGCCGTCGTCGGAGAATGCCGACAGGAAGGTATCGATCGAATAGACCAGCCCACGGCGCTCGCGGATCTCCTGGAACAGGCGCGACGACATGCCGCCGCCGAACAGGTTCGAGAGCACCGAGAGAGCGTAATAGTCATCCGAGCCGACCGGCGCGCCGCGGAAACCCATCACGAAATGGACCTGCTCCAGCGCGCGGGTCTCTCGGCTCTCCCCACCCGCATAGGACGCGGCCGGAACCGAAGGCGCCGCACCGGCCCCAAGCTCCGACAAATGCTCCTCGGCCAGGGCGACGAGCGTCTCGTGGGCGATGTTGCCCGCAGCCGCGACGACGAGCGAACCGCCGTGATAGTGCCGATCATGGAAACCGACGAGCGCGTCGCGCGGCATGGCGGAGACGATTTCCGGGCGCCCGAGCACGGGCCGGCCGAGCGCCTGATCGGGGTAGGCGACCGCCTGGAAATTGTCAAATACCACGTCGTCCGGCGTGTCGTGCGCCTGGCCGATCTCCTGCAGGACGACCGAGCGTTCCCGGCCCAGCTCGTCCTCGTCGAACAGCGAGTGCTGCAGGAAATCCGCGATCACATCGAGCGTGAGCGCCGCGTCGTCCTTCAGCACCTTGGCGTAGTAGGCCGTGACCTCGCGCGCGGTATAGGCATTGATATGGCCGCCGACATTCTCGATGGTCTCAGCGATCTGCTGCGCGCTGCGCCGGGGCGTCCCCTTGAACATCATGTGTTCGAGCAGGTGGGCGGCACCGTTGATCTCCGGCGTCTCGAAGCGGGCGCCGGCCTTGACCCAGATCCCGATGGACACGGACTCGACGGTCGGCATCCCGTCGCTGACGACCCGCACGCCGTTCGCGAGCGTGGTGACCCGGATACCCGACACCGATTCGCTCACCTTGCGGCCGCCGCGTGGGCACGCACGAAATCTCGCACCGCATCGACGTCGTTGTCGATCGACGCCGCCGCCTCGGGGCGCGAGAGCAAGTCCGACAGGTGCGGCGGCAGCTCGGGCCGCACACCCGTGGCCTCCTCGACGGCGTCGGGAAACTTCGCGGGATGGGCCGTCGCAAGGACAACCCGCTTGTGGCCGTCGCGCGTCATCTTCCGCGCGGCGCCGACCCCCACCGCGGTGTGCGGATCGAGCAGGATCCCCGTCTCGGCATGCACGTCGCGGATCACACCGAGAGTTTCCGCGTCATCGACACGTTGCCCCTCGAACAGGGCACGCGCACCTTCGCGCAGCGCCGCCGCGCCCGGCAGGGTGCCACCATCGCGGAAAGCCCGCATCGCGGCCGCGACCGCCGCCCCGTCCCGGTCCATCAGGTCGAACATCAGGCGCTCGAAGTTGCTCGAGACCTGGATGTCCATGCTGGGCGACAGCGACGGCTCGACCCCCGCGATCGACATGTCGCCGTTGGCAAGGAAGCGATAGAGGATGTCGTTCCGGTTCGACGCCACGACCAGCCTATCGATCGGCAGGCCCATCTGCCGCGCCACATATCCGGCATAGACATTGCCGAAGTTCCCGGTCGGCACGACGAATGTGACGGCCTCGTCCGGCGCGCCGAGCCGGGCCGCGGCGGAAAAATAATAGGCGGTCTGGCCCATCACCCGCGCCCAGTTGATCGAGTTGACCGCGGACAGGCCGAGCGCATCGCGCAACGCGTGGTCGGCGAACAGCGCCTTCACCAGGTCCTGGCAGTCGTCGAAGGTGCCGCCGATGGCGAGGTTGAAGACATTGTCGGCGACGACCGTCGTCATCTGCCGCCGCTGGACCTCCGAGACGCGCCCCTCTGGATGCAGCATGAAGATGTCGAGATTGCTGCGCCCCCGGCACGCCTCGATGGCCGCCGACCCGGTGTCGCCGGACGTCGCCCCGACGATGGTGATACGTGCGCCGCGGCGCGCCAGAACATGCTCGAACAGCCGGCCGAGGAGCTGGAGGGCGAAGTCCTTGAACGCGAGAGTCGGGCCGTGGAACAGCTCGAGCAGCCAGGTGTCGTCGTCGAGCTGGCGCAGCGGGGCGACGTCGGGGGCCGCGAACCCGGCATAGGTCTCGCGGGTCAGCCGGGCGAGCGCCGCGTCGTCGAGGAGGTCCGTCTCGATGAAGGGGCGGATGATCCGCGCGGCGACCTCGGCATAGTCGAGTGTGGCGAGCGCCCGAATATCCGCGCCCGGAACCGAGGGCCAATGCGCGGGCACGAACAGGCCGCCGTCGCGGGCGAGCCCGCTCAGCAACACGTCCTCGAAGCCTGGCGCCGGCGCGCCACCCCTGGTGCTCAGATATTCCACATCCGTTCCTCTGCCGAAAGGCGCGCTAACCTATCCAACGGGAAATGCCGATACAAGGCGCAGCGGCTCACACGTCCGCCAGATACCGGGCTTCCAGGTGATCCAGGAAGATGTCGGGATTGAGCGCTTCTCCCGTCGCACGGATCAGCAGTTCGTCTGCGGTGTGGCAGGCCCCGCGCCCGTGCACGTTCGCCCGCAGCCAGCCGAGGAGCGGTTCGAGCCGCCCGGCCGCGATGTCGCCGTCGAGATCCGGCAGCGCGCGGCGCGCGGCGCGGAAGAACTGGGCGGCCGCCATCGCGCCCAGCGTGTAGGTCGGGAAGTAACCGAAGGAGCCGGCCGGCCAGTGGATATCCTGCAGGCAGCCCAACCGGTCGTCCGGCGGCGTGATCCCGAGCAGATCGCGCATCGCGTCGTTCCAGGCACCCGGCAGATCGGCCAGGTCGAGATCGCCCGAGAGCATCGCGCGTTCGAGCCTGTAGCGCAGGACGATGTGCAGCGGATAGGTGACCTCGTCCGCGTCCACCCGGATGAAACCCGGCTGAACCTGCGTATAGAGCCGGTAGAGATTGTCCGCGTCCCAGGCGGGCCCGGTGCCAGCGAAGACCGCCTTCATGCGCGGCAGGGCGAAGAACAGGAAGGGCCGGGACCGGCTGACCTGCATCTCCACCAGCAGGGACTGGCTCTCGTGGATCGCCATCCCCAGCGCCCCGCCCACCGGCTGGAAGCGCCATTCCACGGGCAGGCCGCTCTCGTAGAGCGCGTGACCCGTCTCGTGCAGCACCCCCATCAGGGACTCGGTGAAGTCGTCCTCGTTGTAACGGGTCGTGATCCGCACATCCCCCGTCGCGCCGCCGCAGAAGGGATGGTGGCTGACATCGAGGCGCCCGCGCGTGAAGTCGAAGCCGAGCGCCTGCATGAGTTCGGCGGCGAGCGTGCGCTGGTCGGCGACCGCGAACGGCCCTTCCGGGCGCACCGGCGCCGGCTGCGTCCTCTGATGCTCGAGGACCCGCGGCAGGAGTTCGGGAAGATGCGATGCCAGCCGGTCGAACAGCGGATCGAGCCGCGCCATGCGCGTGCCCGCCTCGTATTCCTCCAGGAGCGCGTCATAGGGTTCCAGCGCGAGCGCATCGGCCCGCGCCGCCGCCGTCTCCCGGACAAGGTTCACGACCTCGCGCAGCGCCGGCAGCAGGCCGGGATAGTCGTTCTCCGCGCGGGCGCGCCGCCACTGGATCTCGCACGCCGCGTTGGCGCGCGCCGCGGCCGCCACCAGGTCCCCCGGCACTGCCGCGGCGATCTGGTGCACCCGCTTCATTTCGCGTAGATTGCCGCGCCGCCATTCGGCGATATCCGTCTCGCCGGCGGCGTCGAGCTCTCGCTCCGCCGAGGCGATCGCCGCATCGACACCCGGCGCCACCATCAGGTCGTGGCGCAGCACGCTCAGGGTCGCGATCTGCTCCGCCCGCCCCTCGGCGCTCCCCTCGGGCATGGTCGTCGCCTGGTCCCAGTCGAGAATCCCGAGCGCATCGCCGATCAGGGCGCGGCGCCGGAAGCGTTCCTCGAGACCTGCATAGGCCGTGGTGTCCGTCATGTCTCGTCCCGCCGCCAGTGGAACACCACGAAGATCACCGCCAGGACCGCGGCGAGCGCATACCAGGTGACGGCATATTCGAGATGCGAGTTGCGAAGATTGACCTCCGGCACCGCGCCCGCAGGGAACGTCTCCGGCGGCGATGCGGCCGGCCCGGCCTGCACGTAGAACCCGACGGGGCCCGACAGGCCGGCGGCGGTCAGCATCCCGGCCTCGTGCATGAAGAACCAGTTGTTCGCCGCCGGCTCGTTGGCCGGCACGAAATAACCTGGCATGACATAGGCCCGCACAAACCCGTCGATGCGCATGTCCGCCTCCGGGCCGGCGGCGAACGCGCGCAGCGCCGGGAGCGGCATCCAGCCCCGGTCGACGATCACCGTGCCCCGCCCGTCAGCGAGCTCGAGGGGCACGATCAGATGCCCGCCGACCCGGCCGCCGCGCACCCGGTTCAGCAGGACCATCGCCCGGTCGTTGCGCAGGATGCCTGTGACGGTGATCGGCCGGTACTCGACCGTCGAGACATCAAACCCGCCGGCCAGGAGCGCGGCCGGTTCCACCGGGGCGGCCTGCACCCGCGTCACGCGGGTTTCGATCAGCTCGTTCTTCCAGGCCAGCCGCTGCACCTGCCAGGTGCCCAGCGCGAGCAGGACGATCAACGCCGGCAACGCCAGGGCGGTCGCCCAGAATGTCGGTCGGAAGCGCATGGTCATTCGTTTCGTCGCGCGCCGCGATGCGATCAGCGGGTGAAGTCCGCGTCGGTCACATTGTGCTTGAACTGCTGCGCGATCAGCCATGCCTTGAACGGGCGCATCAGCGCGACCGCGCCAACGACGATCACCGGAATCCAGACGAGGAAGTGAACCCAGATCGGCGGCGCGACGGCAAACTGGAACCACGCCGCCAGCGGCAGGATGAGCGCGCTGTAGAGCACGATGATGAAGAAGGCCGAACCGTCGTCGGTGTTCAGGCTCGAATAGTCGAAATCGCAGACAGGGCAGCGATCACGAACCGTGAGCAGGCCCTCATAGAGCTTGCCCTCGCCGCAGCGCGGGCATGCGCAATGCAGGCCGGTCCTCACACTCGATTGACGCGGATAGTAGGTGCTCACACCGCGCGCCCTCTTCTGCGTCCCATCAGGCCCCGAAGGAGCTCCAGACATAGACGAAGCAGAACAGGAACAGCCACACGACATCGACGAAATGCCAGTACCAGGCCGCCGCCTCGAAGCCGAAGTGATGGTCGGCCGTGAAGTGACCCTTCGCGCAACGCCACCAGCACACGGCGAGGAACACCGTGCCGACAATGACGTGGAAGCCGTGGAAGCCGGTCGCCATGAAGAAGGTCGACGAGTAGATGCCGTCGCGGAACCCGAACGGCGCGTGGGCATACTCGAAGACCTGGAGGGCGGTGAAGATCAGGCCCAGCAGCACTGTCCAGCCCAGCATCCTGGCCGCGTGGGACATGTTGCCCTCGCGGATGTCATGATGGGCCCAGGTGACCGTAAAGCCCGACGTCAGCAGGATCAGCGTGTTGAGAAGCGGCAGGCTGAACGGATCGAAGACCTCGACACCTTCCGGCGGCCACACCGAGCCGATGAATTCCGTCGGGAACAGGGCCGCGCCGAAGAACGCCCAGAACCATGCCGCGAAGAACATCACCTCGGAGATGATGAACAGCATCATCCCGTAGCGCAGGCTGATCTGCACGACCTTGGTGTGCATCTTCTGGACGGTGGCCTCGTCGATCACGTCGCGCCACCAGCCCATCATCGTCATCATGCCGAGCACAGCACCCGGGGCGACGGTCCAGAAGCCGATCGTCTCGAAGAAGGGCTGCATTCCCGCCCCGAGCGCTTCGGGATGCATCGCGATCACCAGGCCGGCCGCCATCAAAAGACCGCCGATCGACCCGACGATCGGCCAGTGGCTCGGCTCCACCATGTGATAGGGGTGGTTGCCGTGTGATTCCTCGTGGGCGTGATCGCTCATTTGCTTTTCTCACTTTTCGCCGGGCGTGATTGCCCGGGTTGAAACAGCTGTCAGTTCACGTTGGTCGGTTCGTCCGTCCGCAACGCCGCCGCCTTGCGGTCGGCCTCTGCATCGCGGTCGCGGAAGAAGGTGTAACTCAGGGTAATTTCAGTGACGTCGTCGAGATTCTGGTCTTCGGCAATCGCCGGATCGACGAAGAAGGTCACGGGCATCTGCGCGGTCTCGCCCGGCGACAGGGTCTGCTCGGTGAAGCAGAAGCAGTCGATCTTCACGAAATAGGGCGCGGCCTTGAGCGGCGTCACGTTGAAGGTCGCGGTGCCCGTGACCGGTGCGTTGTCGCGGTTGGACGCTTCGTAGAAGGCAAGCCCCGTCTCGCCGACATGCAGGTCGACGGAGCGCTGCACCGGCTTGAACCGCCAGTCGAGCGCCGGCTCAACATCGCTGTTGAAGCGAACGGTGATGGTGCGATCTGCCAGGACTGCGTCGGCCTCGGGCGCGCTCGCCTCGACAATCGGGATGCCCGCGAAGCCGAACGACTGGCAGAAGGCCCGGTAGGCGGGCACGGTCGCATAGGCGAAACCGTTCATCGCGACGACCATCGCGATCAGTCCCGCGAAGACGTAAAGGTTACGGCGGCCACGACGGACCCTGATCTCGTTCCGGTTCATCCGAGCAGCCCCGCCCGCGCGATAAACACGAGATAGAAGATCACGATCAGGCCACCGATCACGGCCAGCATCGCGTAGTTCTTGCCGCGCTGCTCGCGATGGCGCTCGCTGTATTCCCGCTTCGCCATGATCAGACCGCCAGGCCCAGCAGCGAGTCCGCGAGAAGAAGCGCGAACACCAGGAACAGGTACAGGATCGAGAATCCGAACATCCGGCGCGCGCGCCGATCGCCCGCCTCCGCCGGCTCCCGCAGCACACCGACAGCGCTGAGGACGAATATCGCGCCCAGAACCGCGACGCCCACAGCGTAGAGAAGACCGGCACCACCCAGCGCAAACGGGACGAGGCTCACCGGCACCAGCGCGACGGTGTAGGCCAGCATCTGGCGCTTCGTGGATGCCGCACCGACAACCACGGGCATCATCGGCACGCCCGCGCGCTCGTAGTCGCCGCTGCGATAGAGCGCGAGCGCCCAGAAATGCGGCGGAGTCCAAAGGAAGATAATCGCGAACAGGCTCAGCGAGACCAGGCTGACATCGCCGGTCACCGCGGCCCAGCCGATCATCGGCGGGAACGCGCCGGCGGCACCGCCGATCACGATGTTCTGCGGCGTGCGCCGCTTGAGCCAGACGGTGTAGACGAAGACGTAGAACAGGATCGCCAGCGCGAGCAGGCCCGCCGCGGCCCAGTTGGTTGCCAGTCCCATGAGCAGGACCGAGAACAACGCCAGGACGGTCGCGAAACCGAGCGCATCGCTGGGTGCCACCCGGCCCGCCGGAAGGGGCCGGTTCGCCGTGCGGGACATCAGCGCATCGATGTCACGCTCGTACCACATGTTGATCGCCCCGGCCGCGCCCGAGCCGACGGCGATGCACAGGATCGCGACAACCGCGAGCAGCGGATGCAGGCTGCCCGGCGCGACGAAAAGGCCGACCGCGCCGGAGAAGACCACAAGCGTCATCACGCGCGGCTTGAGCAGCGCCACATAATCCGAGACGCGCGACGACGGCGCCGAGGACAGCGCGGTCTCGCCGGTCTGGCTCAGATATGCGGCATCAGCCACTTCGCGTGCTCTGGTTCGGTCCAGCGACGCCGGTCAGTGCGCCGGTGCCGGCTTGATCTCCGGCAGCTCTTCATGGGTGTGATGCGGCGCCGGCGACGGAACCGTCCATTCGAGCGTCGTCGCACCCTCGCCCCAGTAGTTCGCCTCGACCTTGCGGCCCGAGGTGAGAGTCTGGAAGACGATGAAGATGAACAGCAGGATGCCCACGGCCGAGATGTAGGAACCGATCGACGAGATCTCGTTCCAGCCCGCAAAGGCGTCCGGATAGTCCGAAATGCGCCGCGGCATGCCCGCGAGACCGAGGAAGTGCTGCGGGAAGAAGGTGATGTTCACCCCGATGAAGGTGATCCAGAAGTGCAGCTTGCCGAGGGTCTCGTTGTACTGCCGGCCCGACATCTTGCCGATCCAGTAGTAAAAGCCCGCGAACATGGTGAACACCGCACCCAGGCTCAGCACATAGTGGAAGTGCGCGACCACGTAATATGTGTCGTGGAGCGCCAGATCGAGACCTGCGTTGGCAAGAACCACGCCAGTCACACCGCCGACGGTGAACAGGAAGATGAAGCCCACGGCCCAGAGCATCGGCGTGTCCATACGCACCGACCCGCCCCACATGGTCGCGATCCAGGAGAAGATCTTGATGCCCGTGGGCACCGCGATCACCATCGTCGCCACCGTGAAGTAAACGCGCGTGTCGACGTCGAGACCGACCGTGAACATGTGGTGGGCCCAGACGATGAACCCGACGAAGCCGATGCCCACCATGGCGTACGCCATGCCGAGATAGCCAAAGACGGGTTTTCGCGAGAAGGTCGAAACGATCTGACTGATGATGCCGAAGCCCGGCAAAATCATGATGTAAACCTCGGGGTGCCCGAAGAACCAGAACAGATGCTGGAACAGGATCGGGTCACCGCCGCCGGCGGCGTCGAAGAAGGACGTGCCGAAGTTGCGATCCGTCAGGAGCATTGTGATCGCGCCCGCCAGAACCGGCACCGCCAGCACCAGCAGGAAGGCCGTGACCAGCTCGCCCCAGATGAACAGGGGCATGCGGTGGAGCGACATGCCAGGCGCACGCATGTTGAAGATCGTGGTGATGAAGTTGATCGAGCCCAGAATCGAGGACGCGCCGGCGAGATGCAGCGCGAAGATCGCCATATCGACCGATGGTCCCGGTTGCCCCACAGCCGATGACAGCGGCGGATAGACCGTCCAGCCGGTGCCGGCGCCGCCGCCCATGAAGGTCGAGCCGACAAGCAGCAGGAAGGCCGGCGGCAACAGCCAGAAGGAGATGTTGTTCATCCGCGGGAACGCCATGTCCGGCGCGCCGATCAAGAGCGGGATGAACCAGTTGCCGAACCCGCCGATGACCGCAGGCATGACCACGAAGAACACCATGATCAGGCCGTGGGCCGTAATCACGACATTCCAGAACTGACCATCGGTCGAGCCGTCGCCGGCCAGGAAGAACTGGGTGCCCGGATCCTGCAGCTCGAGCCGCATCAGGATCGAGAAGATGCCGCCGATGATGCCGGCGATGATCGAGAACGTGAGATACATCGTCCCGATATCTTTGTGGTTGGTCGAATAGACCCACCGGCGCCAGCCCTTCGGAGTGTGATCGTGGGCGTGGTCGTCTGCGTGTGCGTGCGCGTCAGCCATCTGTAAATTCTCCTCGCCGCGCTACTGTGCGGTCACAGGCGTATCGCCCGCTTCGTTGCGTGTGATTCGGATCGGCCGCGGTGTCAGTTCGTCGTCGGACTCACCGAACCGCGCCTGCGCCTTGGTGACCCAGGCGTTGAATTCGGCCTCCGGCACCGCCTGAATGGCCAGCGGCATGAAGGCATGACCGGCGCCGCAGAGCTCCGAGCACTGGCCGTAATACACGCCCGGCTCATCGATCTGGAACCATGTCTCGTTGGTGCGGCCCGGGACCGCGTCGACCTTCGAGCCAAACGCCGGCATCGCGAAGGCGTGCAGAACGTCAGACGAGGTGACCAGCACCCGGATCTTCTTGCCGACCGGCAGGACCAGATTCTCGTCCGTCGCCAGCAGGCGCGGCTGCCCGGCCTTGAGCTCGTTCTCGGGGACCATGAACGCGTCGAAGGTGAAGTCGCCATGGTCGGGATATTCGTAGCTCCAGTACCACTGGCGCCCGATGACCTTCACGGTCACGTCCGCGTCGCTCACATCGTCTGTCGCATAGAGCAGAGGCAGGGAGAAGAAACCGATCACGAACAGGATGACCACGGGGATCACCGTCCACAAAATCTCGATCAGCGTGTTGTGGGTCGTCTTGGTCGGATTGGGGTTCGCCTTCTCGCGGAACCGGACGATCGTGTAGAGCAGCAGCACCAGCACGAAGACGGAGATCGCGAAGATCACCCAGAGCAGGAAATCATGGAAACTGTCCATCTGCTCCATGATAGGCGAGTGCGCCTCCTGGAAGCCAAGCTGCCAGGGCGTCGGCTGCTGGGCCGCCGCGGGCGACGCCATCAGCGCGAAAAACATGCCCGCAATTCCGAACGAGCCGGCCAGGCCGGCGGCGCGTTTCACATAAGAATAGATTGTCGTCATCCGCTCGCTTCCGTCGGGGCGCCGCCAGCGCGAATCAACTCGCGTCGCGGAGTACCCCCTAAAACCCCACTGGTCGTGCGGGAAAATATACCAGCACACCGCCCCCAACAAGTCGCAGCCCGCGCGATTCGGAATCTTGAGACACCTTGTCGCAGCGGCTCAAACACCTGATCGCGCTGCGTTTTCAGGGATTGCGCACACCCGCGGCGAATGTCGTGCGCGTTCAATCCTTTCCCACAGTGTCCACATTGCCCCGCCAAGGCTGACAATCCCCGCCGAAGTCCCATATTCTGGAGGCCTCATCCTACCCCGAATTCGAGCAAAGATCGCCCCATGACCGACATCGCCCGCACCGACGACATTTTCTACGCGCGCACCGGGATGGACCCGGAAAGGGTCGGGTCCCGGGTCGATTCCGCGCTCGACGGCGCAGACGATGGCGAACTCTTCCTCGAATACAATCAGACGGAGAGCATCACCTTCGACGACGGTCGTGTGCGGAACGCCAACTTCGACACCTCCCAGGGGTTCGGCTTGCGGGCCGTTTCCGGCGAGGCGACCGGGTATGCCCATTCCACCGAAATCAGCGAGGCGTCGATCGCGCGAGCGGGCGAGACCGTGCGCGCCGTGCGCACCGGCCATACCGGAACGGTCGCCGATGCGCCGGCCGGGACGAACCGCGATCTCTACACCGACGTCAATCCGTTGGGAGAGATGGCCTTCGAGGACAAGGTCGCGCTCCTGTCGGAGATCGACGCCTACGCCCGCGCAAGCGACCCACGGGTCCGCCAGGTTACCGCGTCGCTGTCGGGGAACTGGCAGGCGGTCCAGATCGTGCGGTCCGGCGGCGACAGGCGCGCGGACATCCGGCCGCTGGTCCGGCTCAACGTCTCCGTCATGGTCGGCGACGGTGATCGGCAGGAAACCGGCTCCCATGGCGTCGGCGGCCGGGCGGTCTACGACGAATGGATCGCGCCGGACCGGTGGCAGGCGCAAGTCGACGAGGCGCTGCGCCAGGCGCTCGTCAACCTGGACTCGGTGCCGGCGCCCGCCGGCGAGATGCCGGTGGTGCTGGGGCCGGGATGGCCCGGGGTGCTGCTGCACGAAGCGGTCGGGCACGGGCTCGAGGGCGACTTCAACCGCAAGAAGACATCCGCCTTCTCGACCCTGCTGGGCGAGCGGGTCGCGGCGCCGGGCGTGACGGTGGTCGATGACGGCACGCTCGCCGACCGGCGCGGGTCGATCACCATCGACGACGAGGGCACGCCGAGCGGCCGCAATGTCCTGATCGAGGATGGCATCCTCAAGGGCTACATGCAGGATCGGATGAACGCACGGCTGATGGGCATGGAGCCGACCGGGAACGGCCGGCGCCAGTCCTTCGCCCACAACCCCATGCCGCGCATGACGAACACCTACATGCTCGACGGCGACGCCGACCCCGAGGAATGCATCAAGGCCGCCAGGACCGGCATCTATGCGGTGAACTTCGGCGGCGGCCAGGTCGATATCACCAACGGCAAGTTCGTCTTCAGCTGCACCGAGGCCTATCTGATCGAGGACGGCAAGCTCGGCGCGCCGGTCAAGGGTGCGACCCTGATCGGCAACGGCCCCGACGCGCTCACCCGGGTCAAGCTGATTGGCAACGATTCCCGCCTCGACGACGGCGTCGGCACCTGCGGCAAGGACGGCCAGTCGGTGCCGGTTGGCGTCGGCCAGCCGACGATGTACCTGGAATCGCTGACCGTCGGCGGAACCGCCGTCTAGGCAATTCGCCACGACAATCCTGAAATGAGGACCGGCGTGTGACAGCACGCCAGCCATGCGTTCAACGCATGGTCGTTTGTCAGACCCACCGAACCGATACACAATAGCCGTGCCGCGTCCGATGCGCGGACCACACTCCAGACGGATATGGCATGCCCGACGACGGACGCCCGCAAACGCCGACCACCGACATGAATGCAGAAACGCCCGCCCGCACGCGGCGACGCGTGAACGTACGGATTCTTTTCATCCTGGTCATTGCAGCACTCGCGATCGGATTCACCGGCCGATGGGGCTATTGGCAGTGGGCGCATGTCAGCGAGACCGATGCCCGCGTGAAGGCCGACACCATCGCGGTATCGAGCCGCGTGTCCGGATGGGTCGTCGACCTTCCCATCGTCGACGGCGACATCGTACGGAAGGGCGACCTGCTCGTGGAAATCGATTCACGGGAATCGCGCCTGAAGCTCACCGAGTATGGCGCACGCATTGCGGCCCTCGCGGCGGAGCGCCAGCAGATCACATCCGAGATCGACCTGATCGACCGCACGACCGCAAGCCGGGTCGAGGCCGTGCGCTCGCGGGCCGACGCTGCCCGCGTGGCGGTCGAGGCCAGCCGCGAGCAGTTCGAGCTGGCCCGCACCGATTTCGAGCGAACCCGAACCTTGCTGGCCGAACAGATCGTGTCGCGCCAGCGACTCGACCAGGTGCGCACCGATCTCAGCCGGGCGCAGGAACGCCATGAGAAGGCGCAAGCCGACCTGGCAGCCGCGCTGGCCGATGTAGGCGAGGCGGAGGCCGAGCGGGGTGAGATGAACGTGCTGGCCAGCCGCATGGACGCGCTGCTGCATGCCGAGGCGGAGATCGCGGCCCAGCGCGAACAGCAGGCACTCGATGCCGCCGACCGGACAATCCGGAGCCCCATCGACGGCATCGTGTCCGAGACCTTCGTGGACCGCGGCGAATTCGTCGGGCCGGGCCAGCGGCTGATGCTCGTCCACAACCCGGACCTCGTCTGGGTCGAGGCCAACATCAAGGAAACGGACATCCGGCACCTCGCCCCCGGCATGCCGGTCGACATCAGCATCGATGCCTTTCCGGACCGGACCTTCACCGGCACCGTCGCACGCATCGGCCAGGCGGCGACCAGCGAGTTCGCGCTGCTGCCCAACCCGAACCCGAGCGGCAACTTCACCAAGGTGACCCAGCGCCTGCCCGTCCGCATCGCCGTCGAGGAGACCCAGGGTGTGCTGCGCCCGGGCATGATGGCCGTGGTGAACATCGCGATCCCGGGACGGTGACCGACGCCACGATGCCCGCGACCGGTGCGTCGTCGCCAGCGGTGAGTTTCGCCCACCGCTGGCTCGTCGTGACCACCTGCCTGTCCTCCTCCCTCGCGCTCGCCCTGTCGGGCACCATCACCAACGTCGCCGTCCCCGACATCATGGGCGCGTTTGGGGTGGGGCAGGACCAGGCGCAATGGATGGCGACCGCCTTCTTCGCCGCCATGACGGCGGGCATGCTGCCGAGCGACTGGCTCACGCGCACCTTCGGCGCGCGCCATGTCTTCGTCGCGATGATGCTCCTGTTCTGCGCCGGGTCGTTCGCAGGCGGGACCGCCCAGACCTACCTGGTCGTCGCACTTGCGCGCGCCATCCAGGGACTCGCCGCCGGCATCATCCTGCCACTCACCATGATGGCGATGTTCGCGGTTTTTCCGCCCAACCGCCGCGCCATGGTCGCCGGGCTCTTCGGAATCAGTTTCGTGCTGGGGCCGGGCCTCGGTCCCTGGTTCGGCGGCATCGCCATCGATTTGTTCAACTGGCGTTTCACTTTCTATGTGGCGCTCCCGATCGCCTTCTGCTCGATGATGCTCGCCTCCGTCGTCCTGCCCGGCCGCGAGCGCAGCACGGTGCGCACGCGCCTTGACTGGTTCGGGTTCCTGCTGGTCGCGGTGTTCCTGACCGCGACCCTGACGGGCCTGTCGAACGGACAGCTGAAGGGCTGGAACTCCAACGCCGTCCTGACGTTGCTCGGCACCGGGCTCGGCGCGGCGATCCTTTTCATCGTATGGGAACTGTACGCCGAGGATCCGATCTTCAACGTCCGGCTGCTTGCCCGCCCGCGTTTCCTGATCGCCAACATCATCTCATTCCTGTTCGGCGCAATGCTGTTCGGGTCCTTCTATCTGCAGCCGGTCTTCGTCCAGCTGGTGCAGAACTATACGCCCCTGCGCGCCGGCCTCGTGCTCGTACCCGGCGGCCTCCTCATGGGGTTCATGCTGCCTTTGGCCGGCCGGGCCTCCGACCTGATCCCGCCCTACATCCCGATCGCCGTGGGTTTTCTTCTGTTCGCAATCTCGACCTGGCTGATGGGCTTCGCCGATCCCAACACCGCCTTCATCACCTTCGCGGCCCTGATCGGCCTCGGCCGCATCGGCCAGGGCATGCTGTTCCCGCCGGTCACCGCAGCGGGGCTCCAGGCCGCGCCGCCCGCACAGATGGGCACGGCCAACGGGATGCTTAATTTTACCCGCCAGATGGGCGGCGCGTTCGGGATCAACCTGCTGGCGATCTTCATCGAGCGACGGACGGCGATCTACAGCGAGCTGCTCGCGACCACCCAGACGGAGGCCAACGCCGCCACCCAGGGCCTTCTCGCCACGGTGCAGGGCATGCTCGCGCCGGCGGGACTGTCCGAGATGACCGAAGCTGCGCTCAGCACCCTTTATCTCGGCCGGATGGTTGCCGCGCAGGCGACCGCGCTGGCCTTCCAGGACACCTTTTTTGTGTTTGCCATCGTCGGCCTGTGCGCAGTGGTCCTGGCGCTGGCTCTGTGGACCCCGTTCCGGCGCGCCGGTTAGGCGGCGTCTGCGTTCCGCGGTCCGCCGGCAATCCCGTTCAGCCGGTCGAGCATGTACAGGACCACGGCGTAGATCACGTAGTACATGAAGATAAAGTTCACGAACGGGATCAGGGTCAGCACGACCCAGACTGCCTTGTTGCGCCCCATGCGCCCCGCGACGAAATAGTTGCCGATCGCAAACGGAATCGCGAACAACATCAGCGGCAGGAACGCCGTAAATGCTTCTCCGCCGTGCATGAACCTTCCCCCTTTGTTTGCGAAGTTTTGACGCCTACCAGGCGTACTCCTCGAATGCCCGGTTCACATCGTGATCCCAGCGGCCCTCGAACGCCGCGAGCTTGTTCTCGGCGGGTGTCAGCCCGCTGTCCACGATCTGTTCGAGGGTGGCAAGGAAATGCGTCTCGTCCTGGCCCCAGAAATCGACCCTCGCGCGGTTGCGCAGGCCCATCCGCGAGATCTCCAGCGCCTCGCGCGCGAGGTCGAGAAGGCTGCGGTTGCGGAACGGCGTGGCGAGACCCTGCTCCGGCACGTTGTTGCGCAGGTCGATGACCTCGTCGGCCGTCCAGTCGGCGATCATGTCGTGCGCCGCATCGAGCGCCGCGCCGTCATAAAGGAGGCCGACCCAGAAGGCCGGGAGTGCGCACACGCGCCGCCAGGGACCGCCGTCTGCGCCGCGCATCTCGATGAAGCGCTTGAGGCGCACCTCGGGAAACAGGGTCGTCGTGTGATCGGTCCAGTCGCCCATGGTGGCGCGCTCGCCCGGCAGGGCGGGCAGATTGCCGTCCATGAAATCGCGGAAGGACTGCCCCGAGGCGTCAATATAGGTGCCGTCGCGATAGACGAAGTACATCGGCGTATCGAGGACGTAATCGACATACTGCTCGTAGCCGAAATCGTGGTCGAAGACGAAGGGCAGGATGCCCGAACGGTCATTGTCGGTGTCGGTCCAGACATGGCTGCGCAGGCTCAGATAGTCGGTGCGCTTGCCCTCACGGAACGGCGAGTTCGCGAACAGCGCCGTGGCGACCGGCTGCAGCGCCATGCCGATCCGCATCTTGCGCGCCATGTCGCGCTCGCTATCGAAGTCGAGGTTCACCTGGACGGTGCAGGTGCGGAGCATCATGTCGAGCCCCATCGTGCCCACCTTGGGCATGTACTCACGCATGACCTTGTAGCGGCCCTTGGGCATCCAGTGTGCGTCCTCGCGCTTGAGGAACGGGTGGAAGCCGATGCCGAGCATGGCGACGCCCAGCTCGCGGTTGACCTCGCGCAGCTGCTTGAGATGTTCGTGCACCTCGTCGCAGGTCTGGTGCAGGGTCTCGAGCGGCGCGCCCGAGAGCTCGAACTGTCCGCCGGGTTCGAGCGAGATGTTGGCGCCGCTTTCGCCTGTCAGCGCGATGACGTTTTCGCCCTCATAGACGGGTTCCCATCCGAACCGCTGGAGCCCCTCGAGCAGGTCGCGGATCCCGGGGGTGCCATCGTAGGAGAGCGGCGCGTGATCGGCCTGCCGGAAGGCGAACTTCTCGTGCTCCGTGCCGATGCGCCAGGCCTCGCGCGGCTTCTCGCCCTCGGCGAACCACGCGATGAGCTGTTCCTTGGATTCGATGACGGGGCCGCCCCCTGAAGACGGTGCTGCCATAGAGAATGTCCCGACTTGTCCCGGTTATCCGGCGCGCCCGGAACGCCAGTCCCCGGCAACGGCTTGAACGACGGCGAGGGCCGCCAGCGCGGCCGTGTCGGCGCGCAGCACGCGCGGCCCCAACCCGACCGGCGTAACAAAGGGTAGATCGTGCAATTGGTCAAGCTCCTGCGGCACAAATCCACCCTCCGGTCCGGTCATAACCGCCATTGGCGGCACAACCTGACCGCCGCCTGCGAGCGCAGCCGCCACCTCCGTGATCGGCCGTCCGGCGCCGGTTTCGTCGCCCACCAGCAGGCGCCGCTCGGCAGGCCAGTCGGCCAGAAGCCGGGTGAGGTTCACAGGTTCGTCAACGGTCGGCACGCTCAACCGCTCCGACTGTTCGGCCGCCTCGACCGCGCCCGCCCGCAGGCGGCGCGTGTTGACCCGATCGGAATTGGTGCGCGCCGTGATCACCGGCAGGATCCGCGCGACCCCCAGCTCGGTCGCCTTCGTCGTCATGAAATCAACCGCCGCGCGCTTGATCGGCGCGAAGACGAGCCAGAGGTCGGGCTCCGCCGCCTGGTCGCGGAAACGCTCCGCGACCGTGAGCCGCACCGCGCCGCGCCGCGCCTCGGCGATCTCCGCCCAGAATTCCCCGTCCCGGCCGTTGAAGAGCGCGACCCGATCGCCCGCGCTCCGGCGCATGACCGTCTGCAGATAGTGGCTCTGGTCGCGTCCGAGCGCGATCTCGGCGTCCGCGGCGAGCCCGTCCTCGACGAAGAGCCGGATACGCGTGAAGCTGGGTCCTGTTTCCGCCATCGGCCAAATCCGGGATTGGGGGCGCACCCCGTCTGGGCTAACAATGCGCCATGCAAGACGCCCCCCATCATAGCGCCAGCGACATCCCCCGCGGCAACTGGCTCGACCGCTTCGCCCCGCCGGTCACGCGCCCCTACGCCCGGCTGATGCGCCTCGACCGGCCGATCGGCACCTGGCTCCTGTTGCTGCCGGGCTGGTGGGCGCTCGCGATCCCAATGCCCGACGGGGCCTGGCCCAGCATTCTATGGGTGGCGCTGTTCGGAATTGGCGCGATCCTGATGCGCGGCGCGGGCTGCGTCATCAACGACTTCTTCGACCGGGACTTCGACGCCCGGGTCGCGCGCACCGCCGACCGGCCGCTCGCCAGCGGCGCCATTTCCCTGCGCGCGGCATTGGTCTTTCTGGCGGCCCTCCTCGCCGTCAGCCTCGCGATACTCGTGCAGTTCAACGGGTTCGCCATCGCCGTCGGCGCGCTGAGCCTCCTGCTCGTGGTGCCCTACCCGCTCATGAAGCGGATCACCTGGTGGCCCCAGGCCTGGCTCGGCCTGACGTTCAACTGGGGGGCGCTGCTTGGCTGGGCCGTGGTGCGCGGCGAGCTCGAGCCGGCCGCCCTCGTGCTCTACGCCGCCGGCTTCTTCTGGACGCTCGGCTACGACACGATCTACGCCCACCAGGACAAGGAGGACGACGCGCTGGTCGGCATCAAGTCCACGGCGCGCCTTCTCGGCGCGACGTCGCGGCCCTGGATCGCCGGCTTCTACGCCGTGACCGTCGCGCTGCTCGCCGTGACGGGCTGGATGGCGGCGCTCGCCTGGCCCTTCTGGGCCGGCCTCGCCATCGCCGCGGCGCATCTCACCTGGCAGACCCTGACGATCGATTTCGACGATGCGAAGAACTGCCTGGCGAAGTTCAAGTCCAACCGGGACTTCGGGCTGATCCTGTTCGCGGCCGCGATCGCCGGTCGGCTGATCGCCTGACGTCGGCCCATTTGCTGAACCGAGCCTAGACCGCCTCGACCTCGTGAGCCGCGTGGACGACCGGGACGGCGGCGGCCTCGAGCGCGCGGACCCGCGCGGCGCGTATGGCGGGGTCGTCGATATGGGCGCGCACGAACGCATCGAGCGGGTCGTCGGGCGCGAGCCGGTCGCGCATCAGCGCCAGCGCCTCGCGCTGGGTGATGGCGGGGAGCTGGCGGCCCTCGGCGGCGACCTCCGCGAGCGCGAACGGCCGCGCGTCGTCGCCGACATGGCCGCGAAAACTCAGATAGGCCCAGGCCGCCTCGACCGTCTCGCCGCCGTCGAGCGCGAGCCGCAGGCCCGACAGCCGGGCGAAGTGATAGTTGTCGATCTCGGTCGGGTGCATCACTTCGAGCTCGGCGTCGCTCAGCCAGTTGACCGCGACCGCGACGCGGGTCCCCGGCACATGGCGCAGCGCCGCCGGCAGGGATCCGTAGCTCGAGAAGTGCGCGGAATAGACGACGTCGTGATCGTCGAGCCAGGCACGCTGCACCGGGATCGGCGCGTGGTCCGTGCCGTATTTCTGGCGCAGACGGATCGGCGACTGGTTCGAACCATAGCCGATGACCGGGCGGCGGCCCGCGCGCAGGTCCGAATCGAAGGGCGCGGCGGCCCCGTCGGCGAAGGTGAAGGAGTGCGCGGTGATGTCGTAGGGATAGCCCGCCGCGCGGGCGAGCACGGGATCGGTCGCGAAGGGATCGTCAGGGCCGGCGGTCATGGCGGCATTCTCCCGCGCCGCGGACCGCCGGGCAAGACGCGCCGGTTCTTGACGGACGGGCGCGAGACCGGTCTAAGTCGCGCGTCATGCCCTACGCAAGCCTACGCGAGTTCATCGAGCGCCTGGAGCGCGAGGACCGGCTGGTCCGGGTCACGCACCCGGTCGCTGCAAAGCTCGAGATGACCGAGATCCAGACCCGGCTTCTGGCCGAGGGCGGTCCGGCGGTGCTGTTCGAGAATGTCATCGCCGACGACGGCAACCGGTCCCCGATCCCCGTGCTGGCGAACCTCTTCGGCACGGTCGAGCGGGTCGCCTGGGGCATGGACCGCGAACCCGACCAGCTCCGCGAGATCGGCGAGACTCTCGCCTTCCTGCGCCAGCCCGAGCCCCCCGGCGGCCTGCGCGATGCCTGGGACAAGCTGCCGATCCTGCGCAAGGTGATGGCGATGCGGCCGAAGACCGTCTCCTCCGGCCCGGTGCACGACATCGTGTGGACCGGCGACGAGATCGACCTGGCGAAGCTGCCGATCCAGACCTGCTGGCCGGGCGAGCCGGCCCCGCTCATCACATGGCCGCTGGTCGTCACCCAGGGCCCAGACCCCGACGGCAAGCGCGAGGACGCCTTCAACCTCGGCATCTACCGGATGCAGGTGACGGGACCGAAATCCACCTACATGCGCTGGCTCAAGCATCGCGGCGGCGCCCAGCATCACGCGCGCTGGAAGGCGGAGCGCCCGGAGCCCCTGCCCGCGGCCGTGGTCATCGGCGCCGACCCCGGGACGATCATCGCCGCGGTGACCCCTGTGCCCGACAACCTGTCGGAATATCAGTTCGCCGGCCTCCTGCGCGGCAAGCGGCTCGAGCTGGTCGATTGCAAGACCGTGCCCCTCAAGGTGCCAGCCTCGGCCGAGATCGTCATCGAGGGACATGTCTCCCTCGACGAGTATGGCGACGAGGGGCCCTATGGCGATCACACGGGCTATTACAACTCGGTCGAACAGTTCCCGGTGTTCCACGTCAGCGCGATCACCATGCGCCGGGACCCGATCTACCTCTCGACCTTCACCGGTCGGCCGCCGGACGAACCCTCGGTACTGGGCGAGGCGCTCAACGATGTCTTCGTGCCGCTTCTGCGCCAGGCCTTCCCGGAGATCACCGACTTCTGGCTGCCGCCCGAGGGCTGCTCGTACCGGATCGCCGTCGTATCGATGCGCAAGGCCTATCCGGGCCATGCGAAGCGCGTGATGATGGGCGTCTGGTCCTATCTGCGCCAGTTCATGTACACGAAGTGGGTGATCGTCGTGGACGACGATATCGACGTGCGCGACTGGAAGGACGTGATGTGGGCGATCTCGACGCGCATGGACCCCGCGCGCGACATCACGCTGGTCGAGAACACCCCCATCGACTATCTCGATTTCGCCTCGCCCGTCTCGAGCCTGGGCAGCAAGGTCGGTCTCGACGCCACCAACAAGATTCCCCCCGAAACCGATCGCGAGTGGGGCCGCCAGATCCGCATGGACGACGAGGTGGTCGAAAAAGTCTCGGCGATGTGGAACGATCTGGGGCTGCCGGGCTCCGGCACACCGATCTGGAAGTAGCGTCGCCGGGGTTCGGCGGCGAACTGAAGAAGGGGGAATGACGATGGAAGCGATTGTTGCCGTTGCACCGGTTAACACCATGTTCGTCGCGGCATTGCTGGGGATGATGAAGCTGGCGCTCGGCATCAGCGTGACCAAGTACCGGTTCCAGAACAAGATCATGTGGGGCGACGCCAGCGACGACGGCATGGCGCGTCGCATTCGCGCGCATGCGAATTTCACGGAGTGGGTTCCCGGCACGCTGATCCTGCTGGGACTGATCGAGATGATGGGGGTCTCCCCGATCATCATCGGCGTCCTCGGTGCCATGCTGATCGTCGCGCGCGTTCTGCACGCGCTGGGACTGATGGGCAACGCCGAGGCCTTCAACCGGGCCACCGGGATCGTGATCAACTGGGCTACCCTCGGGCTTGCGTCGCTCATCGCGATCATCGAATTCTTCGCCCCCGGAACCCTCTAGCACCGGCCACCCCGGAGACAGGCGCGCGTCCGCGCGAAACAGAACATGTCCGATTCCGAAACGATGGAAGACCGCGGGCGGCTGGCCGATCTCGTCGCCGACGCCAAACGGCGCGGCGCGGATGCGGCCGATGCCGTTCTGATCCGGTCGGTGTCGATCTCTCACGCCCAGCGCCTGGGCGAGATCGAACAGCTCGAGCGCCAGGAGAGTTTCGACCTGGGCCTGCGCGTGTTCCGCGGCCGCAAGCAGGCGATCGTGTCCTCGACGGATTTCTCGGCCGACGCGCTGTCCGAACTGGTCGGCCGCGCGCTCGACATGGCCGCGGCGGTGCCCGACGACCCCTGGGCGGGACTGGCCGACCCCGACCAGCTCGCGACGGAGTTTCCCGATCTCGACATGCTCGACCCCGACGAGCCGTCGAGCGACACCCTGGTCGCGATGGCGCGCGACTGCGAGGACGCGGCCCGCGCGGTGGACAGCGTGACCAACTCCGAGGGCGCGCAGGCCAGCTGGAGCCGCACCGGCATCTGCCTGGCGGCGAGCAACGGGTTCGAAGGCGCGTATGCGCGCACGGATTCGGGTATCGGCGTGTCCGTGATCGCCGGCGAGGGCGCCGGCATGGAGGCGGAGTACGACTTCGCCCATGCGGTGCATCTGGGCGACCTGGAGGCGCCGGCGGAGGTCGGACGGCGCGCGGGCGAGAAGGCCGCCGCACGGCTCGGCGCGCGCCGGATGGCGACGGCGCAGGTGCCTGTCGTCTATGACCCCCGCGTCGCCGGCGGGCTGCTCGGGCATCTGACGGGCGCGATCACGGGCCCGGCGATCGCCCGGGGCACGAGCTTTCTGAAGGACCGACTCGGTGCGCAAATCTTCGCGCCCGACATCGAGATCGTGGACGACCCGCACCGCAAGCGCGGCATGCGGTCCAAGCCGTTCGACGCCGAGGGGATCGCGAACGGTCGCAAATCGATCGTGAAGGACGGTGTCCTGAACACCTGGCTCCTCGACCTCGCCTCCGCCCGGCAGCTCGGGCTCGAGACCACCGGCCATGCCGGCCGCGGCACGTCGGGCCCGCCCTCCCCCGGACCGTCGAACCTCTATCTCACGCCGGGGACACAGAGCCCGAAGGAACTGATCGCCGATATCGAGTCCGGCCTCTACATCACCGCGCTGATGGGCACGGGCGTCAACGGCGTGACCGGCGATTACAGCCTGGGGGCATCGGGCTTCTGGATCGAAAATGGCGAGATCGGTTTCCCCGTCACCGAGCTGACCATCGCGGGCAACCTCAACGACATGTTTGCACGGATGACCCGCGCCGACGACCTGGAGTTCCGCTACGGAACCAACAGCCCGACAGTGCGCATCGATGGCATGACGGTGGCCGGCGCGGGCGACTGACGCCGCCGGGGCCTGCGTCCCGCGGCGTCCCGGTCAGTCGGCGAGCGGGACCGGCTGATCCGCCGGCGGATCCACCTCGAAGGCGTTCGCGGTGCAGCAGGTCATCACGAACTGGCCCGACGCCGCCACGAGCGCGACCAGGTCCGTCTCGCCCATGATGTCCTCGGCGGCGGCATAGGACGCATCGCTCAACCGGTTGGACTCCATGAGCTCCCGGGCGACCTCGTAACAGGTACGTTCGCGCGCATCCGAGAGCGCGGGCACCTCGCGGGCGTTGATCGCGTCGACGATCTCGCGCTCGATGCCGGTTTTAAGCGCATTGCGCGACTGGGCGAACCACGGATACCGCGCATTCCAGTGGCGGGCGACGACCATGAAGACGATCAGCCTTTCGCGTCCGCTCAGCGGCCCCGCGCCGAGCGTGTCGCGCATGTCCTGCGCCACCTGGAACAGTTCGGGAATACGGATATACGCATAAAACGGCCCGCCGACGGGCCCGCCGCTTTCCTTCGCGGCGTCATACACGCTGGCCTGCTCCGGGTTCATGTCGTCCCGGTCGATGATCGCGATCCGCGTCATGGTCTGTTCCCCTGTCTGCTTCGGTTCAGCCGTCCTTGCGCACGACCATCCACATGTTGTCGCTGAACGGGAACCGGTCGAAGAACCCGAACCCGACCGTCGCGAAGTCGGCATCGGCGACCATCGCGCGCAGGCTTCCCGGCGTGAAGTAATTGACGTGTCCCGGGAACCGGAACCCGCACCAGCGCGATCCCATGACGCGCCGGTTGATCGATGAGAAGTTCGGCACCTTGATGATCGCGACACCGCCCGGCTTGAGGACCCGTGCCGCGTGGGAGAGCAGTTCCACGGGCTTGTGTTCATGCTCGAGGAAGGAACGCATCAGCACGCCGCTCGCCGACCCGGCCTCGTAGCTCGCGAGCCCCTCGACCGCCGGCAGATTGGTGATGGTGCCGCCGCGCGCGGCCAGCAGTTCCTGCGCCTCCTCGGCCAGCGCCTTGGAAATCTCGATGCCGCTCGTCTGGTAATGCTCGGGCAGGGTCAGCAGCCGATCGGCGTTGCCGCAGCCCACGTCGATCACGAGCCCGGGCGGCACCCAGCGGTTGATCCGGTTGGCCAGCTTGTCGGGCTTGCGAACCGCCCAGCGGTAGAACTTCCGCCAGGCCTTCGAAATGCCATAGGCGAGCGGATACTCCTTGCGCATCCGCACCTTGCGGTCGCCATGGTTCTTCTCCCAGGCGAACGCGACCTTGAAGTCCGCGTAATCGGGGGGGTTCTCGAGGTACACGAAGCCGCACGACCCGCATTCGCGCAGCCGCCATTCCTGCCACGAATAGCCGAGCGACGGCCGGCCCGAATTGTCGGTTTCGCAATTCGGGCAATTCCTGTGTAGAAGTTCGCCAAGATTCTCGGCTGCGGACATAAGCTTCCTCGCGGATCGCATCCCTGCGCAATCACGCTAGCTGTAGCATTGCGGCGGGAATCGCAACAGGCCTGTCTGACACGCGCCGCCATGGCGGCGTTCCGCGCCATGTTAGGCTTGCATCGACGACGGCGCATATGGCTCGATTCCGGGCGCGATCATTGGAGGCGGCGGTAACCGCGACATGCAGGAGTCCCCGCAGAACACCCGGACGGACAGCACCGGCCAACTGATCGGCCGGATGTGGCGCGACTGGATGAGCGCCTACAAGGGCCGCGTGGCCATGGCGGTGTCCCTCATGATCGTGGTCGCGGGCGCATCGGCCGCGTATCCGAAGCTCATCGAAGTCTCGGTGGACATGCTCGAGGCGAAGAATCCGAACGTCGTGTGGCTGATGCCGCTGGCGATCATCCTCGTGACCTTCATCAAGGGGACGGCCTCCTACGGCCAGAGCGTCCTGAGCCAGTCAGTCGCGCTGCGGGTGATCAACATGATCCAGAAGGCCATGTTCGCCCACCTGATGCAGGCCGACATGCAGGCCCATGAGGACACCTCGACCGGCAAGCTGATCTCGCGCTTCACCAACGACGTGAACCTCATGCGCGACGCGCTGTCGCGCACCTTGACGGCGATGGCCCGCGACTTCGTCACCGCCGCCGCGCTCATCGGCATGATGTTCTATCTCGACTGGCTGCTCGCCATCATCGTGGTGGTCACATTCCCGGTCGCGGGCCGGCCGATCATCCGCATCGGACGGCGCCTGCGCCGTGCCTCGACCAATGCCCAGACCGGCATGGGCGAACTCACCGCCAACCTCGAACAGGCCTTCTCCGGCATCCGCCTGATCAAGTCCTACCGGATGGAAGACTACGAGCGAGTGCGTGCGAACGACCTGTTCGACCGCATCTACTACCTGGTCATGAAAACGGTGAAGGGCCGCGCGCGCACCTACCCGTTCCTCGAGACCATCGGCGGCGCCTCGGTGGCGGCCGTGCTCGCCTACGGCGGCTGGCGCATCCTGTCGGGCACAGGCACGCTCGGCGAGTTCGTCGGCTTCCTTGCCGCGGTCATCCTCGCCTACCAGCCAATCCGCAGCCTCGGCAACCTGAACGCCGCGCTCCAGGAAGGCCTGGCGGCGGTCCAGCGCAGCTTCGATCTGCTCGACACGCCGGCGCAGATCGTCGATGCCGAAGATGCGCGCGATCTGGTCCTCGACGGCGGCCGCGTCAGCTTCGACCATGTGACCTTCGCCTACACGGCGGACAAACCCGCCCTCAACGACGTCAGCCTCGAGGTCGCGCCGGGCCAGACGGTCGCTCTCGTCGGCCCCAGCGGCGCCGGCAAATCGACGGTCATGAACCTCCTGCTCCGTTTCCACGACGTCAACGCCGGGACGGTCGCGATCGATGGCCAGGATGTCCGCGCGCTCACCATGGCGAGCCTGCGCGACGCCGTCGCGCTCGTCAGCCAGGACATCACCCTGTTCAACGATACGGTCGCCGCAAACATCCGCTTCGGCCGGCCCGATGCCACCGACGCGGAGGTCGTCGCGGCTGCCCGCGACGCCGCGGCCCACGACTTCGTTTCCGCCCTGCCCGACGGTTATGACACGCTGGTCGGAGATCGCGGCTCGTCCCTGTCCGGCGGCGAGCGCCAGCGGATCGCGATTGCGCGGGCCATGCTCAAGGACGCGCCGATCCTGCTCCTCGACGAAGCGACGAGCGCGCTCGACGCGGAATCCGAACGCCAGGTGCAGATCGCGCTGGATCGCCTGACCGCGGACCGCACGACCCTGGTGATCGCACACCGCCTCGCCACCGTGATGAACGCCGACCGCATCCTGGTGATGGACGCGGGCCGGCTGGTCGAGACGGGAACCCACAGCGAGCTGCAGGCACAGGACGGCCTTTACGCGCGGCTCAGCCGGCTCCAGTTCCGCGAGCCGGGAGCCCAGGAAGCCGCCGCCGGCGATGGCGACGCGTCCGACGCGGAACGCGCACACGGATGACCGGGGACAGACCGCCCGCGCGCCGGGCCGGCGCCACGCTTGCCGGCGGCCTGTACCGTGGCGCCACCACGGCCGCGCTTCCGCTGATCGAACTCCTGCTCCAGCGCCGCCTCATGCGCGGCAAGGAGGAAGCCGCGCGCATCGACGAGCGGCGCGGCATCCCTTCGATCCAGCGCCCGTCCGGCCCGATCGTATGGATTCATGCCGCGAGCATCGGCGAGGCGCAGTCCGTTCTCGTCCTCATCGAGCGCATCCTGCGGATCGCGCCCGAGCTGCACATCCTGATGACCACCGGCACCGTGACCTCGGCGCGGATGATGGGCGACCGGCTCCCGCCCCGGGCCATTCACCAGTTCGTGCCCGTCGACCGGGTCGCCTGGGTACGCCGGTTCCTGGACCACTGGCAGCCCGCCGCGGCCCTGTGGGTCGAGTCCGAGCTCTGGCCGAACCTGCTGTTCGAATCCCGCCGCGCCGGCGTGCCGATGGCATTGGTCAACGCGCGCATGTCCGAGGGTTCGCGAAAGAGCTGGGGCCGCGCACCGAATTTCGCGCGCGAGCTCCTGTCCTGCTTCGGGACGATCCTCGCCCAGGATGCCGAGATCGCCGGACGGCTGGAGGCGCTGGGCGCGCGCAACGTATCGGTCACCGGCAACCTGAAGCTCGCGGCCGCGCCGTTGCCGGCGACCGCCGGCGCGCTGATCAGGCTGCAGGAGGCCATCGGCGAGCGGCCGGTCTGGGTCGCGGCCAGCACCCATCGCGGCGAGGAGGACATGGTCGGCAGCGTCCATCGCGGGCTCGCCGACGCCCATCCAGGGCTGCTTACCCTGCTCGCCCCGCGCCACCCCCAACGCGGCGACGACATCGCCCAATCCCTGACACGGGCCGGCCTGACAATCGCCAGATGGTCGCGCGACGAGCCGATCACCGCAGACACGGATATCTATCTGGTCGATGGTACGGGCCTCCTCGGCCAGCTCTACCGGGTCGCACCCATCGCCTTTATCGGCGGATCGCTCATCCCCCACGGCGGGCAGAACATGCTCGAGGCAGCCCAGCTGCGTTGCGCCGTCGTCTATGGACCGCATGTCGACAACTTCCGCTCCGTCGCGAACGAACTCGAGGCGGCCGGCGCCGCCATCCAGGTCGCCGACGCATCCGCGTTGCAGGAGACGGTCGGCGGCCTTCTGGCCGAACCGGCGCGCGCCGAGGCCATGGCCGCCGCGGCAGACAGCGCGGCCGGGCGCAAGCAGGAGGTGGCCGATCTGGTGATGCGCCGCCTGCAGCCGATGATCGCCGACGCGGTGGCGAGCACGGCATGAAGGCGCCCGCGTTCTGGAGTCGCCCCGGTGCGCCGCTCGGCACGATCCTGAGCCCGCTCGGTTGCCTCTATGGTTGCGCCGGCGCGGTGCGCACCGCCCTCGCCCGCCCGGCGCGGGTCGCGGTGCCCGTCATTTGCGTCGGAAACCTCACCGCCGGCGGGGCCGGCAAGACCCCGGTCGCCCTCGCGGTCACCGGCGCGCTGAAAACCGGCACACCGGCATTCCTCACGCGCGGCTATGGCGGCCGGATGGCGGGGCCGGTGCGCGTCGATCCCGGCGCGCACGGTCACGCGGATGTCGGCGACGAAGCGCTGCTCCTCGCGCGAGCCGCGCCCACCTGGGTCGCGCGCGACCGGGCCGAAGGCGCGCGCGCGGCGATCCTCGGCGGCGCGACCTGCATCGTGATGGACGACGGCCACCAGAACCCCGCGCTCACCAAGGACATCTCGATCGTCGTGATCGACGGCGAGACCGGCTTCGGCAACGGGCATCTCCTGCCCGCGGGACCCCTGCGCGAGCCGATTTCCCGGGGCCTGGCACGCGCGGACGCCGCCGTCATCGTCGGTACCGACCGCGCCGGCGTCGCGGCCCAACTCCCCGACGCGCTGCCTGTGCTCACCGGGACCATCCGGCCCGTCGACGTGCCAGGCACCTGGTCCGGGCGGCGGGTCGTTGCCTTTGCCGGGATCGGGCGGCCCGCCAAGTTCTTCGCGACCCTGGCGGAACTCGGCTGCGAGGTCGCCGCCACGCACGCATTCGCCGATCATCATCCGTTCTCGGACGCCGACGTGGCCCGGCTCGTCGCGGATGCCGACGCGCGCGATGCGGCACTCGTGACCACCGAGAAGGATGCGGTGCGCCTACCCCCGGGAGTCCGGGAGAAGGTGGACGTCCTCGCAGTCCGGTTTACGTGGGACGACCCCGCGGCGTTCGACAGGTTTCTTGCCGAAAAGATCGAAGCTGCCGCCTCCTAATGCGCCGCCGGCATCGGCCCCGCGATCAATTCCGGGTCGAGGCGCTCATCGAACCAGTTGATGCGCCAGTCCAGGTGCGGGCCCGTCGAACGCCCGGTCGAGCCGACGGTGCCGATGGGCTCGCCCGCGGCGACCCGCTGACCGTCCGCCACATCCACCGAAGCAAGATGGGAATAGATCGAGGTGACCCCGTGGCCATGGTCGAGGACGACGGTGCCGCCGGTGAAGAACAGGTCCGGCTCGGCAAGGCTTACCTCGCCCGGCGCCGACGCCACGACCGGGGTTCCGGCCGGGGCCGCGATATCGACGCCCAGATGGGGCCGGCGCGGTTCGCCGTTGAGGATACGCTGGTTGCCGTAGCGCCCGCTGATCCGACCGGTAACGGGCCAGGCAAAACCGGTCTCGAAATCCGCCTCGGCGCTGTCGCGGGCGCGCGCGGCCGAGATCAGCCGCCCCTCCCGCCGGATGCGCGCGAGGTCGTCCGCGTTCGGCGTCACCTTGCGGCGGGGCAGCCCGCCGATCCGCTCGATATCGTAGTCACGGCCCGTGACCGGCAAGCGCAGCGTCTCCCGCACGCCGTCCGCATACTCGATCGCGAGCGTCACGGGCTCGGTGCGGTCCCGGCCGATCCCGAAAACAAATCGTCCGGTGGACGCCTGGACCCGAAGCGGCTTGCCGTCGAGGCTGACGGCGGCACCCGGTTCCGCGGTCGAGATCACGAGCGCGCCTTGCGAGAGGGTTTCCGGCAGGTCGAGGGCCGAGGCCGTCCCGCACGTCGCGGCCAGCATGGCCACGGCCACGGCCCAGCCTCTCACAGAAGCGATCCCTGGGGATCGTCGTCCGGGGCGGGCTTGCGTCGGGCGCGCGGCTTTCTCGGCTTGGCTGCCGGTGCGTCACCGCCCACATGATCGACGGTCGCGCCGACGATCCCGTCGTCGCGGAAACTGAGCGAAATCTCGTCGCCCGGCGCGAGCGCATCGGCCGCCAGCACCGGCGCGCCGGCGGCGTCACGCACCAGCACGAAGCCGCGCTCCAGCACGCCCTTGTAGGAATAACTCTCCAGGAGTTTGTCGAGTGCGACGAGACGGTTATCAACATTCTTCAGCCGTCTGTCGGCCGCCTGCTTCAGTCTCTGGCCTAGCGACTGCGCGTCCCGCAGGTCTCGCGCGAGCTTCGCATCGCCCGCGGATTTGGCCGCGGCCAGACGCCCCAGCACGGCCGCGAGATCTCGCTGCTTCGCCGCCACATACTGCTCGGGACGGACGAGCTGCCGGCCCTGCTGGGTGACCGCCTCGCCCTTGGCGGCGACGACCCGCGCCAGCGCCGGGCGCAAGCGCTCGGCCCAGTCGTCGACCCGCTGCATCGCGCCTTCGAGGATGCGGCGGGGTGCGGGAAGGCCGCGGCCCAGCGCCGTCACCTGCTGTCCGCGCGCCTGGACCAGCCGGTTCATGGCGCCAGTCAGCCGGGCGCCGTCTTCCCCGACCTGGGCGATCAGGTCGCTGCGCACCGGGACCGCCATCTCCGCCGCCGCCGTCGGGGTCGGCGCGCGCCGATCCGACGCGAAGTCGATCAGGGTCGTGTCGGTCTCGTGCCCCACCGCCGAGATCAGCGGAATGTCGCTCGCCGCCGCCGCGCGGACGACATTCTCCTCGTTGAAGGCCATCAGGTCCTCGAGCGACCCGCCACCGCGCGCCACGATAAGAAGGTCCGGGCGCGGTACATCACCGCCGGGCGCGATCCGGTTGAAGCCCTCGATCGCCGCTGCGATCTGCGCCGCGGCCGCATCGCCCTGGACGAGGACCGGCCAGACCAGGACGTGGCGCGGGAACCGGTCCGCCAGCCGGTGCAGGATATCGCGGATGACGGCACCCGTCGGCGACGTCACGACGCCGATCACCTCGGGCAGGAACGGGATGTCGGCCTTGCGTTCGGCGTCGAACAGCCCCTCGCCCGCGAGGCGCTTGCGCCGCTCCTCGATCATCTTGAGAAGCGCACCTTCGCCGGCGACTTCGAGCCGTTCGATCACGAGCTGGTACTTGGACCGCGCGGCGTAGGTGGTGATGCGCCCGGTCGCGATGACCTCGAGCCCGTCCTCGGGCTGGACCTCGAGCCGGCCCGCCGACCCGCGCCAGCACACCGCGTCCATCGTCGCGTCCGCGTCTTTCAGGGTCATGTAGAGGTGGCCCGAGGCCGCGCGCTTGAACCCGGAGACTTCCCCGCGCACCCGCACATAGGCGAAGTTGTCTTCGACCGTGCGCTTGACCGCGCCGGACAGTTCCGCGACAGAGACCACGGGCGGCCGGTTGTCGCCGGGGGCCGTGTCCAGAAGGTCCGGGGTATCGGGGGGCGTCAGGTTCATCGAATCGCCCCCATAATACAAACTGCGGACCTCGAAACGAAGGACCCAGGGAAGGATCCAACCGATGCGAATTCTCGTTGTCGGCGGCGGCGGGCGCGAACACGCGCTGTGCTGGGCCATCGCCGCCTCCCCGCTCTGCGACGCGCTCTACTGCGCACCCGGCAACGCGGGTATCGCCCAGGACGCCGAATGCGTGGACATCGCCGCCGATGACGTCGACGGCCTCGTCGTCTTCGCGACGGACCAGGCGATCGACCTGGTCGTGGTCGGCCCCGAGGCACCACTGGTGCTCGGGCTCGTGGACCGGCTCGATGCGGCGGGGATCAGGGCCTTCGGCCCGCGCGCCGACGCGGCGATGCTCGAGGGTTCCAAGGGCTTCATGAAGGATCTCTGCGCACGCCACGGCATCCCGACGGCCGCCTATGGCCGGTTCACCGACGCCGACGCGGCGAAAGCCTATATCCGCGAACAGGGCGCCCCGATCGTGGTCAAGGCGGACGGCCTGGCGGCCGGCAAGGGGGTGACGGTCGCACAGAGCGTCGATGAGGCGCTCGCAGCGGTCGATCAGGCGATGAACGACAAGGCGTTCGGCGCGGCCGGAGCGGAGCTTGTCATCGAGGAGTTCCTGCCCGGCGAGGAGCTTTCCTTCTTCGCGCTGGTCGATGGCGAGAGCGCGCTGCCGCTCGCCGGCGCCCAGGACCACAAGGCCGTCGGCGACGGCGACACCGGCCCCAACACCGGCGGCATGGGCGCCTATTCACCCGCGCCGTCCCTGACCGAGGCGCTCGAGGCGGAGGTGATGGAGACCATCATCCTGCCGACGGTGCGCGGCATGGCGGCCGACGGGCATCCCTATCGCGGCGTGCTCTATGCCGGGCTGATGCTCGACGGCGGGAAACCGAAGCTGCTCGAATACAATGTCCGGTTCGGCGACCCGGAATGCCAGGTGCTGATGATGCGCCTGCGCTCGGACATCGTCCCGGCGCTGGTCGCGGCCTGCGACGGCACCCTCGATACCTTCGATCTACGCTGGTCCGACGAGGCCGCGCTCACCGTGGTCCTGGCCGCGAACGGCTATCCCGGCGCCTACGAGAAGGGTACGGAAATTCGCGGACTCGACGACGCGGCCGCGACGGGCGCAACGGTGTTCCACGCAGGGACCGCCGCCGAGGATGCGCAGATCCTCGCAACCGGCGGTCGCGTGCTGAACGTAACCGCGCGCGGCGCGAACATTACGGATGCCCAGGCAAACGCATATGCCGCCGTTGACGCCATCGAATGGCCGGACGGCTTCTGCCGCCGGGACATCGGCTGGCGCGCGGTCGCGCGCGAGGCCGAAGGCTGAGGCCCTAGCGCCGCGCGGCGAAGAACGCCCGAAGTATCCCGGCGCATTCGCCCTCGTGAAGGCCACCGACGATCTCCGGCACATGGTTGCAGGTCGGCTGGTCGAAGACCCGCGCGCCGTGCTCGACGCCCCCGCCCTTCGGATCATACGCCCCGAAGTAGAGCCGCCCGATCCGCGCAAAGGCGATCGCCTGGGCACACATGGCACAAGGTTCGAGGGTGACATAGAGATCGCAGTCGGTCAGCCGCGCTTCGCCGCGCGCGTGGGCGGCCGCCCGGATCGCAAGTATTTCCGCGTGCGCGGTGGGATCCGTATCCTGTTCGACCCGGTTTCCCGCCGCCGCCAGGACCCGCGATGTGGCCCGCTCGACGACCACCGCCCCCACGGGCACGTCGCCGGCGTCAGCCGCCGCGCGCGCGGCCGCGAGGGCCGCGTCCATATGGTTTGCACCACTCATGGGCCGGACGGTGCCCGGGCCGAACCGAAATTGCAACGGCGCGCCCGCGCCGCGTAGAGTGCCGCCATGTCCAGGCCCGTCATCGGCATAACCCTCGATTCCGAGGATCCCGGCAGCTACTCGAACCTGCCTTGGTATGCGCTCCGCCAGAATTACGCGGACGCGGTGTCGGAGGCGGGCGGCCTACCGCTGCCGCTGCCCCACGAGCCCGAGCGGGCCGCGGAGTATCTCGACGTGATCGACGGGCTGGTCATCACCGGCGGCGCCTTCGACGTGGACCCGTCCCTGTTCGGCGCGGGCGAACGCCACCCCACGGTCGTCACCAAGGATCGGCGTACGGCATTCGAACTGGCCACCACCCGCGGCGCGCTCGAGCGCGACATGCCGCTGCTCGGCATCTGCGGCGGCCAGCAGCTGCTCCACGTGGCGCTGGGCGGAACCCTCATCCAGCACATCCCGGACGAAATCGACGAGGCGCTGGCGCACGAACAACCCAACCCGCGCGACGAGCCCGGCCACAGCGTCTCGATCAAGTCCGGCACGCTGCTCCACCGGATCGTGGAAACCGATTCTCTCGACGTGAACAGCTCCCATCACCAGGCCGCAAAGGACGCCTCGGACCGGATCGTCGTCAACGCGGTCGCGCCGGACGGGGTGATCGAGGGGATCGAGGCGACCGACCGCCGCTTCGCCCTGGGAGTCCAGTGGCACCCGGAATACAAGGTCTCCGCCGGCGACGACGCGATCTTTCGCGCCTTCATCCACGCCGCCGCGTCGTAACCCTGGAACGGCCATGACGTCCGATACACCCCGGGGCGAGCGTATCGCCAAGGTCATCGCGCGAGCCGGCGTATCCTCGCGTCGCGAGGCCGAGCGCTGGATCGCAGATGGGCGTGTCACCCTCGACGGCAAGCCGGTCGATTCCCCGGCACTGAACGTGCCCGCCGACGCCGACATCCGGATCGACGGCGAGCCCCTGCCGGCGCGCGAAGCCGCCCGCGTCTGGTGCTATCACAAGCCCCAGGGGCGGCTGACCACCCACCGCGACCCCGAAGGCCGGCCGACGATCTTCGAGGCGCTGCCGGCGGAACTGGCCAACGCGAAGCCGGTCGGCCGCCTCGACATGAACTCCGAGGGGCTGCTGCTCCTGACGAATGACGGCGAACTGGCGCGCCGGCTCGAACTGCCCGCCACGGGCTGGCTCCGCCAGTACCGGGTTCGCGTACACGGCCGGATCGCGGCGGACGCGCTTGCGAAACTGGAGCGTGGCGTCGAGATCGACGGCACCCGGTTCCGCCCGGCCCGGGCCACCCTCGAACGCCAGGTCGGCAGCAACGCCTGGCTGACCATCTCGATCCGCGAGGGCAAGAACCGCGAGGTGCGGCGGCTGATGGAGCATCTTGGCTACACGGTGAACCGGCTGATCCGCACCGGCTACGGCCCCTTCCAGCTCGGCAAGCTGCCGCGCGGGCATGTGCAGGAGGTCGCGCCGAAGATTCTCGCCGAGCAGCTGCCGCGCACATGAGATCGCGACCCGGACGCCTGCGCATCATCGGCGGCAGCCACCGGGGCCGGCGTATCGAGATTCCGCTGGGCGCACGTCCGACCGGGGACCGCATCCGCGAATCGCTCTTCAACATCATCGCGAGCGGCGACATCGTCGAGATCGCGGGGGCACGTGTGCTGGACGGCTGTGCCGGGTCCGGCGCGCTGGGGATCGAGGCGTTGTCGCGCGGCGCGGCACAAGCGGTCTTCCTCGACACCGACCGGGCTGCGCTTCGCCAGATCGAGGCCAATCTCGACACCCTCGACCTCGCGAACCGGGCCGAGGTCCGGCGTATGGATGTCACGCGGCCGACACCGGGTACACCATGCGAGATCGTACTCCTCGACCCGCCCTACGACAGCGACATCGCGCAAACAGCGCCCGCCGCGCTGGCCGCAAGCGGCTGGATCGCGGAAGGTGGACTGTGCGTGGTCGAGACCCGGCGCGGGGTCGCCCTGAACGATGTGCCCGGTTTCGATACCGTCGATGCGCGGAGCTACGGTGAGACGACGCTCCACTTTCTCGCCCGGTCGGGATAGGTGCGTCAGCGCCGGCCGAACAGCCGCTCGATATCGGCGAGGTTCAGCTCGACATAGGTCGGGCGGCCATGGTTGCACTGGCCCGCATGGGGCGTCACTTCCATCTCGCGCAAAAGCGCATTCATCTCGTCGCGGTTGAGCCGGCGCCCCGCGCGCACGCTGCCGTGGCACGCGAGCGTGCTGCACACATCGTCGAGCCGCTCCTTGAGCGAATGGGCCGCGCCGATCTCCGACAGATCGTCGGCCAGATCGCGCACCAGGCCGGCCACATCTGACTGGCCGAGAAGCGCCGGGACCTCGCGCACGACCACCGCGCCCGAGCCGAACTTCTCGAGGACCAGCCCCAGCTCGGCGAGTTCATCCGCCCGGGCCGCGAGCCGGTCGGCCGCCGGCTCGTCGAGATCGACCACCTCTGGCAGCAACAGTCCCTGACGCGTGACCCCGCCATTCGCCAGTGCCGCCTTCATGCGCTCGTAGACGAGGCGCTCGTGGGCCGCATGCTGATCGACGATCACGAGTCCCTCGGCCGTCTGGGCGACGATGTAGGTCTCGTGGAGCTGGGCCTGGGCCGCGCCGAGGGGATAGGAAACCTCCGCGGCCAAGCCGTCCGTATCTTCGGAAACCTGGCCGTCATGGGCGACCGCGGCGGGGGCCGCGTCAAGCCCAGGGATTGTCCCGGCGGTCTCCTGCGGAGCGAAATACTGCGCCGCCGCCTCGGCAAGCCCGCTCGGCACGCGGCCGCCGCCGAAGCCGCGCGCACTGCCGCCAAATCCGCCGGCGGGTGCCGGCGCGATACCAGGCCGGAAGGCACCCAGTGCCGCATCCGCGACCGTTGTCGACGCCCGGTGCCCGGCCTCGGCCAGCGCGTGACGCAACCCGCCGACGATCAGCCCACGGACCATCCCGGGATCGCGGAACCGCACGTCGGCCTTCGCCGGATGCACGTTCACATCCACCAGCTCCGGATCGATCTCGACGAACAGGGCGACAAGCGGATGGCGGCCACGGGCGAGAAAATCCTGGTACGCGCCGCGGACCGCGCCGGTCAGCAACCTGTCGCGCACCGGCCGGCCATTCACGAACAGATACTGGTGCTTCGTGGTGTTGCGATTGAGGGTCGGCAGGCCCGCATGCCCGACAAGCCGGATGCCGTCGCGTTCGGCGTCGATCGCAAGCGCGTTCTCGGCAAACTCACGGCCCATCACGTCGCCAAGCCGGCGCAGCCGCGCGTCATCCGCGCCACCCAGGTCCGCCGTCGCGGCGCTCGCAAAGCGCTCCCGCTCGCCGTCGCCAATGGTGAACCCGATTGCCGGATGGGCCATGGCAAGCCGCTGTACCGTATCGACCGCATGATCCATCTCGGTCCGTTCGGTCTTGAGAAACTTGAGACGCGCAGGCGTGGCATAGAAAAGGTCACGCACCTCGACACGGGTGCCGCTGCCGAGCGGCGCCGGCTGCACGTCGTGGACCCGCCCCCCTTCGACGCGGATCTGCCAGCCGTCCGCGCCCGCCACGCGGGACGCAATCGTCAGACGGCTCACCGAGCCGATCGACGGCAGCGCCTCTCCGCGAAAACCGAGGGTCGCGATATGGGTCAGGTCGTCGTCCGGCAATTTCGACGTCGCGTGCCGCTCCACCGCCAGGCGGAGCTCTTCCGGCGTCATGCCCGACCCGTCGTCGCTCACCGAGATCAGCGTGCGACCGCCATCACGCAACACCACATCGATCTGCCGGGCGCCGGCGTCGATCGCGTTCTCGACCAGTTCCTTCACGGCCGATGCCGGGCGCTCGATCACCTCGCCGGCGGCGATCTGGTTGACGATGGTCTCGGGCAGGCGGCGAATGGTCATGACGTTGCCGCCGCGGTGAGACGCGCACGGGCGCGCGCCTTGCCGTCGTCCACCGCCGGCTGGTCGAAGGGATCGAGGCCGAGCATGAAGCAGGCGGTGACCGTCTCGAGCATGAAGTGCGCCATCAGCGCGCCGACCGCCGCCGCGTCCACCCGCACCACGTCTATCCGGCGCACCGGGCGTCCATGGGCCATGAGGCTTTCGATTGTCGCCTCCTGTTCCGCCGCCATGAGATCGCCGGTCGTGTGTCCCGCCAGGTAATCCGCGCCGGCCAAGGTTGCCAGGTCCGGCGGCACGCGGTCTCCGCGCCCCGCCAGGGGCTGAGCGATGATCGTGAACATCTTGTCGTCGGGACCGTCGAGATAAAGCTGGAGCTGGCTGTGCTGATCGACCGCACCAAGCGCATCGATAGGTGTCGTGCCATGGCCGCCCTTGCCCACGCTTTCGGCCCAGAGCTGACGATGCCAGCGCGCAAGCGGCGCCAACGCATCCGCATAGGGCATCAGGACGCTCATGCGCGCGCCCCGGCTCTGCAGAAGCGCGAGCGAAACAGCTGCGCCCAGCGCGGCGGGCACATTGTCAATGTCGTCGCCCGCCAGATTGAGCTCCAGCGCCTCGGCCGCGCCGGCCCGCACCGCTGCGATGTCAACGCCGGCCAGCGCGGCGGGCAGCAACCCGACCGCGCTCAGGGCCGAATAGCGCCCGCCGATATCGACCGGATGCGCAACGACGGGTAAATCCCAGTTCTCGGCGAGCCGCAGCAGGGGGTTGTTACCCGGTTCGGTGATTGCGACCGCATAGTCCGCCGCCGCATCGTTCCCTCGCCGGCCTGCGATGTCCGGCAGAAGCGTCATGGCAAGGGCGAGGGTTTCCGCCGTACCACCGGATTTCGAGACGACGACCGCCCCCGTCCGGGCCAGGTCCACCGATGCGCGGAACCGCGCGACGGATTCGGGATCCGGGTTGTTGAGAAATCGAACGTCCACGGGCGGGGTGGAAGCCAGCGCGCACAGCGCCTCCGCGCCGAGACTGGACCCGCCGACGCCGATCACGGCCACCGTGTCGCAGTGACCCGACAGGCGGGCGACGGCGGCCTCTATCTCCGCAATGTCTTTGTCCTGCGTGGCGATGGAGACCGCTGGAAACCCGCCGTCGGCCATGTCGTCACGCATCGCCTGCCAGACATCCCACGCCGCCGTGCGCGCGGACGCGAGCGAACCTTCCGAAAGGCCTCCATCGCCGATCGCATCGGCCATGCAACCGCTGACATCCTGCTTGTAGATTTCTGACATGCGGATCCCGTTATCCTCGCCCGGGCCGGCAGTTTGCGTCGACCGCCGGACCGGCAGCAATCCCGCACATTGTGGACAATTCGGGCGAGTCGGAGAACGTCCGGGGCCTGCGCGACGGGATCAGCCGCCTTCGGAAATCGTCTGCGTTGCCGTCACGCCGTCGGGCTTGCCCACCACCACCACGGTCAACCCCGCCGGGTCCAGGAGCTCGGCAGCGACGCGTTTGACATCCTCGAGGGTCACCGCCGCGATCAGGTCGTTGCGACGGTTGAGGAAATCGATCCCGAGGTCGCGAAACTGCACCGCCACGAGGGTCGCCGCGATCCGCGAGCTGTTGTCGAAGCGCAGGCCGAATGAACCGATCAGGTTCGCCTTCGCCCGGTCGAGCTCATCCTGGGAAATCGCGAACTCCCGGGTGTTGGCCCACTGCCCGCGTATCAGGTCTATCGACTGGCCGACGGCGGCATTCTCGGTGCCGACACCGCCCATCCACATTGCGCCGTTCTGAAGCGGCCAGAGATAGCTGTAAACCGAGTAGGCGAGGCCGCGCTTCTCGCGCACCTCGTCATACAGGCGCGACGTGAAGCTGCCCCCACCGAGCACATGGTTTAGCACCGTCGCGGCGTAGTAATCCGGGTCGTCCCGGTAGATGCCGCGATGACCGAACACCACCCGGCTCTGGGGATTGTCGCGCTCGACCACGATCACCTCACCTGCGGCATCGGGCTCCGCACGCGGAATGGTGAACGCCTCCGCCCGTTCCGGCAGGTCGCCGAAGGTCGCATCCAGCAACGGGCCCAGCTCCGCCGTAGAAATGTCGCCCACCACGCCGATGATCAGTGCGCTGCGCGCGAGGCGTCGGGCAACGAAGGTTCGGAGATCCGTCTCCGTGATCGCGGCGACGCTCTCGGGCGTTCCGGACACCGGACGGCTGTAGGGATGGTCGCCGAAGACCGTCTCGCGGAAGGTCTGCTGCGCGATCCGGTTCGGGTCGTTGACCCGCGCGGCAAGGCCGGCCAGAACCTGGGCGCGGATACGTTCGACGGCCCGGGCATCGAAACGCGGCTGGGTCACGGCGAGCCGCAGCAGGTCAAAGGCCTCGTCGCGGTTGCGGCTGAGCGTCTTCAGGTTGCCAGAAAACTCGTCGAGCGAGGCACTGAAGGACAGGGAGATGGACTGGTCTGCGAGCCGCCGCTGGAAGGCTTCAGAGTCAAGTTCACCCGCCCCCTCGTCCAGCAGACCCGACACCAGTTTCGCCAGCCCCTCCTTGCCCGCCGGATCGGTCGCCGCGCCGCCGGGAAACATGAAGCGGGCGGAGACGATCGGCAGGGTCCGGTCTTCCACCAGCCAGGCTTCGATCCCGCCGGGGCTGATGACACGCTGGATGTCGAAGGCGCGCGCCGGAGACACGCCCACCACCGCGGCAGCGATCAAAAACAGGCCGAGCGACAACGCAACAGCGCCGCGCGCGGCATTCGCGATCATGACAGGTTTCATGTCCGGCTCTCTCCCTCGGCCGGCAGCAGGATGCCGGTCGTCGAACGGTTGATATCGAACACCGTACGCGCCGCGGCGTTGACCTGATCGACGGTCACCGCACGTATCCTGTCGGGCCAGGCCTCGACGTCCGCGACCGTCTGGCCCGTCGTCAGCGCGGCTCCGAACACCCGCGCGGGACCGCCAACGCTATCCCGGGCGAAGATGGCGCTGTCAATCAGACGCTGCTTCGCACGAGACAACTCATCTTCGGTGATCCCCGTCTCGAGCAGGGTTGCAACCTGTGCGTCCATGGCGGTGCGCACAGCCTCGATCGAGACGCCGGGCCGCGGGGTAAACCAGAGTCCGAAGGTCGTGAGATCGAGTTCGCCGGGCAAGTACCAGGCCCCCGCCGAGGCCGCGAGCGCCTGCTCGGCAACAACCGATCGATAGATCCGGCCCGTGGCGCCGCCGCCGAAAATCTCCGCAAGGAGTTCGAGCGCGTAGGCGTGTTCGGTGTCGCCCGCCACGTAGCTGGGGGCGAGATAGCGACGCGACCAGGATGGCTGGTTCACGCGGGCGTCGCGCATCACGACCTCGCGCGGCGCGATCTGCGGCGGCTCGACCGGCCGGACACGTGGGGGCAGCGTCCGTGTCGGAATCTGCCCATAGGTCTCCTCGGCGAGCCGGCGGACCGCCTCCGGATCGACATCGCCCGACACCACGAGAACGGCGTTGTTGGGGGCGTACCATGTCTCATAGAAGTCCTCGAGATCGGCACGCGTGATGGTCTCGATTTCGTGCGCCCAGCCGATGATCGGAAGCCTGTAGGGATGATTGAGCCAGGTGGCCGCCGCGACCTGCTCGGACAGGAGCGAACGCGGATTGTTGTCGGTCCGCGACCGGCGTTCCTCGAGGATCACCTTGCGCTCCGGCTCGATGATCGCATCGGTCAGGACGAGACCTGTCATCCGGTCCGCCTCCAGCTCCATCATGAGCCCGAGATGCTGCGGCGCGACGGTCTGAAAGTATCCCGTGTAGTCCTGGGAGGTGAACGCGTTCTCGCGGCCGCCGATGTCGGCGATGATCCGGGAGAATTCGCCCGGCGCGCGTGTCTCGGTACCCTTGAACATCAGGTGCTCAAGATAGTGCGCGATGCCGGATTTTCCCGCCGGTTCGTCCGCCGCGCCGGCCTTGTACCATACCATGTGGGTCACAACGGGGGCACGGTGATTCTCAACCACCACCACCTGCATGCCATTGTCGAGCTCGAAGGTGGTCGGGTCGAAAACCTGCGCCTCGGCTCCATCCGCAAGCAGCGCGAGCAGGGCCAGTGGCAATGCCATCGCGCGGATGGCCGGGAGGCGGAAGGGCAAAATCATTGATTCCGTTCCTTTTGGCGGACCGATCGGGTGCACGCCAGATATGGCGCGCCTGGGCACGTCCGCAACGGCGAATCCGGACGCGGCGGTCACTTTAACGCGACATTTGGCGAAAATTGGGCGGCCGGGCCCGGACTAGAAGATATCGAGCAGGCTGTTGCGCGTGCGCGAAATCGTCGGCACCTCGCCCTCGGTCGGAGGGACGCCGAGCGCCTGGTTCTCTCGCAACCGGCGCGATTCCTCCGGCGCATCGACCACGTCGTCGACGGCATCCTGTTTCAGCCCCAGAAGTGCGCGGACGAAGTTCTGATTCTCGTCCTTCAAGACCGAGGTCTCACGGTCAATCTGGCTGCGGATCAACGGATCGGTTTCAAGCGCGCCGGCGCGAGCGAGGAATGCCGATTCACCTGGCGTCGCAGACTGCACACCCGCGCGTGGCGCCGGCTGGGCCGCAGGGCCCGCGTTGCCCCGCGTGCTTCGGGTGTCGTCGTCTCCACGGAAAACCGCCTGCCGCGCCTGTTCGCGCGTCGAAACGGTGGTCAGGTCCTCCGCACCGGGGCGCGGCGGGCGCAGCTTGAAATCGGGCGGCTGGGACAGCGGCGCGCGCGGCACCACAGCGAACTCGTCCGGCGGCGTGCGTTGCAAACCAAAGGCGCGCTTAGTCGAATCGCCACACGCCGCGAGCGTCATGGCCGCGGCCACGAGCAGTACCAGGCCGCGCGGTGTGCGCGGTGTGCGGTCAGCGCGTGTCGATCGTTCAAACATTCGTGCCCTGTCCGTCAGTTCGTCGCCGAAATCGCGAAGCTCGTCCATGACTCTATTTTAGCGCACGCGGGGAACCGAACAAGCCGTCGCACAGGAGCATCGCGGTGCCCACGACGATGGCCGTGTCCGCGATATTGAAGGCAGGCCAGTGCCAGCCGAACCCGTGAATGTCGATAAAATCGATCACAGCGCCATAAATCACGCGGTCGATCACGTTGCTCAGGGCGCCGCCGATCACGAGCAAAAGGGCGAACCGCACGATTCCCTGCCCGGACCGGGCGAGCCAGACGAGCAGCATCGCCACGATAACCAGCGCGAGCGCAACCAGGATCCAGCGCGACGTCTCCGCGCCTCCGAACAGTCCGAAGCTGATCCCGCGGTTCCAGACGGGCACGAGATTTAAGAAGGAGGTTACGGAGACGATTTCGGGCGGATCGAAGACGAGGCCCAGCATCACCCGCTTGAGCGCTTGATCGACCGCGATCAGCGCAACGACAAAGAGCAGGACCCATCGCGATATCACGATATCACCCGCCTACTCGGCGGCCTCCTGCTGGCCGTCGACCGCCGCCGCGCAACGCGCACAGACATCCGGGTGGGCATGTGCGCCCACATCCGGAAGCACCTGCCAGCAGCGGGCACATTTCTCGCCCTCGGCCTGGCCGGGGACCACGGCGACCACATCGACATCCGGCAGCCGGAACGCATCGTCCGGCCCAGCACCCTCGACGAGGCTGCCACCGGACGTGATCGCGATCTCCGCCAGATCGAGGCCGGCCATTGCCGCGACGGTGTCGGCATCGGCGTACACCGTCGGCGCGGCCTGGAGGCTGGATCCGATACGTTTCTCCGCGCGCTCGATCTCGAGCGCGCCGGTCACGACCCGGCGCAGGCTTCGGACCTTTTCCCACTTCGCCGCCAGCACATCGTCGCGCCAGGCATCCGGCGCCTCGGGGAAGGTGCGCAGATGGACGGACTCGACGTCGTCTTCACCGCGCCGCGCCAGCCACGCCTCCTCCGCGGTGAAACAAAGGATCGGCGCGAGCCAGGCCGTCAGATGAGAGAACAGCAGGTCGAGCACCGTGCGCGCCGCACGGCGACGCAGGCTGTCCGGTGCGTCGCAGTAGAGCGCGTCCTTGCGGATGTCGAAGTAGAAGGCCGAGAGCTCGACCGCGCAGAAATTGTGAAGCGCCGTCCACTGCGTGTGGAACTCGAAATCGTCCGTGGTCTGCCGCACCAGCGCGTCCATCTCGTGGATGCGGTGCAGCACCCAGCGCTCGAGTTCGGGCATCTCCGCCGCCGGCACGCGCTCGCTGTCCGCGAACCCATCGAGATTACCGAGCAGGAAACGCAGCGTGTTGCGGATGCGTCGGTAGAGATCGGCCTGGTGCTTGAGAATTTCAGGCCCGAGCCGCAAATCCTCGGAATAATCGGAACTGACGACCCAGATGCGCAGGATGTCCGCGCCGAGGCTCTCGACCGTTTCCTGGGGCGACACGTCGGTGCCCCGGGACTTCGACATCTTGCGACCGTCCTCGGCCATCACGAAGCCATGGGTCAGGACCGCGTCGTAGGGCGCGCGGCCGCGCGTGCCGCACGATTCCAGCAGCGAGGAGTGGAACCAGCCGCGATGCTGGTCAGAGCCCTCGAGATAAAGCGAGGCCGGCCAATGCAGGTCGTCGCGGTCCTCCAGCACGAAGGCGTGGGTCGAGCCGGAGTCAAACCAGACATCGACGATGTCGCGCACCTGCTCATACTCGTCCGCGTCATACGCGTCGCCCAGGAACCGCGAGGGCGGACTCGCGAACCAGGCGTCGCCGCCCTCCGCCTCGAAGGCCTCCGCGATGCGGTCGAACACGGCCTGGTCACGCAGCAGCTCACCGGTCTGCTTGTGCACGAAGACCGGGATGGGTACGCCCCAGGCGCGCTGACGCGAGATGCACCAATCCGGGCGCGTCTCGATCATCGAGCGAAGGCGTGTCTGGCCCTGCGGCGGCACGAAGCGGGTCTCGGAGATGGCGGTCAGCGCCTTGTCCCGCAGATCGTTCGTCTCCATCGAGATGAACCACTGCGAGGTATTGCGGAAGATGAGCGGCGCCTTGGACCGCCAGGAATGGGGATAGGAGTGCTCCAGCCGGCGGCGGCCGAGCAGCGCGTCCTCGCCTTCCAGCACGCTCATGACGGCGCCGTTGGCCTCGCCCTCCTCGCCGTCGGGAGTCAACACCGCCATGCCGGCGAACAGCGGCACATGCTCGAAGTAACAGCCCGCCTCGTCGACCATGTCCGGCACGGGAAGACCATGCGCGCGCCCCAGATGGAAGTCGTCCTCGCCATGGCTGGGTGCGATATGCACGAAGCCCGTGCCCTGTTCGATGGTCACGAAGTCACCCGCAAAGACCGGCACCTCGTGGTCGAAACCCTTGGCCGCGAGCGGATGGGCGCAGACGCTGCCCACGATCGCTGTACCCGGGATCTCCGCGACATCCTCGAACGCCTCGATGCCCATTTCCGCGCATGCGGTTTCACGCAGCTCGGTCGCCAGCACCAGCTCGTCGCCGACCCGCACCCGGCTTTTCTCCGAGACCGCGCTCACCCGGATTCGCGCATAGGCGAGCTCCGCGCCGGCCGCGATCGCCCGGTTGCCCGGGATCGTCCAGGGGGTGGTCGTCCAGATCACGATCGCCGCGCCCTCCAGCGCCGGATCGGCGGCCGACGTCACGGGAAACCGCACATAGATCGAGGGCGAGACATGGTCCTCGTACTCGACCTCGGCATCGGCGAGCGCCGTTTTCTCGACCACCGACCAGAGGACCGGGCGGGCACCGCGATAGAGCCCGCCATTCATGGCGAACTTCGCGATCTCGCGCGCAATCTGCGCCTCGGCCGCATAGGCCATGGTGGTGTACGGATCGTCCCAGTTGCCGATCACGCCGAGCCGCTGAAACTCCTCGGACTGGATCGCAATCCACTTGGCGGCGAACTCGCGGCATTCCTTGCGGAACTCCAGGATCGGGACATCGTCCTTGTTCTGCCCCGCGGCGCGATACTGTTCCTCGATCTTCCACTCGATGGGCAGGCCGTGGCAGTCCCAGCCGGGCACGTAGTTCGAATCCTTGCCCATCATCTGCTGGGAGCGGCTGATGACGTCCTTAAGGATCTTGTTCAGCGCGTGGCCGATATGCAGGTGCCCGTTCGCATAGGGCGGACCGTCATGCAGCACGAAGGGCGGACGTCCCGCCGATTCCGCGCGCTGGCGCGCGAACAGGTCGAGCTTGGCCCAATGCTCGATCAGCGCGGGCTCCTTTTTCGGCAGGCCCGCGCGCATCGGGAATTCTGTCTTCGGAAGGAAGACTGTGTCCTTGTAATCAATGGCCATGTTTTGTTCCCAGGGCGACCGAGCGGCTTATAGTGCGGCGTGCGCATGACGGCAACAGCCGGACATCCGGTGTTTTACATATCCTCGCCGATAAAATCACCGGCGCCGAGCGCGCGCGCCTGCAGCAATTCCCGTGCCTGGCGCGAATCCTCCGCGATCTGCGCCTTCAGCGCGTCGATCCCGTCGAACTTCTGCTCCGGCCGCAGGAAGTCCACGAAGGCCACGCGCAGATAGCGCCCGTAGATATCCTCGTCGAAGTCGAACAGGTGCGCCTCGAGGACCAGCGTCTCGCCGTCCACGGTCGGCCGGACACCGAGATTGGCGACCCCGTCGTACCAGCGCATCGTCTCGCCATCGCGCAGGCCGCCGCGGATGGAGTAAACCCCGCGCGCGGGGTGGATTGCCTCGCCGAGGTCCACATTCGCGGTCGGGAAACCGATCGTGCGGCCGAGTTGACGCCCGGAATCGACCCGTCCCTCGACCTCCCACAGGTGACCGAGCAGTGCCGCTGCGCGCTGCGGCTGCCCGTTGGTCAGATACTTTCGGATGAGGGTCGAGGAGTAAACCTCGTCGACCTCGTCGCGTGCGAGTTCCACGCACGTGACATCAAACCCGAGCTCCCGGCCGCGCGCCGCGAGCAGATCGAAATCGCCTTCCCGGCCCGAACCGAATTTGAAGTTGTAGCCCACCACCACGTGGGCCGGCCCAATACCACTGTGCAGCAGGTTGGACAGGAAATCCTCGGCCGAACGCCCGGCTAGCGCCTGGTTGAACCGCAGCACGTAAAGCAGCTCGACGCCAAGCGCCTGGAACTCGCGGACCTTGATACGGAACGGTGTTAGCCGAAATGGTTCATCCACGGGCCCGAAAAAGGCACGTGGATGCGGCTCAAACGTCAGCGCGCCGAACTGGCGCGACTGGGCGCGCGCAATGTCGCGAGCGGTCGCGATTACCTGCTGGTGGCCGCGATGCAACCCGTCGAAATTACCGATGGCAACCACCGCATCCCGCGCGGAATCCGGAAGCTCGCCGACATGTCTGAAAATCTGCATGGGCGGGATGTACGCGCCGCCCCGACGTTGATCAAGCGTTGATCAGTCAGGGACCAGGCCAAGGCTTCGAGACGAAACGGCGCACGGGTTCGCCCCGCGCGCTGGGCCACCCGGTTCAGGCGTCGTGCGTGTTCCGGCGCGGCACCAGGACTTCGGCCTGGCCCGAGATGACGACCGTGTCGCCGACGGTGCAGACCGTCTCGAGGGTCACCCGGGATTTCTCCGGCTTCAGCTCGATGACGGTGGCGCGCGCCGTGACGGTGTCGCCAGGGCGCACCGGCGCCTTGAACTTGAGATTCTGGCTGATATAGACGCAACCCGGCCCGGGGAGCCGGGTCCCGACGACGGTCGAGATGAAGCTCGAGCACAGCATGCCATGGGCGATGGTGCCCGCGAACATCGTGCGTTCCGCATACTCCTCGTTGAGGTGCATCGGGTTCGTATCGCCCGAGATTCCGGCGAACATGACCAGATCGGCCGGCCCGATCGTGCGCGCATAAGCGGCGGTCATGCCCGGTTCCAGATCCTCGAAAAAATAGCCGCTCAGCTCTTCGATAGGATCGGCGGCAACCGGCGGCTGGGACTTTGCGACCGGCTCGATTACGTCAACCGACATATGGGAAACCCTTGGTTAGATTGTGCAACGCAAAACATGGTGCGCCGCACTATTCCGAAACGCAAGGAATTGTCCGAAAAATATTAAGCAACTGTTATTATTGATAATTAATTGTCACATCGGACACTGATACCGACTCCGGGCCATGCTTCACCGCAATATTTTCTGTGTGCTGCGCAACATGAACCAGGTCGATCAATCGTTCGGAGCACGCGGGTCCATCGGCACCTGGCCCGCAATGCCGAAGATTTCCTCCGCCGCGGCCGCGACGGACAGCAGTTTTGCCTCGTCGCGCGCCCGAGCCACGAGCTGCAGTCCGACCGGGAGGCCGGACGCGGTGAAACCGCACGGCACCGAAATCGCCGGGCAGCCGGTGAGCGTGATCGCCGCCACGATGTAGAGCCAGTCGACATAGTTGTCGAAGGCATGGTCCCCGACCCGCTCGACATAACGGATGTCCACGTCGAAGGGCGGCACGATCGCCACCGGACAGGCCAGAATATCGTGGGTTTCGAACCAATCGGCCACCCGTCGGGTCAGATGCCCGCGCTCCACCTGGGCGCGGCCGATCTCCGCGGCCGTCAGCTTCATGCCCTTCTCGATATTCCAGATCATCTCGGGCTTCAGCGCATCACGGTGATTTTCGAGGAGAGAGGCGCGCCCGGTCACGAACAGGGCCGCGCGAAGCGTCTGGAAGATGTCCAGTGCGCCCGAGAAATCGGGGCAGGACTCCTCGACCGTGGTCTCCGTCCCCGCGAGCCGTCCAACCGCCGCGCGGCAGATCTCGGCGACCTCCGCATCGACCGGACCGATCCCGAGATTGGGCGAGAACCCGATACTTCCGGGCAGCGCCGGGCTCAGGGCCGCGGTCTCGAACGAGGTTTCCGGGACCGGGAGCGACAGCGGAAAGCCCGGCTCGATCCCGACCTGCGCATCCAGCAGCAATGCCAGGTCGGCAACGTTCCGGCCCATCGGACCGTTCATGGACAGGGTCTGGAATGGGTCGCTCGTCGGCCCCATCGGGACACGCCCGGGCGTGGGGCGCATGCCGACGACGGAGCAGAAACTGGCCGGCGTGCGCAGCGAGCCTCCCAGGTCCGAACCGGTCGCGAGCCAGGTCATGCCTGTCGCCAATGCCACGGCCGCCCCGCCGGACGAGCCGCCGCAGGTCATGTCCGTGTTCCAGGGGTTCCGGGTCTTGCCGAACACCTCGTTGAAGGTGTTCGCGCCGGCGCCGAACTCCGGCGTGTTGGTCTTGCCCATCACGATGGCACCGTTGCGCTTCAGCCGTGCGACCATCACATCGTCGCGCTCCGGCACGTAATCGGCAAAGATCGGCGAACCGTAGGTCGTGCGCACCCCCGCCACGTCGGTGAGATCCTTGATCAGGATCGGCAGTCCCGCAAGCCAGCCAGCCTCGGGGTCGTCGGGCACACGAACCGCTGCAGCCGCCTCGCGCGCCATCTCGACACACCGGGTCGGGACCGCATTGACCGCCGGGTCCACCTCGGCGATCCGCTCGGCGGCCGCGTCCACGAGCTCGACGGGAGAAACCTCGCCCCGGCGCAGAAGGGCGACGGCATCGCGCGCCGACAGCCGGGTCAGTTCCGTTAACGGCATTCACAACTCCTAAACCATTCAATGCCCATACTAGCAAAAGCCAGCCGGGCAATGCGCCCGGCAAGACGACGGATCGAAATGATGGCGGTACGTTTTCCGAAGATTCCGAAGGTGCGCGTCCGCGCGGACCTGCGGCTGCGTGACGGGGCTGACATGAGCGGCCAGGTCTTCGTCGAGGCGACGTCGCGCATCCAGGATCTGCTGAACGCGCCGGAACCTTTCTTTCCCTTCATCGACGAGGCCGGAATCGTCCACTTGATCAACAAGAACGCGGTGGTGCAGTTAACGCCGTACGACTAGACGGCGGAGCGACACCCGAATGCTGATCGACGGTCCCGCGGCGCCCCGGGCACGTTTTCTCTTTGCCCACGGTGCCGGCGCCCCGATGGACACCCCCTTCATGAACGCGGTCAGCGGCGGCCTCGCAGCTGCGGGCGTGCAGGCAATCCGTTTCGAGTTTCCCTACATGGCGAAACGGCGCGACGACGGCAAACGGCGCGGCCCTGATCGGATGTCGGTGCTGCTCGAGACCTGGCGCACGATGCTCTCCGAGCTTCCCGGGCCGGCCGCGCCCGTTTTTATCGGCGGCAAGTCGATGGGCGGCCGCGCCGCCGCCACCTTCGCTGCCGATCCGGAACACTGGTCGGGAAACGGACCGGACATCGCCGGCGTGATCTGCCTCGGATATCCTTTTCACCCTCCCGGCAAACCCGAGAAGACACGGCTCGAACCGCTGCAAAAGGCGACCCGTCCCGTCCTGATCGTCCAGGGCGATCGCGACCGGTTCGGGGCCCCCGACGATGTCGACGCCTACAGGCTCGCAGCCCCGGTTGAGATCGCGTGGATCGATGACGGCGATCATTCCTTCGTGCCGCGCAAATCTTCCGGCCGGACCGAGGCCGACAATATCGATGCCGCCGTGAAGCATGTCACAGCCTTCATCGATCGCGTGACCTAGCCCTCCGGGACCATGCGAAAAATTCGAACGGCGGACTTCACCGCCGGGCCGATTCCTGTAACATCGCTCGCGATTGGGCGCGGTATCAAGCCACCGCGCCGGAGGAGTATTTTCGATGAGCCATTCCGGGTTCGTCCGCCACGCGCGAGCCGCGCTTGCAGCCGCAACGATACTGGGGCTCTTCGGCCATGCCGCTTCCGCCGCAGCCGATTTCGCGACCGCATTCGATCATTATATGGCCAAGGACTACGACCGGGCGCGCCGGCTGGCGAAATCCGACGCGGCAGGCGGAAACCCTGCCGCGCAATGGCTCCTCGGAACCATGTACCTGCTTGGCCGGGGCTTCGACGCCAACCCCGAGGTCGCGCGCGACTGGCTCGAAAAATCCGCATCGTCCAACTATCCACCGGCCCAGGCCGTGCTCGGACGCATGTACGAACAGGGGATCGGCGGCATCAAGGATGTCGAAGAGGCACATATCCTCTATCGCATGTCCGCCGAACAGGGGTATGCCGACGCAGCCTACCTGCTTGGCCGCCAGTATTATCGCGGCAATGGCGTGCGCAAGGACGGCAAGGAAGCGGTCCACTGGCTGACCATCGCCGCCGATGAAGGCAACGCGGACGCCCAGTATCTGGGCGCACGCATCCTTCTCGACGGCAAGATTGTTCGCATGAATCCGGAAAAGGCGGCCGGCTGGCTGGCCGAGGCGGCCGAAGCCGGCCACCACAAGGCGCAGCTTCTTTTCGGCGATACACTGATGCGCGGTCTCGCGGGCGACTACGACCCGAAGCGCGGACTACTCTGGATTGAGCGCGCTGCGGAGAGCGGTTTGGCCGAGGCCCAGCTTCGGCTCGGCGACCTCCACAACAACGGGATTGACTGCAAGCCCGACCACCAGCGCGCTTACGAATGGTGGACACTGGCGGCCGTCCAGTCCGATGCAACCGCCCAGTACCGCCTCGCCCAGGCCCATTCCAAGGGCGCAGGCACCCAGGAGGACCCCCTGGTAGCGTACATCTGGGCTTCGCTTTCGGCGCATCACGGAAACACGGCGGCCTCCGAACTGCGGCAGCGGGTGGTCTCACGCCTGACACCCCAGGAGATCGCGGAGGCCGACCGCCTCGTCGCGGCACGCATTGCACGCGACGCCAGCGGAGACGGCAACAACAGCTAGGATCATAGCTGCCCCTTCTCCACGCGCACGTTCTGCGCTAGCCTCCGCGCCGTTTTGGGCAGCATCCATCAGATCGGCAATCTCGCGCTCCGCCTGTTTCCGCCGGAAACGGCGCATGGGCTGGCATTGCGTGGCCTGTCCTCGGGCCTGGGCCCGCGCGAACGGGCGGATGATTTTCCCGTCCTCGAGCAAACGCTCTTCGGCCTCCGGTTCGCGAACCCGGTCGGCGTCTCGGCCGGCTTCGACAAGAATGCAGTTGCGGTCGCCGGTGTCGCGCGCCTGGGCGGCGGATTCATCGAGGTGGGCGGCGTCACGCCACGGCCCCAGGCCGGGAACCCGCGCCCCCGGCTGTTTCGCCTGACCCCCGACCGCGCGGCGATCAACCGTCTGGGTTTCAACAATGACGGAGCCGACGCGGTGCGCGCCCGCCTCGAGGCCCACCGGGCCAGCGGCAACGCGCTGCCACCCATCGGGGTCAACCTGGCGGCAAACGCGACCAGCGACGACCCGGCGCAGGACTTCATCGACCTGGTCGCGGGCTTTGCGCAGGCGGGCGATTACCTGACCATCGACGTGTCCTGCCCCAACACGGAAAACGGCCAGGTCTTCCTCGAACCGCGTGCGCTGGAGGACCTGCTGGCGCGCCTCAAAGCCGCGCGCGACGCATCCGGCGCCCGGCCCGCGATGGTGGCCAAGCTCGCCCCGGACCTCGAAGCCGGCCATCTGCGCGAGCTGATCACGATCATCGTGGCCGCGGGCATCGACGCCATCACCCTGTGCAACACCACGACCGCACGGCCGGAATCGCTTGCGAGCCCGCATGCGAAAGAGCGCGGTGGCCTGTCCGGCACGCCACTGTTCGAGATGTCCAACGCCATGCTGCGGAAAGTCTATGACCAGACCGGCGGCACGGTGCCGCTGATCGGCGTCGGCGGCATCATGAGCGGCGCGGACGCCTACACGAAGATCCGGGCCGGCGCGAGTCTGGTGCAGCTCTACACCGGCCTGGTCTATGGCGGGCCCGGACTCGTCCAGCGCATCAAGCGGGACCTGGCGGACGCGCTCGCGCGCGACGGCCATGCGAACATTACCGAAGCTGTCGGCAGCGAACACCGTACGTGATAGCCTGACCGCTCACGCGCCACGAGAGGCGCATCCCGTAACCGTATGGGCCCCGCCGATGCTCAGGAAACGCCGCGAGATCATCCTCGTCGCCATTATTGCCGCGCTTGTCGTCATCGCCGGGCGCCACTTCGCCGTCGATACGGAAACGACAAGCCCGGCCGCGGTCGAGGTTGTTTCGGATATCAACCAGGACCCGGAACCTCGCGAACGGGACGGTGCGTCGAACCTCCTCTCCCTCGCCGGCGGGGCACCGAGTGCGCCAATCCGCGTCGGCAGCAATCAATGCCTGCAATGGTGGGGAACGCAACCCGACGCCTACCGGGTCGAGGTCGCGGGCTTCGAGGGCGACGACTGGCAGCCCAACGAGGCCTTCCTGGCCGCCAAACGCGCCGGAACCGCGTCCTACAACTTCCCGGCCTGGTACCGGTTTATCGGCGCGACCACGGACGACACCGAGGTCTCCTACCGGATCCTGCGCGGTCTCTGCCAGTAGGCGCGCGCGCCGGACAGGGCATCCGTTCTCCCGAATTTCCAGACCAAAACTTGTGCCATGAACGGCAGAGCCAGCGCGGGGCTTCGCGTTGACTCGTCCCGGGCGGTTTCATACAGTCCGCGCGAAATTTGGCCGGGGTATGTTCCGGGCTTTTTCTCACCCGACAACTACCGACCGGCGCAACGAAATGGGGCGCGCGAGGAGGCAAAACTCATGACCGATACACCGTGGAAAACAGACGACTGGTTCACCAGCCCGTGGAACTTCGCCGACGAAGTGACGAAGGACTGGAAGTTCCCCGACAACATCCGCATCCACGACGTCACCCTGCGTGACGGCGAGCAGCAGGCGGGCCTCGCGTTCAACTTCGACGACAAGATCCGCATCGCCGAGGGCCTCGCCGAAGTCGGCGTCCAGCGCATCGAGGCCGGCATGCCGGTCGTCTCCAAGGACGATGCCAAGGTCGTCCAGGAGCTCGCCAAGCGCGACTTCGGCCCGACCGTCTATGCGTTCGCCCGCTGCATGGTCGAGGACGTCAAGCGCGCGGTCGATGCTGGCGTCGGCGGCGTCATCATGGAGGTGCCGGCGAGCCCGCACCTGATCCAGTACGGCTACCAGTGGGAGCTCGAGCGGGCGATCGACCTCTCGATCGAGTCCACCAAGTTCGCCCATGACAACGGCCTCGAGGTCGTGTTCTTCCCGATCGACTTCACCCGTTCGGACCTGAACTGGGTGATCGACCTGATCGACCGCGTCGGCAAGGAAGGCCACATGGACGGCCTCGCCCTCGTCGACACGATGGGTGCCACCTCGATCCACGCGATGCAGTATTTCGTGCGCTCGATGAAGGCCCGCTTCCCGGACATCCCCATGGAGGCGCACTTCCACATGGACTACGGCATGGGCGTGGCGAACACGATCATGGCCCTGTCCGAGGGCGTCGAGGTCATCCAGTCCACCGTCCTGGGTGTCGGCGAGCGCGCCGGCAACGTGCCGATGGAAGAGACCGTTATGGCGCTGCGCACGCTCTACGACATCGACATCGGCATCAAGCTCGACAAGCTCAAGTGGCTCGCCGACCTGGTCCGCGACGTCACCGGCGTCGTCGTGCCGTCGAACCGGCCGGTGGTCGGCGACGACCTGTTCAAGGTCGAGTCGGGCATCATCGCCACCTGGCTGCTCAACTGCGGCGACGAGTTCCAGACCGAGGTCATGCCGTTCCGCCCGCGCATGGTCGGCCAGGCCGAGCCCGAGACCGTCATGGGCAAGGGCTCCGGCATCGACACGGTGAAGGAGTGGCTCGAGCGCTTCCAGATCCGCGTCGAGGAAGAGAAGGCCATGGAAATCCTGATGGCCGTCAAGGACTGGGCGCTGGTCCACAAGCGCCTGATGACCGAGGACGAGTTCAAGGCGCTCGCCGAGGGCCTGATCGACAAGTAGAGCCAGCCTCTACCGAGAGTTCGCGAAACCCCTTCCCCTTGCGGGGGAGGGGTTTTCGTTTGCGCGGTCAGTTTTCGAACACCGCCACCAGCGCGCCGGTCGTGGTGCGCGAGTCCAGCGCCGTGTGCGCGTCGGCGATGTCGGCCAGCTCGTAGGTGCCCGTAATATTCGGCTTCACGGTGCCGTCGGCGATCGCCGCCACCACCTCTTCCATCATCGCCGCCTTCGCCTCGGGCGTCGCCGCATAGTCCTTCATCGACGCCTTGGTGAAGATCAGGGACTTCTGGTTGAGCTCAAGCGCATCGATGGGCGGCGGCCCCGAGGCATGGCCGTAGTTGATGAACCAGCCCCGCGGCGCCAGCGCGCGCACATTGCCCTCGTAGGTATCCGCGCCCACCGCGTCGTAGACAACCGGCACACCCGCCCCGCCGGTGATATCCATGACGGCGTCGGCGAAGTCTTCCTTCGTGTAGTCGATCACATGGGCACAGCCGGCCTCCTCCGCCGCCAGGAACTTGTCGGGCGAACTCACGGTGCCGATCACCTTCACACCGAGGTGCGACGCCCACTGGCTGAGGGTCGTGCCCATGCCCCCCGCGGCAGAGTGCACGAGGATCGTCTCCCCCGCCGCGACCCGGTAGGTCTGGCGCAGCAGATACTGGGCGGTCATCGTGCGCACGAAGGCCGCGACGACGGTCCGGTCGTCGAGATCGGCCGGCGGCACATAAAGCGCCTCGGCCGGCACGATCCGCGCGTCGGCATGGGCGCCCACGTTGAAGAGGTAGGCCGCCCGGTCGCCCTCCTTGTGATCCGCGACACCGTCGCCGACGGCCGCGACGGTCCCGACACCCTCGAGGCCGAGCACCGTCGGCAGGGGCGGCTTCAGGAAGTAGCGGCCCTGGCGCATGTAGGAATCCGCGAAGTGGATCGCGGCCGCCGACTGCTTCAGCACCACCTCGCCGGGACCGGGGTCGGGCAGCGTGTCGGTCTCGATCCGGATGACGTCCGGATCTCCATACTCATGAATACGTGCAACGCGGGTCTGCATGGTCATGATCTCGTCCCTGACGGTGATGCACCTTGTTCCGCATTATTGGCAGTGGGGCGATATTTGCAGAGGTCAGGCCAATTCCTCTCATAATGTGAGAGGCGACAGGCGTGATCGCCGCCTACGCCACCCGCAGATAATGCAGCGAGAACAGCTCGTCTTCGTCGGTCCAATGGCGGAAGGCGCGCCAGCCAGCCTTGGCGGCAAGCGTCTGGAACTCGTCCACGTCGTATTTGTGGGAGTCCTCCGTGTGAATGGATTCCCCGGCCGCGAATGCGAAGCTGTGCCCATCGACCCGGACCCGCTGGTCGCGATCGCTCACCAGGTGCATCTCGATCCGGCCCTTGTCCGCGACCCAACGTGCGTCATGGGAGAACGCATCGAGGTCGAAGTCGCCGCCCAGCTCGTCGTTCACCCGCCGGAGCACGTTCAGATTGAACTCCGCCGTCACCCCGGCCGCATCGTTGTACGCGGCGTGCAGCACGCCCTCGTCCTTGCGCAGATCGACCCCGATGAGGAGCCCGTTGTCCGCGCCGAGGTCGGTCGCGGCGGCGCGCAGGAAGTCCACCGCCGCGTCGCGTGTGAAGTTGCCGATGGTCGAGCCGGGAAAGAAGCCGATTCGCGCAGCCTCACCGGAAACCTCCGGCAGGTCGAAGGGCTGGGTGTAGTCCGCCGCGATGGGAACGACCGGCAGGGCCGGATAGGAACCGGCCAGCGCCTTGGCCGATTCCAGCAGATGCTCGCGCGAGATATCGACGGGGATGTACGCCGCCGGGGTCTCGAGCGCGTCCAGCAGGATGCGGATCTTCGTGCTCGACCCGCTGCCGAACTCGACCACGCTGGCGTTGGCGCCGATCAGGGCGGCGAACTCCTCGGCATGGGTCTCGAGCAGACCGGTTTCGGTGCGGGTCGGATAGTATTCCGGCAGTTCGCAGATATCGTCGAAGAGCTGCGAGCCGCGCTCGTCATAGAAATACTTGCTCGACAGCTTCTTCTGGGACTGCGCCAGCCCCTCGAGCACGTCGTCGAGAAAGCTGTCCGCCGCATGGTCGTACTCCACATAGTCGTGGAGCGGGCCAAGGCTCACTGCCGCATCACTCAATGGGTTTCTCCGGCGCCATCGTCGGCGAGGCGCACCCCGGCGAAGATCCAGCGCATGGCGGGATAGAAGAAGTTGCGGTAGGTCGCGCGGGTGTGCCCCTCGGGCGTCACGCAGGCCCCGCCGCGAAGGACGAACTGGTTGGCCATGAACTTTCCGTTGTATTCACCGACGGCGCCGGTGACGGCCTTGAAGCCGGGATAGGGGACATAGGGGCTCTGGGTCCACTCCCACACGTCGCCGAACATCTGTTCCGGCCGGTCGGGCGCCTCATCCGTCGCCGGCGCGGTCCGCAGCAGGCCCGATCCGACGAAATTTCCGGCGACGGGTTGCTCGCGGGCGAACACCTCCCACTCGCCCTCGCGCGGCAGGCGCTTGCCGGCCCAGCGCGCATAGGCATCGGCCTCGTAGAGGCTGACGTGACAGACCGGCGCCTGGTCGTTCACCTGCTGCAGGCCCGACAGCGACATCGCGTGCCATTCTCCGTCGATTTCCTGCCAGTAGAGCGGCGCCGCCCAGCCATGTTCACCGACCGCGGCCCAGCCGTCCGACAGCCAGAGCTCGGGGCGGTGATAGCCGCCGTCGGCCATGAAGTCCTTCCACTCGCCGTTGGTCACCAGCCGGGATGCCAGCCGGAACGGCGCCAGGTGGACCTGGTGGCGCGGTCCCTCGTTGTCGAAAGCGAACTCGCTCCCGTCATGGCCGATCTCGACCAGCCCGCCGTCATGGTCGAACCAGCGCAGTTCGGGCGTCTTGCGGGCCGCCGACGACCGGTAGGCCTGATAGGCCGGCGCGACGCTGTTGTGGGAGAAGGCATGCAGGATATCCATCAGGAGCAGTTCCTGATGCTGCTGCTCGTGATGCAGGCCCAGCACGATCAGCGGTGCGACCTGGCTCCAGGTGTCGGCGTCGGCATCGGCGATCAGCGTCTGCATCGCCGCGTCCACATGATCGCGATAGGCCTTCACCTCCTCGGCTGACGGGCGGGTCAGGAGACCCCGCTCGGGCCGAGGGTGTCGGGCGCCGACCGCGTCGTAGTAGGAGTTGAAGAGGAAGCAGTAATGCTCGTCGAGCGGTACATAGTCAGGCGCGAACTCGCGCAGGATCATGGTCTCGAAGAACCAGGTCACATGGGCGCGGTGCCACTTGGTCGGGCTCGCGTCGGGCATCGACTGGACGACCTGGTCCTCGGCCGACAGGGGCTCGGCGAGGCGCTCGGTCTCGCCGCGCACCCAGTTGAAATGATCGAGCAGCTGCCCCCGATCGCGCGGATGCGCGTCGAGGATCGCCGGCCCGGATCCCAAGGATGTCACGGCGCGTCTCCCGTTGGCGCCCGCGTTCCGCATGACTGCCTTTCCGGAACGCTTGAGACCGCGGCACGGACAGGGCCACGGGTCGAACTTCGTCCGGATTCCGGCCCGGACGCGGCGGTCGTGCGCGAGTAAACCAAGCCCGCTTGCGCGGCGTCAACCGCAACCGCCGAAAAGTGAAGGCAAACACCGCGGTGACACGTGTTGACCGGGCCCGACGGCCGACTATGTTGATCCCATGAGCACTGACACGAAAATCCTCGAGGCCTTCCACGCCCACGTGTATTACGACGCCGACAGCAAGGCGGAGGCAGAGGCGCTGCGCGCCGAGATCGACGAACGCTACGACGTCGAGCTCGGCCGCTGGCACGACAAGCCCGTCGGCCCGCACCCCTTCTGGAGCTACCAGGTTGCCTTCAAGCCCGAACTGTTCGGGGACCTGGTTCCGTGGCTGGCGCTCAACCGGCGGGGCCTGACGATCCTGGTCCATCCCGAGACCGGCGATGATCTGATCGATCATTCGGACTACGCCATGTGGCTCGGCGATAGCGCACAGCTCGACCTGCGTCGTTTCCGCGAACGCGCCGCAAACGCCCGCGGATAGGCCCGCCCCGCGCAAACGAACGGTTTGCAAGCCCCGCCCGGGGCGCTACAACACGCCCGGACTCAAATTTCGCCGGCCGGGTTGCATGCGCCGGGACAATTCAACTCCAGGGGGAACCCAGCCATGAAACTCGTTCGCTTCGGCCCGCGCGGCAAGGAGAAGCCCGGCCTGATCGACGCCGACGGCAAGCTCCGCGATCTCTCGAAGGTCGTCGGCGACATCGATGCCGAAACCCTGACACCGAAGGGCCTGGCCGCGATCCGCAAGCGCGATCCCAAGCGCCTGCCGCTGGTCAAGGGCAGCCCGCGCCTCGGGCCGTGCGTCGTCGAGCGTCGCATCTTCGCCATCGCGCTGAACTACAAGGAGCATGCCGAGGAAGCGAACGCGGCGATCCCGTCCGAGCCGTTCGTGTTCACCAAGACCTGCCCGCCGACCGGCCATCGCGACAACATCGTGCTGCCCAAGGGTTCGGTGAAAACCGACTGGGAAGTCGAGCTCTGCATGGTCATGGGCCGCAAGGCGCAGCATGTGTCCAAGAAGGACGCGCTGAAATACGTCGCCGGTTACTTCGCGGGCAACGAGGTGTCCGAACGCGAATTCCTGATCGAGCGCGGCGGCCTGCAGTGGATCAAGGGCAAGAGCCCCGACACCTTCGCGCCGATCGGCCCGTGGCTGCTCACCGCGGACGAGGTGCCGAACCCGAACAACCTGCACATGTGGCTCGAGGTGAACGGCGTCCGCAAGCAGGACAACAACACGCGCGACATGATCTACGACTGCAAGACGTTGATCTCGAACCTGAGCAAGACCATCACGCTCTATCCGGGCGACATCATCTTCACCGGCACGCCCCAGGGCGTCGCCTACGGTGAGAAGAACCCGAAATATCTGCGGGCCGGCGATGTCGTCACCATGGGCATCGAGGGCCTCGGCGAGCATCGCAACAAGGTCGTGAAGTACAAGTAACCGGGCACATCGCGTCCGAAACGAAGCGGGCCGCGCAGCGATGCGCGGCCCGTTTTGCGTTCGGAATTCCCTCTAGTCCAGCGCCGGCATGACCTCGTCGCGGAAGATCCGCAGCGAATCCCGCGAACCCGTGATGTCGATCAGGAGCACATACTCGATCCCGCCGGCACGCATGCGCTTGAGGCGCTCGACGATCTCATCCGGCGGGCCTATCAGCGCACCCTCCTCCGTCGCGAGCCGCGTATCGTTGTACTGCAGCATCGTCGACTGGGGGCCGCCGCCCTCGCGGATGCGCGACAGGCGCGAGATGCCCGAGAGCAGGCGCGCGCGCTGCTGGTGCGCGGCCTCGCGCTCGGCCTCGGTGTGGGTGATGTGTAACGCCCGGGCGACGGCGACGTTCATCGGGTCGAAGCGCCGCCCCGCCGCCTCGACGGCGTCCCGGTAGGTGTCGAAGCGCTCCTGGATCAGGTCGAACGAGGCGATCTGATCGAGCAGCAGGTTGAAGTCGTTGTCGGCAGCCCATCTGAGGCCGTCGGGGCTGCCCGCGGCGAGCCACATGGGCGGGTGCGGCCGCTGGATCGGCGGCGGTTCGACGATGATGTCCTGGAAGGTCCAGTGCTTGCCGATATGGGTGAAGCGCTCCTCCGACGTCCAGGCCCGGCGGATCACCTCGAGGGATTCCTCGAACAGCTCATGGGCATCGCCTGGCTTCACATTGAAGCCGTTGAACTCGTTCGGCCGGTATCCCTTGCCAACGCCGAATTCGAGCCGGCCGCCCGACAGCAGGTCCACCGTCGCCGCCTGCTCGGCCAGCAGCACCGGGTTGTGCCAGGGCAGGACGACGACCGCCGTCCCCAGTCGCATCCGCGTGGTACGCGCCGCCAGGTAGGTCAGCAGATTGAGCGACGAGGACACCTGCCCGAAACCGGTAAAATGATGCTCGACCAAGAACACCGAATGGTAGCCGAGTTCCTCGGCCTCTTCGACATAGCCGATAAAGTCCCGGTAGCCCTGGGTGCTGTCGCGCGCAACGCCGCCCCGGCGTGACGAGGCACCGCCAAACAGTCCGAACTTCATGGGCGCATCTCGGGCATTGCGGGGCCGCTACCTGTGAGCACTAGTTGCGGACCCGCTCGCGTTTGCCGCTCCGGGTGGACTTGACCAGCGCCTCGAGCACCGCGACGTTCCCGATCCGCTCGACGTCGGTGAACATGTACTCCTTCTTGCCGGCCACGGCGTCGGCCCAGGCCTCGAAATTCATCTTCACCGTGTCGCGCGGCTTGTAGATCCGGTTCGAGCGTTTCTTGCCGGCGATGCTGATGGTCATGTGGGTGTCGTCCCAGTCCTCCGGATGCGCGATATCGCGAATCTCGACCCAGCCCTTGCTGCCGAAGACGGCGAAGCGGGCGAAATAGGGTGTCTTCGAGACGACGTTGATGGTGCCGAGGGTGCGATCCTTGAACTGGAACTGGGTGGTGACCACGTCGCCCGACGGAAGGTTCAGAACCCGGCGGTCCGAGGCGGCGCTGACCCACTGGATCGGGCCGAACAGGCTGATCATGAAGTCGGTCAGGTGCACGCCCATGCCGGTCCAGCCGGCGGCCGGCGCGTCCTTCGGGTTGCCGCGCCAGTTGTCGGCCTTGAGCGGCGTGAACTTGTCGTGGGAGTTGTTGGCCTCGACCGCGATGATCGTACCCAGCTCCTTGTTGCGGACCATCTCGGCGAGCTTCATCCAGGCCGGCTCGTAGCGCCGCTCGTGGCCGAGCCCTAGCACCAGCCCCCGGTCGCGGCACGCCTTGACCATTTTCTTGGCGCTGGCGGAGGTGAGCGACAGCGGCTTCTCGCAGAAGATCTGCTTGTTCGCCCGGGCGGCCTGCATCAGGAGCGCCTCGTGGGTCGTGTGCGGGGTCGTCAGGATCACGCCCTCCACATTCGGGTCCTTGAGCACCGCCGCATAATCGTCGGTCAGGGGGATGCCGTACTCCTTGGCGAGGCGGCGCGCCGCCGCCGTAGGCTTCAGCTCGACGATGGCGACGACGCGAATCTTGCGGCTCTTGTCCAGGGTCTTGACGACATGGCTGCCCCACCAGCCCAGTCCGATCACGGCGACGTTCAACATGCTGGTCCACTCCTTTACGCGGAAATAAGTGTCCGCCCCGATCGGGGCGCGCAGACCCTAGCATGGCGGAAATCGGGTCAAAAGCCGCGGCGCGCGCTCCCGCCGCTCCGCACCACAAGGACGAGCGCGCCCGACACGATCAGGGCCGATCCCGCGACCGTGACCCAACCCGGCAGCACCGCAAACACCGCGAAATCATATGCCGCTGCGAAGATCAGCACGGAGTAGAAGGCCGGCATCACGAAACTCGCATCACCGCGCCTGAGCGCCTGCATGAAGAAGGCCTGGGCCGAAACCATGATGCTGCCGATCGCGACCAGGAACACCCATTGGAAGCCGCTCGGCCAGGTCCAGACGAAGCTCGCCACCGAGAGCGATATGCACGCGCCAATCGTGTTGTTGATGATGAGAATCCGCAGCGCCGGCTCGGTGTCGGCGAGCCGCTTGATGAAGATCGCCTCGAGCCCCATGAGCCCCGCCGCGGCGAGCGCCAACAGGCCGGCGAGTTGGAATGCATCGGACCCCGGCCGCAGGACGAGAACCGCCCCCGCCACCGCCAGCGCCGCGGCGATCACCTTACGCGGGCCGATCCGTTCACCCAGCATGGGTATCGCCAGCGCCATGGTCACCAGCGGACTGATGAAGCTGACCGCGGTCGCCTCGGCGATCGGCATCCGGGACACCGCGGCGAACATGGCCGTCACGCCCAGCCAGCCGCAGATGACGCGCATCAGGTGCCATTGCCATTTCGCGCCACCAAAGCCAGGCCGCGCCTTCGGAACGGCACCGACGAAGAGCAGGAGCGTGGCAAGCCCGAAGACAAAACGCCCGGCGCTGATCTGGAACGGGTTCAGGCCCGGCGCCGCCCCGTCCGGGAGCCCGAGAATCTTCGCAAACAGGGACGTGCCCGCCACCAGCGCGCCGGCGGTGAACATGAGGGCGACGGCCACGGTCGGAACGCGGCCCGGTGTTTGGGAGAGGAACGACACCGATGCAAGCTACAGGACGCACCTCTATTTGCTAAGTTCGACCCGTCGCCCCGCCGGATGGTCTGGAACATCATGTCGAAAATCTCGCCCGAAGCCTTCAACGCGCTGACCGACGAAGAACTCCCCATCGCCGCCCAGTACGGCTTCCATGCCGAGACCATCGGCGACGGCACCGCACGGGTGCGCGCGCCCTACAGCGAAGACTATATGCGCCCCGGCGGCACCATCAGCGGACCCGTGATGATGGCCCTTGCGGATTTCGTCATGTACGCGGCGCTCATGGGCGCGATCGGCGCGGTGGCGCTCGCCGTGACCACCAACCTCAACATCAACTTCCTGCGCCGGCCCACGCCCGGCGACGTCGTCGCGGACTGCCGCGTGATCAAGCTCGGCAAGCGCCTCGCGGTGCTCGAGGTCACGCTCTATTCCGACGGCGACGACGCGCCCATCGCGCATGCCACAGGCACCTATTCGATCCCGCCGGAAACCGCGCGCTAACGGCACAAAACCCGTTCTTGCCGCCAACTGGACAAGGCCCGGACCGGCTGATACGAGTCCGGCCGAATACTGACCGTCAACGATCTTGTCAAAGGAGAGGTCCGATGGCTGACAGCACGACCTTCGCCGTCGCCGATTCCCCGTTCCCGTCGCTGGAACCCGTCGAAGAGGTACTCGCGAGCTTCAATCCCGAAATCACGATGGCTGCAGATACGTCCGAGGACGCGATCATCGAGGCTGCCAAGGGCGCGAAGGCGCTGTTCGTGACCTACGCCCAGATCACGGCCAAGGTCATCGCCTCGCTCGACACTTGCGGCGCGATCGGGCGCTTCGGCATCGGGCTCGACAATATCGACCTCGCGGCCGCGACCGAGGCGGGCATCCCCGTCGTCTATGCTCCGCAATACTGCCTCGACGAGGTCTCCGACCACACCATGGCGCTGCTGCTGACCGCCGCCCGCAAGACCGCGCTGGCAGACAAGCTGGTCAAGCAGGGCCGCTGGGAGATGCCCGCCGTCGTTCCGATCCTGCGCTTCCGCGGCAAGACCATGGGCCTGGTCGGATTCGGCAACATCGCCCAGCTGGTCGCCGTGAAGGCCCAGGCCTTCGGCATCAACGTTATCGCCTCGGATCCCTATGTGAAGCCAGAGCTTGCCAAGGAGAAGGGCGTCGAGCTGGTCGACATGGACGCGCTGCTCGAGCGCTCGGACTATGTGTCGGTGCATGCGCCGCTGACGCCGGAGACCGAGAACATGTTCTCGACCGAGGCCTTCGCGAAGATGAAGAGCTCGGCCTTCATCGTGAACACCGCGCGTGGCGGACTGATCGACACCAAGGCGCTCGTCGCGGCACTCGACGCCGGCGAGATCGCGGGCGCAGGCCTCGACGTGCTACCACAGGAACCACCTGCCGCAGACGACCCAATCCTCGGGCGCGACGACGTGGTCATCAACCCGCACACCTCCTTCTACTCGGAAGACGCGCTGCTCGATCTGCAGACGACCGTTGCGGGCGACGTGCTGACGGTGCTCAATGGTGGCCAGCCGAAATGGCCGGCCAACCCGGACGTGTTCAAGTAGGACCCGTACGGGCCCGGACGATCAACAGGGAGAAAACGCCATGCGTGCAATGGTGCTGACGGAACCCAACGTCGTCGAGCTGCAGGATATCCCGGAGCCGACGACGGACCAGGGCGAGGCTCTGGTGCAGGTCACAAGCTCGGGCATCTGCGGGACGGATCAGAAGATCCTGACCGGCGGAATCCCGGCGCCAAAGCCCATCGTCATGGGCCACGAGATGGTCGGCGAACTTCTCAACGGCACGGCCGACGCCAAGGCGGGCCAGCGCGTGCTGGTCGACCCCGTCTATCACTGCGGCACCTGCCATGCCTGCCTGCACAACCAGCAGCATGTCTGCACGCGCGGCGGACTGATCGGGCGCGACATCAACGGTGGCTTCGCGGACATGGTCGCCGTGCCGCCCGCCAACTGCTACGTGGTGCCGGACGAGATCCCCGACCACGAGGTGCCGCTGATCCAGGTGCTGACCACCTGCATGCACGGACACCGGATGGCGGACATCTTTCCCGGCGACGTCGTGGTCGTGATCGGGTTGGGCGTGACAGGCCAGCTGCATGTCCAGCTCGCCAAGGCGCGCGGCGCCACGGTCATCGGCATCACCCGGTCCCAGTGGAAGCTCGATCTCGCCAGGTCCCTGGGCGCGGACTACACATTCGCGCCGTCCGACGACATCAAGGAAAAGATTCAGGCCGTCAGCAAAGGCGATGGCGCCGACCTCGTGATCGAGTCCGTCGGCAAGGTGCTCACCCTCGGCCAGGCCTTCGACATGGTCCGCACCGGCGGCGCGATCATGCCCTTCGGCATCTACACCGAGACCAAGGCCGAGCTGCCATTCTACCAGTTCTACTTCAAGGAAATTCAGATCCTCAACGCACGCGCGTCAAAGGGTCAGGACTTCGTCGCCTCGATGGACCTGGTGAAGCGCGGGGTGGTCAAGCTCGACCCGATCATCAGCGACCGCGAGCCGCTCGAGAATCTTGCCGGCGCGCTCGACATGCTGACGAGCGAGGCCGAGGGCCGCATGAAGATCATCATGGATCACTGAGCGAGCCCGGACAGGGCTCACCCCGGAGAGCGCAACTCGCCCGGATGCATCATCGGCATCGGTTGCTTCTCGTTCACTTCCGGCTTCAGCCAGCGCACGATCCCCGCAACCCCGTCGACACCGACCGTGGAGCCATCGGGAATCTGCTGGGTCGCACCGGCAACGCCGAGCACCATCGGAATGCCGCGTTCGCGGCCGAGCGACGCCAGATGCGACGTGCTCCCGCCCAGTTCGGCGACGATCGCGGACACCCGCGGCAGAATGCCGACAAGAGCCGGCCCGGCAACGTTAGTGACCAGCACATCGCCGTGGTTGAGGCGTGAAATTTCGCACTCGCAGTTGATCACGCAGGCCCGGCCCGAGCCCCAGCCCATGCCACCCGGATGGCCGCGCAGACCCGGGCGCCCGCGCCAGACCTCATCAAGCACCACCGGTTCCTCGACATGCAGCGGACGCGCCTGGAGCATCTTGATACCGGCCGAATCCATGGCCCACTCGACTTCGACGGGAAGCCCCATCATCTCCTCCGCCACCTTCATGTAGCGGGCGAGTTCCTCCACCTGATCGGCGTTCAGGCACTGCTTTCGAGTGTCCGGTGCCGCTGCATGGTCATGATCGTGATGATGCTCATGGTCATGACCATGTTCGTGGTTATGTTCGTGACTGTGAGCCGCCGGCGGCGCCTGGTGCGTGTGACAGTAGGCGCTGTGCTCGAATTCCTGTCCCGCGACCGCCTCGATGAGCTTGCCCTCGGGGGTCAGGTCGTAGCGGTCGGGCACGACCTCGCCCTGGGCGAGCGCCTCGCCCAGGCCCCAGGTGGCGCTCACGGACATGCCGCCGTCGGCGGTCTGGCTCAACCCACCGCCCGAGGCCTCGGCCTCGACCAGCGGCTGCACCAGCACCGACATGGCGGTGTCGATCGCGCTAATCTCCTTGTCTTCCATGTAACGCATCGCCTGGGGCGACCAGAGCGCCCCCCAGCACGCGCGCACGGCGGTCAGGAAGTCCTGCTCGCCCTCGATGCCCAGGAAGGTCTGGAACTGGCCGGCGAAGGACGAACCCTCCGTATCCTCCATCAGCGACGACGAGCGCACCGCGAGCCGCATGCCCGGCTCGACCGTCAGGCTCCGGTAGGCGTCGAGCAGCTCGGCCTCGATCTCCGGCGCGATGGGTTCGGAGAAGAGCCCGATGCGGACATCGGCGATGGGGCCGCGCGATTCCATGAAGGGCAACGTCACGGCCTGCTCGGCCGCCTCGGTCAGGCCGAGGGATTCTAGCTGGTGGAAGTAGGCGTCGGCACCAAGCACGAAACCGCCGGGCGTCGGCAGGCCCGCATGGCCCAACGCCGCCTGGTTCGCCGCCTTGGGTCCGAACCGCTCCGCATCCGTCGCTGCCTCGTCGGCCAGCGCCACCACGAACTTCGCCATTCTCGTCACCTTCGCCGTCCGGCCAACAAGCCGGGCCCCTCTAGAAGTTCGGCCGGACGATCATGCCGCCCGGCCGAACCCATTCAGATTGTCAAAGCTCCGCTCGGAAGCTCGATGCCGCGTACTTAGTGCGGCATCGGGTCCACGACCGTGATCTGGTTCACCGGGAAGTTGGTGATGACCTCGGTCTCGTCCGCGTGGACGATCTGCATCTCCTCGATGCGGACGCCGAACTTGAACGGGATGCCATGCTGGGTCTCGAGCGCGAAGACCATGCCTTCCTGGATCTCGATCGGATGATCGAGCGACCAGATGCGCGAGATGACCGGCGGATCGTACTGGGCGAGACCCAGGCCGTGACCCCAGAGGTTCGCGGCCGCCTGGTCCTCTTCCTCGTAGCCCCAGGTTTCCTTCGCCGACGGCCACTTGAGCGCGATGTCGCGGGTGGTCGCGCCGACCTTGACCGCTTCCATCGACGACTGCAGCCAGTCGAGCGCCTCGGCGTACACATCCTTCATCTCCTGCGTGGGCTCACGGCCGACACAGTAGGTCCGGTAGTAGCAGGACTTGTAACCGTTCCAGGTCAGCGCCGCGAGATCCATGAAGACGATGTCGCCCGGCTGGATGATGCGGTCGCCGAAGTTGCGCCAGTTCGGCCAGGTGTTCGGACCCGAGGAGACGATGACGTCCTCGACGTCCTCCATACCCGGGATGTCGTACAGGAACTTCATGATGTGCGCAGTCACCTGGTTCTCGGTGATGCCCGGCTTCAGGAACTTCATGCACTCCCAGTGGG
>JAYQGE010000001.1:147292-169368 GCA_038140435.1 Rhodospirillaceae bacterium | reverse complement strand
TCTCGTGGAGCATCTGGCGCGAGGTGCGCACCAGCTTGTTGATCGTCTCGATCATATGCACCGGGATGCGGATCGTGCGCGCCTGGTCGGCAATCGAACGGGTGATTGCCTGGCGAATCCACCAGGTGGCATAGGTCGAGAACTTGTAGCCGCGGCGGTACTCGAACTTGTCGACCGCCTTCATCAGGCCGATGTTGCCTTCCTGGATCAGGTCGAGGAACTGCAGGCCGCGGTTGGTGTACTTCTTGGCGATGGAGATCACGAGACGCAGGTTCGCCTCGACCATCTCCTTCTTCGCCCGGCCGGCCTCCTTCTCGCCCTGCTGGACCGTCTGGACGATCCGGCGCAGCTCGGAAATCGGCAGCCCGACGCGCGCGGAAATCTCGATGATCTCCTTGCGGATCGCACGGATCTCGTCGGCGTTCTTGTCGGCGTACTTCTTCCAGCCCTTGCGCTTGAGCCGGGCGACGCGGCTGACCCAGCGCGGGTCGAGCTCGTTGCCCATATACTCCTCGAGGAAGTCCTCGCGGCTCACGCCCGCGTCGAGCGCCATGCGCAGCAGCTTGCCCTCGAAGCTGGTCATGCGTCGGTTGAGTCCGTAGAGCTCGTCGACCAGCGCCTCGATGCGCCCGTTGTTCAGCCGTACCTGCTCCATATACTCGACGAGCTCGTGCTGCAGCTTGGCGTAGCGCTTCTCCTGGGCGGTGGAAAGCTGGTCGGACTTGTTCTTCATGCCCGCGAGCCGCTGCTCCTGCAGCTTGCGCAGCTTCTTGTAGGTCTTGTCGATGGTGTCGAAGAGGCCGAGCACTTCCGGCTTCAGCTTGGCTTCCATCGCGGCGAGCGAGAGGTTTGCGCCCTCGTCGTCGTCATCATCGTCGTTGTCGTTGTCGGCCTTCTTCGCGTCCGCGCCGTTGGCGCCGTTTGCGGCACCGTTCGCAGCCCCGTTCGCCGATCCGTTCGCAGCGCCATTGGCCGCGCCATTCGCCTGGGCACCGCCGTTGGCCGAATTGTCCTCGCCCGGGCCGCCGCTGTGCGTCGCGTCCAGGTCGATCACGTCACGCAGCAGGATCTGTTCCTTCTCCAGCGCGTCGCGCCAGGCGATGATGGCCCGGATCGTCAGCGGCGATTCGCAGATCGCGCCGATCATCTTCTCGCGGCCGGCCTCGATACGCTTGGCGATGGCAATCTCGCCTTCGCGCGAGAGAAGTTCGACGGAGCCCATCTCGCGCAGATACATGCGCACGGGGTCGTCCGTCCGGCCGAGATCTTCCGTTCCCGTCGCCCGGCCCTTGGCCGCCGGCGCAGGTGTCTCTTCCTTTTCCTTGGCGTCGCTCGCATCGGTCGCCTCGGCCTTGTCGCCCGCCTCGTCCGACTTCGCGTTCGCGTCGTCCTTTTCCTCTTCCTCGACGACGTTGATGCCCATCTCCGAGAGCTGCGCGAGGACGTCCTCGATCTGCTCCGAGGACACCTGGTCCTGGGGCAGTGTCTCGTTCAGTTCGTCATAGGTGATGAACCCGCGCTCCTTGCCGCGCGCGATCATCTTCTTGACGCCCTGAACCGAGCCGTCCATCAGCGGACCGTCGGGCGTGTCCTCACGCTCTTCGGTCGTCTCTTCCTGGGCTTCGTTGCGTGCCATATTTGTCCCTCGCAGCGGCGGCGGAGATTGCCGCCCCGTCGCGCTCGTCAAAACTCTTTCTTACAGACCGCCCGCGCCGGATTCTTCGCGGACCAACTCGAGAAGTTTTCTGCTCTTCGTCTCGTTGTTGTCGTCCGCAAGTTCCTCTTTGGCGGCCGCCCGATCCGCGACCAGCCGTTCCCGTCGAAACCGCGCCAGAATTTCCTCCAGCGCAGCACGCGCATCCGCAATGGTCGCGTCCGGCGCCGCGAAGGACGCCTGACGATACACCTGCGGATGCAATACCTGTCCCAGCGGCGTTTCATGGCCGCGCTGAATCAGATGGCGTTGCAGTTCCCTGGTGTCAAGCACCGGCTTTGTGACAGCGAGGTTTAAGATCACCCGAAGCAGGGTGTCAAGTTCCTTGCTTTGCAGGGAAATCTCGTTCAGCGCCTCAACGGAATCGGGCAGCAGATCGGGGTGATTGACCAGAGTCGCGAGCAGCATTCGCTCCTGCTGGGCCTTCATCGCGCCGATGTCGCCGCGCGCGCGCAGTCCAGGCGCGATTTCCGGGCGTCCCGGGCCGTCGAAACGCCCGCCGCTGCGGCGATTCTGCCATTGACTACGGCCACCTGAGCGTCTGCCCGCGGAAAACAGGTCGCGCAGGCGCTGGCGCAGGGTTTCCTGATAGTGGTGCTTGACCCCCGGATCCTCGATCTGTGCCAAACGGGCGTTAATTCTGCGATCAAGATCAGCTTTTCGTTCCGGCGTGTCATGTTTCCCCGCAGAAACCTCCGCCTTCCAGATCACGTCGACCAGCTGGTGGGCGCCGGCCAGCAGGCTCCGGAAGCCGTCCGCGCCGCGCGCCTTGATCAACGAGTCCGGATCCTCGCCCGCCGGCAACGCCATGAAGCGCAGGGTCTTGCCCGGCTGCAGCAGCGGCAGTGCGCGCTCCGCCGCGCGGAGCGCCGCCCGCGCACCGGCGTTGTCGCCGTCGAAGCACAGGACCGGCTCGTCGGCAACCCGCCACAGCAGGCGCATCTGGTCCTCGGTGAGCGCGGTGCCGAGGGGCGCGACCGCGTTGGGCAGCCCTGCCTGGGCGAGCGCGATCACATCGGTATAGCCCTCGGCCACGATCACCGTCCCCGCCTCGCGGGAGGCCTCGCGGGCCATGGTGAAGTTGTAGAGGCTGCGACCCTTGTGAAAGAGCGGGGTCTCGGGCGAGTTGAGATACTTCGGCTGACCGTCGCCCAGAATACGGCCGCCGAAGGCAATCACCCGCCCGCGGCTGTCGTTGATCGGGAACATCACCCGGTTGAAGAAATAGTCCCGCGGGTCGCCGCCGCCTTCGGGAATCTTGAGCAGGCCCGCCTCGACGAGCTGGTCGAGCCGCACGCCCCGGGACTCCATCACCTGGAGGAGCCGGCCGCGTCCGTCCGGCGCGAAGCCAAGCCGGAACCGCGCAATGGTCTCGTCGCTGAACCCGCGACCGCGCAGATAGTCATAGCCCGCGCGCCCACCGGGCTGGGCGAGTTGTTCCTCGTACCAGGCGCAGACCTGCTCGACGACGTCGTACAGCGTCGCGCGCACCTTCGCGCGGGCGCGCTCCTCGGGCGAGGACTGGGGCACTTCCAGCCCCGCTTGCGCCGCCAGGCGCTCGATCGCCTCGGGAAAGCTCAGCCCCTCCGTCTCCATGGCGAACGAGATCACGTCGCCATGCTGGCCGCAGCCGAAGCAGTGATAGAAGGCCTTGTCATCGTTGACGGTGAAGGACGGGGTCTTCTCGTTGTGGAACGGGCACAGGCCCAGATGCTCGCGGCCCTTGCGGGTCAGGCGCACCTTCTTTCCCACGACCTCCGACACCGGAAGCCGCGCGCGCAACTCGTCGAGAAATTGCGGCGGAAAGGCCATGACGCTTCTTCTGCAGGTTCAGAAAACCATCCGCAGATTACGCGTTCGTCGATTTGGTGGATACGCCGACGCGCGCGTGCCGGCCAAACAGAAGGTGAATTGCGGGGATAAGGGTCAGCCGCCGAGGCGCGCCTTCACGATCGCACTGGCCTTGCCGAAATCCATCTGCCCGGCATAGCCCTCGCGCAGCGCGCCCATGACCGCGCCCATGTCCTTGAGCCCGCCCGCGCCGACATCCGCGATCACCCGGTCCACCGCGGTCTCGATCGCCGCCTCGTCGAGCTGCTCCGGCAGAAAGCGCTCGATGATGGCAATTTCCTCGGCCTCCTGCTCGGCGAGTTCCAGACGGCCGCCCTTCTCGTACATGGCGATCGAGTCCCGGCGCTGCTTCACCATGGTCTGCAGCATCTGCAGGATCTCGTCCTCGTCGATGCCCTCGTCGTTACCCTTGCTGCGCGCCGCGATATCGCGGTCCTTGAGCGCGGCCATGATCAGGCGGAGCGTCGAGACCGCACGCTCATCTTTTTCTTTCAAGGCAGCGCGAAGCGCTTCGGGAACCTGTTCACGAAACATGGGCTGTTTGACCTTTTGCAGAAGCGGCAGACCGTAAAGGATTTGGACGGCGAACGCAATCCGATCAGCCACATATTAACTATCTGTTTTTATTGCACTATTTCATTCACAGTCCCGCTTGACGACTCCCGCCGGGTGGCTTAAACAACGCGGCAATTTGCGTCCCGGTCAGGGGCGCCCGGTCGCGACGCGGCCGGCCCAGGAACGAATTGCCCGGCGGCCGTGCGCCAGTACGCGTCGCCACCCCGAGGACACGGACATCATGGCCGCAGCCGCGCCACAGGACCGGAGCCAGCCCGATTGGGCGACCGGGGCATTGGTCCTGCCCGACGGATCGGTCTTCTGGGGCCTCGGCATCGGCGCCACCGGCGTCGCCGTCGCCGAGGTGTGCTTCAACACTTCGCTCACCGGCTATCAGGAAATCCTGACCGACCCGTCCTATGCCGGCCAGATCATCACCTTCACCTTTCCGCATATCGGCAATGTCGGCACCAACCTCGAGGATATCGAGACGACAACACCGGCCGCGCGCGGCTGCGTTCTCCGTGCCAACATCACCGACCCCTCCAACTGGCGCGCCGTCGAGCATCTCGACACCTGGCTCAAGTCGATCGACATGGTCGGCCTCGCCGGCGTGGACACGCGGCGGCTGACCCGTCACATCCGCGACGCGGGCGCGCCAAACGGCGCCATCGCCCACCAGCCCGACACGCCCATCAACGCCGCGACCCTGCAGGCCGCGGCGAGCGACTGGCCGGGCCTCGAGGGCGCAGACCTGGCGAAGGATGTCTCCTGCACCCAGACCTATGAGTGGACCGAGACACCCTGGTCGCTCACGGAAGGGTATGGCGAGATGACCAGGCCCGCGCGCCACGTGGTCGCGGTCGATTTCGGCGCCAAGCGCAACATCCTGCGTTCGCTCGCCGGGCTCGGCTGCAAGGTCACGGTCGTGCCCGCGACGGCGACCGCCGACGACGTCCTGCGCCACAAGCCCGACGGGGTGTTCCTGTCGAACGGCCCGGGCGATCCGGCGGCGACGGGCGAGTATGCGGTTCCCATGATCAAGGGCGTGCTCGAGGCGAAGGTCCCGACCTTCGGCATCTGCCTCGGCCACCAGATGCTCTGTCTCGCGCTCGGCGCGAAGACCGAGAAGATGCACCACGGCCACCGCGGCGCGAACCATCCGGTCAAGGACCTGGAGACGGGCAAGGTCGAGATCACCAGCCAGAACCACGGCTTCGTCGTGATCGAGGACTCCCTGCCCGCGAACGTGAAGATGAGCCACCAGTCGCTGTTCGACGGTACGCTCGAGGGCATCCGCGTCACCGATGCGCCGGTCTTCTCGGTGCAGCATCACCCCGAGGCGTCCCCGGGACCCCGCGACAGCCATTATCTCTTCGAGCGGTTCGTCGAGATGATCGACGGACAGGCCTGACCATGCCGAAACGCACAGACCTCGAATCCATCATGATCGTCGGCGCCGGGCCGATCGTCATCGGCCAGGCCTGCGAGTTCGACTATTCGGGCACCCAAGCCGTGAAGGCCCTCAAGGATGAGGGCTACCGGGTGATCCTGGTGAACTCGAACCCGGCGACGATCATGACCGATCCCGAGTTCGCGGACGCGACCTACGTCGAGCCGATCACGCCGGAGATGGTGGCGAAGATCCTCGAGGCCGAGCGCCCCGACGCGATCCTGCCCACCATGGGCGGCCAGACCGCGCTCAACACCTGCCTCACCCTCGACCGGGACGGTACGCTCGAACGCCTCGGTATCGAGATGATCGGCGCGCGCGCCGACGTCATCGACAAGGCCGAGGACCGGCTGCAGTTCCGCGAGGCGATGGACAAGATCGGACTGGAATCGCCGCGCTCGATGCAGGTCAACAACCGCGAGGACGCCGAAAAAGCCCTCGATCTGGTCCGCCTGCCGGCGATCATCCGGCCGAGCTTCACGCTCGGAGGCCAGGGCGGCGGCATCGCCTACAACCGCGAGGAATTCTTCGAGATCGTCATGGGCGGCATCGACGCCTCGCCGGTGAGCGAGGTGCTGGTCGAGGAATCCGTCCTCGGCTGGAAGGAGTACGAGATGGAGGTCGTCCGCGACAAGGCGGACAACTGCATCATCATCTGCTCGATCGAGAACATCGACCCGATGGGTGTGCATACGGGGGACTCGATCACGGTCGCACCGGCCCTGACCCTGACGGACAAGGAATACCAGATCATGCGCGACGCCTCGATCGCGTGCCTGCGCGAGATCGGGGTCGAGACCGGCGGCTCGAACGTGCAGTTCGCCATCAACCCGAAGAACGGGCGGATGGTGGTGATCGAGATGAACCCGCGGGTGAGCCGCTCCTCGGCATTGGCATCCAAGGCGACCGGGTTCCCGATCGCCAAGATCGCGGCCAAGCTCGCGGTCGGCTACACGCTCGACGAGCTGACCAACGAGATCACCGGCACAACGCCGGCCAGCTTCGAGCCGACCATCGACTACGTCGTCACCAAGATGCCGCGCTTCACCTTCGAGAAGTTCCCCGGCACCGAGGCAAGCCTCACAACGTCGATGAAGTCCGTCGGCGAGGCCATGTCCATCGGCCGGACCTTCGCCGAAAGCCTGCAGAAGGCCTACCGCTCGATGGAGACGGGACTGACCGGGCTGAACGAGGTTACGATCCCCGGCGCGCGCAACGGCCAGGCGGTCGATGAGGACGCGGTTTTCGCCGCGCTCGGCCAGCCGACACCCGAACGCCTGCTGAACATCGCCCAGGCCTTCCGCCTCGGCATCTCGGCCGACGACATCCAGCGCGTCACCCACTTCGACCCGTGGTTCCTCGCCCAGATCTCCAGCATCGTGCAGGCCGAGGCACGCGTCCGCGAGGCGGGGCTGCCGGACAATTTCGACGGTCTCACGCGGCTCAAGCGGATGGGCTTCTCCGACGCGCGGCTCGCGGAACTCTCCGGCAAGTCGGAGGCCGATGTCGCGGCGCTGCGCGACAAGCTGAAGCTGCACCCGGTCTTCAAGCGGATCGACACCTGTGCCGCAGAATTTCCGAGCCAGACGCCCTACATGTATTCGGCCTATGAGGGAGACTCGTCCCTGCCGGGCGAATGCGAGGCCGAGCCGAGCGAGCGCGAGAAGGTGATGATCCTGGGCAGCGGCCCGAACCGGATCGGCCAGGGCATCGAGTTCGACTATTGCTGCGTCCACGCCGTCTTCGCGCTTGAGGAGGCCGGCTACGAGACCATCATGGTCAACTGCAATCCCGAGACGGTCTCGACCGACTACGACACCTCGGACCGGCTCTACTTCGAGCCGCTCACCGCCGAGGACGTCATCGAGATCTGCAAGCTCGAGCAGTCGAAGGGGACGCTGAAGGGTGTCATCGTCCAGTTCGGTGGCCAGACACCACTCAAGCTCGCCCACGCGCTCGAAGCCGCCGGGATCCCGATCCTCGGCACCGCGCCGGACGCGATCGACCTGGCCGAGGACCGCGAGCGGTTCCAGGCGCTGCTCCAGAATCTCGACCTGCGCCAACCCGAGAACGCGATCGCCACCAGCGCCGACGAGGCAATCGCCGCCGCCGAGACGCTCGGCTTCCCGATCCTGATCCGGCCCTCCTACGTGCTCGGCGGGCGGGCGATGGAACTCGTTCACGACATGTCGGCGCTGACCCGCTACATCAACGAGGCGGTTCGCGTCTCCGGCACGAGCCCGGTCCTGCTGGACAGCTATCTCCAGGACGCGATCGAGGTCGACGTGGACGCGCTGTGCGACCGCGAGGGCAACGTCTATGTCGCCGGGATCATGGAGCATATCGAGGAAGCCGGGATTCATTCCGGCGACAGCGCCTGCTCGCTTCCGCCCTACTCCCTGAGCGACGATGTGCTCACCGAAATCCGGCGCCAGACCGAGGTGCTGGCCCGGGCGCTCGACGTCCTCGGGCTCATGAACGTCCAGTATGCGATCAAGGACGAGGAGGTTTACCTGATCGAGGTGAACCCGCGCGCGAGCCGGACGGTCCCGTTCGTCGCCAAGGCAACCGGCGTCGCGATCTCCAAGATCGCCGCGCGCCTGATGGCCGGCGAACTGATCGCGGATTTCGAGCTCCCGGCCTCCAACCTGCCCGCCGACCATATCGCGGTGAAGGAAGCGGTCTTCCCGTTCGCCCGCTTCCCCGGCGTCGATACGATCCTGGGCCCGGAAATGAAATCGACCGGCGAGGTCATGGGCCTCGACCGCGACTTCGGCCACGCCTTCGCGAAATCGCAGATCGGCGGCGGCACGATCGTTCCCGTCGGCGGCAAAGTGTTCGTGTCCGTTCGCGAACGCGACAAGGATGCGATGGTGCCCCTGTCACAAAGCCTCATCGAGATGGGTTTCGACATTGTCGCGACCAGCGGCACGGCGCGGCGTCTGGCCGCCAACGACATCCCGGTAGACACCATCAACAAGGTGCTCGAGGGCCGGCCGCACATCGTCGACGCCATGCAGAACGGCGACATCCAGCTTGTCTTCAACACCACCGAGGGCGCGACCTCCATCGCCGACAGCTACAGCCTGCGCCGCACCGCGCTGAACCTTCGCATTCCCTACTACACGACCGTGGCCGGCGCGCGTGCCGCGGTCGCGTCGATCTCCGCCATGCGCTCCGGCGCACTTGAAGTCGCACCGCTTCAGTCTTATTTTAGTTTCGATTTTTGAACGGCTTAGGCCCGCCGGACGCCCGCGCCACGCCAAAATGGCTTGGTGCGGATCGAGGCGGGTGTTTTAGTCTGTTTTCGGTATCAATATGCCGGCCGTGACGGCGGCCGAAAAGTGGTCGAAAGATGGAAAAGATTCCCATGACGCAGGAGGGCCACGAGGCCCTGCAGGAAGAGCTGCGGAACCTCAAGTCCGTGGAACGCCCGGCGATCGTCAAGGCGATTGCGGCGGCGCGCGAGCATGGCGATCTGTCCGAGAACGCCGAGTACCATGCCGCGCGCGAACGTCAGAGCTTTATCGAGGGGCGGATCGGAGAACTCGAGGACTACACGAAGCGCGCGGAGATCATCGACACCTCGAAGCTCAAGGGAAAGACCGTGCGCTTCGGGGCCAAGGTCAAGCTCGCCGACGAGGAAACCGACGAGGAAATCACCTATCAGCTCGTCGGTGAGTTCGAGGCGGATATCGAGAAGCGCAAGATTTCGATCCAGTCGCCGCTCGGCAAGGCACTGATCGGCCGCGAAACCGGCGACAGCGTCGAGGTCACCACGCCCAACGGCGTACGCTATTTCGAAGTCGTGTCGGTCCGCTTCCGCTAGGAACGCGGATCAGTCCTCGGGATCGTCCACCGGCACCCCGGACGCATATTTCGAACTCCGGATCACCTGGAACGTCTGCACCGTCGTCACATGGGGCACGCCCGTGAGGCGGGTCGTCAGCTCGTTTTCGTGGGCCGTGTTCCGCGCCACGATCCGGAGCATGAAGTCGCCGCCGCCACGGATCATGTCGCAGCGGCGCACCTCCGGCCACGCGGCGACCACCTTCTCGAAACCGGTCAGCACCGCGTCGGACTGGCTGTCGAGGCCGACCAGCGCGTGGAACGCCACCTCGTAGCCGAGCTGCTCGGCCTGGAGGTCGGCGTGATAACCGGTGATGTATCCGGCGGACTCCAGCGCCCGGACCCGGCGCAGACATGGCGGCGCCGAGATGCCCGCGCGGCGCGCGAGTTCGACGTTGGTAATGCGGCCTTCGTCGCGGAGATTGCGGAGGATGCGCCGGTCGATCGCGTCGAGCTTGACCTTGCGGGTCGGAGCCTTGCGGCCCTCCAGATCACTGTCCGCCATGCGATGCACTCTCCAGGGTGATCCGGCGTTTCTTGGCAGCAGAGCCGCCATGGGAATCACCCCGAGCCCCGCCTATAGTCGCCGATACCGTCGAACCCGGATGCTAGCAGATTGAAATTATATTTCAAACGCAAGCTTGCTCGAATTGCTTCGTTTTCACGCTCGAGACCGCGCCCCGAATGAACCCGCCCGCCGAACCGCGAAGCTGCTGGATTCTGACCGACGGCAAGATCGGCATGGTCAACCAGTGCCTCGGACTCGCCCGCGCACTCGGCCTCGAACCCGACAACCGAACGATCGACCTCCGCGCACCGTGGCGCTGGCTGCCGCCGCCGTTGGTACCCGCGCGGACCGGCGTGGTGACACCGGAATCGTCCCCCCTCACCGCGCCCTGGCCCGATATCCTCATCGCATCGGGACGCAAGTCGGTCGCGCCGGCGCGCGCCGTCCGCCAGGCGAGCGGCGGGCACAGCTTCTGCGTGCAGATCCAGGACCCCGGGGTTTCGCCCACGGCCTTCGACCTCGTCGTCGCACCGGCGCATGACCGCCTCGACGGGGACAACGTGATCTCGACGATCGGCGCGATGCAGGGCGTCGATCCGGACGCTCTCGCCGCGGCAAAAGCCTCTTTCGCCGCGCGGGTGGAACGCCTGCCGCGGCCACTCGCCGCCGTCCTGCTGGGCGGCGATAACGCGGTCTACCGGATGACCCCGGCGCTGGGCGCACGCCTGGCGGAACAGTTGCGCGCGCTCGCCGCCGACGGAGGCTGGGGCCTCGCGGTCACGCCGTCGCGGCGCACGCCACCGGGCGTGATGACAGCAATCCGGGACGCCCTGGACGGCCTCGATGTCGATATCTGGGACGAAACGGGACCGAACCCCTATCTGGGCTTCCTCGCCCATGCAGATTCCCTCATCGTCACCGGGGACTCCGTCAACATGGTCAGCGAAGCCGTGGCGACGGGCAAACCGGTGCATGTCGTCCATCTCGAAGGGGGATCGGAAAAGTTCACGCGCTTCCACGAGGCCATGGGTGCACGCGGGGCGACCCGTCCGTTTTCCGGCACACTTGAAAGCTGGACATACGATCCCCCCGACGACATGGCCGTTGTGGTCGCGGAAATCCGGCGACTGATAGCCGCACGCAGCGGGCACTAGCATCGATTGCATTCGCACGAGTCGCGCTCTAAGAGACGGGTATGTCGGTGATCGATTTCGAAGCCCTGAGCGCGACCCCGGTCGCACATGATCCGTTCGACCATGTTTTGGTGCCGGGTCTGATTTCCCGCGAGGCCCTGCGCGCGGCCAACGAGGATTTCCCCGTCATCGCGAAACCAGGAAGCTTTCCGACCGGCCACCTGGAGTACGGACCCGGCTTCGCGGCGCTGCTCGCCGCGCTCGAGGGACCGGAGTTGGCACAAGCGCTCGGTGACAAGCTGGGGATCGAGCTGTCGGGCAAGCCGACCATGGTCACCGTGCGTGGCCGGGCCCGGCCGACGGACGGACAGATCCACATCGATTCCTCCGGAAAGCTCGTCACCGTACTGCTCTACATGAACCCGGCATGGGAAGAGCCCGGCGGCCAGCTTCGCCTGCTGCGCGGCCCGGACGATCTCGATGACTACGCCGTCGAGGTGCCGCCGGACGAAGGCACCTTCCTCGCGTTCCCCTGCATCCCGAACGCCTGGCATGGCCACCACCCGTTCGAGGGCGAGCGCCGCACGATCCAGCTCAACTGGGTCAACAGCCAGCGCTACAAGCGTCGCGAGCAGGTCCGACACTCCGTATCCGCCTTCTTCAAGAAGCTCACCGGTTAGCCGTCCGCCATGGCGCTCAGCATCGACACCTTCTCGAACGTCAAGGGCGGCTTTCCCTTCTTCAAGGCCGCCGGCCACCCCGCCGTCGCGCCGCTCGCCCATGCGCTGCTCGCGCGCCTGGCGAAAGCGGAGGCAGTCGCGGTCTACGATCCCTCGGGGTTCGCCGGCGCGCTCGGTGAGCTCTTCCCGCTCGCGGAACTCCCGATCCGCGAGGTGCTGGTTCAGGACCTTTCGGATCTGGGAACAACGGTTCTGGGGCAAACGACCCAGCCCGTCACCGATCTCGCCTCGTCGACCGCCTCGCACCTGCTGGTCGTGGCGTTCGACGCGGATAAAATTCTGCGCGACATTTCCCGGTTCGTGCCCGAGGGGATGGAGGTCGTCACCCTCGACGAACTGCGGCTGCCCGCGAACCGCCTGACCAACCCGCGCCAGTATCTCGACCCGCTGAACTTCGCCACGAACTTCGCCTTCTTCCGCGATGGTCCCGACGGCCGCGGCGGACGCCTTCACACGCGGGTTGCGACGGCCAACTACTGGCACCGCTATGGCGGCGAGAACATCACGCTGTGGCTTACCCTGATCGACGCGAAGGGCAAGGCGGTCGCCGAATGGGACCTGGCACTGCCCGACAGCCCCGGCGGCGTCACGATCGACAGCACCGATGCTTGCACCCGCTTCGGGCTCTCCGAGTTCACCGGGCAACTCTTCATCCACGCTATCGGCGCGACCGGCCACGACATCGTCAAGTATGCGCTCGATACCTATGGCGACGACCCGCGTGACCTGTCCTGTACCCACGACGCCAACGCCTGGCCGGCGGACTTTTTCGCCGGGCTGCCGGCCCCGAAGACGGACGAGCGCGTGCTCCTGTGGATTCAGAACAGCCACCCCTGCCCCATCCCCGCCGGCGCGGTCGGCCTGAACCTGATGGGCGACGACGCGGTCACATGGCTGGACCGCGAGATCGCCCCCTTCGGCACCTACGCCCTGGACGCCGCGGACCTGCTGCCCGATGCGCGCTGGCCGCAGCAGATCGAAGTCCACGCGGGCAAGCATTTCGTGCGCCCGCGCTACGAAGTCGAGATACGAGACGGGGATGCCGTCGCGCGGCGGCGCACCGCCCACGTGAATGTCGAGCGGACCGATCTCGAGCCCGACCCGCGGATCGCGGAGATCGGCAATCTCATGGGCAAGGGCTTCATCCTACCGGCGCCGGTTCTACCGCGCGACCGCTTCCGCTTGATCGCGCTGCCCACGCCGATGGCGACAACCCAGGAAACCCTGCCGCTGCGCGCGCTGGTTTACGATGCCGGCGGCAGGGAGGTCGGCCGGCACGACTTCGGCGAGCTCGCCCGCTCGGACAGTGTCGCGCTGGACATCGAGGATGTGCTGAACGGCGCGGATGTCCTGCGCACCGATGCGGGCCACGTGGAACTGATCTACGACTTCGGGACCGCGACCCGGGGCGTCGATGGCTGGCTGCACGGCCTCTTCCGCTACGAGGCGCTCGGCTCAGGCCACGCGGCAGAAACCAGCTTCGGCGCACACATCTTCAACACGGTCCTGACCTGGAACAACGAGCCGCAATCCTATTCCGGCGCGCCGCCGGGGCTGTCGACCCGGCTCTTCCTGCGCACCGACCCCGCGATGGCCGTGGGCGACACCGATGCGGACACCTTCTGTCACCTGATCTACCCGGCCTCGACGCCCTGGCACGCCACGTCCGAGACCCAGCTCCTGCTACACGACGGGAGTGGCCATGTTGTCGCCGAGGAGACGTTGCGCATCCCGTGCGGCGGATCGGTGCATTTCCGCCTGTCCGAGACCTTCGACGCGGCGGCCCGCGCGGCCGCTGCCGAGCCCGGCGCGGCGGGCGCCGGCTACGTCTTGATCCGCGACGTCACCTGCCGCCTGTTCGGCTATCACGGGGTTATCACCCGCGACGGCGACGCGTTTTCGCTGGATCACATGTTCGGATTCTGAACGGTTGCGTCATCGGCGGTCGGGTCGTCTAATCGCAATGTTGAGAATCGGTCGGCCGAACCGCCGACCGCATGGGGATAACGCCGGGTCACCGGCGTCTTTTTGGGGGACACATATGTCAATTCGTACACTCGCCACCGCGGGCGCGGCGCTCCTGTTCGCCGTCACGGCGGCGCCGCAGGCCTCGGCGGAAACGCTGCTCGAGCGCGGCACCTACCTGATGCAGTCGATCGTCGCCTGCGGCAACTGCCATACGCCGAAGGGCCCCAACGGGGAGATCCCGGGGATGGAGCTCGCCGGCATGTCGCCTTTCGAGAAGACGCCGGCCTTCGACGCGAACGCCCCGAACATCACGCCGGACAAGGAAACCGGGATCGGCAGCTGGACCGACGAGCAGATCATCACCTCGATCCGCGAGGGCAAGCGGCCCGACGGCTCGATCATCGGCCCGCCCATGCCCATCGGCCTCTACCGCGGCCTGTCGGACTGGGATGTCCGCGCCATCGTCGCCTATCTCCGCTCGGTCCCGCCGGTGAAGAACGAGATTCCGAAGTCAGTCTACCGCATCCCTCTGCCGCCTGCCTATGGCCCGCCCGTCGGCTCCGTGCCGGCGGTCTCGCCGGACGACAAGGTCGCCTACGGCGCCTATCTCGCCGGCCCGGCCGGGCACTGCATCGAGTGTCACTCGCCCCTCGGCAAGAAGGGTCCCGATATCGCGAACAATCTCGGCGCGGGCGGCTTCGAGTTCCACGGCCCCTGGGGCGTGAGCGTCTCGACGAACATCACGCCGACCGGTCTCGCGGACAAGAGCTACGCGGACATCCGGCAGATGATCACCACCGGCACCCGTCCCGACGGGTCGAAGATGCTGCCGCCGATGGCGTATCCCTACTACGCCAACATCAAGGAGGAAGACCTCCGCGCGATCGTCGCCTATCTCCGGACCCTCCCGCCGAAGTAGTCCGCGACGAAGGGGCGCCCCATGGCGGAGAAAGAGTTCGACATCGCCACCCCGGACGGGGTGATGCCCACTTTCGCGGCCTGGCCCGACCCCGATGAACACGGATCGGGACCCTACCCGGTGATCGTCATGTACATGGATGCGCCGGGTATCCGGGAGGAGCTCTACGACTTCGCCCGGCGGATCGCCGGACAGGGCTACTACGCGGTGCTGCCGGACCTCTACTACCGGCTAGGGCTGATCCGCTTCGATCTCGCCCGGCGCACCGAGAAGATGGGCGAGATGATCTTCGCCGCCTGGCACGGGCTGACCAACGCGGGCGTCGCCAGCGACACCGGCGCGATCCTGGCGGCGCTGGGCGACGAGGAGGCCGCATCCGACGGCCCCATGGGCTCGGTCGGCTACTGCATGAGCGGCGCCTTCATCACCACGGTCGCGGGCCGCTTCCCCGACCGGTTCGCGGCGAACGTCTCGCTCTACGGCGTGTGGATCGTCACCGAGCATGAGGACTCCCCGCACCTGCTCGCACCCCGGATCGAGGGCGAGATGTACTACGCCTTCGCCGAACACGATCACTGGGTGCCCGACAACGTCATCCCCGACCTGACGGCGGCCCTCGACGCGGCGGGCGTGTCCCACGAGATCGAGACATACCCGGGGACCGAACACGGCTTCGCCTTTCCCCAGCGCGAGGTCTATCACGAGCCGTCGGCCGAGATCGTCTGGGGCAAGATGTTCGATCTCTACGCCCGCGTGCTGGGGTAACCCGCGCCGCCAATCCACACCCGGCCACTTGCGCTCCCCCGCCCGCCTTGGGACACTCCCGGGCAACGAAAACACACGCCGTATCCGGTAGAAACGCCATGGAAACCCGCGCCGCCGTCGCCCTCGAGGCCGGCAAGCCCCTGAGCATCGAAACGGTCAACCTGGACGGCCCGCGCGACGGCGAGGTGCTCGTCGAGATCAAGGCCACGGGCGTGTGCCACACCGACGAGTTCACCCTCTCGGGTGCCGACCCCGAAGGGCTGTTCCCGGCGATTCTCGGCCATGAGGGCGCGGGCGTGGTGGTCGATGTGGGCAAGGGCGTGACGTCGGTGAAGAAGGGCGACCACGTGATCCCGCTCTACACGCCCGAATGCCGCGAATGCGACTACTGCACCTCGGGCCGCACCAACCTGTGCCAGGCGATCCGCGAGACCCAGGGCCAGGGCGTCATGCCGGATGGCACGTCGCGCTTCTCCATCGGCAAGGAGAAGCTGTTCCACTACATGGGCACCTCCACCTTCTCGAACTATACGGTCTTGCCCGAGATCGCGGTGGCGAAGGTGCGCGAGGACGCACCCTTCGAGAAGATCTGCTACATCGGCTGCGGCGTCACCACAGGCATCGGCGCGGTGATCAACATCGCCAGGGTCGAGCCCGGCGACAACGTCGTGGTGTTCGGGCTCGGCGGCATCGGCCTCAACGTGATCCAGGGCGCGCGCCTCGTCGGCGCCAACAAGATCGTCGGCGTCGACCTGAACCCGGATCGCAAGGCCATCGCCGAGGCCTTCGGGATGACCCATTTCGTGAACCCGAGCGAGGTCGAGGGGGATCTCGTGCCTTATCTCGTCGACCTGACCAACGGCGGCGCGGACCACTCCTTCGAGTGCATCGGCAATGTCGAGGTGATGCGCCAGGCGCTCGAGTGCTGTCACAAGGGCTGGGGCAAGTCGACCATCATCGGCGTCGCCCCCGCGGGTGCAGAAATCGCCACTCGCCCCTTCCAGCTGGTCACGGGCCGGGTCTGGCAGGGCACGGCCTTCGGCGGCGCCAAGGGCCGTACGGACGTGCCGAAGATCGTTGACTGGTACATGGACGGAAAGATCAACATCGACGACCTGATCACCCATGTGATGCCGCTCGACGACATCAACAATGCCTTCGACCTCATGCACAAGGGCGAGTCGATCCGCTCGGTCGTGACCTTCTGAACCCGCGGAATCGGGTATTCTGAACCTGGCTTCACGGGAGAGTTTCCGGCTGTTCGCTTGCCACCCGCCCGGGGCGCAATTATCTAACGGGTAGCTATCGGGCCGTGTTTCGCGCCGTCGCGCACCACCCGAAAACCACGACGAAGGGGCGCATTCGCCATGTCCGAGACCCATCACGCCAAGGTCCTGATCCTCGGTTCCGGCGCCGCCGGCTGCACCGCGGCGATCTACGCCGCGCGCGCGAACCTGAAGCCGATCATGGTGCACGGCATGCAGCCGGGAGGTCAGCTCACCATCACGACCGAGGTCGAGAATTTCCCCGGCTTTGCCGACGTGATCCAGGGCCCTTGGCTGATGGAGCAGATGGTCGAGCAGGCCGAGAAGGTCGGCACGCAGATCTTCGACGACCTGATCGTCGACGTGGACTTCACGACCACACCCTTCACCTGCACCGGCGATTCCGGCGACGTGTACACCGGCGACACGGTGATCGTGGCCACGGGTGCATCCGCGAAGTGGCTTGGCCTCGAGAGCGAGCAGAAATACTCCGGCTTCGGCGTGTCCGCCTGCGCGACCTGCGACGGCTTCTTCTACCGCGACAAGCCCGTTGCGGTGGTCGGCGGCGGCAACACGGCCGTCGAGGAAGCGCTGTTCCTGACCAATTTCGCGTCCAAGGTGACGCTGATCCATCGCCGCGACGCGCTGCGCGCGGAGAAGATCATGCAGGACCGCCTGCTCCGCCACGACAAGATCGACGTCGCCTGGGACACCGTTCTCGAAGAGGTCGTCGGCAGCGACGAGCCACCGGGGGTCACCGGCGCCCGGCTCAGGAACGTCAAGAGCGGCGACACGAGCGACCTGGAAGTGGACGGCGTCTTCATCGCCATCGGTCACGACCCGAACACCAAGGTGTTCAAGGGCAAGCTCGACATGGACGACGAGGGATACCTGATCACCGCGCCCGACAGCACGGCGACCAACATCCCCGGCGTGTTCGCGGCGGGCGATGTGAAGGACAAGATCTACCGACAGGCCGTCACGGCCGCGGGCATGGGCTGCATGGCCGCGCTGGAGGCCGAGAAGTTCATCGCCGCCCACGAGGACGCGGCGACACAGGACGCGGCCGAGTAGACGCACCGCGTACCACGCGCGCGAAACGCGTCCCGGGGGGAGCAGGCCGATGGCCATGGATTGGGACAAATTGCGTATTTTCCACGCCGTCGCGGACGCCGGCAGCTTTACCCATGCCGGTGAGGCGCTGCATCTGAGCCAATCCGCCGTCAGCCGGCAGATCAGCTCGCTCGAGGACAGCCTCGGTTCGCGCCTGTTCCACCGCCACGCGCGCGGCCTGATCCTCACCGAACAGGGCGAGCTTCTCTACCGCACCGTCCATGATGTGTTCGCCAAGCTGACGATGGTCGAGGCGCGGCTGACCGATTCCCAGGAACAGCCGCGGGGGCCGCTGAAGATCGCGACCGCCGTGGGGCTCGGTTCGCTCTGGCTGACGCCACGCATCGCCGAGTTCATCGAGATGTATCCCGACATCGAGGTCACCCTGATCACCTCGGACGAGGAGGTCGATGTCTCCATGCGCGAGGCCGACTGCGCGATCCGGCTTACGCCGCCGACCCAGGGTGACCTGATCCAGCGCCGCCTGGCGCGCGTTCATACGCATATCTTCGCCTCGCCCGAGTATCTTCAGAAACACGGGATGCCCGAGAAGGTTCGCGATCTCGCCAACCATGACCTGATTGTCTATGGCGAGGACCTCACCATGCCGGTGGCGAACATCAACTGGCTGCTGAACGCAGTCCGCGATGCGACCAACGAGGAACCGCACAAGATCCTGACCCTGAACAACCTGTACGGCATGTTCCGCGCGGTCGAGGCCGGGGTCGGCGTCGCCGGACTTCCTGATTTTCTGGCACGCGAGGGCAAGAACCTCGTGCGGATCCTGCCGGAGCTCGAGGGCCCCGGAAACGATGCGTATTTCGTATATCCGGAAGAGCTCCGAAACTCGGAGCGAATCTCGGTTTTCCGGGATTTTCTGCTCCGCAAGGTCTCCGAGACACGGTTCTGATATTCACCGGGTTTTACCGCCTGTGAAAACGATTGGACGAGAGGTATGCGCTTTTCGCATATCTGGTTAACGGTTAAACGGTCTCCTCGTCGCGGACCACCCGCACTATTTAACAATCACAAACGGTGCTCTACGCACCACGCCGCCGGTTCAATCCTCCCAGTGGACCTGTGGCATAGAGGCCGCCGAACACGGTCTCTACGTCTCCCTTGACGTAAAAGCCTCCCTGTTCAACTGCCGGGCCCCCCAAGGGGGGCCCGGTTTTCATTTCTGCTAATAGTTTGGCGGAGCGTGGACGCGCGCGAGCGGCTAACGGAAGTAAACCTCGCCCGCGTCGGCCGGATACAGGTCAGCGACGAAATCCGTGTACCCGTTGTAGAGCCGCGTCGGCACCCGGTCGCTCTGGCGACCGCCGAGCAGCCACTCCGTCGCCTGGCTCCAGCGCGGGTGATAGACCGCCGGATTGACGTTCGCCCAGAATCCGTACTCCTTCGCCTGGAGGGATTCCCAGAAGGTTTCGGGCTGCTTGTCGGTGAAGGTGAAGCGAATGATCGACTTGATCGACTTGAAGCCGTACTTCCACGGCACGGCGAGACGCAGCGGCGCGCCGTTCTGCGGCGGCACGGGCTTGCCGTAGAGCCCGGTCACGAGGAAGGCCAGATCGTTGGTCGCCTCCTCGATGGTCAGTCCCTCCTGATAGGGCCAAGGATACCAGAACTGCCGCAGACCCGGCATCTCGGCCTTGCTCTCGGCGATCGTCTGCATCGCGACATACTTCGCGCCGGAAGTTGGCTTCGCCAGTGCGACCAGTTCCCGCATTGCGAACCCCGACCAGGGAACCGTCATGGCCCAGGCCTCGACACAGCGATGGCGATAGACCCGTTCCTCCAGCGAGACCTGCTTCAGCAGATCGTCGATGCCGATCTCGAACTCCTTCTCGACCATACCGTCGATGACGATGTTCCAGGGTCGCGTCTTCAGGCGCTGGGCGGCGCGGGATATCTTCTTGTGGGAGCCGAACTCGTAGAAATTGTTATAGGAGGTGGCCTCCTTCTCCGAGGTCAGCGCGCGCTCGACGGTATACTTCTCGTTGCGCGGCACCGGGTAGAGGCTTGCGGAGGGATCGGTCGCCGCCAGCGCGCCGCCAGCCGGCAGCAGGCTCGCGCCCGCCGCGATCGCCGGGGCAACGCCGAGCGCCTTCACGATCTCGCGGCGGTTGAGATAGACATCCTCCGGCGTCGCCTCGCGCTCGGGAATCTCCCACCCCTGCTTCACCTTGATCAGCATTCCGCTCTCCGTTCGTTTCGTGCGTCGTGGCCATACGATGGGGATGCGCACGACCGAAAACAAGTCACGGCTCGTTGAAAGACCGGGAGCGGAATAAAACGGCGTCTGCGATGTTATGGCCCGCGGAAGCCGCTGAAACGTCAGGCATTTTGCGGGCTCAGAAGCCGTTCGACGGGCTCATCGCGGATCGGCCAGTGGAGCGCCGCGGCCAGCAGGCCCAGCAGGACCGAGGTGAACCAGACGGCGTTGTAGTCACCACTCACATCGAAGTTCAGCCCGCCCAGCCATGCGCCGAGAAACGCGCCGATCTGATGGCTGAAGAACACCAGTCCGAACAGCATCCCCAGATGACGTGCGCCGAAGATCTTGGCGACCACGCCGCTGGTGAGCGGGACGGTCGAGAGCCAGAGCAGCCCGAAGATGCCGGAGAAGATATAGATGGTCAGCTCGGTCTTGGGCATGAGCATCATCCAGGCGATCAGCGCCGCACGTGCGAGGTAGATCAGGCTCAGCAGGTTCTTCTGCCGGAACCGGTTGCTCAGAAGACCCGCAGCATAGGTGCCGACGATGTTGCCGCCGCCGATCATGAACAGCGCCCAGCCGCCGACACCGGCCGCGAGCCCGCACCAGGCGATGAAGCCCGGCAGGTGCGTGCCGATGAAAGTGACGTGGAACCCGCAGACGAAAAAGCCGGCAACCAGCAGCACGTAGCCGCGGTTCTTGCGCGCCTCGCCAAGCGCCTGGACCCAGCTCTGTGGCGCCGCGCCGGCCTCGTTCTCCGCCTTGCCGCGGATCAGCGCGCCGAGCGGGATCATCAATGCCACCACCCCGGCGGTTGCGAGCAGCGACACCTCCCAGCCGAAGCCGCCGATCACGACCTGAGTCACCGGGGGCAGCAGGAACGGGCCGAGCGCGCCGATGGTGCTGACGATGGCCATGGCGTAGGTCCGCTTCTCGGGTGCCACCATCCGCGCGACCGCGCCATAGACGACGGCCATGCCGACGCCGCTCATGCCGAGCCCGATGAGAATACCGCCCGAGATCAGGAGTTCCGTCGGGGTGATCGCGCTCGCCATGCCCAGGACACCCAGCGCATAACAGATCGCGCCCGCGACGATGACCCGGCCGGACCCGTAGCGGTCGGCAAGCCCGCCGATGAACGGTTGCGATGCGCCCCAGACGAGATTCTGGAGCCCCATCGCGATTCCGAAGATCTCGCGGCTCCAGCCAAGATCGATCGTCATCGGAACCAGGTACAGCCCCAGGACCTGGCGAACACCCAGCACGACCGCGAGCAGGCCCGCGCCCGCACCCATCACCATCATCTGTTGCCGATTGAGTGCCAGAGCCATGAAAATCTTCCCGAGAAAGGCGGCAAGGCCCGGCCTCCGGGCCGATCCTATGCGTATTGGATGCTATATCGGCCTGAAAAGACGAAAGGTCGAGCCCCGATACATCCGGGGCTCGATCATAGCACGGGGAGCCGCGCTAAAGCGCCTGGCCGCGCACCTGCTGCTTGAGTTCCCGGATGAGCGCATCGATGCCTGCGAGGCGCGGGTGCACAGCGTGCGCGTTCTCGAACGCCTGGAGCGCGGCGTCGCCATTGCCGCGCAGGAGCTCGATCTGACCGAGCCCGCTGAGCGCGCCGAAATGGCGCGGTTCCAGCGCCAGCGTGCGTTCCACATCCGCCGCAGAGAGGGCGAGTTTGCCCTGAATGAAATATACGGTCGCCCGCTTGTTCCAAGCCTCGGCATAGTCCGGCGCCTGATCGATCAGGGCGGTAAAGATATCGACCGCCTCGTCGAATCGGCGGTCGGCCATGGCCTTGATGCCGATGTGCATCAGGCGGGTGTTCCTTTGATCGTCATGCGCGATCCAGGTGGTCCAGATCAGGTTCTCCGCCGCGCGGACCTCAAGCTGCTCGTCGCTCGTCTGCAGGATCGAGAACAGGTTGTCGAGGCGCGGGTCGTTCTGGTCTGCCGTCGCCGGGCCGGCGAACGCGAGAAGAACCATGGCGGCGAAGATGATTATCCGCATGCTGGAATT
>JAYQGE010000001.1:0-147192 GCA_038140435.1 Rhodospirillaceae bacterium | reverse complement strand
CGGCGAACGCGAGAAGAACCATGGCGGCGAAGATGATTATCCGCATGCTGGAATTATGCGACGCCCCCGCCGGAACGCTCAAGAGAGTTCGTCGCCGGGCACAAGGATGTGAACCAGTGGCGGAAGAGATAGGTCACCACCTCAAAAACCGCAGGACTAGTTGGACCTGAACAGTTGCTGCCCTCGGCTCGATCATGGTTCCCTTACTATATGAGGGAAACGGACCCAGCAGGAGCAACGTGGACCGCAACAGAAATCGACCTGATCGTTGCGGACTACTTCGCGATGTTGCGCATGGAAATGCTCGGGAAACCGTATGTAAAAGCGCATCACAACTCAGAACTTCAGCGATTGACCGGACGATCAAAAGGATCAATCGAGTACAAACATCAAAATGTAAGCGCGGTACTCGACCTGTTGGGGCTCCCTTGGATTCTCGGTTACAAACCGGCGGTCAATTTCCAGAAAACCCTAATCGACGGCATAGATAGGCACCTACTGGCAGAAGGACAAAGTTTCCAGGCCGACTTCTCAACCGTCGATTCCGCTCTGGCTGAAAGTGAAACCTTGTTCTTCGAGTCACCGCCGATTCTCGACACTTCACATTTCGCAGAAAACAAGGACATCAAACGGCTTGTTCGGAAATTTAATCCCGCCGAAAGAGACAGTCGCAACCGAACTCTTGGTGAAAAGGGCGAGAGAAAAGTTCTTTCCTTTGAGAGAGCTCGATTAACCCGATCAGGTCGACCGGATCTAGCGAGCGATGTCGAATGGACATCAAAGGAGCGAGGTGACGGCGCAGGCTACGACATACGGTCGTTCACAGCATCAGGTGAAGAACGGTTTCTCGAAGTGAAAACGACATCGGGGTACCGAAACACGCCTTTCTTTATCACCGAGAATGAGCGTTCGTTCTCTGATGAACGACCCGACGCGTTTCGAATAATTCGACTTTACGATTTTCATCGAACACCACGAGCTTTCGAACTCAAACCACCCCTCAACTCAGCTGTTATCCTGAAGCCCACGACTTATCGCGCTTCCTTTTCCTCCTGACCTTCCACAAAAGAACATCGCAATGACTCTTACTCCCGACGACATCATCGGCGCCTGGCACCTGGTGGACACCTACCGCGACGACCCGGACGGCACGCGCGTCCGGCATCAGGGGCCCGAACCGACCGGCATCATCATGTACACCGCGGACGGGCACATGAGCGCGATTACCCGCTGGGGCACGCGCGACTTCCCGCCGACGGCCGAGGCGACGGACGCCGACAAGGCGCGGATGTTCGATACCTATCTGAACTATGCGGGACGCTGGTCTCTCGACGGCAATGTGGTCACCCACCACATCGATCATGCGCTCGACGAGAATTTCGTCGGCAGCGCGCGGACCCGCGAAATCGAGCACCAGGGCGACCGGATGGTCCTGCGCGGTGCGGGCGGTGACGGCGCATCGTCCGCGACGATCGTGTGGGAGCGCGCGCCGCGGAGTTGACGCAGGGCCGCGCCGTTATGCGAGCCCGTCAGGCCTCGGTCCACCCGTAGCCCAGTCGAGAAGTTCCACCGTGTGGACCACCGGCGCATCCACGGCACCGGAGAGTTGGGTGATGCAGCCGATGTTCCCGGTTGCGACGACCTCGGGCTCGGTCCGCGCGATGTTGGCGGCCTTGCGGTCGCGCAGCCGGCCCGCTAGCTCGGGCTGGAGGATGTTGTAGGTCCCCGCCGAACCGCAGCACAGGTGTCCCTCGCCCGGCTCGCTGACGGTGAACCCGGCGGCCACGAGCAGCGTCTTGGGCGGCGTGCGCAGCTGCTGGCCGTGCTGCATCGAACAGGCCGAGTGATAGGTCACCCGCAGCGGTGGGATGCCGTCGATCGGCCGGATATCCACCGCAAGCGTCTCGAGATACTCGCTCACGTCCTTCGCCAGTTCTGACACCCGCGCCGCCTTCCCGGCATAGGCTTCGTCCTCGCGGAACATGAAGGCGTAATCCTTCACCTGGGTGCCGCAGCCGCTGGCGTTGATGATGATCGCGTCGAGGCCGGCGCCGTCGGCCTCCGCGATCCACGCATCGATATTCGCCGCCGCCTGGGCGTGGGAGGCATCCACCTTGCCCATGTGCTGCACCAGCGAGCCGCAGCAGCCGGCCCCGTCGGCGACCACCACCTCGACCCCGAGGCGGGTGAGGAGCCGAATCGTCGCCTCGTTGATCTGGGGCGCAATCACGGTCTGGGCGCAGCCGTTCAGGAGCGCCACCCGTCCCCGGCGCGCGCCTTCCGCCGGGAAGACCTGGGGCACATCCACCGGCGACGGCGGCCCGAGGTCGGTCGGCGCAAGCTCCAGCATCGCCCGGGGGCGCCCCCGGAACAGGCCGCGCAGCGGCCGGGCCAGAGACGCCGCGGCGAGCAGCGCCCGGAACCGCATCGGATGAGGGATAGACCAGGCCAGCGCCCAGCGGATCATCCGGTCGAACAGGGGCCGGGTGTAGGTTTCCTCGATATGCTTGCGGCCGTGATCCACCAGATGCTGGTAATGCACCCCCGACGGACAGGTGGTCATGCAGGACAGGCACGAAAGGCAGCGATCGACATGGCGGACGGTTTCCTCGTCCGCCGGCGCGTCTGCCTCCAGCATCTGTTTCATCAGGTAGATGCGCCCGCGCGGGCTGTCGAGCTCGTCGCCGAGCAACACATAGGTCGGACAGGTCGCGGTGCAGAAGCCGCAATGGACGCACGCGCGCAGGATGTCGTTCGCAACAGCGATATCGGGATCGGCAAGCTGGGCCAGGGAGAAATGCGTCTGCATCGGCTAGACCCCGCTGTACATGCGGCCGGGATTGAGGATGTGCCGGGGGTCGAAGCTTTCCTTCACCCGGTTCGACAGGGCCGCGAGCGGCGCGGGTTGGGGCTCAAACACCTCAACCATCCGGCGAGTTTCCTCGGGCGCGCGCACCAAGGTGGCGTGACCGCCACCGTTCGCCGAAAGCGCACCCCGTATGACAGCGGCGCCAGCATCGGCGGCATCCCCTTCGGGCGCATACCAGGCAAGCCCCCCACCCCAGTCGTAGAGCCATGCGCCCGACAGACCAGATTCGATCGCACCGACGATGCCTGCCGCGCGGCCGGGCGTGACCGAAAGGCGCCACAGGGGCCCGTCCCCCAAAGCTTCGACATCACGAACCGAGGCCCAGAACGCGGCAGATGCGTCCCCCGTGAGGGTCGAAACCTCGCCGGCCGCCCCGATCAACGTCTGCAGGGCCTCCACCCGCGCGGTCACCGACGGCACGAAGCCCTCGATCCGCATCGCCGTGACCGGCCCAGTGACTCCACCGCCGCCCGCCGGCAGATGAGCGGCACCGGCGACTTCGTTGCTCGAGTTGAGCGCGCGCGTCATCACCTGGATCGCCGCCGCATCGTCGAGCCCGGAGACCAACACCGTCTCTTCGGTCTCGGGCGCCGGCAACACCTTGATCGTGACCTGGGTCAGCGCCGCGAGCGTTCCGAAGGAGCCGGTGAGCAGCTTGGACAGATCATATCCCGTGACGTTCTTCACCACCCGGCCGCCGCTCTTCACCAGCTCGCCCCGGCCGGTGACGGCCTCGATGCCCAGAATGTGGTCGCGCGCCGCGCCTGCCTTGACCCGGCGCGGGCCGGCGAGGTTGCAGGCGATCATCCCGCCGAGGGTCCCCCCCTCATTGCTGTACAGCCGTGCGAGGTGCGGCGGCTCGAAGGCAAGCATCTGGCCCTTCGCCGCAACCGCCGCCTCGATCTCGGCCGTCGGCGTTCCGGCCCAGGCGGTCAGGACCAGTTCCTCGGGCTCGTAGAGGGTGATGCCCGAGAGGCCCGACAAGTCGAGCGCGTGGCCGATGGTGCGGTTGCCGTCTCCCATGGGACGGCCGAACCCGCGCTTGGTCCCCGTGCCGAGGATCTCCAGCGGCATCTCCTCGCCCGTCGCCCAGGCAACCGCCTCAACAACCTGCTCCGTGGTTTCCGGCTTGAGAATCTCGACCATCGGACGGCTCAAAAGCGCGGCAGGTCGGGGAACGGCATCTGGCCGCGATGGATATGCATCCGGCCCAGTTCGGCACAGCGGTGCAGGGTCGGGAAGACCTTGCCCGGGTTGAGCAGCTGGTTCGGGTCGAACGCGCACTTGACCCGTTGCTGCTGGTTCAGGTCCTCCTCAGAGAACATCTCGGGCATGAGGTCGCGTTTCTCGACTCCGACCCCGTGTTCGCCGGTGAGAACACCGCCCACCTCGACGCACAGACGCAGGATGTCGGCGCCGAACCGCTCGGCGCGGTCGAGCTGGCCCGGTTCGTTGGCGTCATACATGATCAGCGGGTGCAGATTGCCGTCGCCGGCATGGAACACGTTGGCGACCCCGAGCCCGTATTTCTCCGACAGCTCGCCCATTCGCGCGAGCACATCGGGCAGCCGGTGGCGCGGGATGGTGCCGTCCATGCAGTAGTAATCGGGCGTCAGGCGGCCAATCGCCGGGAACGCGGCCTTGCGCCCCGCCCAGAACTGGTTGCGCTCCTCCTCGCTCTCGCTGACGCGGACCGAGACCGCGCCCAGGCCCTCGGCGATCTCGCGGACCCGGCCGATCAGGTAGTCGACCTCGACCGGCGGGCCGTCGAGCTCAACGAGCAGGAGCGCCTCGACATCGAGGGGATAGCCGACCTGGACGAAGGCTTCGGCGGCCTTGATCGCCGGACGGTCCATCATCTCCATGCCGCCCGGGATGATGCCGGCGCCGATGATGTCGGCGACGCACTGCCCGCCCGCCTCGCTCGACTCGAACCCGATCATCAGGGCACGGGCCGTCGCCGGCTTGGGCAGAATGCGCACGGTCACCTCCGTGATCACGCCGAGAAGCCCCTCGGATCCGGTCATCAGGCCAAGCAGGTCGTAGCCCTCGGCGTCCATATGCTTGCCGCCGAGCCGCAGGATCTCGCCGTCGGGCAGCACCATCTCGATGCCCAGGATGTTGTTGGTGGTGAGGCCATACTTCAGGCAGTGCACGCCACCGGAGTTCTCAGCGACATTGCCGCCGATGGTGCAGGCGATCTGGCTCGACGGGTCGGGCGCGTAGTAGAAGCCGTCGGCCTCCACCGCATGCGTAATGCCCAGGTTGGTGACCCCGGGCTGCACGACGGCGCAGCGGTTATCGTAATCGATCTCGAGCACCCGGTTGAACTTGCCGAGCCCCAGCGTGATCGCGTCCGCCGCCGGCAGCGCGCCGCCGGACAGGGACGTGCCCGCGCCGCGCGGCACGATCTTGACCGCGTTCTCGTTGCAGTAGCGCATCACGGCAGACACCTGCTCGACGGTCTCCGGCAGGACGACAATCAGCGGCAGCTGGCGATAGGCCGTCAGCCCGTCCGACTCATAGACCGCCATGCCGGTGTCGTCGGCAATCACACCCTCGCCGGGAACGATGACGCGCATCGCCGCGATGATCTCATCACGGCGTGCCAGGGTCCCGGCATCGGGTTCGGGCATCTGCATTGAGGGTCTCCAATCCGAAGCCCGGAGTATAGCTGGCTGCGAGCAACAAAAAACCGCGCTGACAGCGCGGTTTTTACGTCAATCGGTTTGAGACACGGTTCAGCCCTGGCGCGCCTTGAACCGGGGGTTGCGCTTGTTGATCACATACACGCGTCCGCGCCGGCGCACGACCTGGCAGCCACGACCACGCTTCTTGAGTGTCTTCAGCGAACTTGCGACCTTCATGGGACCGCTCCCGTCATAAAAAACGCCGCCCAACGGGGCGGAAACGCGCGGAAACTAACCGCCCTGCCCCGCCATGTCAACGGCCAGAAAGCCGCTCATCTGGCCTTGGCGTGATACTCCGGATTGGGCATCCGGTCGAGCGCCGTCGAGACCCGGTTGGTCATGTTGAAGAAGGCCGCGATATTGGCGATATCCAGGATATCGCGCTCATCGAAGCCGGCATCCCGCAACGCCTGGCGATCGGATTCCTCCACTTCGGCCGGGGCTTTCGTCATCTTCACCGCGAAGTCGAGCATCGCGCACTGGCGCGCCGGGATCTCCGCCGCCCGGTAGTTGATGGCCATCAATTCGCCCAGCGCCGGATCGCCGGACAGCTCGCGCACACCGGCACCATGCGCCACCACGCAGTAGAAGCACTTGTTCTCCGACGAGACCACGGTGGCGATCATCTCGCGGTCGAGCTTGCTGAGGCCCGAGTCCGACAGCATCAGCTCGTTGTACATGGCGATGAAGGCGCGCAGGCGTTCGGGCACGACGGCGTAGCTCTGCAGCACGTTCGGCACCATGCCGAGCTTGTCCTGGCAGACGGCGAAATACTTCCTCAGGTCTTCGTCCAGCTCCGCGGCGTCGGGAATTGGCAGGTCGAGGGCGTGAATATGGTCGGGCTGGGCGCTCATGTCGGCGGTCCCTTGCGGCTGTTTCTTCGGTCGGACGCGAGTATAGGGCGCACGACAGAGAAAAGCCCGCTCATGTCCCGTCCGTTCGGAATCGTTCACGGACGGCGAATACCCTGCGGTCACGGATGACCAGGGACGCGCGGAATGCCAGGCCGGCCATTATCCCCATGTGCGTACATGCGCTATGATGGCTCTGAAACTGATATTGGAGTGCCTGGGCGTTGAGTGAATCGCACCCCTGGAACCTGAATCTTGGCCGTCACCCGAGCCCCGACGAGGTCGGTTTCGACCTCGAACGCACACTGTCGTCGGTCGTGGCGCTGCAGTCGCGCGTGCCGGATGACGCCTTCACCGCCCCCATCCTCGGCACCGAGCGCGAGGGACAGGGCGTGGTCATCAGCGACGATGGGCTGGTTCTGACAATCGGCTATCTCGTGACCGAGGCCGAGGACATCTGGCTGATCGACAACCATGGCGGCGCACATGCGGCCCATGTCGTTGGCTACGACCAGGAGACGGGCTTCGGCCTTGTGCAGGCGCTGGGCATCCTCAACCTGCCGGCGATGTCGCTGGGCGATTCCGCCGCCGTCAGCCCGGGCGATTCGCTGATCGTCGCGGGCCAGGGTGGCCGCGAGGCGGCGATCAATACGCAGGTCATCTCGGTCCGCGAATTCGCCGGCTCCTGGGAATATGTTCTGGACCGCGCGATCTTCACGGTGCCTGCCCATCCGCGCTGGAGCGGCGCGGCCGTGATCGACCAGGGCGGTCGGCTCGCCGGCATCGGGTCTCTGTATATCCAGCAGGCCGCCGGCGACGATGACGAGATCGACGGGAACATGATCGTTCCCATCGACCTCCTGAAGCCCATTCTCCAGGAAATCATTGAATTTGGCGGCCGGCGTCGCGCGGCCCGGCCCTGGCTCGGCATGACGACCGCCGAGGCGGAGAACCACCTGGTCGTCGCCGGGATTGCCGAAGGCGGCCCGGCGATGCGCGCCGGCGTCGAGCCGGGCGACATGGTGCTGGGCGTCGACGGCGAGGAAATCTCGGGCCTGTCCACGCTCTTCCGGAAAATCTGGTCGCTTGGCGACGCCGGGGTCACCGTCCCGCTGACCCTGCACCGGGACAGCCAGATCGTCTCGGTGACCGTCGAGAGCGCTGCGCGCGCGGATTATCTGAAGAAGCCGCGCGTCAACTAGCCGGAAAACACCTCGACGTCGAAAATCACAGGTGCCCTCGGGTCGATCCGGATCCGAACGGCCCGGATATCGAGCGCGCCGGGCACCTCCACCCGCAGCACATTCTCCAGCGTCTGCCCGAGCGGGCCGTGAAACGGGTTGTCGCGCGTATAGACATGGCCGTCACCGTGGACGACCAGCACCGGCCCGCCGTAGGCCGCGGCGCCGGTCTCGATCGCGTCGAGTGTCCGACGGAACCCGCCTCCCAGTCCGTAAAGGAGGTAAGGGTCCGCCTGGAACGCGAGCACCACAGCCGTCGCGCGCTCGGTCCGTGCCAACTCAAACAGCGCGCCGATCCATTCCGCGTTCGCCGTATCACGCTGTTCATATTCCGCGATTGCCGCCACATCGCCGCCGCGCAGGCCGTTGTTCGAGCCGACGACATGCGCGGTCGCGAACAGGACACCCCGGACCTGCCAACGTGCGTTCTCCACCATCTGGGCGTGCCGAGGAGATATGTCGGCCTGGCGTTCGAGCGTGATCGGAGCGCGGCCGAGGCTCTCCCGGCCGGGGAAGAACATCTTGCGCAGAACCGACAAGCGTTCGCGCGGGTCGTAGTCACCCCAGCCCGGACGGTGGCAATCCGTCCACTCGTTGTCGCCGGGCGTATAGACCACGGGACCGTCGATCCCGTTCATGTAGTCGCGCTGGCGCAGGTAGATTGCGTCATCGCACGGGCCGCCGCCCTTGATATCGCCGACGTTGATGGTGACGTCCGGACGGCGCTCGCTGATCGCGTCGAGCAGCGCCTCGTAGGCCGCAGTATCGACCGGACGATAGGGCATGTCTCCGAACGCGACGACGGTGACCGCCCGGGTATCCTGCGGCGGAGCGGGCGGCACCGATTTTTCCGGCGCAACGGTGCATGCGCCGAGCACGCCACAGGCAAACAGAACCCCCATCCAACCGCCGCGGCGATCACGCGCAAACATCTGAAAAATCGACATTCAGGAAGTGTGCCCGCATGGGAGAGTACCGATCAATTTTTTTGATAACCCTGTTGTCGTCGGCCCGCCGAACCCGCAGAATTAGATAAGAACAAGAAACAAAACAAACCGCGTAAGTGGGGGAAATCCGAAAACGGATACCAACCAGGGAGTATCAGGATGAAAGCGAAACTTCTTACAGGCGCCATGGCGGTCGCCGGCCTCATGACGCTCGGCGTCACGGCCAATACCGCGCAGGCCGGAACGCTCGAGGATGTGCGCGCCGCCGGCGTGCTGAACTGCGGCATGAACACAGGCCTTCCGGGCTTTGCGTTCACCGACGACAAGGGCAACTGGCAGGGCTTCGACGTCGCCTATTGCAAGGCGCTCGCCGCCGCCGTGCTCGGCGACCCATCCAAGGTCAAGTATGTCAGCCTGACCGGTAAGCAGCGCTTCCCGGCGCTCGCCTCGGGCGAGATCGATGTTCTGTCGCGCAACACGACGTGGACGCTCTCGCGTGACGTCGATCTCGGCTTCACCTTCATCGGCGTGAACTACTACGACGGGCAGGGCTTCATCGGCCGCACGGCGCTGGGCGTGAAGAGCGCCAAGGAGCTCGACGGCGCGTCGATCTGCATCCAGACCGGCACGACCACCGAGCTGAACCTCGCGGACTTCGCACGTGACAACAACATCAGCTACGAGCCGGTTCCGATCGAGACTAACGCCGAGGCGCGCGCCGCGTACGAGGCGGAGCGTTGCGACGTTTACACGACCGACGCCTCGGGCCTCGCGGCCACCAAGGCGACCTTCGACGATCCGCAGAACCACATGGTCTTCCCGGAAATCATCTCGAAGGAGCCGCTCGGACCGCTCGTCCGCCAGGGCGACGATGAATGGGCGGATGTCGCGCGCTGGACGCTGAACGCGCTGATCTCGGCCGAGGAACTCGGCGTCACGAAGGCGAATGTCGCAGAGCTGGCCAAGGGCACCGACAATCCGGAGATCAACCGGATGCTCGGCTCCGAGGGCTCCATGGGCGAAATGCTCGGCCTCAGCAAGGACTGGGCCGTGAACGCAATCTCGTCCGAGGGCAACTATGGCGAGATCTTCGACAAGTATCTCGGGCCGGACACGGCGCTCGGCATCGAGCGGGGCCTGAACGCCCTGTGGACCGAGGGCGGCATCCTCTACTCGCCGCCGATCCGCTAGAACCTGTTGAACAAGAGACCGCCCGGCCCGATCGCCGGGCGGTCTCAACTTCACAGAACAGCCATCTAGCGGTCCGGATGTGACCCAGACCACGGCAACTGCCGCCGACCCCACGGGCATCAACCGCCTTTGGCGGGACGAGCATGCGCGGGGCATCATCCTGCAGTTGGCGCTCGCGCTCGGGCTCGCCCTGTTCGTCGCCTTCATCGTCTCGAACACGATCGCCAACCTCCAGAGCGCCGGGCTGGCCGCAGGCTATGGCTTTCTCGACGACACGGCGTCGTTCGACATAAACCAGCGCCTGATCGAGTACGCCTCGACCTCGACCTACGGTCGCGCCATCGTCGTGGGCGGCCTCAACACCATCCTGGTCGCCGCGCTCGGGATCGTCACGGCGACGATCATCGGCTTCACCGCCGGCGTCCTGCGGCTTTCGAACAACTTCCTGATCAGCCGCCTCGTTGCGGTCTATGTCGAGTTCACCCGCAACGTGCCGGTGCTGCTCCAGATCATCTTCTGGTGGGTCATCCTGCTAGCCCTGCCGAAGGTCAGGGACAGCCTGTCGATCGGCGATTCCATCTTCCTGAACAACAGCGGCATCTCGGCGCCGGCCCCCGTCTTCCTCGAGGGCTGGGGTTATGTCCTCATCGCAATCGCCGTGGGGCTTGCCGCCGCCTATGGCGTCGCGCGCTGGGCCCGGAAGCGCCAGGAGGCGACGGGACAGACATTCCCGGTCGCCACGACGGGCGTCGCGCTGATCGTCGGGCTACCGATCATCGTCTTCTTCGCCGCCGGTCAGCCGCTCGACTGGAATGTTCCCGTCGCCAACCGCTTCGGCCGGCTGCGCGGCGGCCTGACGATCACGCCCGAGCTGGTCGCGCTCTGGCTCGCCCTCGCCACTTACACCGGCGCCTTCATCGCCGAGATCGTGCGCGCCGGCATCCTGTCGGTTTCCCGGGGCCAGACCGAGGCCGCACACGCGCTGGGCCTGCGCCCCGGCCTGACAACGCGCAAGATCATCCTGCCCCAGGCTCTGCGGGTGATCATCCCGCCGCTCACGAGCCAGTATCTGAACCTGACCAAGAATTCCTCACTCGCCGTCGCGATTGGCTATCAGGACATTGTCTCGATCGGAGACACCGTGCTGAACCAGAGCGGCCAGGCCCTCGAGGTGATCTCGATCTTCATGGCCTTCTACCTGACGATCAGCCTGCTCACCTCGGCCTTCATGAACTGGTACAACAAGCATATCGCGCTGGTGGAACGATGAGCGATCAATCCTTCCATCGCAGCCAGGCGGAGCTGCTTCCGGAACGCCCGCCACCAACCTCGACGGTCGGCGTGATCGGCTGGATTCGCGCAAACCTTTTCGGCGGCGCGCTCAACACCGTGCTCACGCTGCTCTCTGTCCTGCTGCTCTACTGGTCGGTGCCGCCCCTGCTCGACTGGGCGTTCTTCTCGGCCGACTTCACCGGCGCCAGCGGCAGCGAATGCACCGCCGAAGGCGCCTGCTGGGCCTGGCTCGACCAGCGCATCGACCAGTTCCTGTACGGTTTTTATCCGCAGGAATCCTACTGGCGGGTCAACCTCGCCATCGTCCTGCTGTTCCCGGCGCTGGCCTTCGTCCTGTTCGACGGACTTCCCTATGCCCGCTACGGGCGCTGGTATTCCCTGCTCTATCCGGTGATTGCCGCGATCTTGCTGGTCGGCGGCTTCGGGCTCGAGGGCGTGACCACCGACAAGTTCGGCGGCTTCATGCTCAACCTCGTGGCCGGGCTCGCGGGGATCGTCCTGTCCCTGCCGATCGGAGTCATGCTGTCGCTCGGCCGGCGATCGAAGCTTCCGATCGTGCGCTACCTCTCGGTCGGCTTCATCGAGTTCATCCGCGGCGTACCGCTGATCACGCTGCTGTTCGTCGCGATCGTGATCCTGCAGCTCTTCCTGCCGCCCGAGGTCTCGCTCGACCAGCTCGTCCGCGTGATGATCATGATCACGCTCTTCGCATCGGCCTACATGGCCGAGGTGATCCGCGGCGGGCTGCAGGCAATTCCGAAGGGCCAGTTCGAGGCCGCCCAGGCCATGGGGCTGGGGTACTGGCAGTCGATGCGGCTGATCATCCTGCCCCAGGCGCTGAAGATTTCCATCCCGGGCATCGTCAACACGTTCATCGGCCTGTTCAAGGACACGACGCTCGTCATCATCATCGGCCTGTTCGACATTCTCGGCCAGGCGCGCCTGCTGCAGACCAACCCGGAATGGATCGGCAAGGTCGATCACGAGACCTTCCTGCTCGCCGCGCTGTTCTTCTTCGTGATCTGTTTCTCGATTTCGCGCTATTCGATTCGCCTGGAACGGCGGCTCGATACGAACAAACGCTGACCGGAGGACGCCATGTCCGCGACCGAAGCCCAGGCTCCCGCTACCGCCCCGACCATCGAGATCGAGGGGCTCAACAAATGGTATGGCGCCTTCCACGTCCTGCGCGACATCACCCTGAACGTTGCCGAGCGCGAGCGCATCGTGATCTGCGGACCGTCGGGCAGCGGCAAGTCCACCCTGATCCGCTGCATCAACCGGCTCGAGGAACATCAGGAGGGCCGGATCGTCGTCGACGGGACCCGCCTGACCAATGACCTCAAGAATATCGACGCCGTCCGCCGCGAAGTCGGCATGGTGTTCCAGTCGTTCAACCTGTTCCCGCACCTCACCGTGCTCGAGAACTGCACCCTGGCGCCCATCTGGGTGCGCAAGACGCCGAAGGCCGCGGCCGAGGCGGTGGCGATGGAGTATCTCGAGCGGGTCAAGATTCCCGAGCAGGCCGACAAGTATCCGGGCCAGCTGTCGGGCGGCCAGCAGCAGCGCGTGGCCATCGCCCGCTCGCTTTGCATGAAGCCGAAGATCATGCTGTTCGACGAACCCACTTCGGCCCTCGACCCGGAGATGATCAAGGAGGTACTCGACGTGATGGTCGACCTCGCGGACACGGGCATGACCATGCTCGTCGTCACGCACGAGATGGGCTTTGCAGCGCAGGTCGCCGACCGGGTGATTTTCATGGACGAAGGCCAGATCGTGGAGCAGAACAACCCGGACGCGTTCTTCAACAACCCGCAGTCGGACCGGACCAAGCTCTTCCTCAGCCAGATCCTGAGCCACTGAGCCAAGCGTCCGGCCCGCGCCGGACGGCACCAGCATCATGGTCGATACCTTCCTCGCGCTCGCGCCCGTCTTTCTGCTGATCGCCGTCGGCTGGGCGCTCAAGGCCACCTGGCTGCGCGAGGACGATGCCTGGCGGGCCATCGAGCGCCTTGCCTACTATGTCGCGATCCCCGCGCTGGTCATCCACGATCTGTACCAGGCCGACCTGGGTACGCTTCCCTTCGCGCGAATGGCAGTTGCGCTGGTCGGCGCAATTCTGATCGTGGCGGCGGCGCTTGTCGTCCTGCGCCCCGTCCTGTCCCGCCTCCTTGTCGGCGGGGATCCTGGCTTCACATCGGTGTTCCAGGGGTCGGTGCGGGCCAATTTCTTCATCATTCTCGGCGCCGCCCCGGCCCTGCTACCCGCCGACGGCGCCGCGCTGGTGATCGTGGCGGTCGCGTTCTTCACCGTCACCGTCAACTTCCTCAGTGTGCTGGTGCTCGCCCGCTGGGGCACCCAGGGCGAAGCGAACCTCGGCGCGCTCATCAAACGTCTGCTGACCAACCCCTTCATCGTCGCGACGGCGCTGGGCATCGCCATCAACCTTGCCAATCCGCCCATCCCGCGGGTTGCGGACGCGACCCTGGCGATGCTGGCGGGCGCGGGCGTGCCGCTGGCACTGCTGACCGCCGGCTCGGGCCTGCGGCTGGCGACAATCGGCGTACACCTGCCCGGGATCCTGATCGCGAGCCTGTTCCGACTGGTGGCGACGCCCGCGATCGCACTTGCGCTCGGGCTCCTGCTCGGGCTCGAGGCCTCGGTGCTCGCCATGCTGGTGTTGTTTCACAGCCAGCCGACCTCGACCTCGTCCTACGTGCTGGCGCGCCAGATGGGCGGCGATCATGAGCTGATGGCGGGCATCCTGACGACGCAGACACTGCTCGCGATCGTCACGATCCCGGCAATGCTGGCCCTATTCGCGTAGGATGAGCAGCGGGCTAAACTCGCACAACGCCAGGGCCGGGAGGAACCAGCGCATGAAGATCGAAACCGTCGACCATATCGGGATTCGCGTCGCGGACCTGGACCGCGCCATGGCGTTCTACGAACTGTTCGGCTTCGCCGTCATTCACAAGGCGGACAACGACCCCGTCGCCGTGGTGGAGAACGACGCGGGCGTCGAGCTCAACCTGGTCTTCAACGCAAACGACGACAATGCCGGCGACAACATCCTGATGGATATCGAGACGAAGTATCCGGGCTTCACCCATGTGGCGTTCCGGGTGGACTCGATCGCCGCCTCGATCCGGATGCTCCGCGACAACGGCATCGAGATCACGCAAGGCCCCGTGAAGTTCGGTCGCGGCGGCCATGTGTCGGTGTTCCTGCGCGATCCGGACCGCAACACCATCGAGCTGCGCGGCCGGGAGGAAGACCTGTCCGACCTCGGCGGCGTCCAGACCTACGAGAACGAAAACTGATCCGGGCAGGAACCGGACCGAATGGAGAGAGCAAAGCAATGCAACTGATCGACCTGAGCGGCGAGATTTTCCACAAATGTCCGACGCTGCCGAACCATCCGCCCGCAGTGCTGACGGACTGGAACACCCACGACACCTTCCGCGAGGCCGAGGGCGTGAAGTTCTCCATCGCGTCGAAATACATGTCCTTCGGCGAACACACCGGAAGCCATGTCGATGCGCCGGTCCATTTCGACGCCGACCCGAACGCACTGTCGGTCGACCAGATGCCGCTCGAGGACTTCTACACCGAGGCCGTGTGCCTGGATCTCTCCCACAAGGAACTCAAGAGCCGGATCTCCGTCGAGGACCTTGAAGCCGCCGAGGCGGCGGCCGGCATCCAGATCAAGGCGCGCGACACGGTGATGCTCTACATGGCGCACTACGACCGGACGTTCGGCACACCCGAGTTTCTCACCGACTTTCCGGGCCTGACCAAGGAATCTGCCGAATGGCTGGGCGCCAAGGGCATCGTCATGTTCGGTGTCGAGGCCGTCAGTCCTGGACGCCCGGGCAAGGACAATTTCGAGGTCCACCTGGTCTGTCGCGACATGGGCTTCACCCACATGGAGGGGCTCACCAATCTCGACAAGGTCGTCGGCAAGGGCCGATTCCGGTTTATCGGGTTCCCGCTCAAGATCCGTGGCGGGACCGGCAGCCCGATCCGGGCGGTGGCCGTCCTCGACGAGTAGCCGCCTATTCGGCGGTCAGGCCGCCATCCACCGCGATAACCTGCCCCGTGAGGGACGGCGCCGCGTCCGCCAGGAACAGCACTGCATTGGCAATCTCCCGCGCCTCGGGGAACTCGCCCGTCGGGATGCGGTCCTTCATGCGTGCGCGCAGGTCGGGGTCTTCCAGCAGCTTTTGCCGGGATTCGGTCAGGACGGTTCCCGGCGCCACGGCGTTCACGCGGACACCCGCCTTCGCCCACTCGATCGCCAGCATCCGGGTCATCTGGATCAGTCCGCCCTTGGAGATGCCGTAAACCGATCTCCCCGCGAGACCTGTCAGGCCGTGGGTTGACGCGATGTTGATGACGGCCCCGGGCTTGCCGGCGTCGATGCAATGCTCGGCCAGGCGCGCAGCAGCGAAATACGCCCCCTTGAGATTGATTCCGATCACGGAGTCCCACTCGTCCCAGGTCACATCGACGGCCTGCTGCAGGAGCGTCCGGCCGGCGTTGTTCACCAGCGTATCGAGCCCGCCGAGCGCGTCGATCGCCACCGCAACGCCGTCGCGGATACTTGTCTCGGACTGGAGTTCGATCTCAACCGGGATCGCGGTCGCATTGGCGAGGTCCGGATGGGACATGACCTCGTCAAGGAGGCCCATCTCCCGGTCCGCCAGCGCCACGGCGTAGCCCGCGCGCGCGAGCGTCAGGGCTGTTTCGAGGCCGAGACCGGTGGATGCCCCGGTGACCAGCGCGGCGCGGCCGCTCACGCGGAGACCTTCAGGTCGCCGTCGGCGGTGCGCTCCAGCCCGCTCGCGGACGCGGCCTCGGTGATCGTCGGATGCCAGTCCACGCGCCCCGCATCGGGACCGCCGATGATGGTCAGCAGCGTGCCCTTGCCCTCGCCCACATAGCGGAAGCCGCGATAGACGCCCATCGGGACGCTGATCGAGTCGAATGGCTCGAGGGTGATCGAACGATCCCCCTCATCGGTCGCCCAGTAAACCTCCCACGGCCCGATCAGGGGCATGAAGACCTCCTCGGTCTCATGCGCGTGCAGCGCTGCGCCGTTGCCATTCTCGGCCTGGATCATGCCGAGGTTGAACCCCTTGGCCGGCAGCGGGATGTTCGGGCGCAGCTCGGGCTTGTCGGTCGCCTCGACCACGCCCATGCCGACCAGGTTGATCTTGAAACGCTTGTGGCCGGGCAGACGGCTGTCGACGAACGCCTCGTCGGAGCCCGTCAGTTCGGAGAAACGAGCAACGAATGCCTCCATCTCCGCGACCGAAAGGTTGTTGATATCCATCGGATGCCTCCTGAATGGGTGCGGTCAGCCCGCCGCGGCGACGTTCTTCTCGTGGACGGCGAGACCGGCTCGCGCGGCGAGCAGGATCGGCGTGTGCAACCCGGCCGCCTTGGCCCGGTCGACCATGTCGCCGATGATATGATCCCCCTCGGTGCGGCGGCCGGCAAGCACATCGCGCAACATCGAGGATGCGAATTTCGAGCCTTCGGTCGAGAACATCTTCTCGTAGAGCGCGATCGTCTTGTCGGTGACCGTATGACCAAGCGCGTCGGCGGTGTCCCGGCACTCGGCCAGTGCCGCCATGAGGAAGTCGTGGCCGGACGGCGTGTCGAGGATCTCGCCCACCGTGCCGCGTGTCAGCGTGTTGACCGACGACATCGCACACAGCATCGCGAATTTGTCCCACATCACCTGGGAGATGTCCTCGGTAAGATCGAAGTCGAACTTCACCTGGTCGTTGAGCGCCATGATCGCCTCGACGCGCGCCGAGCTTCCGCCGGCGACTTCGCCGAAGGCGATGCGGTGAAAATCGCCGAAATGGAAGATATCGCCCGTCTCGGCATCGAGCCGCGCGCCGATGTAGGTCGTCCCGCCGAGGACCCGTTCCTCACCGAAACGCGCCTGCAGCAGGTCAATCTGCTTCATGCCGTTCAGGACCGGCAGAATCGACGTATCCGGGCCGACAGCCGGCGCGATCGTGTCCATCGCCGCGTCGAGCTGGTAGGCCTTGCAGGTCAGGAGGATCACGTCGAACGGCGCGTCGAGCTCTTCGGCCGTAACTGCCTTGACCGACGGCACCTCGGCATCGTCGAAGAAATCGGAGTGGATCCGGATACCGCCCTCGTTCAGGCGGTCCCGGCGCGGTCCGCGGACGAGGAACGTCGTATCGACACCCCCCTCGGTCAGCCGCGCGCCGAAATAGCCACCGACCCCGCCGGCGCCCAGCACGAGAAAACGCAAACTCATGGCAGACGCCCCTAGTCGGTCAGGCAGAGCCCGTGCTCGGGCTGGAAAGACAGCCAGACCGTCTGATCCGGGGTCAGGTTCTCGTAGTGATCGATCTGGATGCCGATCTCGTGGCCTCTGGCCCGCACCCGGCCCTCAAGGAAGCTTCCCAGATAGATGGTGTCGATGACCTGGCCCTCGATGACATTGCGACCGTCCGAGGCATCGGGCTGCTCAAGGTGGAGCTGCACATCCTCGGGGCGAAGATTGAGGAAGATCTGGTCGCCAGGCTGCGATCCGGCTCCACCCGCTCCGCGCAGCTGCAGCGGCGCACCGCCGTTGGCGCTCGGCACCTCGACCTCGCAAGCATCCCCGTTCCGGGCGGTCAGCTTGCCTTCGAGCAGGCTGGTCACGCCGATGAAGTTCGCGACGAACGAGTTGACCGGGTTGGCGTAGATATCCTCGGGATCACCGATCTGCTGGATGACCGCCTTGTCCATGACAACGACACGGTCGCTCATCACCAGCGCTTCGGACTGGTCATGGGTCACGAAGATCGACGTGATGCCCACTTCCTTCTGCAGCCGCACGATCTCGTCGCGCATCTGCTCGCGCAGCTTGGCATCGAGGTTCGAGAGCGGCTCGTCGAAGAGAATCACCTCGGGCTCGTACACGATGGCCCGGGCCAGCGCGACGCGCTGGCGCTGACCGCCCGAAAGCTTCGTCGCGAAACGCTCGGCGAGATGATCCAGGCCGACGAGCTCGAGCGCCTTCATGGTGCGCGTATTGATCTCGGAACTCGACGCGCGGCGCACCCGAAGGCCATAGGCCACATTGTCGAACACGGTCATGTGCGGCCACACGGCGTAGCTCTGGAAGACCATGCCGATGTTCCGGTGCTCGGGGAACAGGTAGATGTCCTTCGCGGGCGCGACGACCGTTTCGCTGCCGATGCGGATTTCGCCTTCTTCCGGCCGCTCCAGGCCTGCGACGCAGCGCAGGGTCGTGGTCTTGCCGCAGCCGGATGGGCCCAGCAGGGTCACGAACTCACCCTGGGTGATGTCCAGGTTGAAGTCCTTGACGGCCGTCTCCGAACCGAAATGCTTGTAGAGATGCTCGATCGAGACCTTGACGTCGGTATTCGTGGTCATGGCTGCACCGCCAGAGTGTGTTCGGCGTCGAAGCGCAGATGCACCTTCTCGCCGGTTCGCGGATGGTTGCGTGGATGGGTGATGACCTTCCACTCGAAATCGCCCCACTGCACCCGGCAGTCAACATAGCTGCCGAGGAAGATCGCGTGGGTGCATTCACCGGTGAGCGTGCCCTCGCCGCTCTCCGGGACGGCATGAACATTCTCGGGCCGCACCGACAGGACCGCGTCCTGCCCGGTGTCGATCCCGGGACCCAGCCGGCAGGGCAGCTGCACCGCCTGCCCGTCCTGGGACACCTCGACCTTGCCGAGACCCGGCTCGCTGACCTCGACGACCTTGGCCTTCATGAGGTTCGCGACGCCGATGAAGTTCGACACATACTCGTTGACCGGTCGCGAATAGATCTCGACCGGACCGCCGCGCTGCTCGATCTTGCCCTTGCTCATCACGATGATCTCGTCACTCATCACCAGCGCTTCGGACTGGTCATGGGTCACGTAGATGGAGGTGATTCCGACCTCGTTCTGGATTCGCTTGAGCTCGACACGCATATGCTCACGGAGCTTGAGGTCGAGGTTCGACAGCGGCTCGTCGAACAGCAGCAGGCTGGGGTTCGAGACGATCGCCCTTGCAAGCGACGCGCGCTGCTGCTGGCCGCCCGACAGGTTGGTCGCCAGGCTGTCGGCCCAGTCGGTGAGCCCGACCAGCTTGAGCACTTCGGCCACCCGGTCGTCGATGTCCGAGCGCGCCCAATCGCGAATCTCGAGCGGATAGGCCACGTTCTGCGCCACTGTCATGTGCGGCCAGATCGCGTAGCTCTGGAACACCATGCCGATGTCGCGCTTCTCGGGCGGCAGGAACAGCCCCTCGCGCGGCGACGTGAAGATCGTGTCGCCGACCCGGATGCGGCCACCATCGATGGTGTGCAGGCCCGCGATGCTCATCAGCGTCGTGGTCTTGCCGCAACCCGACGGCCCCAGCAGGGTCAGGAAAGCGCCCTTCGGAATGCCGAAGGAAATGCCGTCCACCGCCTTGTCGTCGCCGAAGTACTTAACGAGGTTGTCGACCTCGAGATAGGCGTCCTTGTTTTCCGTTGCCATGTCCCGCTCCTAGGCCGTCAGCGCTTCGCGCCCGGCGACGCGCCGGAAGATGTAGATCGCGATCAGCAACAACACCGTCTGCGCCATCGACAGGGCCGCTGTCAGCGGCTCGTTTTCGAAGTTGGTCAGGTAGTAGACGCCGACCGACAGCGTCTCGGTTCCCGTGGTGAACAGAATGATCGAGATCGACAGTTCACGAAGGAAGATGATGAACAGCAGGATCCAGCCGGCGAAGATGCCCGGCTTGAGCAGCGGGATCGTGATCCGCCGCAGTGTCGTGAGCCACGACGCGCCGGCCATGCGCGAGGACTGGTCCAGCTCCTCGGAGATCGCCAGCATGATCGACGAAATGTTGCGCTGTCCGTAGGGGAAGAAGCGGGTGATGTAACCCAGCATCAGGATCCAAAGCGTCGCGTAGATCGGCGTCTGGATGTAGGTGATCAGCACGCCCATCGCGAGCACGATGCCCGGGAACCCGATCGGTACCACCGACAGGAAGTCGAGCATCCGCACCCCGAAGCCCTTGGTGCGGTGGATCATGTAGGAGATGACCAACGCCAGGACCATGGCGATGGAGGCACCGCCGAAGGACAGGATCAGCGAGTTGCCGATACCGTTCGTGGCCGCCGAAATGGCCTCGGGCCGCCACCAGAACAGCGTCTTTACATAGTTGATCGTGGTGAGCTGATCCCACTGGATCGCACCGGTCCAGACCGGGTGCAGGCTGACGATCAACAGGCAGACGATCGGCAGGACCACCGCGACCGCGATGAACAGCAGGTTGTAGCCGAACGCGACCCAGCGCCACGGGCCGAGGTCCAGAACGTTCGGGCGGAAGCCCTTGCCGGTCACCGTGGTGAAGGAGCGCGGCGCGATATAGCGCTGCTGGATGTAGATCAGGATCACCGTGATCAGGCCCAGCGCCATGCTCATGGCCGCGCCGAGATTGTGGTTGGCGTCGTCACCGACCGCCTTCGAGAAGATCTGCGTCGTCAGCGTCTCCCAGCCATAAGGTGCCGAGAGCTTGAACGGCACGCCGAACTCGCCGGCGCTGGTCACGAACACGATGATCGCGCCGGACAGGATGCCCGGCATCACCAGCGGCAGGGTCACGGTCATGGTTGTGCGCAGGAGCCCGGCACCTGTGGTGCGCGCGGAATCTTCCAGCGAGGGGTCCATGCGGCGCAGCGAACCGACCACGAAGAGGTACACCAGCGGGGCAAAGAAGATGCCGGTCACCCAGATCACGCCCCAGATATTGTCGATGTTGATGAGCGCGCCTTCGATACCAAGCAGGTCGCGGGCCCAGTTGTTCAGGAGCCCGGTCTGGGGCTCGCCGAGATTGTGCCAGGCGATCGCGCCGACGAAGGGCGACAGGAAGAACGGAATCAGGTTGTACGGCTCGAGATAGTCGCGCAGCGGACAGTTGGTGCGCGCGTTGATCCAGGCCAGCGAAACACCCAGCAATGTCGCCAGGATCGTCGAACCGGACGAGATGATGAGCGTGTTCACGAACGCCTTCGGAATGATCCGGTCCGTGAACATGACGACGTAGTTGTCGAAGCCCCAGGTGGTGTCCCAGCCAAGCGGGTCGAGAACCTTGAAGGACGAAACAAACAGCACCACCAGCGGTACGATCACGGCCGCGGCGACGATCACCGAGACGACCGCCGTAATGAGATTCTCCTGCGTCAGCATGGCGCGCAGGCGGTTCTCCAGCTTGGAACGTTGCTGGGTCGGAGACAAATATTCCGTGGTCATCGCGAGTTCACTCGATTTTCCGGCCGGGCGGGATACCCAGCTCGCTCAAAACCTTACCGGCACGGCCCAAAGAAAGGGCCTGCCAAGAATCTAGAAGTCAAAAATTTGAAGACGGGGTTTCGCGCAAAAACGAAACCCCGCCTTCCAAAATTATCGGTCTAGCGGAAGTTTTTCTGCCAGACTTCGCGGACGGCCTTGTATTCCTTCACCGCGCTCACCCAGTCGGACATGCCGATCAGCTTGTGCTTGGAAAGGTCCATCAGGTACGGCGCCGCAGCGGCCGGAGCCTGATAACCATCGCGGAAGGAGTAAACGGCCTCGCCCTCGACGAAGATGTCCGAACCTTCCTTCGAGAGCATGAACTCGACCAGCAGCTTGCCGGCGTTCGGGTTATTAGAACCCTTCAGCACAGCCATCTGATTGCCGAGCATCGCCTGGCCTTCCTTGTAAGAGCCGATCTTGATCTTGTTGGCAAGGTCCGGCTGCTTCAGCACGTTCTGATACACGCGGCCCGACAGGTTCCACATATCGAACGGACGCTGGCACGAAATCACCATCTGCATCTTCGGCTCGGTGCGGAACTCGACGATCGGGTCGGTCTTGGCAAGCGCCGGCCAGAACTCGTCGAAGTTCACGGCACCAGACTGCTGCAACGCAATCACCGAGTTCGTGTAGGTGAACGACTTGGTAATATCCGACGAAATTGTCTTGCCCTTCAGCGAAGCCGCAACGGCGTCGTCATAGGAGTCTACGCTGAAGTTCGCCATACCCGGACAGGAGGCGTTCCAGACCGGCTGAAAGGTGTAGGCCAGCGGGGTCACCACCAGCGGGAAGCGCGAATACTGTCCGGCCTGCTTGACGAGTTTCGCGCTCGCGGCCCAGTTCTCGGACTCGAGCTCGACGAACGCGCCACGATCAGCGGCTTGGTCAAAGAACGCGGGCGAGTGAACGGTGATCACATCGACCGTGAACTTGCCGGCCTGAATCTCCTGCCGAACCTGCGCCACCGTGGCGCCCGTGCCCTTGCGGAGGCTGTTGAACTGGAAGCCATCGCCGAGGCCGTAGCGCTTCTTGAACGCAGCGGCCATGCGCTGAGCCGTTCGATCCGAGAACAGCGGATGAATGATCGTGACCGAGCCCTCTTCCTTCGCCAGCGGCGCGAGCTTCGCCTCGACCTTGTTGAGATGGCCACCGGCCATCGCGACCGAACTGGCCGCGAGCATCGCCACCGCGGAAGCCGCGCCGACGAGAGTTGCCTTGATTGGGGAATGCATCGATATCCTCTCCCTTGTCCACAAAAGTTAAGAAACACGCACTTTTTTCTTTTTGTGCAATCTGTGTAACGGATTTGCGAGGCCGATGGAAGTGGTTGTTGTCCGGACCTATCCCCGCAACTTTTCCATCATCTCCGCCTGCGCCAGGCGAGCCTCTTCGCTGGTCATGTTCAGCAGCACCTGGTCCTGTTCGAGGGTCGCGGTGTCGGGTCCCGCACCAAGCCGATTCACCGATTCCTTCACCATCTGCTGCGCCACGCGCGGCTTGCCCGCAATCTCCGCCGCCATCGCCCGCGCGGCCACAAGCGGATCGTCGGCAACCTCCTCGCAAAGCCCCCAGTCGAACGCCGTCGGTGCATCGATACGGCGGCACATGCCGGCGATCAGCTTCGCGCGCGCCGGTCCCACGAGACGCACCAGGCGCGGCAGCGTGCCCCAGGAATAGGTGATCCCGAGTTCCACCTCCGGCGCACGCAGCCACGCGCCGGTTCCGAGAATCCGGAAATCGCAGGAAAGCGCGAGCGAGATGCCGCCGCCAATTGCGAACCGCTCCACGGCAGCGACCGTCAGCTGCGGCAGGGCCTCCCACGCCCGGCACATCTCCAGTCCCAGGCGGATGTGCCGGCGGGCCTCCGCAAGGGGCCGGTCCTGGGCGAAGGAGTCGGGTTCCGAGAGATCGTTGCCCGCACAGAACGCGCCACCTGCTCCCGCCAGAACGACCGCGCCGATATCGGTGCGCTCTGCGATCGCGCGTGCGGTCGCGGCCAATTCGCGCTTCAGCTCGGACGACAGGGCGTTGCGTTTGTGCGGCCGGTTGAGGCGAACGACCAGCGTGCCCGCGCCGGACTCCTCGACGGTGACGACGGGATCGGTCATCTGGCGGCTCCTCTTTTGGTGCGCGCTAGTCGTAGAACACGAAGGCGCGGGTCTCGATGGTCTCACGCGGCGCCGGATTGTCCGGCATCTCGGGATCCTCGAAGGCCGAGTGGAGGGCATAGCGTGCCGTCCCGTCGGTCAGCGTGTCGTAGTTCTTGAACAGGAGAACCTCGTCGCGGGTCATGCGCGGGAAGTAGAACCAGCGATGGTTTCCATCATAGGTCGCGTGGCGCGTCGAACTCGGCCGGTTGTACTCGAAGGACGGCTCGGCGCGCAGCGGCGCTTCGCGACGCGTGGCGTGGAGCGTCGAATCGTCGATCGTGCGCGCATCGCACACCGTCAGCGGCCACTGCTCGATGATCCCGGTCATGGACCGCCACGCATTCACGATGGCGAACCGGCCCTTGAGACGTTCGTCGGCATCGGCGCCGAACTTGTCGCGCATCCGCTGCACTGCGGAGGCATCCGTGTAGTCGCTATGGGGTGCCGGCACCGGATCGCGCGATGCATATTTCTCGCGATGCGCCAGCTCGGTCGAGCGCCGTGTGTGGTCGAACACGACCGCCTCCGAAGCACCGGCCTTCGCCGCGATCAAGGCCTCGATTTCGGGCGTATAGACGGACTCGAGCTGCACATCGTCATTGAAGTCGGTGACCCGCGTCGCCTGCCCGGCAAACGCAAACCCCTCGACATCGAGCGAAAAGTCGTTGGGGAGCAGACGGGCGTTGCGGATCGGCATCTCGCGCGGCTCACGCTTGCCCTGCATCCGCATTTTCTCCGCCGCACTTTGCGCCTGGTTGAACACCGGCGCCTCGCCCGTATCGACGAGGTAGTTGATCGACGCCGTGATCCCTGACGCGGCCAGAACGTCATCTTTCCGGTCAACCATGCCCTCTCCCCCACGTCGCGGTCCGTTCAAACGAAGGATCAGTCTATGGCGCGGATCGGGCCGCTGTCCATGAACCGGGGACACGTGATCGCAGCCGGTCATCGCGGTTCGCCGCCGCCGCCACCGATGCCAACCCGTCCCCATAGGCACGCATCACATCCGGCATGGGACCGTCGATTTGCCTGGCCAGGCGGCGCAAGACAGCCACGAGCCGGCCGGGACGCAGGCCGGCCGTCATAGCCATCAGCCATCGGCGGTCGATCCCGGCATTGACGTAAAGATGGCGTGCGGGCGCACAAAGACGGGCCAGGGTTTCCGCGCCGGGGTCGTCCGCGACGAGGCCGAGAACCGTGATCGTGTCAAACGCGCCGTCGGGATTGAAGTAACCCTCGAGAACCTCGCCCTTCGCCTGCCATTCGGAGATCCGGTCCTCGACGACGACCATCAAGTGCATGGCACGACCCCTGCACCGAAGCTGGACGCGCACCAGGGAATCTCAATCCAACCAACTTCGGTTTGCCGACGGTCAAACGCCACGCAGGATCGCACACGCGCAGCATGCGAGCGTTTGCACATCAGTCGATATCAAATGGGAAAGATGGTGGGCACGGCTGGGATTGAACCAGCGACCCCTGCGATGTCAACACAGTGCTCTCCCGCTGAGCTACGCGCCCCACCTGATACGGGTTTCTGCATCGCCCACGGCGCTGTTTGCGATCCATCGACGACAGGGCCGGGTGATACACCGCACCCCGCCCAATGGCAAGAGCCTGACGTCCCGATTGAACGCCGTCAGCGCTTGTACTCGATCTCGTAGCCGACGACGTCCGTATCGCCTGTGTTGACCGCATTGTGTTCCACCGGCGCGCTGTAGGACGCCCCCTTGCCGGGCTCATAGCGGAACACCCGGCTCGAGCCGTCTGCGAAATGCGATGTCAGTTCGCCGGCAGTGAGATAGATCACCACATAGTCCAGCTCGTGGGTGTGCCAGCCGGTCTGCTCACCCGGCCGGATGGTGTACTTGACGACCCGGGAACGGTCGTCCTCGTGGACGATCTCGCTCGGCTGCGCCGTCCGGTCATCGGAATCCGGCGTGTATTCGATATCGGAAGTGGTTTCGGCTGCGTTCGACATGGCTGACCGCCCGGTATTCGTTGCGAAGCGGGAACTATACGAAACGCCGCGGCGTCAGGCGACCTGTTGTTCGAGGATCGCGTCCACATGGTCGACGAGGTCGCGCAGATGGAACGGCTTGGAGAGGACCTTGGTGTCGCCCATTTCCTCACGCGCATTCATCGCAACCGCCGCGAAACCCGTGATGAAAAGGACCTTCAGATCCGCGTTGACCTTGCTGGCCTGCCGCGAGACCTCGATCCCGTCGATTCCCGGCATCACGATATCCGCGATCAGGAGGTCATAGGCGCGCGCCGCGACGGCATCGAGCGCGGACAGGCCGTCGGGAACAGCCGTGACCTCGTGCCCGCTGCGTTCCAGCGCGCGCGAGAGGAACTCACGCATCGATTGGTCGTCTTCGGCGAGCAGAATTCGCGCCATCGAACCCGTTGTCCTCATGCTCATGCGTTTCGGACCCGCGCCGGATGCGCAGGCACCCCGAATGCTACCCCCGACCGGTTTCGAAAGGGTGAAGAAAATGGCACTCAGGCCACGTCGAACGACATCCCAAGCGCGCCGAACCGCGCGTGTGTCAAGGGTGACAGCCCGACCGCTTTTCGCTACATGAAGCGTGCTATGGACCGCAAAACCGTTAATGATTCCGACGCCGCGATCGAGATTCTCGCACCCGCGGAACAACGAGTGCCGCTGGTCTTTTCGTCACCCCACAGCGGACGCAACTATCCGGATGCCTTCCTCGCGGCGTCGAAACTCGACGCACGCGCGATTCGCCGGTCCGAGGACAGCTTCGTGGACGAGTTGTTCGCGCAGGCCCCGCACCATGGTGCGCCGCTGTTGAAGGCGCTGTTTCCGCGCGCCTACGTCGATCCCAATCGCGAGCCGTACGAACTCGACCCTGCGATGTTCGTTGAAAAACTGCCGGCGTTTGTAAACAAGCGCTCCCCCCGCGTCGCCGCGGGGCTCGGCACCATTGCACGCGTGGTCGCAAACGGCGCGGAAATCTACTCGTGCAAGCTGTCCTTCGACGAAGCGCGCGAGCGGATCGAACGCTGCTACCAGCCATATCACGCCGCGCTTGAGGACTTGATTGCGCAGACGCGCATGATTTTCGGCACCTGCATTCTCATCGACTGCCATTCGATGCCGTCGATCGGGGGACCGATGGAGAACGATGCCGGTCGACGCCGGCAGGTGGACTTCATCCTGGGCGACGCCCACGGGCGAGCCTGCAACCGCTCGCTCACCGTCCTCGTGGAGGACACGTTGCGGGAGATGGGCTACACGGTGGTCCGCAATGCGCCCTATTCCGGCGGCTTCATCACCCGCAATTACGGACGTCCCGAGACCGGCGTGCATGCGCTGCAGATCGAGATCAATCGCGCGCTATACATGGATGAGGCGACCATCGAACGCACCGGGGGGCTGGCCACGGTGGCAGAGAACATGAGCCGGCTGGCCGCTCGTCTCGCCGAGCTCGAGCCGGCGGCGCTTGCCGCCTGACGAACGCCGTGGGTACGGACGCAGATCGGCGTGACGGCGTCATGCTGCGCGACGCCACCGTGGATGACGCAGCGGCGATCCGGGAAATTTACGCCACCCATGTGCTGACGGGGCTTGCCTCGTTCGAAGAGGTGCCGCCGGATACAGCGGAGATGGCCCGGCGAATGGCCGAGTTCCAGGGCCGCAGCCTCCCCTACATCGTCGCCGAGACGTCGGCCGGCATCAGCGGTTACGCCTATGCGAGCCCGTTCAGGAACCGGTCAGCATACCGCTACACGGTCGAGGATTCGGTCTATATCGCCGAGAACGCGCAGCGGCGCGGACTGGGGAGCGCACTGCTCGGTGCCGTCATCGACCGTTGCACAGCGGCGGGCTACCGGCAGATGGTCGCGGTTATCGGCGACAGCGCGAACCATGCCTCCATCGGCTTGCATGCGCATCTCGGCTTCGAAATCGTCGGCACCATGCCGGCGGTCGGCTTCAAGTTCGGGCGCTGGGTCGATACGGTGCGCATGCAGCGCTCCCTCGGCGCCGGTGCCGACACGCCGCCTGACGACTACGCCGGCACCTGAGGTCTCCACGGCCCTGCGCAGCGCAGATATGCCCATTCGGGCACAAAAAAAGGGCCGTGGAAACCACGGCCCGAAGTCATAGGGAGGAAACGCTAAAAAGCGGCGTCGCGGTGCGATGCCGCAATGCAATATATGAATTTCGCATGTGCAAAACAAGCGGCTCGCGCACATCCTACGGAAATTAATCGAAAATTCTCGATTGCGCCGATATTCTGGGAATAATATTTCGCAAGATTATTGCGTTGCACAAATATCGTGCAACAGCCACGCGGGCAACGATCATGCTGGCACGGCGATTCCGAGGTCTTTCGCGCCATGCCGAACCGAACTCACACATTCACCCGCACATTCCGGTTGCTCGGACTGACTGCCGCACTGCTGGCGATTCTGGCCGTCGGCTTCAACGCCCCTGCCAACGCCCTGGAAACACGGGAAATTTGTGCCTCCGCAATCGAGCCGCAGGAGCGCGCACGCAAGATTCCCAACGAACTCCTGACCGCCATCGCAACCGTCGAGTCGGGGCGCTGGGACGCCGGGAAACGGGCAAGTTTTGCCTGGCCGTGGACCGTCACGAACGGACCGGACGGACGTTTCTTCCCAACCAAGGCCGAGGCCATCGCGCACGTCCGTGCTCTCCAGGCGCGCGGCGTTCGGAACATCGATGTCGGCTGCATGCAGATCAACCTGCACTATCACCCCGATGCCTTCGACGATCTCGAGACCGCGTTCGATCCCGCCGCGAATGCCGCCTACGCGGCGCGCTTCCTCTCCGGCCTGTTCGCGGCGCACAAGTCCTGGGGCGAGGCGATCCGCCGCTATCATTCGAGCAACGCCGAGTTCAACCGCCCCTATCACGAGAAGGTCGCGCGTGCCTGGAACGCCGCGCGGAAGGGCTCCGCCGAGGCACACCGGCAGGCCGTCATCGCCCGGCATCTCGCCCAGCGGGAACGCTGGCGCACCGAACGTGCCGCCCAACTGGCCGCCGCCCGCTAGGCACACTCCGCTGGTGCCTTGGTCGGCACATTAGGCGGCGCCGGCCAGGAAACGAGCGCCGGTCCAGATGTTGCGCCAATCCGGTTCGAAACCCGCACCGCCTGCAACGACCCGGTCAAAACGTAGATAAACACGCCAGCGAACCGCGGAGACGAGCCACACGACCCCAACCCAGGCCAGAAGCGCCGTTGTTGCGACATTCCCCCACAGGAGAACACCCAGGATGACGCTGTTGACCGGGGGGACGAGATTGCTGAGTCGCGCCTGCCGGGTCAGCGCGATCATCTGGGCGCGCGCAAGGCGCGCGGCATACGGGTGGTCCGTCTCCGACTCCGGTGTCCGTAAATCCGGATTCTGCAATTCTGACATCTTCGACCCGTCAGGCGGAGCGAGCACAAGCGCCAACGCGGCACAAAGTATTGCAAATCAAGGACTTGAGAAAGTCAGCCCCACAGGCCTGACGGCGGCAGGCTGAGCTCGCTGCGGTCGACCGTCAGACCCGGTTCGCGGTCTTCCGCCAGCAGCAGCGGCCCGTCGAGATCGACATAGGCCGCCCCTTGTGCGACCAACATAGCAGGCGCCATGGCAAGGCTCGTCCCCACCATACAACCAACCATGACCGCGAACCCGGCCGCCTGCGCCGCGTTCGCTGCAACCAAGGCCGCGGTCAGACCCCCGGTCTTGTCGAGCTTGATGTTGACCAAATCGTACTTTCCCGCGAGCGCGGGCAGGCTTTCAACATCATGAAACGCCTCGTCCGCGCAAACCGGGATCGGCCGCGCCAGATGCAGAAGGGCCGTATCGTCGCCCGCGGGAAAGGGCTGCTCGATCATCTCAACGCCGAGGGCCTGGAACTCCGGAACAAACGCCTCGTAGGCCGCCACATCCCAGGCCTCGTTGGCGTCGACGATCAGGCGGGGGGTCGGTGCCGCGGAGCGAACGGCCTGCACACGCTCCAGATCGCCGTCACCGGTGAGTTTCAGTTTCAGGAGCGGACGGTCCGCGTTGGCCGCGGCGGCGCTCGCCATCTCCGACGGATCGTCGGCGCTCAGGGTGAAGGCCGTGACCACCGGGCGAAGATCGCCGATCCCGGAGCGCACCCGGGCGGGCGTACCCGACATCGCGGCCTCGAAGTCCCAGAGCGCGCAATCGAGTGCATTCCGCGCCGCGCCAGGCGGCATTGCGTCCATCAACGCCGCGCGGGAGAGGCCCGCATGAACAGCCGGCGCCATGGCGAGGATGTCCGCAGCGACGCCCTCCGGCGTTTCGTCGTATCGCGCGTTCGGGCCGCACTCGCCGCGCCCGACGACACCGCCGTCGCGGATCGTCGCGACCACCACGATCGTCTCGTTCTTGCTGCCGCGCGAGATTGTGAAATGGCGCTTGAGGGGGAAGGCCTCGATCTGCGCGTCGAGCTCGGGCATGCGCTAGATCTGTTCCAGCCGGTCGGCGAACGCGGCCACCCCGTCGCGCACCGGGTCGAGCGCAGGCAGCTCGAACCGGTCCGACAACTCGCCAAGCAGCGCCGCGCGGGCGTCGTCGCCATCCATGCCCGAGGTGTTCACGGCGATCCCGATGCATTGCGCGTCCGGGTTGGTGAGCCTGGCGGCGGCCAGGTGCCCCTCGATGCAGGCGCCGATCTCGGGCAGGGGCTGGTGCGGCAGTCCGCGCATGTGAGTGCGGGTCGGCTCGTGACACAGGACCAGCGCATCGGGCTGCGCGCCGTGGACAAGTCCCACCGTCACGCCCGCGTAGGAGGGATGGAACAGCGAGCCCTGCCCCTCGACCAGGTCCCAGTGATCGGGCGCGTTTGCAGGCGCCAGCCATTCGGTCGCACCGGAGATGAAATCGGAGACGACGGCATCGACCGACACGCCCGAGCCGGCAATGAAGATGCCGGTCTGGCCTGTGGCGCGGAAATCGCAGTCGGTGCCGCGCGCCGCGAGTTCGGCCTCCATCGCCAGCGCGGTATACATCTTGCCAACCGAACAGTCCGTTCCCACCGCGAGCAAGCGCTTGCCCGTCCGGCGCGCGCCGGTGCCGACATCGAAAGTCTGGGTCGGGTGGCGGACGTCGAAGAGTTTCGCTCCGTTCGCCTTAGCTGCGGCGGCGACCGCCGGAATATCCGCGATCCGCGCATGAAGCCCCGACGCAACATCCATTCCGGCTTCGATTGCGTCGGTAATTGTCGCGATCCAGCCCTCGCCGATGACACCGCCCCGGTTGGCCACGCCGATCACGAGGGTCCGCACGCCGGCGTCCGCAGCCTCCGAAACCGTCATGTCGGGCAGCCCGAGGTCGGCATTGCAGTTATCGAGTTTCAGCTGGCCAACGCACCAGTCGCGGCGCCAGTGGACGATTCCCTGCGCGGTTTTCGCCGCGAGCTGGTCGGCGGCGTCACCCAGGAACATCAGGTACGGATGCTCGATCTGCATAGGCTGGTCTTCCCCTTCGGTCTCGCGCGCACATCGGCTGGACGCGGTTGCTGCGCGCGCTGGCGGAGCGTTATTGTCCGCACCGGAACCGCGCGGAGAACGCCCCATGTTTACCACACGACCGGAAATCCTTGGCACCCACGGCATGGTCGCCTCGACCCACTATCTGGCGACGATGGCCGGCTGGCGCATGTTCGAGCGCGGGGGCAACGCCTTCGACGCCGCCGTCGCCACGGGGCTCGCGCTGCAGATCGTGCACCCCTACCAGAATGGTCCCGGCGGAGACCTTCCCATCGTCCTGCATGATGCGCGCACCGGCAAGGTCGAGGTGATCTGTGGACAGGGCGTCTCCCCGGCCGCCGCGACGATCGACGCCTATCGTGCACAGGGACTCGACATGGTGCCCGGCACCGGATTGCTGGCGCCATGCGTACCGGGTGCCTTCGGCGCGTGGATGCTCATGCTGCGCGACTATGGCCGGCTGTCCCTGCGTGACGTGATCGAGCCCGCTATCGCCTACGCACGCGACGGCTATGCGGTCGTACCGATGATGAACACGATTATCGGCGGCGTCGCCGAGCTGTTCCGCGAGGCCTGGCCGACTTCTGCCGAGACCTGGCTGGTCGGCGACGAGGCGCCCACAGTCGGCTCCATGCACCGCACCCCGGTTATCGCCGCGACCTATCAGCGCCTCCTCGACGAAGCGGAGGCTTCCGGTGGTGACCGCGAGGATGTGATCGAGGCGGGGCGGCGCGTCTTCTACGAGGGCTTTATCGCCGAGGAAATCGACAAATTCTGCCGCACCACCGAATGGCTTGATTCTTCCGGGGAGGCCCATAGCGGGCTCCTGACCGGAGACGACATGGCTCGCTGGCGCGCGACGGTCGAGGCACCGGCGTCCTACGACTATGCGGGTTACACGGTCTGCAAGCCCGGGGTCTGGAGCCAGGGTCCGGTCTTCCTGCAGCAGCTCGCGCTGCTCAAGGGTTTCGATATCGCGTCCATGGACCCGCTTGGACCGGACTTCATGCACACCCAGGTCGAGTGCGCGAAGCTCGCGCTCGCCGACCGCGAGGCCTGGTACGGCGATCCGACAGTCAACGACGTACCGATCGAAACGCTCCTGTCGGATGCCTACTCCGACGCGCGGCGCGCCATGGTCAGCGACACCGCCTCGCTGGAGTTCCAGCCCGGCGCGCCCGACGGGCGCGAACCGACACTGGCCGAGTTCACGATCTTCGATCCTCACGCGACGGAGACCGCGCCCGGCGCCGGCGAACCCAACGCGGCCCAGGCCGGGGTGGGCGAACCCAATGCCGCGCCCTCCACGTCGAACGGCGATACCGTTCACTGCGACACCGCGGACAGCGAGGGCAACATGGTCGCCTGCATGCCCAGCGGCGGCTGGCTGCAGTCCTCGCCGACCATCCCCGCGCTGGGATTCTGTCTCGGCACAAGGGCGCAGATGTTCTGGTTGCAGGAGGGCTTTCCAACGACGTTGCGCCCCGGCATCCGGCCGCGCACCACGCTCAGCCCGACCCTCGCGATGCGCGACGGCGAGCCGGCACTCGCCTTCGGCACCCCCGGCGGCGACGCCCAGGACCAGTGGGCACTCACCATGTTCCTGCGTCATGTCCACCACGGCTTCGACCTCCAGGCAGCCATCGATGCACCGAACTTCCACACCGACCATCTGCCGTCGAGCTTCTACCCGCGCACCTTCCAGCCGGGCGAGGTCAAGGCCGAAGGCCGTTACGACGACGCGACGATCGCGGAGATGCGTGCGCGCGGGCACCGCATGACCATGGTCGGTGACTGGGCATCGGGCCGGATGACGGCGGTCGGCCGGGCGCGCGGCGAATACGGGTGGTTCCTCAAGGGCGCCGCCCATCCCCGTTTCCAGGAAGCCTATGCCGTCGGCCGTTAGCCCCGGCAGATCCCGGTGACCTCGGACGGACAGCCGACGGCCGGGCGTCTGCGCGGTGCGCCCTACGGGCGCATCTGGAATCTTTCCTGGCCGACAATCCTGTCGAACCTGACCGTTCCCATGCTGGGCGCCGTGGATACGGCGGTGATGGGCCACCTGCCCGACCCGGCCTATGTGGGCGGCGTCGCGATCGGCTCCATGATTTTTGCGTTCCTGTACTGGGGTTTCGGTTTCCTGCGCATGGGGACGACGGGTTTCGTCGCCCAGGCGAACGGTCGCGACGACGGCACGGAAATTCGGGCCGTTCTTGCCCGAGCGCTGATGATCGGCCTCGCCGCAGCGTTTGTGCTGCTCGTCGCCCAGGCTCCCCTGCATGCGCTCGCCCTCCAGATCGTCGAGGGCGCGGCCGACGTCGAGAGCCTCGCCGGATCCTATTTCGACACTCGCATCTGGGGCGCACCCGCCACGCTCGCCAACTATGCGATTCTCGGCTGGATGCTGGGAATGCAGTTCGCGCGGGCAGCGTTGGTCGTTCAGGTCGTGATCAATGGCCTGAACGCGGCGCTCGATATCTGGTTCGTCGTCGATCTCGGATGGGGCATCGAGGGCGTCGCGCTTGCGACCGCGCTCGCACAATACACCGGCGCCGCGCTGGGGCTGGCCCTGATCGCGTTCCGGATGCGGCGCATCGAGGGCGCCTGGGTCCGCGCAAGCATCTTCGACCTCGCGGCCCTCGGCAGTCTGTTTCGGGTCAGCCGCGACATCTTCATCCGTACCCTCGCCATGATCTTCGCATGGTCGCTCCTGACCTGGTCCGGCGCGCGTCTCGGCACGAACGTACTCGCCGCAAACGCTCTCCTGATGAACTTCCAGTCCTTCCTGGCGCACGGGCTCGACGGGTTTGCCCACGCCACTTCCGCTCTCGTCGGCGAGGCCGTGGGCGCGCGCGACCGGCGGTTGCTGCGCAACACGGTGTTCGCGGCCACGTTCATGGCCGGCTGCGTCGCGGTCGGATATGCGGTCGTCTACGCCCTGTTCGGCACCCACCTCCTGGGGCTCCTCACCGACATTCCCGAACTGCTGACGCTTGCCGGTGGCTTCCTCCCCTGGATGGCGGTGTCACCGCTGCTGTCGGTCTGGTCCTACCAGCTCGACGGTATTTTCATCGGCGCCACCCGCGCCGCGGAGATGCGCAACGCGATGCTCGTTTCCGTCGCGCTCTATACGGTCGCGATCTTCACGTTGCCCGAATTCATGGGCAATCACGGCCTTTGGGCGTCGGTGATGCTGTTCATGGTGCTGCGCGCATTCACCCTCGCCGCCTTCTACCCGCGGATCGTACGAATGGTGGCGGAATAGTGGCAACACCCTGAATCTGTTACAGAAAATTTATCGAATCCGACGGATCGATTGTTGACACGAAGCGTGACCGTTCGCCATCTTGCCCGGTGTCGGCGTATCAGGTGCGTGAAACGCCGACATTTGATTCCGGTGGAGGATTCGAGGGTTGCGGATCGACCTGCGCAAGAAGCCTGTCCTGTTCGCGCTCGCTGCGGTGGTGATCGCGCTTCCGGCGTTCGCCTTTGTGCTCGGTGCGCGAGTCGGAACGGACACACCGCCCCAGGTCACCTCGCCCGCCGCCGCCGCGACGCCACCCGCCATCCCCGCCCCCGTCCGCGAGCCGGAACCGCCCCAGCCACTGGTGCACACCGTCGAGATCGAGAACGGTGACAACCTCATGGACGTGCTGATCAAGGCCGGTGCGGAACGCGCAGAGGCGCACACGGCGATCCAGTCCCTGAAAGGTGTCTACGATCCACGGCGCGACCTGCGGGTCGGCGACGAATTGCAGATCACGCTCGGCCCGGTGGTCAAAGATGCCGGCGCCGCGGAAGAGACACCGCCGGACTATGAACTCTCGTCATTGCGCCTGCCGGTAACCTACGACCGCGCGGTCGAGGTCGCGCGGGCGCCCGACGACGACTTCATCGCCCGCGAGATCGAACTGCCGCTGACCAGCGAGTTCGTGCGGGTCACCGGAACAATCGATTCCAGCCTTTTCGTGAACGGCCGCGACGCGGGAATCCCGATCTCGGTGCTGATCGAATTGATCCGCATCTACAGCTTCGATGTCGATTTCCAGCGCGACATCTGGAACGGCGATGCGTTCGAGATCATGTTCGAGCGCCAGCGTAACGCGGATGATGTGGTGGTCAACAATGGCGACATCCACTACGCGAAGCTCACCCTGCGCGGGACCCAGCTGCCCTTCTATCGATTCGAAACCTCGAAGGGCACGATCGACTATTTCAACGAGAAGGGGGAAAGCGTCCGCAAGGCGCTGATGAAGACCCCGCTCGACGGGGCGCGCCTGTCGTCACGCTTCGGCAACCGCAAACACCCGATTCTCGGCTACACGCGCCTGCACGCCGGGGTCGATTTCGCGGCCCCCACGGGCACGCCGATCTACGCCGCCGGCGACGGCACGGTCGACGTCGCACGGACCAACGGCGGCTACGGCAAGTACATCCGCATCCGGCACAACGGCACCTACGCCACGGCCTATGCTCACCTGAACGGATATGCGCGCGGGGTACGCCAGGGCAAGCGCGTGCGCCAGGGCCAGGTGATCGGATATGTCGGCTCAACCGGCCGTTCGACCGGGCCGCACCTGCATTACGAGATCCATCGCGACGGCAAGCCGATAAACCCCCTCGGGCTCAAGCTGCCGAGCGGCGAGAAACTCGCGGGCGACCGGCTGGCCGCATTCCAGGTAATGCGTTCGGACGTCTATGCCCGCTTCGCCGCGCTCGCACCACCCGCGGTCAGCGCGGACGGCAGCACGTCCCTTACGGATTGAGTTCCCGGTAGGTCGCCCGGGCGAGGGTCAGGAGCCGGTCGCGCTCGCCCTGCCCGATCAGCACATAGGCCAGCGGTCCGTCCTTCCACCAGAAGGCCGCCACGCCGTCATACTCGCTGAAGCGGAATGCGGTCTCCCCGCCCGCCCGGTTCTGCTCGACATAGAGGGTGAGCCGCTCGCCCGACTCCGCCTCATACATGAACTGCGCCGCGGGACCCGCGTCCGAAGCGGGCAGCAGGCGCCCTCCGACGAGCCGGTAACCCTCGGCGTCCAGGTTGGGCGCGCGCAGCGGCGCATCCAGGCGTTTGGACAGCCAGGCGACGAGATGCGCCTCCTCGTTGGCCGGCACTTCCACCGCGTGGCGGACTTCGCGCGAATAGATCTGGTGGGCCTTCACGGCGCCACGCGCCAGGCTGGCGTTCGGACCGGCGGCTGGCGACACGGCATCGTTGGCAAACCAGCCGCCGGCCGCGCCGACGGCGACAAGCGCGACCATCGCGGCAGCCCGCCAGACCGGGCTCACCGATTTCGGCGCGGCAAGAGCCCGAAACCGGGCCGGCACGGGCCGGTCGAGCAACGGCTCGTAGGCGCGCTCCACCGCAACCGAGATATCGCGCAGCTGCGCAACGCGTGCCGCCGCGTCCGGGTTGGCGCCGAGCCACGCTTCGACCTCCACACGCCGACCGGGCTCCAGCCGTCCATCGACCAGGGACTGGATCTCGTCTTCCGTGGGTTGTTCGGGAAAATCGCTCACTTCACGCTCCGTCCGCTCTCATGCGTTTCCCCCCAGCTTGCCGCGCGCGCCTTGTCCCGCGCCCGCGACAGCCGCGACATCACCGTCCCGATCGGGACGCCCGTGATCTCCGCGGTCTCGCAGTAACTGAAGCCCTCCATCGTCACCAGGAGCAGGGTCTGGCGCTGGGTGTCGGGCAGTTCCTGGATGGCCGCGGTCACCTCGCGGAGCCGTATCCTGTCGGCCTGTTCGGGCGGGACGGCCATGGCCGGAAAATAGTCCTGTATCTCGACGACGTCGGGTCGCGCCACGGCGCGTGCCACGTCGTTGACGTAGATGTTGTGGAGAATCGTGAACAGCCAACCCCGCAGGTTGTTCGGCCGGCGCCACAGGTGCCAGCGGCTGATTGCGCGCTCGAGGCAATCCTGAACCAGGTCGTCCGCGCGCTGCTCGTCATGACGCAACAGCACCAGCGCGTAACGGCGCAGGCTGGGGATATGCGTCTCCACAAGCTCGAACAAGCGGTTGGCCATTCTCGTCTCCACCCCCCTTCTACACCATTCGGGCACAGGCAGACGGCAGCAGACGATGAATTTGGGGCGATTCATCGTCTGCCGCCCTGCGGGGGTATTCACCGGCAGGCAGGCCCGTCCGGCGATCCGCGGCGGGAGAGATGGGGATCAGGGCTCCCGCCCGTCCGGTCGCCGAACCGGAAATTGCCGGATGACCAGGCGCCGGGGCGACCCGGAATATCCGGGCCCACGCCGGCACACGGCCATCCGACCGCCTACTTGCCTGGGCAGGTCATCAACAGGTGGATCGGCGGTTTATTCCCCGGTGATTTCGGGAAAATCGGAAAATATCGGAGTCAACTCAACGCCAGATAGAACAGCAGCCGCATAAGCGCCGTCTGGTCGATCGGCGCGGCCACGCCGGGCGAAACGATCCCGGTGTGATCGACCCCCTCGAAAATGACCGACCGCGGACAGACGTCGACCGCCGAGCGCACCGGCACCAGACCGTCGCTCGGCACCCGGTTGTCATGCATCCACACGAGGGTCGGGTAGCTCCATGAGGTCGGCCGGGTAAAACTGCCCGGATCCCCGACATAGGTCGCGACGCAGAGGGTCGGCACCGTGGCGAACACCGCCGCGAGTTCTGCCCGGTGCTCTTCGAGATACCGCGCCCGTACCGCCGTTGTGAGGTCGAGCAGGGACGCGCCGCGCCCGCCGAGCACCGCCAGGACCGCGTCCATGACCTCGGGAACACCGGGCGTGTCAAGCGCGAGGTCCGCGACCGGGGATCCCTTGAACGGGGCCTGCATGGCAATCCAGCAGGCGACCCGTGCGCGCGCATCCGGGCTCGCCCGTCGCAGATACTCCAGAACGTCGAGCCCGCCCTTGCTGTGGGTGACGAAGCAGACGGGCTCGGTGCCGCGGCCCACGATCCGTTCCAGCCGGTCGGCGTTCGCCGCGACCGTGTCCTCGGTCTCGACATCCGCGATTTCGGCCTCGATCCCCTCTTCGGCCAGCCAGCTGTAGATGCCGGCCATGTAGCCAAGATTGTCGCCGAGGCGGACCGACGGGATCACCGCGTCGCTCAGATAGGACGGAACGAACAGGACCCGCATGCCGTCGAAACGGCTGCGGATGTCCTCAAAACGGGGTTCGACCAGTGCCGCATCGAGCCGGCCATCTGACAGGAACGCGGGCAGGCGTGCGCCCTGGTCGCCCGCGTGATCGGGGAGCCCCGGCGGCGGCAGGACGACGTCGTGGCGCTGCTGCGCGCCGACGGCGAAGAAGACGCCCGCCGCTACAACGACAATCAGGAGCGGTGTCACGAACAACAGCCCGACACGGACAATCCAGCGGAACCGGTTGTCGCGAACTCCGGCCATCCTTCACACCTCCGCTTGCGCGCGAGGCATGCCGGCCGCCCTCAGGCGGCCTCGGCCTGCACCACCTCGCCGTTGATCAGCAATCCGTCCGCACCGGCCGACACGTGGACGGTGTCGCCGTCCACGATAGCGCCTTCGAGCAGCATCGCGGCAAGCGAATTCTGCAAGTGACGCTGGATCACCCGCTTCAGCGGCCGCGCCCCGTAGACGGGATCGTAACCGGCGTTTGCCAGCCACTCGGTCGCCGCATCGTCCAGCTCGAGCGCGATCTTCCGGTCCTCGAGCAGCGCACGCAGATGGGCGAGCTGGATCTCAACGATCCCGGACATCTGTTCGCGCGTCAGGCGATGGAACAGGAGCACCTCGTCCAGCCGGTTGAGGAACTCGGGCCGGAACGCGCCCCGGACGACCTCCATCACCGCGTCACGGACACTGTCCGTATCCTCGCCGTCGGCCTGGCCCGCGAGATGTTCGCTGCCCAGGTTCGAGGTCAGGATGATCAGCGTGTTCTTGAAATCGACCGTGCGGCCCTGGCCGTCGGTGAGACGACCGTCATCGAGCACCTGCAACAGAACGTTGAACACGTCGGGATGCGCCTTCTCGACCTCGTCGAACAGGATCACCTGATAGGGCCGCCGCCGGACCGCCTCGGTCAACGCACCGCCCTCTTCGTAGCCGACATAGCCCGGCGGTGCGCCAATCAGGCGCGCGACCGCGTGCTTTTCCATGTATTCCGACATGTCGATACGGACCATGGCCTGCTCGTCGTCGAACATGAAATCGGCGAGCGCCTTGGTCAGCTCGGTCTTGCCGACGCCCGTCGGTCCAAGGAAGAGGAACGAGCCGATCGGACGGTTGGGATCCTGCAGGCCGGCGCGCGCGCGGCGCACGGCGTGGGAGATGGCGCCGATCGCCTCGTCCTGGCCAATCACCCGCCCCCCGAGAACCGCTTCCATTTCCAGGAGCTTTTCACGCTCGCCCTCGAGCATCTTCTCGACCGGAACACCGGTCCAGCGTGACACGACGCCCGCGACATGAGAGTCCGTGACCTCTTCGTCGAGCATGTTCGCGTCCGGCGCCTCGTCGGCCTCGGCAACGGCCTTCTCGAGATTCGGAATGAGCCCGTAAGCCAGCTCGCCGGCGCGCTCCAGGTTGCCAACCCGCTGCGCCTGCTCCAGCTCGAGCCGCGCAGCATCGAGCTGCTCCTTGATCTTCTGGGTTCCGGCGAGCTTTTCCTTCTCTGCCTGCCAGACGAAGGTCAGGTCCGCCGATTTTGCCTCCAGCTCACCCAGCTCCGCCTCGAGCGTCTCGAGCCGGTCTGCCGACGCTGTGTCGCTTTCCTTCTTCAGGGCCTCGCGCTCGATCTTGAGCTGGATGATCCGCCGGTCGAGTTCGTCGATCTCCTCCGGCTTGGAATCCACCTCCATGCGCAGGCGCGAGGCTGCCTCATCGACCAGGTCGATCGCCTTGTCGGGCAGGAAACGGTCCGTGATGTAGCGATTGGACAGGGTCGCGGCGGAAACGAGGGCCGAGTCTGTGATCCGCACGCCGTGGTGCAGCTCGTATTTTTCCTTGAGACCGCGCAGGATCGAGATTGTGTCGGCCACCGTCGGCTCGGACACGAAAACGGGCTGGAACCGCCGCGCCAGCGCCGCGTCCTTCTCAACATGCTTGCGATACTCGTCCAGGGTCGTCGCGCCGACACAATGCAGTTCGCCGCGCGCCAGCGCCGGCTTGAGCATGTTCGAGGCATCCATCGAACCCTCGGCCGCCCCGGCCCCGACGATTGTGTGCATCTCGTCGATGAACAGCACGATCTCGCCGGCCGCCGCGCTGACCTCCTCGAGGACGCCCTTGAGGCGCTCCTCGAACTCGCCGCGGAACTTCGCGCCGGCAATGAGCGCACCCATGTCGAGCGAGAGGAGGCGCTTCTCGCGCAGGCTCTCGGGCACGTCACCGTTGATGATGCGCAGCGCGAGTCCCTCGACGATCGCGGTCTTGCCGACACCGGGCTCGCCGATGAGGACGGGATTGTTCTTGGTACGCCGGGACAGGACCTGGATCGTCCGACGAATCTCCTCGTCGCGCCCGATCACGGGGTCGAGCTTGCCGTCGCGGGCCGCCGCGGTCAGGTCGCGCGTGTACTTGGCGAGCGCCTCGTAGGCGTTCTCGGCCGTCGCGCTGTCGGCCGTGCGGCCCTTGCGCAGCGCGTTGATCGCCTCGTTGAGCGCCTGGGGCGTGAGGCTCGCATCGGCGAGGATCTTCGCCGCGCCGGTGCCTGTCGCAAGCGCGATGGCCAGGAGCAGCCGCTCGACCGTGACGAAGCTGTCGCCGGCCTTGTCCGCGACCTCCTGGGCCGCGTTCAGTATGCGGCCGGTCTCCTTGGACAGGTAGAGCTGGCCCGCGCCGTCGCCCTCCACCTTCGGAAGCTTGTCGAGAGCCTGGTCGACGCCGCGTTCCGCAGCCTCGGGGTCGCCACCAGCGGCCCGGATCAGGTTCGCGCAAAGCCCCTCCTCGTCATCGAGCAGGGCCTTGAGCAGATGCTCGGGCACCAGTTGCTGATGCGCGCTGCGTTGCGCCAGGTCCTGAGCGACCTGAACGAATCCGCGCGCGCGTTCGGTAAATTTCTCGAAGTTCATCTCTTACTCCTCGAACGACCCCCTCGCATGAGGCGGGCTGGAACGGCGAACCCGAAATCGGCATTCGCCACAAGGACACGCGGTCGGCCCGCCATCTCGATGCACGAACCGCCCCGCATATCCGAGATATGGTGTTGCCGAGACGCAACACAAGACCCCGCATCCCGCCAGCGCACCGAAAACCCGGCACCCGATCGAAATGACGGATGAAGAATCCAAGTATCCCGGAAATTCGTAGCCACCCCGTTAAGGAGCTGTCCGCGCAGGCTCCGCCGCGCGCAGCGCAGGGAACACACGGATTTCGGCGTGTATACGCGCATCGTCGCACCGGGCGAAATCCGCCCGGGCGATCCGGTTTGTCTGTTGAACGAGCCGGGGTTACCCCCGGTTGTCAGGCGCTCGCGCCCTCTTCCTCGCCGGCTTCGTCGCCAGCGTCGTCTTCCTTGCCGGCATTGTCGTCGGCGGACGCATCCTTGGCACCGTCCCGGCCGTTGGCCCGGCGGGTGCGACGCTTGCGGCCGCTCGGCTTGGCCTCGCCATCGTCGGACTTCGCCCGGGTCTCGTCGTCGGCGCCGTCGCCATCGGAGTCGTCGCCATCGTCTGCCTGGAGGTCCTCGACGAACGCCCCGTGACCGTTACCGGACTTGCGCGGCGCGTCGTCCCGCGAATTCTCGTCACGACCGCCTTCTTCGGCATTGTTCCGCTGCTCGTTTTTCGCGGCCGCCGCATTCATCAACCGGAAATAGTGCTCGGCGTGCTGCAGGAAGTTCTCCGCGCCCACGCGGTCGCCGCTCGAGGCCGCATCACGCGCCAGCTGCTGATACTTCTCGTAAATCTGCGACGGGTTTCCGCGAACGCGCGCGCCCGGGCCGTTGCTGTCGTAGGTTTGATTGCGGGGATTGCCGGACTTGCGTCCGCCGCGGCCCCGTGACCGCCTGTTGTTCGCGTTTGGTCGCATTGCTTCCGTCGATCAGAGTTGCTGATTACGGTCCAACTCCCGGCCAATCGGCCCAATTCACTTGGATCACGCGCTTCTCGGAAATGACCGCTCGACCGAGAGAGGTCTTCTCAAGTTCTGATCCGGGAGTTCAGATGGACGCCAAGGCCTAAGGGATTGTGATCGCAACAGGCCATGCGGGGTGCATCTGACGACCGGCACCCTAGGCGGCTCGTCCTTGTTTTCCAAGAACTTTTTTGTCCGGACGTTAACCCTGCGAGGCACGCTCGAATGCGATCACCCGCGCCCGCTGTGCGATGTCCTGTTCAGTGCCCGCAATCCGCAGCCCGGCGACCCGCCCGAGCGCCGCTACCCCCTTGGCCTGACCGCGCCCGAGCTCGAGCGCCATGATCGCACCCGCGGCCCCAAGTCGCCCCAGCGCGGGGACAATACGGCGGTACGCCGCGAGCCCATCGGCACCGCCGTCGAGCGCAAGGACCGGCTCATGGTCGCGCACCTCGGGTTCGAGATGTCGCAGCTCGTACCGCGCGATATAGGGCGGGTTCGAAACGATGACATCGAACTCTCCATCGATCCCGTCGCACCAGTCACCCTCCTGCCAGCGGACACGATCGTCCAGCCCGAGCGCCACCGCGTTTTCCGCGGCCACTGCGAGCGCTGCTGACGAGGCATCCACGCCGAGCCCGGTTGCGTTGGGGCATTCGGCCAGCAGGGTCAGGACAATGCAGCCGCTGCCGGTCCCAAGGTCGAGAATCCGCAAGGGAGCGTCCCGGTCCTCGATCCGCGCCAGCACGGTCTCGATCAGCGTCTCGGTGTCGGGCCGCGGAGTGAGCACGTCCGGCGTGACCCGGAAGTCGCGCGACCAGAATTCCCGCGACGCGACGATTTGCGAAATGGGCTCGCGTGTCTCCCGGCGCGTCAGGAGATCCGCGAACGCTGTCAGCGCCTCTCCCTCGAGCACGGCCTCGGGATTGGCAAACAGCCAGGCTTCGTCGTGGCCGGTCGCATGGCGCAACAGAACCCGGGCATCCAGTTCGGGCGTGTCCGATCCTGCGGCTCCAAGCCTGGCTTTGGCCGCGGCAAGAGCGGCGGCCACCGTGTTGGCGATTGGGTCAGTCATCCGTGTCCTCGGCGAGCTGGGCCGCCTGGTCCTCGGTGGTCAGCGCATCGACCAGTTCGTCGAGCCCCTCCCCGTCGAGAATCCGGTCGAGCTTATGCAGGGTCAGGTTGATCCGGTGGTCGGTGACCCGACCTTGCGGATAGTTGTAGGTCCGGATGCGCTCTGACCGATCACCCGACCCGACCTGACTCCGCCGCGAGGCAGCGCGTTCGGCATCGATCTGCTGGCGCTCATGTTCATAGAGACGGGCCCGCAGGACCCGCATCGCCTTTGCCCGGTTCTTGTGCTGCGACTTCTCGTCCTGCTGGGTGACGACAATGCCGGTCGGTTCGTGGGTGATGCGCACTGCACTGTCGGTCGTGTTAACCGACTGGCCGCCGGGGCCCGAGGCCCGGTACGTGTCAATGCGCAGATCGCTTTCGGCAATCTCGATGTCCACCTCTTCGGCCTCCGGCAGCACCGCGACGGTCGCAGCGGACGTGTGGATGCGTCCGCTGCTCTCGGTCTCGGGGACGCGTTGCACCCGGTGGACGCCGGACTCGTATTTCAGCCGCGAGAAAACGTCCTGGCCGCTGATCGAGGACACGATCTCCTTGAAACCGCCGATCCCGGTGTCGCTCGAGTCCATCACCTCGACCTTCCAGCCCTTCTGTTCCGCGTAGCGCTGATACATCCGGAACAGGTTTGCCGCGAACAGCGCCGCCTCGTCGCCGCCCGTCCCGGCGCGAATTTCCAGGATCGCGTTTTTCGCGTCCGCCTCGTCCTTGGGCAACAACATGATCTTGAGCGCCTGTTCGAGCTCGGGCACCCGCGCGCGCAGATCCTCGATCTCTGCCCCTGCGAGATCTTTCATCTCGGCGTCCGCCTCGTCGTCAGCGAGGATTTCCTCGAGCCCTGCGATCTCGTCGCACGTGCCGCGCAGCGCCAGCACTGTCTCCACCACCTGGCCGAGATCGGCATATTCCTTCGACAGCCGGACATACTCCTGCGGATCGCTGCCGTCGGTCTGGGCCAGCATGTCGCCGAGCTGGGCATGGCGTTCCACCACCCGGTCGAGTTTGTCATCCAGGCTCATTCGTCCTCGCTTCCGGGCTCACCCGGTTTCGTTTTCCGATTTGCGTCCGGCTTCAGCCCGAACATACGCCGGGCGGCTTCGGCAACTGCGTTCCCCGCACCACCGTCCCGGGCCGCGTCGCGCAGGGCTCCGGAAGGTGTGTGCAGAAGTCGGTTGATCAACCGGCGGGTCACGTCGTCCGCGTCTGCCTGCGGTGCGGATGCCAGAATCTCGTCCCGCATCGCCTCGAAATGCGCGCGCAACTCGGCAACCACCGGGACCGCATCGCGCTCCGCCTGCATCGCCCGGAAGGCATCCACATGGCTGTCGACAAGCTGCCAGGCCGCCTGCAACGCGGCGTCCCGCGACTCCCGGTTCGAGCGTGCGATCGCCTCGAGGTGATCGAGATCGTAGAGGAAGGCGTCCTCGAGTTCGGCGATCGCCGGGTCGGCATCGCCCGGGATCGCGACGTCGAGCACAAAGATCGGCTTCCTTCGGCGCGCGCGCAGTGCGGTGCGGACCATGTCGGCCGTGATCATGTGACGCCCGAGACCGGCAGCGCCGATGACCAGGTCGGAGCCAGTCAACGCCTCCGGAATCGCATCATAGGTCGTGCTATGCCCGCCGACGATCTGCGCCAGGGCGTCGCCGCGCGCGGCGGTGCGTCCCGCGACGGTGATCCGCCGCAGCCCCCCGTTCTGGAAATGATCCACCATCAGCAGTCCCATCTCGGATGGCCCGATGAGAAGCGCTGGCACATTCTCGAGCGTACCGAAGAGGCCCGTCGCGGCCTTCACCGCAGCTGTCGCCATCGAGACGGGGCCTTCGGCGATCGCGGTGTTGGTCCGCACGTCCTTCGCCGCGGCATAGGCGCGCTGCATCAGCGACTCGAGGGCCGGCCCCGTGCCGCCCGCCTCCTTCGCGCGCGCATGGGCGGTCTTGATCTGGCCAAGCACCTCCGCTTCGCCGACGACCACGCTCTCGAGGCTGGCCGCGACCGCGATAACGTGCCGCACGGCCGCGTCGCCCCGCAGTTCAACGATGATACCGCCGCCCGGCTCTGCATCCCCACCGGCGCGTGCACGCAGCAAACCGCGGGCCGTCGAGGCGGCGCGCGCAGGATCGCCCGCAACACCATGAACCTCGACCCGATCGCAGGTCGATACGAGGATCGCCTCATCGAAGCCGCCATCCGCAAGCGTGGCCAGCACTTCGGGCACGTCCGCATCGTCGACGAAGAGTCGATCCCGCAAACTGACACTGCTGCTTCTGTGGTTGGCGCCCACGACGACATAGTCGGCCGGCGCCGCCCCTCGTTCCGGACGGTGGCCCATATCGGTCGCGTCGCTAGCGGTAGGCGGACAGGTGGTCGGTCAGATCGGCGATCGCCACGTCGGTCTGCGCACCGGTGTCGAGGTCGCGGACTGTCACGGCAGCACGGGCAAGCTCGTCGTCCCCGATCAGGACCGCCGCCGCCGCGTTGATCCGGTCCGCCCGTCGCAGGCCGCGTTTGAGCCCGCCTTTGTACAGCAGCTCGACCGTCAGCCCCGCACGCCGCAATTCGCGCGCGAGCCGCATGGTCTCGCGCTCTCCGGCGTCACCCATGCCGACGAGAGCCACCGGGCGCACCGCAGGCACCGGCTCGCCGCGCATCATGGCAAGCCGCTCGACGCCGGCCGCCCAGCCGACCCCCGGTGTGGCCGGGCCGCCCATTGTCTCGATGAGACCGTCATACCGCCCGCCGGCGAGGACGGTTCCCTGGGCGCCGAGCGCCTCGGTGGTGAACTCGAACGCCGTATGACTGTAGTAGTCCAGCCCACGAACCAGCCGCGGGTTGCGGGTATACGCGATACCCAGCGTGTCGAGCCCGTCGCGCACCGCGTCGAAGAAGTCGCGGGCGGCATCCGTCAGATAGTCGTCGAACAGCGGCGCGTCGGCGATCACCGCACGGTCGCCCGTGTCCTTGGAATCGAGAATTCGTAGCGGATTGCGCGTCAGTCGTTCGCGGCTGTCGTCCGAGAGCCGGTCGGCATGGCCCGCGAAGTACTCGACCAGCGCCTCGCGATAGGCGGACCGGCTCTCGCCGTCGCCAAGCGTGTTCAGCTCGAGCGTGGTCTCGGCGAGCACTCCCAGCGCGTCCAGGATGTCGGCGCCGAGCGCGATCACCTCGACGTCGCCGGTCGGTTCCGGGACCCCGACCAGCTCGACTCCGATCTGGTGAAACTGGCGCAGCCGCCCCTTCTGTGGCCGTTCGTGCCGGAACATCGGGCCGTTGTAGAAGCATTTCAGCGGCAGCTCGTTGCGCAAGCCCCCGGAGATCACCGCGCGGGCGACCCCGGCCGTACCCTCGGGCCGAAGGGTCAGGCTGTCGCCCCCCTTGTCCTCGAAGGTGTACATCTCCTTCGTGACGATATCGGACGTATCGCCGAGGGTCCGCTGGAAGACATCGGTGAACTCGAAGATCGGCGTCGCCATCGGACCGTAGCCATAGCGGTCCGCGACCGCGCGGGCCGAGTCCACGAGCGCGACATGCGCACGCGCCTCGTCGCCGACAAGATCATGGGTTCCGCGCACTGGCTGGAGTTTGGCCACAGTTCGTCTCTGAATGTGTCGGGCTATTCGGCCGCCGACGGCAGGTCGTCGGACAGTTCGGCCTCGATTTCTGCCGCCTTGGCTTCGACCAGGCCAACTAGATGATCGACGATATCCTCGTCCTGAAGCCGGTGGTGCGGTTGGCCGCCGATATAGACCTGGTGGGTGCCGCGGCCACCGCCGGTAAAGCCGATATCGGTCATCGTCGCCTCACCCGGCCCGTTGACCACGCACCCGATCACCGACACGGTCATCGGCGTGGTGATATGCGCCAGCCGTTCCTCGAGCACTCGCACGGTCTCGATGACGTCATACTGCTGGCGGGCGCAGGACGGGCAGGAAACCACGTTCACCCCGCGATGGCGCAGCCCCAACGACTTCAGCATGTCGAAGCCGACCTTGACCTCTTCGACCGGGTCGGCCGAGAGCGAGACGCGCAGCGTGTCGCCGATGCCCGACCAGAGGAGCATGCCGAGGCCGATCGACGACTTGACCGTGCCGGTGCGCAGGCCGCCCGCCTCGGTGATGCCGATGTGGAGCGGGTAGTCGCACGCCTCGGCGAGTCCCATGTAGGAGGCCACCGCCAGGAAAACATCGGATGCCTTGACCGAGATCTTGAACTCGCGGAAGTCCTCGTCCTCGAGCATGTGCACCGAGTTCAACGCGCTTTCGATCAGCGCTTCGGGACAGGGCTCTCCGTATTTTTCGAGGAGTTCCTTCTCGAGGCTGCCCCCGTTGACACCGATCCGCATCGAGCAATTGTTGTCGCGGGCCGCCTTCACCAGTTCGCGCACCCGCTCGCGCGAGCCGATATTGCCGGGGTTCAGGCGCAGGCATGCCGCACCGGCCTCGGCGGCCTCGATCCCGCGTCGATAATGGAAATGGATGTCGGCCACGATGGGCACCGTGACTTCCGGAATGATCTCGCGCAGCGCCTTCGTGCTGTCCTCGTCGGGACAGGAGACCCGTACGATGTCCGCGCCGGCGACCTCGAGCGCGCGAATCTGCTCGATCGTTCCCGCCACGTCGGTGGTCCGGGTGTTGGTCATCGACTGGACAGAGATCGGCGCATCGCCGCCAACGGGCACGTTGCCGACCATGATCTGCCGGCTCTTGCGCCGTTCGATGTCGCGATAGGGGCGGACGCTCATGCTGGATTCAAACCTTCGGAATCGACCCGATTTTCAGGCGTAACATGCGCGTCGCCGGGCGAAATATCAACCGCGCCAGGCCCCGCGAACGCTATCGGATAACTGCGGAGCCCGCCCGAAGAAGCCCCGGATCGAGGCGGACATCGCGGCGGCTCTCGCCGCGCGCACCGATCGCCGGAACCACCTCGCCATCGACCAGAATCTCGAGGCCGCCAGCGTTGCCGGTCATGAGGCGCAGGCCATCGCGATTCGGCACCATATAGCGGTCGCCGGCCTCGAGCATCTGGGTCAGGATCACGCTCTCGTCGTCCTCGCGCACCTGAACCCAGGTATTCTCCTGTGCCTGAAGGATAATGCGGGCGGCTGCATTCCGCGCACCGAACGTTCGCCCCTCACGCGCCGCGGGTTCCGCGGAGGCAACCGACTCCGTATCCGAAGTGCCCGGCAGCGCGATGATGGCCGGCTCGGATTTGAACACCGACGAATCCGGTGCCGGCGTGCTTGGCGTGGCGGCCGCTGTCTCATCTGCAGCCGTCTCGTTTGTCGGCGCCTCGCCAGTTGGCGTTTCATCGACCGGCGCCTCGGCAGGTGTCGGGGCTTCGGCAGTTTCGGGGATGGACTCTGCCACGGCCGTAACGTCGGTCTCACCCGTGGCAGGAACCTCGGCAACCTGATCTGTCGTCTGCGTGGCTTGCGCGGCAGATTCCTCTCCCGACTCCGCAGCAACTGCCGGTGTACCCGCGCCAGCGCCCGGAGCCGCAGCTTCAGGCACAGTATCCGTCGCCACGCTCGCGCCTTCGCCCTGCTCGAGGGCGGAGACATCGGCCATCGACGCAAGCGGATCGACCTGCGGTTCGAGATAAGAGGGCGGCACCAACGGTGCTTCGTCCGGCGGCGGCGCCATCTGTTCCTGTTCGGGCAAGACCGCTGTTTCCGTTGCCGTGTCGGCAGAAGTGTCGGCAGGCGCGACCGTTGCTTGCGTCGGCTCCGGCGCAGGATCGGCGGTGGCGGCCGGAGCGGACGGCTCCGGTGCCGGTAAATCGCCGGCGGTCTCCGCCGGCGGAGACGGCACCCGGGCCACCTCGATCCCGTTCTGGCTCTGATACCAATACCATCCGCCGAACGCCGCACCGGCGAGCAGCAAGCATATCGTGACGAGCAGGCCGCCCGGGAAGCGGCCCTCGGGCACCGGTGTCGGAAAATCGAGATCCTGCTGCGCCTGGATGCCGCTCGCCTCTTCCTTGAAGCGCTCGACCAACGCGGGTGCGTCGAGGCCCAGATAGGCCGCATAGGACCGCACGAAGCCGATGGCATAGGTTGCGCCAGGAAGCTCGTCGAACCGGCCGTCTTCGATGGCCTCGAGATAGACCCGGCGAATGCGCAGGTTCCGCGCGATGTCGGCGACGGTCGAGCCAGCGTTTTCACGCGCCTCGCGCAGGAACGAGCCGACATGGTCGGCCCCCTCGACCGAATGCATCATGTCGGAGGCGCCGTCCTGATTCAGGACGCGGAGCGAACGCGGGTTCAAACGTACCATCGGGTCCCCAGCCAACCACTCAGGTGCGGTTTCACACCCGCGAACACACACCCATGCCGGGAGTCCGGCTCAGGTTCGGCGCCCGCCAACCGCACCGTAAGTAACCATAATAAAACGCATTTCACGTTTGCATCGCGATCTAACTATCAAATGCGAGTTGCGGCTGCAACGATTTACACCTCGACATCGTGGTCTCGGGCAAAGTCCAGCAGGTGCGATCGAATGCTCGGATGTGACGTGCGCAGCAGACCATCGAGATACCCGGTCAGGCCGTGGATCGTCAGCGACCGGACCATCGCCTTCACCGGACCGAAGTTTGCCGGCGCCATGGACAGGCGCCGATACCCGATGCCGATCAGCGCCATCGCGGCTACCGGGTCGCCCGCCATCTCGCCGCACACCGTCAGGTCGACGTCGCGCCCGTCGCACGCCTCGGCAACATCCCTGAGGAAGTTCAGAACCGCCGGGGCAAGCGTATCGTAACGCCCCTCCATCCTCGGGTTACCCCGATCCGACGCGAACAGGAACTGCACCAGGTCGTTGCTGCCCACGGACAGGAAATCGAGTTGCGGCAAAAGGTTCGCGAACTGCAGTGCCAGCGCCGGCACCTCCAGCATAACCCCGGCGCGCACATTTGCCGGCACTGGCGCCCCCGACCGTGCCGCCCGTTCGAGCTCGAGATCGAGCAGCCGCCGCGCGGCCTCAAACTCGGAGACCTGCGCGATCATCGGGAACATGACGTCGAGATCACGCCCGCCGCTCGCTGCGATCAGCGCGCGCAGCTGATGGCGCAGCATGGCAGGGCGGTCGAGCGAGATCCGCGACGCACGCCACCCCATCGCGGGATTCTCCTCGACGTTGCCTTGCAGGTAGGGAAGCACCTTGTCGCCACCGATATCGAGCGTCCGGAAGGTGACGGGCCGGCCGTCGGCCTCCTCGAACACGCGGGCATAGAACTCGGTCTGCGCGGCAACATCCGGATAGTCGGCGCGGAGCATGAACGGGATCTCGGTCCGGTAGAGCCCGATCCCCTCGGCGCGCGTCTCGTTCAAACGCACCGTGTCGGCCAGCAGGCCTGCATTCAGGAACAGCGACACCGGCACGCCGTCGCGCGTCTCCGACGGCATGTCGCGCAGGCGCTGATACACCTCGAGCCGGGCGCTCTGCGCAGCCACGGCCATCTCGAAGTTGGTGCGCACCTCGTCACCGGGGCGCAGGTAGACGATGCCGTTGTCGCCGTCGACGAGGACCGCGTCTCCCGTCTCGACCCGCGACAGGATCCCCTGCACCCGTCCCACCAGCGGCACGTCGAGCGCCCGCGCGACGATCGTGGCGTGGGCGTTCGTCGATCCTTCCTCGAGCAGCACGGCCCGCAGGCTGCCCGGCTCGTAGTTCAGCAACTCGGCCGGGCCGAGCGAGCGCGCCACCAGCACCGCGTCTTCGGGCATCACCATTCCGTCGGACGCTCCGCCGTCGACGAGCTGGCGGAGCAGGCGATCGGTCAGCTCCTCGAAATCGAGCAGGCGTTCGCGCAGATAGCTGTCGGTGACCTGCCCCATTCGGACTCGGGTCTCGTCCTGGACCCGCTGAACGGCCGCTTCCGCCGACAGGCCCGAGCGCACGGCTTCGTCGATCCGGCGCAGCCAGCCCCGATCCTCGGCAAACATGCGAAACGTCTCCAGAATGTCGCGATGTTCGCTCGCGCCGGTAAACTCGGGCCGCTCCAGCACCGCGTCGAGCTGACCGTGCAATGCCGACAGCCCATCGCGCACGCGCCGGCGCTCGACGTCGGGATCTTCGGTCAGCATTCGCTCGATCGTGACACGCCGGCGCTGGACGACGGCGGTGCCGAACGCCATGCCGGGGCTGAGCGCCAGCCCCTCGATCCGCTGCGGCAGCGCCTCGGTGACGCTGTCGTAGCGCGCCGCCTCGAGGTCGAGGATGTCGCTGCCGGTGATCAGCTCCGCCAGCACCATGGCCGTGGTCTCGAGGGTCTCGACCTCCTCGTCGGTGTAGCTGCGCTGGGTCTGGTTCTGTACCGCGAGCACACCCAGGACGCGGCCGGCGCGCAGCACCGGCACCCCCATGAGCGAGGAGTAGCGTTCCTCGCCCGTTTCCGGGCGATAGGCGAATTGCGGATGGCTCTGGGCGTCGGCAAGCGCGATCGGCATCGCTTGCGCCGCGACGAAGCCGATCAGCCCCTCACCGACCATCAGCCGGGTGTTGCGCACCGCGTCGGCCCGAAGCCCCTCGGTCGCAAACAATTCCAGAACATCGCCCGCCCGGCGCACATAGATCGAGCAGACCTCCGCGACGAGTTCGCGGGCGATCAGTGTCGCGATCCGGTCGAGACGCTCCTGCGCAGTGCCGGGGCCCGCCATGATGTCGCGCAGCCGGCGTAACAGGCGGCGCGAGCCGGCCCAGCCCGGCGGACTCGCTGCACTGCCGGTCGGCGGCTTCATAGCGGGGGGTTCCGCGTCGCCCGGGCCGAGGCGCGGCTTCGACCGTGCTCGGACTGGGCGAAGCTGGCGAACATCGAGACCTCTAGGCGGCGTCGAGCCCGTAGGCGGTGTGGAGCGCGCGCAGCGCGAGCTCGGTGAACTCCTCGGAGATCAGGACGCTGATCTTGATCTCCGAGGTGGAGATCACCTGGATGTTGATGCCGCGCTCGGCAAGCGCCGAGAACATCCGCTGGGCGACACCGGCATGGCTGCGCATCCCGACGCCCACGACCGAGACCTTCACGACATTGGCATCCGGCACGAGGCTCGTGAAACCGAGCTCCTCCTGGCGTGCAGTGAGAATCTCGATGGCGCGATCCAGGTCGCCGCGCGTCACGGTGAAGGTCATGTCCGTGCTGGTGCCGTCCTCGGAGACGTTCTGCACGATCATGTCCACGTTGACGTTGGCATCGGCCAGCGGCCCGAAGATGGCGGCAGCCACCCCCGGCCGGTCCGACACCTGAACCAGCGTGATCTTCGCTTCGTCGCGGCTGTAGGTGACGCCGCTTACAATTTCATGCTCCACGATATCTTCCTCGTCCACGACCAGAGTACCCGGTCGCTCGCTGCCGACGGCATCGTCGAATGATGAGAGAACCTGGACCGGAACCCTGTGGTTCATCGCCAGTTCAACCGAGCGGGTTTGCAGGACCTTCGCCCCGAGGGACGCCATCTCGAGCATCTCCTCATATGTCACCTTACTCAGCTTGCGGGCGCGGGTCACGATCCACGGGTCGGAGGTGTAGACCCCGTCCACGTCCGTGTAGATGTCACACCGGTCGGCCTTGAGCGCCGCCGCCAGCGCCACCGCGGTCGTGTCGGACCCGCCACGCCCCAGGGTCGTGATCCGGTTGTCGGGCCCGATTCCCTGGAAGCCGGCGAGAACGCAGACCTGCCCGTCCGAGAACCGGCGTTCCATCTCGTCGATGTCGATGGACTCGATGCGGGCCCGCGCATGGGCATCGCTCGTGCGGATCGGCACCTGCCAACCGAGCCAGGACCGGGCGGGCACGCCCTGCTCCTGCAGACAAATCGCCAGCAGCCCCGCCGTCACCTGCTCGCCCGTCGATACCACCACGTCATACTCACGCGCATCGTGCAGCGCATGGGCCTCGCGGGTGAGCGCGACGAGATCGTTGGTCACGCCGGCCATCGCGGACACGACGACCGCCATCTGGTGGCCCGCGTCATATTCCCGCTTGACCCGCTGCGCGACGGCGCGGATTCGATCCAGGTCGGCGACGGAGGTTCCGCCGAATTTCGCAACAATACGTGCCATTGGCTCTTCCATTGCGCCTTCCACAAGCACACATGGGACTGAGTGAAACATGCGGCACGGCCGCACGCGGCGCCTGCAGCGCCAGCTTGAGATGCGAAGGCGGCGTATCCATACTCAGCCCGCTCCCGGCTGGCAAGCACCGCGCGCTCGCGCGGACGGCGCGGCAAAGGCCGGACTGACAGGACAGGGCGTACTGGATAAATGGTAACGGGCGAATGACAGCGACCAGCGAAACCCCCGATTCTCGCGACCCGGCCGAACTCGAGAAGTTCCGCCGGATGGCCGCCGAATGGTGGGATCCGACGGGCAAATTCAAGCCACTCCACCGGTTCAACCCGGTCCGCCTGGAATATATCCGTGACCGGACCTGCGAACATTTCGGGCGCGACAAGCATGCGATGCGCCCACTGGAGGGCCTCTCGCTTCTCGACGTGGGGTGTGGCGGCGGGTTGCTGTGTGAGCCGATGGCGCGCCTCGGCGCGGACGTCACGGGCATCGACGCGGTCGCACAGAACATCGAGATCGCATCGCTGCACGCAGCGGAGTCCGGGCTCGATATCGACTACCGGGCGGAGACCGCCGAGAACATCCTCGCCGATGGCGCACGCTTCGACATTGTGCTCAGCATGGAAGTGGTCGAGCATGTGGCCGATCCGGCCGCGTTTCTGGGGAACTGCGCCCGCCTGGTCGCGCCCGGCGGGCTGGCCTTCGCCGCAACCCTCAACCGCACACCCAAGGCCTTTGCCCTTGCGATCGTCGGCGCCGAGTACGTGATGCGCTGGCTACCCCGCGGGACCCACGACTGGCGCAAGTTCGTGAAGCCGTCGGAGCTGGTGGGGGGGCTCGAGGCCGGCGGCATCGAGATGCTCGAGCTGACGGGCGTGGTTTTCAACCCGCTGACCGGGGACTGGTCGCGCAAGCGCTCGGATATGGATGTGAACTACATGGGCGTCGGCTGCCGCCACGCGTGACGCCCGGCGCCGCTAGCTGTCCGCCCGCTTGACCCAGGGCAGTTTCCCGACGGGGACCCCCTCCTCGGCCAGTTCCTTCGCCTCTTCGTCCGACGCGTTGCCGTAGATCGGGCGCTCGTCCGACTCGCCGTAGTAGATCTTGCGCGCTTCCTCGGTGAAGTCGTCGCCCACATCGTCGAAGTTCGTCTCGACATAGTCGCGAACCTCGCCGAGCATCTTGCGCAGCTTGCGTGCCTGTTCCGCCTTCGCGCTGCGATCTGCTGCGACCGTCTCCTTGGTGCCCACAACCGGCGCCATCATTGACTTCGCGACATCGGTGTCACCGCATTCGGGGCAGGCGATCAGGCTCTTCTTGGACTGGCGCGCGAAATCATCGGAATTCCGGAACCAGCCCTCGAACTCATGGTCGTTCGTGCAAATCAGGTTGAAACTGATCATCGCGATCGATCCGTGCTTTGCCCGGTTACCGGGCGACGAAAGAATAGGAGACGTCGAAGATTTGGTGCTATTTCAGGAAAATTACAAGTCTCTTTCGAACGCATCCCATGCCATCCGACACCCCGCCATCCGACTGGATTGCCCGGTTTTCCGGTGACGCGCGCGACCCGGTCCTCGATCTGGCCTGCGGCGCCGGCCGGCATGCCCGCTTGTTCCTGGAGCTCGGACTTAAGGTGACGGCGGTCGACCGCGACATGAGCCGGATGGCCGATATCGCCAGCGACCCCGGCCTGACGTGCATCGAAGCCGATCTCGAGACCGACCCACCGGGCTGGCGGCCCGCCCCGGGCGCCTTCGGCACCGTGATTGTGACCAACTATCTCTGGCGGCCGCTCCTGCCCGCCCTAATCGACGCGGTCGCCCCCGGCGGACGGCTGATCTACGAGACCTTCGCGATCGGAAACGAACTCTTCGGCAAACCGTCGAACCCGGATTTCCTGCTGGCCCCGGACGAGCTGCGCGATGCCGTTGCGGGCAAACTGGAGGTCGTGGCCTTCGAACAGGGCGAGACGCAGGTGCCGCGCCCGGCCGTCATTCAGCGTATCTGCGCTACGCGGCCGGAGTGTCCCCGCTGAGCCCGAGCATGGCATCGAGCTTGCCGGCGGAATCGAGGGCATAGAGATCATCGCACCCGCCGACATGGGTGTCGTCGATGAAAATCTGCGGGACGGTGTGGCGGCCGTTGGCGCGCGCCATCATTTCCTGGCGCTTGTCGCTGCTGAAGCTGACATCCGTCTCCTCGAAATCAACGCCCTTCTTGTTGAGCAGCCGCTTGGCCGCCGCACAGAAGCCACACATCATGCCCGTGTAGATTTCGACTTTCGCCATGGTTCCGGCCCTTTCTATCTCGACACATGCATATCTAGGCGCGCGGCTGCCGATTGACCAGAGGGCGCGCTCCATAACCGTTCACTTCGCTGTCAGTTCGGACGCTCGACACGTGCGAGTACGAGCACATCCACCGCCGACGCGCCGGCCGCGAGCAAAACCTCCGCACAGGCCGACGCCGTAGCCCCGGTGGTAAATACATCGTCTACCAGGAGAACCCGGGCACCCGGTACGGCATCGCGATGCCAAGGGCTGACCGAGAACGCGCCACGTACATTGCGCCGCCGGGCCACCGCATCGAGGCCGCCCTGGCTCGGGGTCGCGCGGGTCCGGCGCAGGAGATCGAGAAGCAAGCGTCCGTCGTCCCGCCCGCACAGCGCGCCGGCGAGCAGGGCCGACTGGTTGAACCGCCGTCGCCAGAGCCGTCCCCGGTGCAGCGGAACAGGCGCGATCAGGTCCGCTTCGGCGAGCAGGTCACGTCCGGCGCGCGCCAGCCAGCGGCCCAGCGCGGGCGCCACATGGGTGCGGTCGCGATGCTTCAGCCCGATCGCAAGGCTGCGGGAGACATCGTTATAGCCGAAGACGGCGCGGGTCCGGTCGATCCGCGGCCGGTCGCGCAGGCACGCCCCGCAAAGCGCATCCGGCCCGTGATCGAACGCGAACGGTGTGCCACACGCCGCACAGAGGGGCGCGGACAGGAACACCGCACCGTCCCAGCAGGCGTGACACAGCGTGCCCGGATCGGACACAAGTGCATCGCAAGCGAGGCATTGCGGCGGCAACAGAACGTCGAGCGCATGCCGCGCCGCGCGCATGACCGGTCGCACCGACACGCGCATGACAGCGGTCTCGCGACCGCGCTCCGAATCCAGCCTCTCGGACATGACGATGTATCTGGCAACCAGGGAAAGCCCCGAGTCAATCATGCCGCGGGCGTGCGCAGGTCCATACATTGATGAACCTGCCCGCCGCAGCGCCTCTGCTTTGCCGCCGGCCCGCCCCGTGCGATATAGGCAGCATGAGCGGGCCCGCCGACATCTTCGATCGCACATTGCTCCGTCGCCGGCGCGCCCGGGTCGCCGGAAACTATCCCGCGCATGATTTCCTGTTCCGCGAAATCGCCGAACGCCTCGCCGAGCGCACGGCGGATGTCCGCCGCACTTTCGAGCGCGCCCTCGACTGGGGCGGGCGCGACGGCGCGTTCGCGGACGCCGCCGAACGCATCGCGCCGGGCAAGATCGCGTCGATCGTCCACAGCGATATGAGCATCGATCTCGCGCGGGACGCACGGACCCGCCACGGGAACCCGGCGGTCGTCGCCGACGAGGAAGCGATCCCCTTCACGGACGACAGCTTCGACCTCGTCGTCAGCGCCGGCGCACTGCATGCCGTCAACGATGTGCCGGGCGCGCTCGCACAAATCCGCCGCGCCCTGCGGCCGGACGGGCTTTTCCTGGCCGCACTCATGGGCGGCGCGACCCTGCATGAACTCCGGACGGCCTGGCTCGCCGCCGAGGCCGAGATCGAGGGCGGCGCGAGCCCGCGGGTCGCGCCCTTCGCGGAACTGTCCGACGCGGCGGCGCTGCTGCAACGCGCCGGATTCGCGTTGCCGGTGGCCGATCTCGACACCATATGCGTGACCTACGACCACCCGCTGAAACTGATGCATGAGCTGCGTGGCATGGGCGAGACGAACATCCGGCGCGACCGGCGGCGCACGCCGACCCGGCGCGAGACCCTGTTCCGGGCGGCGGAGATCTACACCGAGCGCTTCGCCGGCGCGGACGGCCGCGTGCCCGCAACGTTCGAACTGTTCTTCCTGACCGGCTGGTCACCGGACGCAAGCCAGCCGCGCGCCCTGCGGCCCGGCAGCGCCGCGACGCGGCTCGCCGACGCGCTGGAGACTGCGGAACACACCGCCGGCGAAGCGGCACACCCCGCCACGGACGACCGCTGATGCCCGTGAGCCTGTTCGCAACCCTCGGCACCGCCTATCGCTTTTTATGGTCGGAGCGTCGCGACCTGGTCGCCTACGCCTTCCTGCCGGTGCTGCTGGTGACCTTCGTGCAGATCGCGGGGCTGTGGGCAACGGGCGAGTGGCAGACCGTCTTCGAGCCGCCCGAACCTGCACCCGCGCGTGAACTGGACCAGCCACCGCCCGCGTTCGACATTCCGCGCGTCCACATCGCGGCCATGGCCGCAAACGCCGTCGCCGCGTTCGCCGCCTATGCGATGTTCGCGGTCGCCTGGTTCCGGCGCCACCTGATCGGCCCCGAGGGCATGACCGTGGGCGCGGCGATGCGCTGGGGCCAGCGTCAGTGGCGTTTCGTCTCGCGCTTCTTCATGCTGATTTTCCTGGTGCTCGTGCTGGGGGCGCTCGCCACAGTCCCGCTCGACCTGCTGACTGCCTCGAACCCGATGTTCGGGGTGTTCGCGCGCGCCGTCATCGTGGTCGCGACCCTGCTGATCACCTCCCGGCTGCTGCTGACCCTGCCCGCCGCCGCCGTGGACCGAACCTTCGGCTTCCGCGATGCCGCCAACGCGACCAAGGGCAAGAGCTGGTACATGGTCGGCATCTATCTCCTCTCGCTGCTGCCCGTGCTGTTCGTGCTGATTCTCGTCGGCCAGATCGTCAGCGGGCTTGCGCTCGGCATCGGCGGCCCGTCGCTGACCTTCCTGCTGGTGGCGCTATTGGTTCAGCAGGCGGTGATGTTCATCGCCATCGCAGCGCAGGTCACGGCGCTCGCCGAGGCCTACCGCCAGCTCGCCCCGCCCGCGTGACGCCTCCACCCATGCCGTACAAGCTTCCGATCCTCGCCACCATTGCCGATGGCTACCGCTTCCTCGCCGGGCGATTCACCGCCTGGTTTCAGCTGGCGATCATCCCGCTCGCGATCTGGGCCGCCGTCGAGTTTGCTGTTTCGAACGGGCTTCTCGCCGGAGCGAACCCCGGACCCGGAAGCGACAGCAACCTCGCCGCCAACGGCTCGCTCAACGCGACTTTCTTCGTCGCCTACCTGATCGTGACGATCGCACTGCTGCTCTACGCGGTCGCCCTGCACCGGCTCGTGCTCGACCTGCCCGGTAGCGCCGGCGCGTTTGTCTGGCTTGCATGGCGGCGGCGCCACCTGCGCTATGTCGGCCACGGGGTCGTTGTCGCCGGCATCCTGCTCATCGGGATTCTGGTCACCGGCACCCTCGTGCCCGCCGTCGGCGCGGTCGCGGGCGCGGCGGGGGCGCTCGAGAGCGCCGCGGGCCAGGTCACCCTGACCGTGATCGTGCTGCTGCTGTTCGCCGTGCCCATCGCGCTGCTCACCTGCATGGTCCTGCCGGCGCTGCCCGCCGCCGCGGTCCAGGACCATGCCGTCACCCTGTCCGAGGCCTCGAACCAGGCGAAGGGAAACCTCTGGCGGATGACCTTTGTCTTCCTGCTGGGCGGACTCGTTCCCTTCTGGCTGATCAAGCGCGGCATCGCGTTCCTGATCGACCGTTCGCTATCCGACATCGACACCGCCATCGCGGCGGGCACAACCCGGATCGTCGTCAACTTCGTCGGGTTCACCGTCCTGATCGTGCTGCTGTCACTGGTCTATCGCCGGCTGCGGGACAACACGACGCTCAGGGTCGATCAACCGCCGCGCTGAGTCCTAGAGCAGGTCCTGCAACTGCGCGACCAGCGGCACGTCGGCCGGCGGCATCGGGTAATCCCGAAGCGCGTTGGGGCGCACCCAGGCGAGTTCCTGGCCCTCGCGCGGCGCGGGCGTGCCCTCCCATACCCGGCACACGAACAGCGGCATCAGCAGGTGGAAGTCGTCATAGGCGTGGCTCGCGAACCCGATGGGCGCGAGGCAGCTCTCGTGTGTGTCGATGCCGAGTTCCTCGGCGAGCTCGCGGATGAGCGCCGCCTCGGGCGTCTCGCCGTCATGAAGCTTGCCGCCGGGAAATTCCCACAGCCCGGCCATGGACTTCCCCTCTGGCCGCCGCGCGAGCAGCACCCGGTCGTCCGCGTCGATCAGCGCCACGGCGCTGACCAGCAGCAGCGGAACCCCGGCCATGCCGGCTAGCTCCGGTAGTCGGCGTTGATCGAGATGTAGCCGTGGGTCAGGTCGCAGGTCCACACGGTCCCGCGCCCGCGCCCGATCCCCAGGTCGATGTCGATGTCGATCTCCAGCCCCTTCATGTGGGCGGCGACCGGCGCCTCGTCATAGCCGGGCACGAGCTGGCCGAGCCGCGTGATCGGCACGCCGCCGACGGCGATAGACAGCCGGTCGCGGTCCGCCTTCTCGCCCGCCTTGCCGACGGCCATGACGATCCGGCCCCAGTTCGCGTCCTCGCCCGCGATCGCGGTCTTGACCAGCGGCGAGTTCGCAACGGCGAGCCCCACGGCGCGTGCCGCGCGTTTCGATTCCGCGCCCTTCACATTGATGGTCACAAACTTCTGCGCGCCCTCGCCGTCGCGCACCACCTGCTGCGCCAGGTCCACGAAGACGTCGCGCAGGGCCGCCCTGAAGTCGGCGAGGTGCTTGTCGGCGGCTGACTTGATGCGCGGCTGCCCCTTGGCCTGGCCCGTCGCGAACATCAAAACCGTGTCCGACGTCGAGGTGTCGCTGTCGACGGTGATGGCGTTGAAGGATTCATCCGCCGCCCAGCGCACGAGCCGCTGCAGCACCGGTGCCGGAATCTTCGCGTCGGTGAAAACGAAGCCCAGCATCGTCGCCATGTCCGGCGCGATCATGCCCGAGCCCTTGGCGAAACCGGAGATCGTGACCTGCGTCTTGCCGATGCGCACCTTCCGGCTCGCGCCCTTGGCGAAGGTGTCCGTGGTCATGATCGCCTCGGCGGCGTCCTGCCAATGTCCGGCGCCGAGCGCGCGCTTCATCTCGGGCAGCTTGCTCGCGACGTAATCGGGGTCGCGCGGTTCGCCGATCACGCCCGTCGATGCCACATAGACATCCTGCGCCCGGCAACCGAACATGTGTGCCGCCTCGCCCGCGGTCTGCGCCACCTGGAGGTCCCCCGCGAGGCCGGTGAAGGCATTGGCGTTGCCGGAATTCACCACCAGCGCGCGCGCGCTGCCGCGCGGCAGGATCGTGCGGCACCATTCGACCGGCGCCGAGGGGCATTGCGAGCGGGTGAGCACCCCCGCCGCGGTCGTCCCCGGCGCAAAGGCCGCGACCATGAGGTCCTTGACCCCGCGGTGCTTCTTCAGCCCCACCGCACGGCCGGACAGCCGCACACCGCGCACGTTCGAAATCTCCGGAAATCTGGCCGGGGCGAGCGGAGAACGCGTCAGCCCGGGCTTGGCGGGCGCCTTGCGCTTGCCGGAAGTGGATTTGGCGGACTTCGCCATGGCAGGAGACCCCCCGTTTGGAACTTCGGCCGGGGCAACCTCCGCAAAGCAGAGCCCTACTGCTTTACGCCACCCTCGACCGGCGAGCCGTCGAGATTGAACAACGTAATCTCGGCCTTGTCACGCAGTCCCGTCATATGCGCGGCGATCAACTCGCGCGTCAACTGCTGTTCGAGCACCGGCCGCGCTTCCTCGAAGCCGGGCGCCGGCTGGCGGCGCTTGTCGAAGACCTTGATGACGTGCCAGCCATGCTCGCTCTGAACCGGATCGGGTCCAACCTCGCCCGGCTCGATGGCGAATGCCGCGCTGGAGAATGGCTGCACCATGGCGCTGCGTGTGAAGTAACCGAGGTCTCCGCCGCGCGTGGCGCTCGGGCCCTTCGAACGCTCGCGCGCCAGGTCGCCGAAGTCCGCGCCACCCTCGAGCGCCTTGATGACGTCGTATCCGTCCTCCTCGCTCTCGAGCAGAATGTGACTCGCGCGCACCTCGAGCGGCCCTTCGGTGTTGGCAATCGTCTCGTCATAGGCCTTGCGGAGATCCTCCTCCTCGAGCCCCTCGGCGATCAGACGGTTCATATAGGTCTGCTGTATCGCGACCCGGGCGAACTCCTCGATCTGTGCCTGAACCTCGGGGTCCTCCCGGAGATTGGCCTTGTTGGCCGCCTCGACGATGAGCTGGCCATCGACGAGCTGCTGAACGATCTGGGTGAAAAGCGTGCTGACCGGGACCTGCCGGAACCGGTCGGGGAGACGCTCGAATGCGACCGCGACGTCGGACTGGAGAATCTCGGTGCCATTGACCGTGGCGACGACGGGATCGGCCGGAGCATCTGTGGCATTGCCCTGCTGGGCCAGCGCCGGCGCGGCGCCGGTCAGAATGACAGCGAGCGCCAGGGGCGCGGCAAGTGTGCGGAACATGCGTTCAGTCTCCTGTGGGGCCTGGTGCGGGACGGGCATCGCAATTGCCGGGTCAATCTGACGCGTTCCCCCATCGCATACAAGCCGATCCCGGTGCCGCCGGCGGCGGTCACACGGCAATGTAACTCCCGATTCAGGCGGCAAAGCGGCGTTTCAATGTCGGGGCGGTGAACCCGTCGCGGGCGTCATTGACACATGCCCATGCGCCCCCTAGACAATGCGGCCAGAATCCCCATGTTTCCCGGTACGCAAACGGCGCGGCGGAAAGCATAGAGCCGTCCCGGCGCGCAGCTGCACCGGCGATGCCGGCAAAACGGGGGCGAGGGTACGATTATGGTCCTGAATCTGGTCACGAGGGCCTTCGGAACGGCGAACGATCGCTATCTGAAGCGACTCAACAAGGACGTCGAGGCGATCAACGCGCTTGAGCCCGAGCTCGAGGCGCTGGACGTTGCCGCGCTACGTACGCGGACCGATGCCTTTCGCGACCGGCTCGCGGCCGGCGAGACGATCGACAACATCCTGGTCGAGGCCTTCGCGACGGTGCGCGAGGCGGCAAAACGCACGCTCGGCCAGCGGCATTTCGACGTTCAGCTCCTCGGCGGCATGATCCTGCACAACGGCATGATCTCGGAGATGAAGACCGGCGAGGGCAAGACCCTCGTCGCCACCCTGCCGGTGTATCTGAACGCGCTCGAGGGCAAGGGCGTGCATGTGGTCACAGTGAACGACTACCTGGCCCAGCGCGACTCCGCCTGGATGGGACAGATCTACGAATTCCTGGGCCTCACCACCGGCTGCATCGTCAACTCCATGTCCGACGAAGAGCGGCGCGCGGCCTATGCCGCGGATGTGACCTACGGCACGAACAACGAATTCGGCTTCGACTATCTGCGCGACAACATGAAGTTCCATCTCGACGAGATGGTGCAGCGCGACTTCAACTTCGCGATCGTTGACGAGGTGGACTCGATCCTGATCGACGAGGCGCGGACCCCGCTGATCATCTCGGGCCCGGTCGAGGATTCCTCTGCGGCCTATACCGAAGCCGACCAGATCATCCCGCAGCTCGCCGAGGACGATTTCGAGCTCGACGAGAAGGCGCGCGCCGTGACCCTCACCGAAGAGGGCGTCGAGCATGCCGAGGAACTGCTCGCGCAGGCCGGCCTGATCGAGGCCGGCACCAGCCTTTATGACATCAGCAGTGTCACCATCCTGCACCATGTGAACCAGGCGCTGCGCGCTCACAAGCTGTTCCAGCGCGACCGCGACTACATCGTGCACCACGGGCGGATCGTCATCATCGACGAGTTCACCGGTCGCATGATGGAGGGCCGCCGCTTCTCCGACGGCCTGCACCAGGCGCTCGAGGCCAAGGAAGGCGTCGAGGTCCAGAACGAGAACCAGACCCTCGCCTCGATCACGTTTCAGAACTACTTCCGACTCTATCCCAAGCTCGCCGGCATGACCGGCACGGCGATGACGGAATCGGCCGAGTTCGCGGAGATCTACAAGCTCGAGGTGGTGGATATCCCGACCCACCGCCCGATGATCCGCGACGATCAGAACGACGAGGTCTATCGGACGCTCGAGGAGAAATACAACGCGATCAACGAGCTGATCGCGGAGGCCAACGAACGCGGCCAGCCGGTGCTGGTCGGCACCGTCTCGATCGAGAAATCCGAGGAGGTCTCGGCGGCGCTGAAGGCGCGGAACATCGCGCACGAGGTGCTCAACGCCCGCCACCACGAGCGCGAGGCCCAGATCATCGGCCAGGCCGGCGTGCCGGGCGCGGTGACGATCGCGACCAACATGGCGGGCCGCGGCACCGACATCCAGCTCGGCGGCAATGTCGAGATGCGCATCGAGGCCGAGCTCGCGGACATGGAGGCCGGCCCCGAGCGCGACGCGAAGGAGGCGGCGATCCGCGAAGAGGTCGCGAAGCTGCACGACCAGGTCCTCGCCGCCGGCGGACTCATGGTGATCGGCACCGAGCGCCACGAGAGCCGCCGGATCGACAACCAGTTGCGCGGCCGTTCCGGCCGCCAGGGCGACCCGGGCACCTCGCGCTTCTTCCTGTCACTGCAGGACGATCTGATGCGGATCTTCGGCTCCGAGCGCATGGACGGCATGCTTCAGAAGCTCGGCATCGAGGAGGGCGAGGCGATCGTCCACCCCTGGATCAACAAGGCGCTCGAGAAGGCGCAGCAGAAGGTCGAAGCGCGCAACTTCGAGATCCGCAAGCAGCTGCTCCAGTATGACGACGTCATGAACGACCAGCGCAAGGTCATCTACGAGCAGCGCAAGGACCTGATGCGGACCGACGACGTGTCGGACACGATCAAGGCGATGCGCGCCGAGGCGCTGGAAGACCTGATCGCGCGAACCATCCCGGAGCGCGCGTTTGCCGAACAGTGGGATACGGATCTTCTGAAAGAAGACGCGATGCGGGTGTTCGGGCTCGACATTCCCGCCGCCGAGTGGGCCGCCGAGGAAGGCATCGCCGACGAGGAAATTCACGACCGCATGGAGCGGATGATCGACGAGCGCATGGCGGCGAAGGTCGCCAACTATGGCGAGGAGATCATGCGCATGGCCGAGAAGAACCTGCTGCTGCAGATTCTCGACCAGCACTGGAAGGACCACCTCCTGCGCCTCGACCATCTGCGCCAGGGCATCGGCCTGCGCGCCTTCGGTCAGAAGAACCCGCTCAACGAGTACAAGCGCGAAGCCTTCGACATGTTCCAGGACATGCTGGCCCGCCTGCGCGAGGGGGTCACGATGCTGCTCAGTCACATCGAGATCCAGGTGAACGCGCCGGAGGCCGTGCCGGAGCCCGAGGCGCCGCGCGAGATGGAAACCCAACATGCGAGCATCGGCCAGTTCGGCGATGCCGCCCAGCCGGCTGCCACCTCCGAGAGCCCGGCCGCCCCCACCGCGCCGGCCCGCAGGAAGGCCGCGGCCGCGCTCGACCCGAACGATCCTTCGAGCTGGGGCAAGGTCCCGCGCAACGCGCCCTGCCCCTGCGGATCGGGCAAGAAGTACAAGCACTGCCACGGAAAGCTCGCCTGAAGGCGAGAGCTTCTCGATGGTCGCGTTCGGTGTCTTCGATCATCTCGACCGCCGGGCCGGCGTACCGGACGCGCAGATCTACGAGGACCGGCTGCGCCTGATCGCCGCCTACGACCGGGCCGGGATCGCGATGTACCACCTGGCCGAGCATCACGCGACGCCGCTCGGCCTCGCGCCCTCGCCCAGCGTGTTCCTGACCGCTGTCGCCCAGCGCACCGAGCGCATGCATTTCGGGCCGATGGTGTACTGCCTGCCCCTCTACGAGCCCCTGCGGCTGATCGAGGAAATCGCCATGCTCGACCAGATGAGCGGCGGGCGGTTCGAGTATGGCGTGGGTCGCGGCATCTCGCCCTTCGAGGTCTCCTACTTCGGCATCGACAAGGACAATGCCGGACCGATCTACATGGAGGCGTTTGAGGTGCTGACGCGTGGGCTTGCGTCCGACACGCTCAGTTTCGAGGGCGAGCACTTCCGTTACACCGACGTACCCATGGTCGTCCGACCGGTACTGACGCCGCCGATCTGGTATGGCGTCGCGACCGCCGATGGGGCGGCCTGGCCGGCGACCCGGAAAATCAACGTCATCAGCAACGCGCCCTGCGCGATCGCGCGTTCCGCGACCGACCAGTATCGCGAGACCTGGGCAAGGACGCATGCCGGCGAGCCGACCACGAAGCTCGGCGCGGCGCGGCATGTCTATGTGGCCGACACCCAGGACGCGGCGGACGAGATCGCCGGCCGCGCCTATGCGGCCTCGTACGAGAACTTCATCAACCTTTGGCGCAAGTTCGGCGTCGAGGACCCGGCCTATGCATCGACGCTCGAGACCGCGCGCGAGCGCGACGCGATCATCGCGGGCACGCCGGACATGGTGGCGTCCGAGATCGAGCGGCAGATCGAGGAGGCCGGTCTCAACTACTTCGTGTGCCGGTTCGCCTATGGCGATCTGAGTTTCGAGGAAGCGGCGGCGTCGTTCGAACGCTTCGCGGCGGAGGTGATGCCGCGCTTCGGGTGATCGGCCCGATCAGGCCAGCCCGGCCTTCCCGAGATTGAGAAACTTCTCGCGCCGCTGTGCCAGAAGTGCCGACCCGTCCATCCCGTCCATCGAACGCATAGCCGCGTCGACGGCCGTATCGACCGCGGCGATTGCGGCTTCGGGCTCGCGATGGGCGCCGCCCAGCGGCTCGGGCACGATCCCGTCGATGAGGTTCAGCCCGGCGAGGTCCTGGGCGGTGATCTTGAGCGCCTCGGCGGCGTCCTGGGCCCGCTCGCCGTCGCGCCACAGGATCGACGCACAGCCCTCGGGCGAGATCACCGAATAGACGGCATGCTCCATCATCAGGACCGTGTTGGCCGTGGCGATGGCGATGGCGCCGCCCGACCCGCCCTCGCCGATGACGACCGACACGAAGGGGACTTCAAGGCCGAGCGAGACCTGGATCGCGCGGGCGATCGCCTCGGACTGGCCGCGCTCCTCCGCGCCAACGCCGGGATAGGCGCCGGACGTATCCACGAAGGACAGGATCGGCATGTTGAAGCGGTTCGCCAGTTCCATCAGACGCTGCGCCTTGCGGTATCCCTCGGGTCGCGCCATGCCGAAATTGTGGTGTACGCGGCTCTCGGTGTCGTTGCCCTTTTCCTGGCCGAGCACGACCACCGGGCGTCCGCGGTAGCGTCCCATCCCGGAAACAAGCGCGTTGTCCTCGGCATAGAGGCGGTCGCCGGCGAGCGGCACGAACTCGGTGATCAGGGCGGCGACATAGTCCCGGCATTTCGGCCGTGACGGATGGCGCGCCACCTGTACCTTCTGCCAGGCCGACAGTCGGCCATAGGTCTGCCGCAGCTCGCGATCGACCTTCTCCTCGAGCTTGCCGACCTCCTCGGCGATGTTGAGATCGCCGTCGTCGGACAGCCTGCGGAGCTCCTCGATTTGCCCCTCGAGCTCGGCCAGCGGTCTTTCGAAATCCAGAAAATGCGCCATGGCGTTCTACTACGTCTCGCGCGCGCGGCTGGCAAGCGGATGATGCTCGGCCACGAGCCGGCGCATGCGCTCGTCGAGCACATGGGTGTAGATCTGGGTCGTCGAGATGTCGGCGTGGCCGAGCATCTGCTGAACGCTGCGCAGATCGGCGTCGTGATGCAGCAAATGCGTTGCGAACGCGTGGCGCAACACATGGGGACTGACCCTGCGCGGGTCGAGCCGCGCAGTCGCGGCCAGGTCCTTGAGGAGCTGGAAGAAGCGCTGGCGCGAGAGATGCTTGCCGCCGCGCCCGGCGAACAGGAACGGGTTCGACGTCCCGTCCGGCACGAACGCATCGCGCACCGCGAGATAGGCGCGAACGGCCTCGCGGGCCGGTTCGCTCAACGGGACCATGCGTTCCTTGTCGCCCTTGCCCCGGACGATGAGCATTTCCGGATCGCGCTGGACGGCAGCCAGGGGAAGGCTGACCAGTTCTGTCACTCGCATGCCCGTGGCGTAGCAGAGCTCGACCAGAGCGCACAGGCGCTTGCCCTCGGGTCCGTCGCGGGTGGCGGCGGCATCGAGCAGCGCCGCAACGTCGTCCTCGGAGAGCAGTTTCGGAAGCGACCGTCCCTGCCGCGGACTTTCGAGGATGGCGCTCGGATCGTCGGCGCGCAAACCGTCGGCGTACAGAAAGCGGTAGAACTGGCGCAACGTCGACAAGCGGCGCGCGGCGGTGCGCGCGGACATGCCGCGACCCTCGAGATGCCTCAGATAGGCGCGAAGGTCTTCGGTCGAGGCTGCGTCGAGGATACCGGGGCGAGGGGATTCGGCACCGCCCAGAAATCGGGCGGCATCCTCCAGGTCACGTCCATAGGCCGCGACCGTGTTCGGCGAGGCACCGCGTTCGGCGAGCAGCAGTTCCAGGAAGGCCTCGAAGTAGCGGCTGACCCGCGCCGGCGCGAGAGGCTCCCGCCGCCGGCTCATTGCGCGGGTGCGACCAGGGCCGCACGGGCAATCGACCGGGCGTCCGCGTCGAGGCCCACGCGTTGCAGACCGCGGACGACGCTGCCGACAATCCCGGCATGGGGCGGCGCGCCCGCCTGCCCCAGCACGATCAGCGCGTAAAGAATCGTCTCGGCCCGGCGCTCGGCCGCCGACGCGCGCGCCAACCCGGCAAGTGCCGCAACACCCGGCATGGCCCCGAGCGTCGCCTCGTTTCCGATCGGTGCAGCCGCCCAGTGTTCGCCGGTGACCGGATCGCCCAGCACCTGGAGCAGGTAGAGCGCCGCCCCGACCTCGGCGGTGCCCGGATTGTTTTCCGCGAGGTCGATCCAGCGGGACAGGCGCGTTGGGCTCCACGGCACGGGCGCGCGGGCCTCGATCGGGAAAACCGGCTGCGCCCGCGGAGCCGAGACTGCGGCGCCGACCGGCGGCACCGCGTTTGCCGCGATCGTGGCGCGCGGGTCGGGCGTGGCTTCGGGCTCAGGCGACATCGCAGCCTCGGTCTGAACCGGGTCTCGGCCGATGACCCGCATCTCGGGCCACAGCATCGCCGTCGCCCGCGCCATGTCGGCGACCGCGCTCGCCTGGCGCACCACCAGCTGGTACCAGGTGATGGCGAGGTCGTCCTCGCCCGCGAGCAGCGCGGCCCGGGTCGCACCCGCGGCGAGCCAGCCAAAGTCGCTCGTCGCGGGAATGTCCGCGAGCAGCCGCGCGGTCGTGGCCATGACGATATCGTCGAGTTCCGCTGCCTCCGCCAGGCTCCACGCCTCCCAGAGCGCCTCCGAGCGAGCAATGGCCACCGTCTGGCCGCGCGCGGCGAGATAGAGATAAGCGAGCCAGAGGTCCCGCTCGACGGAATCGGGATCAAGAAGCGCCGCCGCGATGGCCTCATCGTCGGCCTCGAGCCCCTCGTAGATGGCGACCACCTCCGCCGCGCTGATCTGGCCGGTCCGCAATGCGTCATGCGCCCGCGCGAGCTTGCGCAGGGGATCCACGAGATGCAACGCAAGGACTGCGCGCAGGATCGCCGGGTCGTCGCTGGTCAGCATCCAGTCCGGAAGCTCGGCGTCCGTGATGGTCAGCAGCGCGAATGTCAGGATGTCGGGCGTCCCCGGCCCGGCGAGCTGTTCCGGCGCGATCGCGGAGCCCGCCGTCGCGGTGTAGGCGATCGTCTCGAAAAACCGGTCGGCCTCCGTGCCTTCCTCGCGCAACAAGTCGAGGCCGAGCGCGGCCTCCGCGCCCTTCCCGTCCGCGATCTGGCAAACGATCAGCGCCTTCTGCCAGAAGGGTTCCACATAGCCACCCTCGAAGCGCGCGAGCACATCGCAGCCTGCCGCCACATCGCCGCGCAGGAAATGCGCGCTGGTGACCGCCTGTGCGATGTGATCGGGCACGCTGCGCGAACTGGCGGCGCGCGCGAGCTCGATCGCATCCGCCGGCGCACCAATGGCGACGAGTCCTGCAAGCCGCGCGGCCAGCAGGCCGGATGTCTCGCTATCGCCGGCCGGCGGCGTCGCGATGGACAGTAACAGCCGGCGGGCAAGATCCCGTGTGTCCGAAAACGGCAACGCGGGTGGCAGCGCCTCGAGCAGGCGGATGGCCGTCGCACGGTCGGTGCCGGCCCACATGTCGTCACCCAGGCTGCCGTTGGCGGCGGAGAGCACACCTACGGCGTCTTCCGCCACGGCATCGAGACCACGAATGAGTACGCCACCGGGTGTCTCGATCGGCGCGGACGTCGACGGGTCAGCCTGCGGCCCCGAGTACAGTTGGCCCTCTGTGCGGGTTTCGGGCGCATCGGCTGTCGGTGGCGGCAGCGGGGTCAGGCGAATGGGCCCGGACTGCTGCGCCAGCGCAGGCGGCACCGAAAGCGCAAGCGCACAGGCAAGGGTGGCGGCGAGCCGGCGCATGACGTCGATCAACGCGGGAAGCGGTCGTTGGGAATGGTTTTCTCGACGCTCTCGCTCGGCGCGGGAATATCCCAGGTGGCGAGAAACACGCCGCCGGCGACGATCACGGCAAGAAAGAGGACGATGATGTACTTGGCCAAGTCATTCTCCCGGTCAATCCGATCGGCGCGGCGAACGTCACGATCTGCGGTTTCGATCTCGCAGGGCCACGCGCGAACGCCTATTATGACACCCGAACAATGGCGAGAACGCGGCGAATCCGTTGCCGGACCGACTCGCGACAAGATAGCAGTCCATGGGTGATTCTGAGCAAGCCGAAGACGAGGCCGGACCGGCCCATCCCGACGCCGCCGCGCGCGCGTCCGACCGCACGATCGTGATGGTCGGGCTTATGGGTGCCGGCAAGTCGTCGATCGGTCGCCGACTGGCCGCGCGGCTGGACCTGCCCTTCGTCGACGCCGATTCGGAGATCGAGGCCGCCGCGGGCTGCACAATTGCCGAATTCTTCGAACAGCACGGCGAGGCGGAGTTTCGCGACGGCGAACGCCGGGTCATCGCGCGCCTGCTCGACGGCGAGCCCAAGGTTCTGGCGACAGGCGGCGGCGCATTCATGGACGCCCAGACGCGCGCGGCCGTCGCCGAAACCGGCATTTCGGTCTGGCTGCGGGCCGATCTGGAGACACTCGTGCGTCGCACCGCGCGTCGCAGCAGCCGCCCGCTCCTGAACAACGCAGACCCCGAACGGACGCTGGAAGACTTGATGGCGACACGATATCCGGTCTATGCGCAGGCGGACATCACCGTCGAAAGCGATGACGGCCCGCCCGACGAAACCGTCGCGCGCGTGGTCGAGGCGCTGGCGGCATTCAACCGAAGGACCGAGGCAGCGCCCGCATCATGAACGGAACGGTAGACAGCATGCGCAAGATTCGCGTCGAGCTCGGCACGCGCTCCTACGACATCCTGATCGGCCCCGGGCTGATCGACCGGACGGGCGAGTTGCTGGCAGAGCGGCTCGGCGAACGCCGGTGCGCGATCGTCACGGACGAGAATGTCGGCCCGCTCTACGCCAAACGCCTGGACGCCGCGTTGCGCAAGAGCGGACACCAGAGCCGGACGATCACGGTCCCTGCCGGTGAAGGTTCCAAGTCCTACGCCCAGCTCGAGACCCTGCTCGAGGACCTGATCGCGGGCGGACTGGAACGCGGCAGCGTGCTGGTTGCACTCGGCGGCGGCGTGATCGGTGACCTGACAGGTTTCGCGGCAAGCATCGCGCTGCGCGGGGTCGAGTTCGTGCAGGTTCCCACGTCGCTTCTCGCCCAGGTGGACAGCTCCGTCGGCGGCAAAACCGCCATCAACGCGCGCGCAGGCAAGAATCTTGTCGGCACCTTCTATCAGCCGCGTCTGGTTGTCGCCGATACGGACACGCTCGACACCCTGCCCGACCGTGAGTTGCGCGCGGGCTATGCCGAGGTCGCGAAGTACGGACTGCTGGGCGATGCGGAGTTTTTCGCATGGCTCGAGCACAACGGTCCGGCACTCCTGGCCGGCGATGCGGACGCACAGGCGCACGCGATCGAGCGCTGTTGCGAGATGAAGGCGGAGATCGTGAACCAGGACGAGCGGGAAACCGGACGTCGTGCGCTCCTCAACCTCGGTCACACCTTCGCCCATGCGCTCGAGGCAGAAACCGGCTATGGCGCGACCCTGCTGCATGGCGAGGCGGTCGCGATCGGCATGGTCGCGGCGTTCGAGCTGTCGGCTCGCATGGGCCTGAGCGCCGCGGCGGACACCGCACGTGTGCGCGAACACCTGGCGGCCTGCGGCCTGCCGACGGAATTCCCGTCCCATCCCGGGGACGGCTGGGATACGGACGTCCTGCTCGGTCATATGGGCCGGGACAAGAAGGTCCAGGAGGGTCGTCTGACCTTCATCCTGACGAAGGGCATCGGCGACGCCTTCGTCACCAACGAGGTGGCAGGGAACGACGTCTCGCGGCTGCTCACCGACATGGCGGCAACGCCAACCACATAGGTCCAGATCCATGAGTGATCCCATCACCATCATCGTCATCGGAATCGTGGTTCTGCTGGCGCTTTCGGCGTTCTTCTCCGGTTCGGAAACCGCCCTCACCGGCGCGTCGCGGCCGCGCATGCATCAACTGGAGAGCGAGGGCAACCGGCGCGCGGGCACGGTGAACTTCCTGCACGCCCGGCAGGAACGGCTGATCGGCGGCATCCTGATCGGCAACAACATCGTCAACATTCTCGCCTCGGCGCTGGCGACCAGCATGATGATCACCCTGTTCGGCGACGCCGGCGTCGCCTACGCGACGATCGCCATGACAACACTGGTGGTGATCTTTTCCGAGGTGTTGCCCAAGACCTACGCGATCCGGCACGCCGACGATGTCGCGCTGACGGTCGCGCGGCCGATCCGTTTTGTCGTGACCATCCTGTCACCGCTGTCGCGTGCCATCGAGGCGGTGGTCGGGGTGTTGCTGCGGCTCATGGGCGAACGGATCTCGGCAGAGGAAGATGCCGCGCGCGAGCAGGAACTGCGCGGCGCGATCCGACTGCACGCGGACACCAACACCGTCGCCGCCCATGAGGGACAGATGCTCGGCGGCGTGATGGATCTCGACGATGTCGAGGTTGGCGAGATCATGACCCACCGCACCGATGTGCAGATGGTCGACGCCGCGCTCTCGCCCAGCGCGATCGTGACCAAGGTGCTCGACTGCCCGTACACGCGGATCCCGCTGTTCGAGGACGACCCGGAGAACATCGTCGGGGTCCTGCATGCGAAGGCACTGCTGCGCGAGGTCCAGAGCCATGACGGACATATCGACGAGATCGATGTCCGGGCCGTCGCGGCCGATCCCTGGTTCGTGCCGGAATCGACGGACTGCCTGCGCCAGCTCCACGAGTTTCGCGACCGCCGCGAGCATTTCGCGCTTGTGGTCGATGAGTATGGCGCGCTGCAGGGAGTGGTGACGCTCGAGGACATTATCGAGGAGATCGTCGGCGAGATCGACGACGAGCACGACATCCCGGTGCCGGGAATGCGGCGGCAGGCAGACGGCAGTTTCATCGTCGATGGCCGGGTGACAATCCGCGATTTGAACCGCGAGTTCGGCTGGAACCTGTCTGACGACGAGGCCTCCACGATCGCGGGGCTCGTGCTGCACGAGGCGCGCTTCATACCCGAGGAGGGGCAGAGCTTCGACATCGAGGGACTGAAGGTCGATATCCTGCGCCGCAGCGGCAATCAGCTGCGCTCGCTGCGCATCACCCCGCGGCCGACGGAACCCCAGTCGACTCCCCAGGCGCCCGCACCGCAGGACTAGCCAACCGCGGAGACTGCCCGCCCGGGGCTTCCTTGACCGTACGGCGACGGCTCCTATAGTCCCCACGACACATGCGAACCCAGCCACATCCCGCGAGGACGGACCCCATGCCACTGTCGAGCCCGGCGGAGCGCGAGCACATTCACACCCGCACGGTCGAGTGCAACGGCTACCGGCGCTCGGACGGGCTATGGGACATCGAGGGCCGACTCGTGGACGTGAAGAGCTACACGTTCCACAACAACGAACGCGGCGATGTGCCGCCGGGCGAACCCGTCCACGAGATGTGGATTCGCCTGACCGTCGACGACGACCTGAAGATTCACGGAGTCGAGGCGACCACCGAGTACAGTCCTTTTTCGGTGTGCAAGGAGATCGCGCCCAACTTCGAACGGCTGGTCGGGATCAGTATCGGGCCGGGCTGGCGCAAGAAAGTGCGTGATCGGGTCGGCGGCGTAGAGGGCTGCACCCACATCGTCGAGATGCTGGGGCCGGTCGCGACGACCGCATTCCAGACGATCTATCCGATCAAGAACAAGGAGCAGCCCGAGAGCCGGGCTGCGTCAACGCGCGCACCGCGCCTGCTGAACACATGCCATGCGTTCCGCAGCAATGGCCCGAAGGTGAAGGAATTCTGGCCCGATCACTATGACGGGCCCGTACACGACTAGCGCCGCACCGAAGCGTCGGGGCGCCGGTTCGCAAACCGGCCGAGCCGCCTAGCCGACCGCGCGGGTCGCCGGGACGTAGACTGGCGGATACGCCGCGGGCCGCTCGATCACGGCCGACGACGCCATGTCGGCCCGGCTGCGGATTTCCGCGAAGTAGCTGGCAATAAAAACCCGGATCGCCGCCGTGCGTCCGAGGACCCCCGCATTCGCGTCGATGATGGTGCAGAGACGATCCACCGTCAGGCGTTCGCGCGCCGCGATATCCGACAAGGCTTCCCAGAATTGCGGCTCCAGGCGCACGCTGGTGCGCAGCGAACCCACCGTGATGTTGCGATTGACAAGCATGTTGGCCGTCCTTCCGACCCCGAATAGGGGTCTTGCGAATGATTCCCGAGGCGAAAGGTAGAACGCAGGCGACACGTTTGCAACACATTGATGATTTTCGTTTCAATTTGTTTCTTTTGCGGCCTCCTCCGGCGTGAGCGCGCGCATCGACAACGCATGCAATCCACCCTCAAACTCCGCGCCCAGAAGGGCATAGACGGCGCGCTGGCGCATCACCCGCGACTGGCCGGTGAAATCGGGACTCACGACCAGCAGGTCGAAATGTGTTTCACCCTCGGGTGAGGCGCCCGCATGACCCGCGTGCAGATGCGAGTCGTCGCGCACCTCGATCCGGTGCACATCGATCGCGGCCTCCAGCGCCGCCGTGATACGTTCCGAGCGATTCATCGCGTCCCTCCTCGACATATGACCTTTGCCGGCCTGTTGTTGCCTCGCGCGGCCCCACCGGACATATTCCGCCCATGACCCGCCGGCGAAAATCCATCGACCTGGACGACCTGCTCACCGAAGGCGGTGACAGTACGTCCCGCGCGCACGTTTGCGCGGAACCCGGCTGCGACCTGCCGGGCGAGTTCCGCGCGCCGAGTTCGCGGGAGAACTTGCGCGAATATATCTGGTTCTGTCTCGATCATGTGCGCGCGTACAACAAATCCTGGAACTATTATGATGGCATGTCGGAGGCCGAAATCGAGTCCGACCGGCACAGCAAGACCTTCTGGAACCGGCCGACCTGGCCGTTCAACGGCCGGCACATCGGCGACGGCATGCGCGACGAGTTCGGCTTTTTCGACGCGGAGCGCCACGGCATGGAGCGCGGGGCGTCGGCCGCCGCGAATGCCGGACTGGACCCCGAAACGCTTGACGCGCTTGCTACAATGAAACTGTCGCCTCCGGTCACCGCAGACGCTATAAAACGGCGCTACAAGGCGCTGGTCAAACAGCACCATCCTGACGCGAATGGCGGCGACAAGCTGGCGGAAGAACGCCTCAAGGCGATCAACCAAGCCTACGCAACCCTTATGCAATCGGTCGACCCCGAACGGGGCCGCACCGAATGAAGACATTTTGACGAAAGTGGACCGGATTATGGAAGCGACAGAATCGATCACCAGCGCAGATATGCCCGCGAACCCGGAGCCGGACATCAAGGTCTCGGCGCGCCAGGTTTTCGGCATCGATTCCGACATGGAGGTGCCGGCCTTCTCCGAGGAAACCGTGCACGTCCCGGCCCTCGACGAGACCTACCAGTTCGACCATGACACGACGCTCGCAATCCTAGCCGGGTTCACGCACAACCGCCGCGTGATGATCCAGGGATACCACGGCACCGGCAAGTCCACGCATATCGAGCAGGTGGCCTCACGACTCAACTGGCCGTGCGTGCGCGTCAACCTGGACAGCCACATCAGCCGTATCGACCTGATCGGCAAGGACGCAATCGTCCTGCAGGATGGCGCTCAGGTGACCGAGTTCCGCGAGGGCATCCTGCCATGGACGCTGCAGCACCCCTGCGCGCTCGTGTTCGACGAGTATGACGCCGGCCGGCCCGATGTGATGTTCGTGATCCAGCGCGTGCTCGAGGCCGACAGCAAGCTGACCCTTCTCGACCAGAACAAGGTGATCCGGCCGCATCCGAGCTTCCGGCTTTTCGCGACCGCAAACACCGTGGGCCTGGGCGACACGACGGGCCTCTATCACGGCACCCAGCAGATCAACCAGGCGCAGATGGACCGCTGGAACATCGTCACGACGCTCAACTACCTGCCGCATGAGCAGGAAGTCGATATCGTCATGGCGAAATGCTCGAGCTACGAGGGCAAGGAGGGTCGCGAGAAGATCTCCGCGATGGTCGCGACGGCCGAGCTGACCCGTTCGGGCTTCGTTGCCGGCGACATCTCCACGGTCATGTCGCCGCGCACGGTCATCACCTGGGCGGAGAATGCCGAGATCTTCGGTTCCATTCCGGTCGGCTTCCGGGTCACATTCCTGAACAAGTGCGACGAGGTCGAGCGATCCACGGTCGCCGAGTATTACCAGCGCTGCTTCGGCACCGAGCTCGAAGACGGCGTGATCGCCCCGGCGCCAACCCAGTAGGATCCCGATGGCGGGCTCGAACAGAGGCAACAACGACGGACCGGTCGAGGAGTTCCGCCGGGTGACGGCGGCGGCCATGCGAGCCATGGCCCGCGAGCCCGAACTGACCGTCTCCTTCACGCCCGATCCACCGGGAGTCGCCGGAGCGGAAGCGCGCCTGCCTCTGCCCGCGCGCGATCTTCCGGCCGAGGAGGTTGGCGTCGTGCGCGGCGAAGCCGACGCACTGGCGTTGCGTCTGCGCCACCATAATGCCGAGTTGCACCAGTCCCGGGTGCCGACAGCTCCCGCCGCGCGTGCGCTCTACGACGCGGTCGAACAGGCGCGCGTCGAGGCGATCGGCGCAAACCGGATGTCGGGGGTCGCGGACAATCTGGGCGCCGCGCTCGAGATGCGCTGCCGTGACAAGGGATATGCGCGCGTCACCCAGCGCGACCAGGCGCCGGTGTCCGAGGCCGTCGCCCTGCTGGCGCGTGAGGCGCTCACCGGCATGGCACCGCCACCCTCGGCCCGCGCGATGGTCGATGTCTGGCGTCCGTTCGTCGAATCCAAGATCGGCGCCGCCCTCTCGGACCTGAGCGACAGTCTCGACGATCAACTCGCGTTCCAGGACGTTGTACGGCAGATGATCTCCGATCTCGGCCTCGCGGAGGAAGAGCTCGCGACCGAACCCGATTCCGACGACAACAGCGGTGACGAACAGGACGACGCCGACGGCGAGAGCACCGGCGAAGGCAAGAGCGACGGCGAAGCCCAGGCCATGGAGGGCGAGGGCGAGGACGAGCAGGCCGGCGCCGAGAGCGAGGAAATGGACATGCCGTTCGAGGACGGCGACGGCGACATGGAAGAGGGCGCGGGCGACGAAGACCCCGACGCCCCGGGCCAGCCCTGGCGACCACCCGAATACGGACACAACCAGGGTGAACAGTTCGTCTACGGCGCCTTCACGACCGAATATGACGAGATCGTCGAGGCGCCGGACCTGTGCGACCCGGACGAACTGTCGCGCCTGCGCCAACAGCTCGACCAGCAGCTCGGCCATCTCCAGAGCGTCATCTCGCGGCTTGCCAACCGGCTGCAGCGCCGCCTGATGGCGAAACAGACCCGGAACTGGGAATTCGACCTCGAGGAAGGTCTGCTCGATACGGCCCGCCTCACCCGCGTCGTCACGAACCCGGCACACCCGCTGTCGTTCAAAATGGAAGAAGACACCAACTTCCGCGACACGGTGGTCACCCTGCTCATCGACAATTCCGGCTCGATGCGCGGCCGCCCGATTTCGGTCGCGGCGATGAGCGCCGACATCCTGGCGCGCACGCTCGAGCGGTGCGGCGTGAAGGTCGAGATCCTGGGCTTCACGACCCGCGCGTGGAAGGGCGGACAAGCCCGTGAGAACTGGCTCGCCGCCGGCAAGCCCGCCAACCCGGGCCGGCTCAACGACCTGCGCCACATCATCTACAAGTCCGCCGACGCGCCCTGGCGCCGCGCGCGCAAGAATCTCGGCCTGATGCTGCGCGAGGGGCTGCTCAAGGAGAATATCGACGGCGAGGCACTCCTGTGGGCCCACAACCGGCTGCTCGCCCGCTCGGAGCAGCGCCGCATTCTGATGATCATCTCCGACGGCGCTCCGGTCGACGATTCCACGCTGTCGGTGAACGCCGGCAACTATCTGGAGCGCCACCTGCGTCAGATCATCGAATGGATCGAGACCTATTCGCCCATCGAGTTGCTGGCGATCGGCATCGGCCATGATGTGACGCGCTACTACCGGCGCGCGGTGACGATCGTCGACGCCGAACAGCTTGGCGGCACCGTGATGGACCAGCTCGCCGAGCTGTTCGACGAGGAAGACGGCGTTGCCCAGCGCACCTCCCGGGGAGCCTCGCGCCGCGTCGCCTGATCGTGCACCGGCGAAGTTCGGCCCTGTCCGCGCCTCGGAATACGGCTATAAACGACGGATGATGCGATTCCTTTCAGCCCTGCTGGTCGCCGGCACACTGCTGGCCACTCCGGCCGCTGCGGACTCCACGCCGATCCAGCTGCATGAAGGTTTGAGCGGACAGGACCGCGTGGGACGACTGATCTATCGCGGCGGACTGGAACTAAACTTCGACAATCCGAACTTCGGCGGCATCTCGGCCATGGAGATCGACTCCGCCGGCCGCGCACTCACCATGCTGACCGATCGAGGTTACAGGGCGGAACTGTTCCTCGATTACGACCGGACCGGCGACCTGTCCGTCGCGAAGCTCGAGGATATCGCGCCGGTCACCGGCGCTGCCGGCCGCTCCATCAACGACGAGCGAAATTCCGACATCGAGGCGATTGCGCGGATGCCAAACGGTGGCTGGGTGGTCGCCTTCGAGCGCAATCACCGGCTCCTCCATTTTCCGGCCTCGTTCGCGCCCCTGCGCTCCTCGCCACGCCTGCTCATCACGCCACCCGGTCTCGAGCGCGCACGCGCGAACCGGGGCATCGAGGCGGCGAGCGAAACCGCGGACAAACAGATCCTGCCCATCACCGAAGATCTGATCACGACCCGCGCCTTTCCGACTGCCTGGCTCGGCAACGGCGCGGAATGGACGCCGATGGCCTACACACTGTTCCCACCCTACAAGCCCACCGGCGCCGCGCTTCTGGCCAACGGCGACATCGTCGTGCTCGAGCGACGCTTCACGCCGCCCCGCGACGTGGGCTCGCGAATCACGCGCATCCCGCAGCGCGGCCTGCGACCGGGCGCACCGATCCAGACATTCGAGATCGCCCGGCTTGAGTCGCCGTTTGTGACCGAGAATTTCGAAGCCATCACTGCCCGTGCGGCCGGGCGCGGCAAGACGCTGATCTACGTCGCGAGCGACAACAACTTTTCCGACGACCAGCGCAGCCTGCTGCTGATGTTCGAGCTCTTGCCCTAATTCGCGAGACGTCTCAGCCGTCGATCCAGTGAGCCCGCCGTGCGGCAATGTCGTCATTGTCGATCGCCGCGCGCACATCCTCGAGCAGCCTGTTCATGAAGCGCACATTGTGGACCGCCAGCAGGCTGACCGCGTTGAGTTCGCCAGCCTTGACCAGGTGGTGCAGGTAGGCGCGCGAAACGGTGGTGCAGGTCGCGCAGTTGCACTCGGGATCGACGGGGCCATCGTCTTCGCGGAAGCGCGCATTCTTGAGGTTTATGAATTCCCGGCCGTTCTCGGTCTCGCCGAGGCCGGGCCGGATGTAGGCGCTGCCATGGCGCGCCAGCCGGGTCGGGTTGACGCAGTCGAAGGTGTCGATCCCCTTCGCGATCCCGTACCAGACATCGCGGACACTGCCGACGCCCAGCAGATGAATCGGCCGGGCGGACGGCGTCGCGGCGTTCAGCGGCGCCATGGCAAGCGCCACCACCTCGTCCATCTCTTCAGGCGTACCGCCAAGACAGCCGCCCACCGCATATCCGAAATAGGGCTGCGCGGCCGTGAACTCCGCGCTCTCCCGGCGCAGGTCCTCATAGACCCCGCCCTGGACGATCCCGTAGAGCCCCTGGGGGCCAGCGGAGCCTTCTTCGGCCTCCCCGAACGCCGCGATCGAGCGCGACGCCCAGCGATGGGTCAGCTCCATCGACCGGGCCGTGTAGTCCCGATCGACGTGATAGGGCGTGCATTCGTCGAGCACGAGGATGATGTCCGCCCCGATCTGACGCTGAATCCGGATCGAATCCTCGGGCGTGAGCGTCACCTTCGACCCGTCGATGTAGGAGCGGAAGGAGGCCCCCGCCTCGTCGATGGCCAGCAGCGAGGGATCGCGCACATCGGTCCGGCTGCCCTTGATTTCCTGCTGATCGCCACCGCGACCGAGGGAGAAGATCTGGAACCCGCCCGAATCGGTCAGCATCGGGCCGTCCCAACCCATCATCCTGTGCAGGCCGCCGAGTTGCGCGACGCGCTCGGCACCCGGCTGCAACATCAGGTGATAGGTGTTGCCGAGAATGATCTGCGTCGCCTCGGCTCGGGCCTGGGCCGGCAACACGCCGCGCAGCGCGCCCCGTGTCGCACAGAAGACGAAAGCGGGCGTCTCGATCACACCGTGGGGCGTGGTGATCCGGCCCCGGCGTGCCGCGCCCGGCCAACCCGCCTCACCCGTTGCGGTGCGGGTGACTTCGAACGCGAAACCTGGATAGTCGGACATGGCTTGGACGCGCCGGTGGATCGGGTTTCATTCTCGGGCAATCGTGATCATACAGGCACCGGGCGCAAAAAAGCCCGCATGACGCGGGCTTTTCGTCAGACCGGGCGATGCGCGCGATCAGGCGGTCGTGCCGGCCTTCTCGAGGTCACGCTTCATGCGGCGGAGCTCACGCGGCAGCTTCGAGGCTGCCGTCCCGCGCAGGAACGCATCGACGCCACCCTTGTGCTCGATCGTGCGGATCGCGCGGGCGGTCAGGTTGACGCGGACACCACGCGCCAGCGTCTCGCTGTACAGCATGGTCGTCTGCAGGTTCGGCAGGAACCGGCGGCGTGTCTTGTTATGCGCGTGGCTGACGTTGTTCCCGGTCAGCACACCCTTGCCTGTGATGGCGCAGCGACGCGACATATTCCTTGCTCCATGAACGGCTAACGCGCCGAAATCGGCGCGAACGGCGGTGTTTTTAGGCGAAGCCGGGAGGCGGGTCAAGCCCGGCGTCGCGCGGATTCAGCCCCCGCGAAACGCCTCGAGCAGGGCCTGGGCCGCGGCCGAGGGTGTGATTTGCGCGCGCGACACCTGCGCCTCGAGGGCCGCGAGCCGCTCGCGGACCTCGGGATGGCGCTGAAAGGCCGCGAGCAGATGCTCGTCGACCTCGCCCCACATCCAGCGCCGGGCCTGGTCCGCGCGGCGGGATTCCAGCGCATCGTTCGCCTCTGCCTGTGCGCGATGGCGCTCGGCCGTCTCGCGAATCTCGGAAACTCCCCGATTCTCGAGGGATGAACAGGTCAGGACCGGGGGAACCCAGTCCGACGCCGCCGGGTGCAGCAACCGTACGGCGTTTGAATACTCGGCCGCGGACCGTTCCGCGGCGTCGGTCATGTCCCCATCCGCCTTGTTGATCACCAGCAGGTCGGCGAGTTCCATGATCCCGCGCTTCAGGCCCTGTAGCTCGTCGCCACCCCCCGGCAGCAGCAAAAGGACAAACATGTCCACGAGGTCCGCGACCGCCGTCTCGGACTGCCCCACACCGACGGTCTCGATCAGGATCACGTCAAACCCGGCGGCCTCGCAGGCGAGCATGACCTCGCGGGTGCGCCGCGCGACCCCGCCGAGCGTGCCGGCGGTCGGCGACGGCCGGATGAAGGCGTCGGGCGCGCGCGAAAGCTGTTCCATCCGGGTCTTGTCGCCCAGAATCGAACCGCCGCTGCGGCGCGATGACGGGTCAACGGCCAGAACGGCCACCCGGTGGCCCGCATCGATCCAGTCGAGCCCGAATGCCTCGATGAAGGTGGACTTGCCCACGCCGGGGACCCCGGAGATGCCGATACGGCTCGCCCGACCTGTATGGGGCAGCAGCAATTCGAGCAGCGCCTCGGCCTGGCTTCGATGATCCTCGCGGGTCGATTCGATGAGGGTGATCGCGCGGGCCAGCGCCCGCCGGTCGCCAGCGCGCACCCGGGCAGCGAGGCTAGCCGGGTCGTCGGTGGCGTTCGCCGATGTCTTTCCGTCATCCTTCGTCATCGCACCAACCTAGCGAACCGCCGCAGGCGGCAACAGCGCACCGTCCACCGGCACCGGCTTGCCGTCGACCGGGGACGAAAGAATGACCGAGCTTTGCGCGGATCCGATCTTGCGGAAACGGGAGATGACATCCTCGAGTTCGGCGATCGACGCAACGGCAACGCGAATGACGAAACAGTCCTCGCCGGTGATGTGATGACACTCCACCACCGCGTCGAGGGACCGGCACAGGCCGGACACACGGCGGAAATCCTTGTCCGAGACCGAGAGGCGCACAAACGCCCCGATCTCCCGACCGAGCGCCGCGCGATCCACTTGCGCGGCATATCCCCGAATGATGCCGGCCGCCTCGAGCCGCCGAATGCGCTCCGCCACGGCCGGCGTGGACATGCCGACCCGGCGCCCGATCTCCCGGAACGACAGGCGCGCATCGTCCTGGACCACGTCCAGGAGTTTTCGGTCGATTTGGTCTATCTGACCTTCCATTTGTAATGCACCGGCGACAATGATGTTCCAAATCGCATGAACAATGCCATTATAATTTCTTATTGTCTATTCTTATGATCTTTTTTATTCCATTCGGTAATTTTTTATATACTCCCCCTTACAATCGCGAACGGATCATCCTGCAAGCCTGACATTTGTCAGGCCCGGTGCACGCGCAACGAGTTTGGTTGCGTTTACTTGTGGCGCTCGACGGCGCGGGACAGCAGCAGATAGGCCTTGCCGACGTCGGCGGTCAGCAGACTGGCGCTCAGAAGTTCATCCGGATCGGCATCGCCTGCCTGGGCCAGCAGGCGCTCGAATTCGCGCAGGTAGCGCGTCGCCAGCGTCCGGAAGTCCTCGTCATCCTCGTAGAGCTCACGCACGCGGTTGACCGCGATCGGATCTCCCGCGCGCGCGGAAATGCGGCGAAGCGCGACCCCCCGGTCACCCTTCGAGAACCTGCGCATGATCTCCGGCGCCGCAGCACCATCCAGCGCTTCCTCGATTTCGTTTCCCAGTGAACCGAGCGTATCGAGCACGCGGTTGACGGTGTGCAGGAACACGCCCCGGTTGGCATCGATGAACGACACCCGCACTTCATCGGCCTTCCGGCCGGCATCCTCGGCGGCCTCGACAAGCGCCCGCTCCTGCATCCGGAACGTCGCGGCGATGGTCTCGGCGCGTTCCGCCACCTGCTCGATCGCCGACTGCATGTCGCGCGTCTGCTCGCGCAGCTGCTCGCCAAGCCCGTTGACACGCCCTTCCATCCGATCGGCAGACGTCGACAGATCACCCGCGTGGCGATCGATGGTCTGAAGGACCGCCTCGGCACGCGTCACGGCGGTCTCGCCGGTCTCGCGCAGGGCGTCCGTACGGCTGACCAGAACATCGCCGAGGTCGCGCCAGCTTTCGAGAATCGATTCCATCGTCTCGCGCACATCCCGGCTGCGGGCGGCGAGCGACTCCTCGGTATCGTTGGCGGCGCGGCGCATCTCCTCCGTACTGGTCGTCAGTTCTTCACGACGCTGGCGCATGGCGCCGGCAACATCGGACAGGCCTTCCATCGCCGCCCGTGCCGTCGCCTCGACCGCGTCGCTCTCGCGCTGGATCATGTCCCGGACCTCCGTCAGGCGGGACAGCGAGTCCGCTGCCGACTGGTTGAGGGCCTCCGTATGCTGGGTCAGGGACTCGCCGAGCGCTTCGGCCCGCGCACCGGCGGTCACGCTGGCATTCGTCAGCTCCTGGGAGTTGCGGCGCAAGGCCTCGTGGGCACTGCGCGCCGCGGCCTCGGCGATTCCGGAGGCCTCGGTCACATCGCCTGCGCTGTCACGCAGTGTGTCGCCCAGCGCGCTGAAGCGGGTCTCCGCGCCGGAGACGATCTCCGACATGAAATGTTGATCGTTGCCGAGCTGCTCACGCAGGCCGCGCAGCTGGCCGCTGGCGCGCTCCGCGGCCTGATCGAGCGACAGGCTGCTGTCGCCCAGCGTGTCGCGGATCGCCGTGATCCTGGCCAACGCCGCATCCGCCGCGGATTCCAGGACTTCCCGCTGCTCGACAATCTCGTCGCGGGTGCGCTGGGCGCGGCTCAGCGTCTGCGCATACTCGGTCTCCACGAGCTGCGCATGTTCTCCCAGCGCCTCGCGCGCCTCGGCCGCGCCGGTCGCGATGCTGCCGGCGGACGCAGACAGCGCCCCCGCTGCGCTCCGCAGTTCAGCCGTGAGTCGCTCTGCTTCGGCGGACGTGCTGCGCGCGACTGTTTCCAGCGCGCTCGCCTCGCTGCGATACGTGTCGCCCAGAGCGCGTGCGCGTTCGTCGGCCGATTCTCCCGCCGCCGCGAGACCGTCGGCAAACGCGTTCAGCCGCTCACTCGCAGCATCCACCTGCGCAACGCTCGCGCGAGATATGGCGGCAAAGGCGTCTGCCTGCTCGCGCAGGTTCGCGGTCATGCGTTCGATCTCCTGGCGGGTTTCCGCGGCGCTTGCGCCGACCGCGCGCCCGGCCTGTGCCATCTCCGCAGCAGCGGCCTCGGTGATCTCCCGCGCCCGCTGACCGGCCTGGTCCGAAACCTCCGAGAGCTGTGCGGCCATGGCCTCGACGACACGGTCGAGTGCGCCCCCCGCCTGCTGCATCTGGCCGGAGATCTCGGCCGCCAGCCGCTCCGCGTGTCCGGCGGCTTCCTCCGACATGGCGGCAAGCCTCTCCGACGCCCGACCGATCGCCGCCTCGAACGCCTCCCCGGCGTCCGCCGACCGCCGTTCCAGTTCCTCACCCAGCGCCGCCGACTTGCTCAGCGCGTCATCCGACGCCTCTGCAATTGCCCCGGCCGCTCGTGCACCCGCGTCGCCGATGGCGGTGCCCGCCTCATCGGCCTGCTGGGTCACCGTGTCGACGGCCTCCCGGGCACGTTCGGCGAGCTGGTTCGCCACGGCGCGAATTTCCTCGACCGCCGTATCGCCCGTGCCCGACACGCGCCCGACCGTCTCGTTGACCGCCTTCTCGAAGCCGGACTCGATGGCCGCGATCTGCTCATGCAGCGCGGACAGAAGCTGCTGTACGACTTCCTCGGCGCGACGCGAGGCGGCGTCGATCACCTCGGCCTCGCCCTTCCCGACGCCGCTGATCTTCTGAAGGTTCCCCTCGATCTGCTTGGTCATGTCCGCAAGAACCCCGGCCTGGGTTCCGGCGGATTCGTTGGCCGAGATCATCATGTTGGCGAGTGCCTCGGTGATCTGGGCGAGCTCCGACGCCTCGCGCGCGAATCCGCCCCGCAGCTCGGACATCTGCCGACGGGCATCCGCAACCGCCTCCTGCAGGGCCTGCCCGTAAAGGACGAGCATCTCGCCAAGCTCCGTCAGTTCGGAGTTCGCGTTGGAAAAGGGCGATTCCAGGCGCGCAATCTGCTCCTCGAGCCCGGCCAGTGTGTCGTTGAGCCGGCGGCGGCGCGCGGCCAGAACCGCGAGCGCGAACAGAAAGCCTGGCGGCACCAGCAGGCCCGCGACGAGGCTGCCGACCTCGTAGGGCAGAAGCTGGGGCACCAGCGACCAGCCGATGGCGCGCGCGACAAACATGGCGAAAAACGCGAGCCACGCCGCCCCGGCCAGGCCCAGCACCCAGCTCATGAAGTTGAGGCCTGCGCGGCGGCGGGGCGCTGGCTCGCCATACCTGTCGCCGTCGCGGTCGTCACGGGGCTGATCGAATCCTTCGTCGTCGTCGAAGACGTCTTCGAAGGGGTCGTCGGGCGCATCCTCGCGCTCCGGTTCGGGCCCGGACGCGTCCTCGTCGGCCCGCCAGTCGTCCCCGGAACCCGACATCAGGCCGCTTCGCGCCGTCGTTCGCGAACCATCTCAAGGACCTCGCGGGCCGCCGCAGGGATGTTCGTCCCCGGCCCGTAGATCGCGGACACGCCATTCGACTTCAGGAATTCGTAGTCCTTGGCCGGGATGACGCCCCCGCAGATCACCACGACCTCCTCGGCACGCGCGGCAGCCAGCGCCTGGGTGAGCTGCGGGACGAGGGTCTTGTGACCCGCGGCCTGGGTGGACACGCCGACGATGTGGACATCGTTCTCGATGGCCTGTTGCGCGGCCTCCTCGGGTGTCGCAAAGAGCGGCCCCACATCCACGTCGAAGCCCAGATCGGCAAAGGCGGTGGCGATGACCTTGGCGCCACGGTCATGACCGTCCTGGCCCAGCTTGACGACCAGCATGCGCGGACGCCGGCCTTCCTCCTCGGCGAACGAATCGACGCTCGCGAGGACCTCGCGGAATCCCTCGTCGCCCTCATAGGCGGCGGCATACACGCCCGAAATCGACTTCACGGTCGCCCTGTGGCGGCCAAAGGCCTCTTCCATTGCATCCGACATCTCCCCCACGGTCGCCCGCGCCCGCGCGGCCTCGACGCACGCGGCGAGCAGATTTCCCTCGCCCGACTGCGCGATCTGCGTGAGCGCCGCGAGCGCGGCGGCACACGCATCGGAGTCACGCCCCTCGCGGACGCTCTTCAGCCGCGCGACCTGCGCCTCACGCACCCGCGTGTTGTCGATGTCGAGGACATCGATTTCCTCTGCCGTGTCGGGCTGATAGCGGTTGACCCCGACGATCACATCCTCGACCCGGTCGATCCGCGCCTGGCGGCGCGCGGCCGCTTCCTCGATGCGCAGCTTCGGCATCCCGGACTCGACCGCCCGGGTCATCCCGCCGAGTTCCTCGACCTCGTCAATGATCCTGCGCGCCTCGACGACGAGCGAATGTGTCAGGCTCTCCACATAGTAGGAGCCCGCCAGCGGATCGACGACGTCGGTGATCCGCGCCTCATGCTGGAGGATCAGCTGCGTGTTGCGCGCGATACGCGCAGAGGCCGGCGTGGGCAAGGCCACCGCCTCGTCGAAGGAGTTGGTGTGCAGGGACTGGGTACCGCCCAGGGTCGCCGCGAGCGCCTCGATGGTGGTGCGCACGATGTTGTTGTGGGGGTCCTGCTCCGTCAGCGACACGCCCGAGGTCTGGCAGTGGGTGCGCAGCATGAGCGAGCGCTCATCAGCCGCGCCGAACATGTCGCGCATGGCATGTGCCCACAGGAACCGGGCCGCGCGCAGCTTGGCGATCTCCATGAAGAAGTTCATGCCGATGCCGAAGAAGAAGGAGAGGCGCGGCGCGAACTTGTCGACGTCGAGTCCGTTCGATGTGGCCGTCCGCACATATTCGATGCCGTCGGCCAGCGTAAAGGCAAGCTCCTGGACCGCCGTCGCACCCGCCTCCTGCATGTGATAGCCGGAAATCGAGATCGAGTTGAAGCGCGGCATATTCTCGGCGGTGTAGCCGATGATGTCGGAGACGATCCGCATCGAGGGCGCCGGCGGATAGATATAGGTGTTGCGGACCATGAACTCCTTGAGGATGTCGTTCTGAATGGTCCCGGAAAGTTTCTCGGCGGGAACACCCTGCTCCTCGCCCGCAACGATGAAGTTCGCCAGAACCGGCAGGACAGCACCGTTCATGGTCATCGACACGCTCATCTCGTCGAGCGGAATGCCGTCGAACAGGATCTTCATGTCCTCGACGCTGTCGATCGCGACGCCGGCCTTGCCAACATCGCCGACGACGCGGGGATGGTCGCTGTCGTAACCGCGATGGGTCGCGAGATCGAACGCAACCGACAGACCGCGCTGCCCGCCCTCGAGCGCCTTGCGGTAGAAGGCGTTGGATTCCTCGGCCGTCGAGAAGCCGGCATACTGCCGAACGGTCCAGGGACGGCCGGCATACATGGTCGCCTTCGGGCCGCCGACGAACGGCGGAAAGCCCGGCATGTTGTCGCGCCAGGCGATCTCCTCGAGGTCCGCAGCCGTATAGACCGGCTTGACCGCAATGCCCTCGGGCGTCTCGGACACAAGGTCGTCCGGCGTACGCTCGCGCAGCTCCGCGGCCGCGCGCGCGGTCCAGTCGTCCAGACTGTTCTTCGGAAATTCAGCCACTTTTCCGGCTCGCATTGCCCCGACAGGAATGGCCGGGAAGTATAATGCGTGGCCGGGGGCCGGTCTATCGGCCCGCCACGACCGGGGCGCCGGCAGAGCGGTCGATGCGCAGGAACGGCACGGCAGCGTCGAATCCCCGCAGTTCCGCCGATTCCTCGCTCAATGCGCGGCCCTCGAGGAGCGCAGCGACGCCCGGGTCGGCGGCGAGGCTCTTCGAGATCACGATATCGCCGCCCCGGCTCTGCCCCTCGAGACGGGCAGTTAGGTTCACCGCCGTCCCGAAATAGTCCAGCCGGTCGTTCAGGTTGACCGCGATGCACGGGCCTTCGTGAATGCCGACCTTGATAGCGACCAGCTCCTCGCCGCCATCCGTCGGCGCATGATCGCGGTTGAAGGCCGCAACCGCAGCCTGGATCTCCAACCCCGCGGCAAGCGCATGGCCCGGCTCCAGGAACGCCGCCATCACGGCATCGCCGATGGTCTTCACGACCGCGCCCTCGTGATCGCGCACGATGCCGGTCAGGAAGGCGAAATGGTCGCGCACCAGCCCGTAGGCCCGCGCATCCCCCATGGTTTCATAAAGTGCCGTGGACCCACGAAGGTCGGTGAACATCAGCGTGACCCGCTGGATCGCCACCTCGTCGCCGGGACGCAGGACCTGGTCCGAGAACAGGTCGCGGAACGCCTGCATCGCGGTGACCCTGTCCGCTGTCAGGGCGTCGCGCTCCCAGGCGCGCTCCTCGATCACGACATTCCGGTCATGCGCGGACGTGTTGACGAGCCGCAGCAAGCCCGGCCCGGCCGGCGCGCCCGTCGTCACGCTGCCATCGCCGATCAGAACCTCGGGGAAACCGCCGCCCTCGTGGTCGAGTTCCGCCTCTGGTCCGGCCTCGAGCGTGCGCGCCAGATAGCGGCCGGGTGCGAGTTCGGCCTCCAGCTCGCGGGGCTCCCCCGCCGCGACACGGACCTGGGCGACGATATGCGGTGTGCTCATGGGGCCGAACAGGCAGTACTCGCCGAAGGCCAGTGGCCGTATACCTGCCGCCGGCTGGAAACTCAGTTCGACGTTGCGCGAGAAGTCGCGGTCATAGTCGATGTTGCACGTCCCGCAATGGGCGCCCGTCGGCAACTCGTCGAGTCCTGCGGAGATCGACTTGGCGACCCGGCAGCGCGGGCACAGGATATCCCAGCGCAGGTCGAGCAGGCCCGCACGCGTCGCCTCGAGGCAAAGCTCGATCACATCGCGGGCGGGCACATCCCAACGACGGGCCAGCGCCAGCGGGCGAATTTTGACCACATCCACCTCCTGGGCAGTGGTCGCGTGTGCCGCCAAAGCTTCCGCAAGACCGTGGGCATGCGGGGTTTCGTTGATGGCCGCGATCGCACGATCGACACGCTGGCGCGCGGCCAGGTCCAGTTCGGGTGGCGTGGCGTCGAACGGAGTCTCGCGATTTCCCCGTGCGTAGTCCCGCGTCGCGTCGATCAGCGCGCCGAACATCTTGTCGGTGGCCTTGAAGAAGACTGTCCGCAGGAGAATCTCGCCCACCAGGTTCGCGGCCTCGACCTCAAGGGTGTAATGCACCTCGCTGCGCGCGCCGTCGGCGCCTGCTGACGTGATCTCGAGGTTCGCAAAGACCATCCGGAACGGCCCCCGCGTAAAGTGGCGGCGATGCTCGAACCAGCGGTTCGCGATCCAGTTCACCGGCTCCTCGCGCCAGGCCATATGGAACGGCCCCTGCTTCGCCTCGGCCGTGTAGAGCACCGAACCGTCATCCTGAGGAGTTTCGGTGATTTCGTGCTTCGGGAGCCCCGCCGCCTCGTTGAAACGCGCGGTGTCCGACAGGATCGGCCAGATCGTCTCGGGCGGCGCATCGAAGGACCAGTTCCACGCGTGGCGGTGAATGCCCAATTCCCGTCCTACCGATTGTCCTTCCGCCCCGCGCCGCATCGGCGCTATCCGGTGCCGATACCTATGCCGGTTTACGTAAGAGAATCGTTACCAGAACAGCCCGGGCATCGCGTAGCGCGGCGCCTGGCCCACCTCATCGAGCAGGGTCGCAAGCCGCTCCGGGTCCGGCAGCGCACCCGGCGCGGCACCCAGTCGTTCGGCGGCAATTCCGCCGACGATGAAGGCCGCATCGATGCCTGCGACCGCCGCTCCCGCGACATCGGTCCCGAGACCGTCGCCGATCATCAGGACCCGCGCGCGATCGGGTTCGCCGAGGATCCGGAGAACCTCGTCATAGACGGGGCGGTACGGCTTCCCGTGCCAGGCGACGTCGCCGCCGAAGCGCGTCTCGTAGGCTTCGGCGATCGCGCCGGCGCAGATCTCGCGCGCATCGCCGCGCAAAACCTCGCGGTCCGGATTGGTGCAGATCATCGGCAGCTTCGCCGCGGCGGCGCGCTCGAGGTCGGGGATGTAGTCGTCGAGGGCATGACCGGCGTCGCGCGGCCCGGTGCAGATCACGAAGTCCGCATCCTCGAAGTCCGCCGCGCCGTCGATGCCGGGATTGTCGAGCATGGGCCGATGGCGATCCGGCCCGATGAACGCGGCACGACGGCCCAGTTTCGCGTGCCAGGGATCGGCGCGATCACGAATGGCGCGCCAGGCGATCTCGCCGGAACAGAAGACATCCTCGTAGATCGTCTCGGGAATCCCGATATGGCCGAGCACGTCTCGAACGCCGGACACCCGGAACGGCGCGTTGGACAGGAGAACGATCCGCGCGCCCGCGCCGCCGAAATGCTCCAGACATTCGATCGCGCCGGGCAGCGGCTCGATGCCGTTATGCAGGGTGCCCCACAGATCGACGATCAGGTGATCGTAGCGCTCGGATATGCTGCGGAAGCCGGGAAGCAACTCGGTGTTCATGGAACAGGCGTATGCCATGTCCACGGGCGAGAAGAAAGCGCGCGTCAGTCGGTGCGGCTGAGGCGGGGCTCGCCGAACAGGTAGCCCTGGCCGAAGTCGATCTCGAAATCGAGCAGCTCGACCAGCTGGGCCTCGTCCTCGATCTTCTCGACAATCAGATCGAGCCCGTCACGATCGAGCATCTTCTTGATGTCCTCGCGGGCGATATCGCCGACGAGATCCCGGTCCCGGTCGAGCAGGAAGGATGCGTCGAGCTTCACGAACCGGAAGTTCTTGGCCGACAGCCCCTGGATGTCCAGGTTGAGATGGGTGACCTGGTCGAGGGAGAAGCGGAACCCGAGGTCCGCGAGCCGGGCCAGGTTGCCGATGGTCGCCGGCGGGGCGGTCTCGATGTCGCTCTGGCCGAATTCGAAGTAAAGCTTCGGCGCCAGGTCGGGATTTTCCGAGACGAAGTCCACGAAGTCGCCGATGAAGGCGGTGTCGCCAAGGCTCTCGCGGGAGATGTTGCAGAAGAAGGACGTGTCGTAGTTGCGCTTCTGGGTGCGCCGGATCAGCTGCACGCAGCGGAACAGCAGCATGTTGTCGATGGCGCTGACCATCCCCTCGCGCTCCGCCACGCCGATATACTGGCCCGGGCCGATGACCGTGCCGTCCTCGCTGCGGATCCGGGTGTAGCATTCATAGTAGCGGTTCTTGCGCTGGGGCAGGCTGACGATCGGCTGCAGATAGACATCCACCCGGTCGAGGCGCAGCGCCTCGCGAACGATGTCGATCACCTCCGGGTCGTCGACGCTCCCCAGATCGTCGGCCGACGGCGCGCTGACCGCCTTGCCGCCCTCGACCGCAACCAGCCGCGGCCGTTCGGCCAGCTCGACCTCGCCGGAGAGCGCGCTTTCGGCCTGCTTGCGCGAGAAGGCCTCGATCAGCCCCTGCAGCACCTTGACCTCGGAAACCACCTCCGAGACTCGCTGCTCGCCGGCGCGGCCGGCCTAGTCGATCACCTGGCGCATCTGGAGCGCCTGGGTCTGGGTGTTAAGCAGGTCCTCGGCGATCTCGCGCGTCTGGCGGCGCACCAGGGACAGCTCCTCGACGAGGCGCCGGTTGCGTTCCGACTGGGCAAACACCAGGTGCGCGAGCGCGCAGGCGACGAACACGATGCCCGCGGCCAGCGGCGCCAGGTCGGCCGTCAGGGACGGCACAAGCGCGGGCGCAACCAGTGCCACGGCGGTCGCCAGCACGAAATAGGACGCGATGATTACGATATGCAGAATCAGTGACATAGGCTCGGGGCACAGAGTGGCGCCGAAGCCTTGCCATATGGTTAACGGAAATTAGGCCTGTTGGCGCCTATTCCGACCGGTCCGCGGGCAGCACCTGCTCCACCAGTTCGGACCAGTAGGTCACCCCGATGGGAATGATCTCGTCGTTGAAGTCATAGCCCGGGTTGTGAAGCATGCAGCCACCCTCGGCTGCCCCGTTGCCGACCCAGACATAGCTCCCCGGCTTCTCGCGCAGCATGTAGGCGAAGTCCTCCGAGCCCATGCTCGGGACCGGTTTGCGGTCGATCTTCGCATCGTCGACGATTGCCAGCGCCGCTGCCTCGGCATGCTCGGTCTCCTCAACGCTGTTCACGGTCGCCGGGTAGCGCCGCTCGTAGCGCAGCTCCGCGGTGCCGCCGAACGCCGCACACACCCCGTCGGCGATCCGGCGCATCGCCGGTTCCACGCCGTCGCGCACCGCCTCGCTGAACGACCGCACCGTGCCGCGCAGCACCACCTCGTCCGGGATCACATTATAGGCGTCGCCGCCGTGGATCTGGGTAACGGACACAACGAGGGAGTCGATGGGGTCGATGTTCCGGCTCGTGATGCTTTGCAACGCGTCCACCACCTTCGACGCCATGAGGATGCTGTCGACCCCCTGGTGGGGCATCGCCGCATGGCTGCCCCGCCCGCGAATGGTGAGGTCGAAGATGTCGAAGGCCGCCATCATGGGCCCGGATGCGATGGCGAACTCGCCCACGGGCATTCCCGGCCAGTTGTGCATGCCGTAGACGGACTCGACCGGGAACTTCTCGAACAAGCCCTCCTTGACCATCACCGCGGCGCCGCCCTCGGCCTCCTCGGCCGGCTGGAACACGAAATAGACCGTGCCGTCAAACTGCTTCGTCTCGGCGAGATACTTCGCCGCACCCAAGAGCATCGTCGTGTGCCCGTCATGGCCGCAGCCATGCATGAGGCCGGGTGTCTCCGAGGCGTGGGCAAAATCGTTGCCCTCCTCCATCGGCAGCGCGTCCATGTCGGCGCGCAGCGCAATCGCGCGATTGCCCGTCCCGACGCTCAGCCGGCCGACGACGCCGGTCTTGGCGATACCGCGATGGACCTCGACCCCGAAACTCTCGAGCCGCTCGGCGACCAGCGCGGCGGTACGCTCCTCCTGGAACGCCAGCTCGGGATGGGCGTGGAAGTCCCGGCGCCACACGGTCAGCAGTTCGTGGTCGCGGGCGATCTCGTCCTTGATGTTCATCTCAGTTCCCCTTTGGCCCGTCGTCCGGCCTCATAACACCCGGTGCTGCGCGACCGGGATACGTTGGCGCACCGTATCGAGATAATCCAGTTCAACGGTCGCCGTCGCGTGGCCTGTTCCCTCGCGCGCCTGGGCAAGAATGTGGCCCCAGGGATCGACGATCATCGAATGGCCCCAGCTCGCCCGCTCGTCGTTGCCCTCGTGATACGTGCCGGTCTGGGCCGCCGCAACGACATAGGTCTGGGTCTCGATGGCACGCGCGCGCAACAGCGGCTCCCAGTGATCCTTGCCGGTCTGCAGGGTGAAGGCCGCCGGCACCATGATCACCTGGGCGCCCGCCTCGGCGAGCGCGCGATAGAGCTCCGCGAAGCGCAGGTCGTAGCAGATGCTGCAGCCGACCGTGATGTCCCCGGCCGCGTAGGTGACGATGTCCCGACCCGCTCCGAAGGTGTCCGATTCCCGATACTCGCGGCCGTCCGGCGTCGAGACGTCGAACAGGTGGATCTTGCGGTAGCGCGCGAGCTCGACACCTGCGCGATCGAAGGCGATGGTGGTGTTGAAGCAATCGTCTCCCGACCGCTCGACGAAGCTGCCGCCGTGGACGAACACACCGTGCTCCATCGCAAGCGTCCGCAGAGTCTCATAGGCATCGCCGCCTGTCTCGCCCGCCTCGGGAAGCTCCTCGGCCGCGGCGCGCTTGTCGGCGACCGAACTGCCCATGAACGCGAAGACCTCGGGCAGCACCAGCATGTCGGGCGCGTCCGCGGCGATTGCGCGCGCAGCCAGCGTGCGCGCCTGTTCGAGGTTGGCGGCCTTGTCGCTGCGGGTGTTCATCTGGATGACGCTGATTTTCATGCGATCATGGTAGCGCAGGGCAATATTCCTGTCTCGAAGCCACACCGGCGTTGGCCTGCACACGAAAGTCCGCTAGCAAGGGTGCCCTAGAAGGAGATCTTTCTTGGCGAGCGGCCTGATCACACCCGTCATCCTGTCCGGCGGCGCGGGAACTCGCCTGTGGCCCATGAGCCGCAGGGACTACCCGAAGCAGTTCCTGCCGCTCGCGGGCGACCAGACGATGCTGCAGGAAACCGCGCTACGGGTCGGCGTGCCCCAGCGCTTCGCGCCGGTGCTGGTGGTCTGCAACGAGGAGCACCGGTTCATGGTGGCCGAACAGCTCCGCCGCCAGGAACAGGCCCCGCAGGGAATCCTGCTGGAGCCCATCGGCCGCAACACGGCGCCGGCCCTGACCGCGGCCGCGCTTTGGCTGCTGGACCGCGACCCCGACGCAATCATGCTGGTGCTGCCCTCGGACCATGTGGTCCAGAACGCGGCTGCGTTCCGGGAGGCCGCGTACATGGCAGCAGCCGCCGCCGAGTCCGGCCGCCTCGTCACCTTCGGGATCGCGCCGCGCGCACCGGAGACGGGCTTTGGCTATATCGCCGCGGGCGGATCCGTGGACGGCCTGGACGGGGTGCGCGCTGTCGACGGCTTCGTCGAGAAGCCCGATCTCACGACCGCGCAGGCCTTCGTGGACGGCGGCAACCATTTCTGGAACAGCGGCATGTTCGTGTTCCGGGCCGACACGCTCATCGCCGAGATCGACCGGCTGACGCCCGAGACGGGCATCGCGTGCCGCGCGGCGCTGGCCGGCGGCAGCGAGGACCTCGACTTCCTGCGGTTGAACGCGGAATCGTTCGCCGCCGCCCCCGCCACCTCGATCGACTACGCGGTCATGGAGAAGACCGACCGCGCCGCCGTCGTACCCGTCGACATGGGCTGGTCGGACGTCGGATCCTGGCGCGCACTGTGGGAGATCGGCGCCAAGGACAACGCCGGCAATGTCGTCGTCGGCGACGTCGTGCAGGTCGGCGCGCGCGATTGCTACCTGCGCAGCGACGGCACGCTCGTCGCCGCGATCGGCCTCGAGGACTTTGTCGTCGTCGCATCGGCGGATGCCGTGCTCGTCGCCCCCAAGGACGAGGTGCAGCAGGTGCGCGACATCGTCGAGGCGCTCGGCAAGTCGGGCCGCTCCGAGGCGGTCACCTTCCCGGAGGTCTATCGCCCCTGGGGCTGGTACAAGACCCTCAACACCGGCCCCGGCTTCCACGTCAAGCGCATCTCCGTCCATGCGGGCGGCCGCGTGAACCTGCGCCGCCACCGGCATGCCGCCCAGCACTGGATGATCGTCGACGGCACCGCCGAGGTGACCCTGGAGGACGAGACCCGCGCGCTCGAGCCGGGCGAGTCCATCTCGATCCCGGCCGGCGCGGCCCACGCGCTGGCCACGGCGGACAACCGCGCCCTGACCCTGATCGAGGTCCAGGCCGGCCCCAACGCGGGTAAGGACGAGTTCGAGCGGCTGGAAACGGCTTGAATCCGGGGCTCAGCGCCCTACCGCTTGCCGCGACCGCCCCGGGCGCTTAACGTTCCCCCGGAAACGCACCAGAACATACGAAGGCGAGCGTCATGGCACCGTCCGACCGCACCCAGTTTGCACCCAATTCCCCCGCAGCGCGCGACATTGCGTACTACCTGCACCCGTTCACCAACCCCAAGGTGCACGAGCAGAACGGCCCGTTCATCGTGAACGAGGGCAAGGGCATCTATGTCTATGACGACCAGGGGAAGGAATATATCGAGGGCATGGCCGGCCTCTGGTGCACCTCGCTCGGCTTCGGCGAGGAACGCCTTGCCAAGGTCGCCTACGAGCAGATGTTGCGCCTGCCCTACATCCAGGGCTTCACCCACCGGTCGAACGAGGTTGCCATCGACCTCGCCGAGAAGCTGGTCAAGATGGCCCCGGTCGAGATGGGCAAGGTGTTCTTCACCAACTCCGGCTCCGAGGCCAACGACACCCAGGTGAAGATCGTCTGGTACTACAACAACGCCCGCGGCAAGCCCGAGAAGAAGAAGATCATCGGCCGCCACAAGGCGTATCACGGCATCACGCTGGCCGCCTCGAGCCTGACCGGCGTGGATTACGCCCAGAAGGGCTTCGACGTGCCGCTTGACCGGTTCCTCCACGTCACGACCCCGCACTACTGGCGCGAGGGACAGGACGGCGAGAGCGAGGAGGATTTCGCGGGCCGGCTGGCCCAGGAGCTCGACGACCTGATCGTCAGTGAGGGCCCGGACACGGTCGCCGCCTTCATCGCCGAGCCGGTGATGGGCGCCGGCGGGCTGATCCCGCCGCCCGCGACCTATTTCGAGAAGATCCAGGCCGTCCTCAAGAAGCATGACGTCCTGATGATCGCCGACGAGGTGATCACCGGCTTCATGCGCACGGGCAACATGTTCGCCTGCGAGACCTACAACATCCAGCCGGACCTGATGTCGATCGCCAAGGCATTGTCGTCGGCCTACCTGCCCATCGGCGCGGTGCTGATGACCGACGAGATCTACCAGGTGCTGCGCGAGGGCAGCGACAAGTTCGGCATGTGGAACACCGGCTACACCTATTCGGGCCACCCGGTCTCCGCCGCCGTCGCGCTCGAGACGCTCCGCATCTACGAGGAGCGCGACACGCTGGGCCATGTGCGTTCGGTCATGGGCACCTTCCAGGAACAGATGCGGCAGTTCGCGGAACACCCGCTCGTCGGCGAGGTGCGCGGCGTCGGCCTGTTCGCGGCACTCGAGCTGACGCCGGACAAGGAGAACAAGGGCCTGTTCGACCCGGCCGCGAAGGTCGCGCCGGGGATGATGGCGCGCACCCAGGCCCACGGCCTGATCTCGCGCGCGCTGCCGTCGGACTCGATCGCGCTCTGCCCGCCGCTGATCATCACGGAAGACCAGATCGGTGTCTGCATCGAGCGCTTCTCGAAGGCGCTCGACGAGACCTGGGAGCATGTGCAGGCCGAGGGGCTGGTCTAGCCCGCCACGCCGCGCGGAAACGCCGCAACAAAACCGCAAGAAGGGGAGAAACGGTCATGAGTGAAGCAGTCGTACTGGAGGACGGCGCCGCGGCGCCGGGTTACGAGGTTCGCCGCAAGGACGACCCGCAGTTCGTCGAGGGACGGCGCAACTTCTTCGACTACATCGACCTGGGCACCCAGGAGGCCAGCGACGGCAAGATGCGGGTCCAGATCACGCGCGCCAAGCAGGGTCTTGTGAAACCGACGGGCTGGCACACCCATATCTGCGAAGGGCAGTTCGTCTATATGCTCGAGGGCTGGCTCGATCTCGCCTTCGCCGACGGGACGGTCCACCTGGAGCCGGGCGATTCCATCTACATTCCGGGCGGCGTGCCGCACAACGAGACGGGCACCTCGGACACCTTCGACCTGATCGAGATCTCGATCCCGGCGAAGATGGAGACCGAGCCCTGCGATCCGCCGCCGGGCATGCCCGCCTGAGGTACCCGGCGAGGTTGTTGCTGCGGCGAGCCGCCGCGATGGAAATATCGGACCCGGCTGCTATATTCCGGGCCTGAAACGAGCGTCGGCGGCTTGCCCCTCCGTCGGGAACGGCGATTGGATTCCCGCTCATGAACTATGAGAAGTTTTTTTCCAGCAATCTGAACGGCCTGCGGGCCGAAGGACGCTATCGCGAGTTCGCGGACCTGGAGCGGACTTCGGGCGATTTCCCGCGTGCGGTGCGCTATGTCGACGGCGGCACCCAGGACATCACCGTGTGGTGCGCGAACGACTATCTGGGCATGGGTCAGCACCCCGATGTGCTCGCGGCCATGCATGAGGCGCTGGAGAAATGCGGCGCCGGTGCGGGCGGCACGCGCAACATCTCGGGCACCAACCATTATCACGTCCTGCTCGAGGAAGAGCTCGCCGACCTTCATCGCAAGGAAGCGGCACTCCTGTTTACCTCCGGGTATGTCGCCAACTGGACCGCGCTCTCGACCCTCGCCTCGATGCTGCCCGACTGCCTGGTTGTGTCCGACGCCCTGAACCACAACTCGATGATCGAGGGCATCCGTCACGGCCGGTCGGAGAAAGTCATCTTCCGCCACAACGACCCGGAGCATCTTGACGAGCTGCTCGCCGCGGCCGGACCCGAGCGCGCGAAACTCGTGGCGTTCGAGTCCGTCTATTCCATGGACGGAGACATCGCGCCGATCGCGGAGATCGTCGAGGTCGCTAAGAAGCATGGTGCCCTGACCTACCTCGACGAGGTCCATGCCGTCGGCATGTATGGCGAGCGCGGCGCCGGGGTCGCCGAACGGGACGGCCTCATGGACCGTATCGACATCGTGCAGGGAACGCTCGGCAAGGCCTTCGGCAATGTCGGCGGGTATATCGCCGCGTCGGCGAACCTGGTCGATTTCGTGCGCTCGAACGGCGCGGGTTTCATCTTCTCGACGTCGCTGCCGCCCCATGTGGCGGCCGGTGCGCGCGCCGCGATCCAGATTCTCAAGGCCGACAATGGCATCCGGGAACGCCACCAGGAACGCGCGGCCACGCTGAAGGCGCGCCTGACGGCCGCCGGCATGGAAGTGATGCCGTCGGTCAGCCACATCGTGCCGGTGTTCGTCGGCGATGCGGCCCTGTGCAAGGTCGCGAGCGACGAACTGCTCGACCGCCACGGCATCTATGTCCAGCCCATCAACTTCCCGACCGTGCCGCGCGGCACGGAGCGTCTGCGGATCGCGCCGACCCCGCTCCACGACGACGCGATGATGGACGCGCTGGTCGCCGCCTTCGAGGATGTCTGGACCCGGTTGAATCTTCGCTCCGCGGCCTGAACGACCCCGGCGCATGTACCGCGACAACTCCCTGATCCCGACCGAGGCGCTGCGGCTGTGCACCCTCGGCACCCTCGCGGTTCAGCCCCAGACCTATGCCGAGCTCGCCCGCGAGGTGCGCACCTTCGCCAGCCGCATCGTCGGCCCCTCGCTGGACATGATGGGGCTGTCGATCGAGGTGCTGATCGCCGAGGGCCTCGTGCGGCCCACGACCGATTCGTCGGACGCAGCCGACGAAATGCTGGAAATCACCGACGCCGGCCGCGAGGTGCTTCGTGAGCTGATGGTGTCGAACCTGCGCAGCCCGGTCGACGGGAACTCGCAGCTCGTCTTCGCCCTCAAGCTCCGCTTCCTGCACCTGTTGTCGGACGCCGAGGCGGAGAGCCAGATCGAGCGGATGCGCGAGATCAGCGAGAACGAGCAGGCGCGCCTGATCGATCTGAAGGCGCGCTACGGCGCCGAACCGGGAAAGTTCGACGCCTGGCTCGAACTCGAACTGGCGCAGGTCGAAGCCCGCCTCAAGTGGCTCGATTCGGTGAGCCCGGAAAGCTAGCGCCTACTCCGCCGCATCGGGCCACGCGCCCGCGGCCTTCAGCTCCTCGACCGCCTCGGGCGACCACTCGACGCCCGGCGTATCGCCGCCGATCACGGCCATGATCGTGCCTCGGGTCTCGCCCTCGCGCGCACTCACGCACTCGAAACGGCGCTGCATGCCTGGCGGAAACGACACGATGTCCTTTTCGCCAAGGATCACATGGTCGTTGCCCTGGTCGCCTTCCCACTCGAACATCCAGGTCCCTTCGGTGACGATGAAGGTCTCGTTGGTGTCGTGGACGTGCATCATCACGCCCTGGCCAGGGTCCGCGGTGACCCATCCGATCCCGAAGCCCGGACTGAGATGGGAAATCTTCGGCTTCGCCTCGTCGCCGATGGGCGAATAGACATCCTCGCCCTCGGGCTGGGCGAAGCCGAGCGCGTTGCGGAAGGTGCGGTAGTAACCCTCGACCTTCTGGTCCGGAAGGCCACCGTCCACCGCCTCGATCTCGTCGAACCGGGCGACGCACTTGAGAATCTCGTCCCGCGTCGGCTTGTGAACAGGAATCGTCATTTGCTCGGTCTCCTCCGATTTGTTTCCGGCGGAGATTATTGCAAGGCGGACCTTGCGACTTGTCCTGTATCAATCGCGCCCGGGGCGCAGCCGCCTATTCCGCCGCGTCGGGCCAGGTGCCGGCCGCCTTCATGCGCTCGACGGACTCCGGAGAGAATTCCGCGCCGGGCGTATCGCCGCCGATCACGCCGAGAATCATGCCCTGGTCTTTTCCTTCACGTGCCGACTGGCACTCGAAGCGACGCTGGATACCCGGGGGAAAGGATACGATGTCCTGCTCCTCGAGGATGACATGGTCGTCACCGTCCTCCCCCTCCCATTCGAACATCCATGTGCCTTCCATCACGACAAACGTCTCGTTCGTGTCATGGGTGTGCATCATCACGCCCTGGCCGGGGCATGCGGAGACATAGGCCATGCCGAAGCCGGCCTTCAGATGGCTGATGTGCGGCTTGGCGTCATCGCCGATCGGAGAGTAGGTCTCCGCGCCCTCGGGCTGCTCAAACCCCAGGACATTGCGAAAATCGCGATGAAAACCCTCAACGGGCTGATCGGGCAGCCCCTTGTCGGTCGCCGAAAGATCCGCAAACCGGGCAACGCATTTCAGAACATCTTCTCTGTTCGGACGAATGACTTCGATCGGCATGACAGCGACTCCTGCTTCAGGTTGGATCAATAGAGATGCTGACCGCCCGTGATGAAAATCTCGGTGCCGGTCACGTAGGAGAAATCCGGATTGCAGAGCTGGAACACCGCGGACGCGACCTCGTCGGCCGTGCCCATCCGGTGCATCGGAATTCGGTTTACCAGCGGCTCGTACTCGTCGCCGACCATCTCGGTTTCGATCTCGCCCGGCGCGACCGCGTTCACGCGGACCCCCAGGTCGGCGAACTCGACCGCCATCTCCCGGGTCAGCGCCGACAGGGCGGCCTTCGACGTCGAATAGGCCGACCCCGCAAACGGGTGGATGGCGTGGCCGGCGATCGAGGTGATGTTGACGATGGCAGCGCGCCCCTGCTTGTCGGCCGCGTCCGGGTCGTCCTCGTCGATCCGGCCGGCGCGCGCCAGCGCCGGCGCGAAACCGCGGGCCAGGACCAGCGGCGTGAAGAAGTTGAGCTGGAACACCTCGCGCCAGTTCTCGATCGGGCCGTTCAGGCAGCCGAGCCGTTCCTGGAAATCCGCCTTCGGCGAGACCGCGGCATTGTTGACGAGCGCGTTGAGCGGTGCGTCGCCGAGAAGCGCGTTGGCCTCGTCGATGAAGCGCGCGACATCGTCCGGATCGCTCAGGTCCGTGGGAATGTGCGACGTCCAGTTGGGGTCGCGTTCGCAATGGGCGGGGACCGGGTCACGCGAACAGGTGATGATCTGCCAGCCTTCGTCCGAGAAGCGCTTCACGGTCGCATGACCGATACCTCGGCTGGCTCCGGTCAGGATCAGGCTGCGGCGGCTCTCATTCATGCCGTCCTAGGTAATATACCCCGGCGGCAATGAAAAGCGGACGGGCGCGAACGCCACCGATCACTTGTGTGGATGGTTTTCGACGAAGTGTCGCAGGACGCCCACGAGCTTGGACATGTGCGCGATGTTCCCGTTGGAACGCGCAACCTTGATGTCCTCGACGATCATCCGTTCGATGCGTGCCTCACCCTCGGGCGTGTGGCAGAGATACTGGCCCATCTCCATCGCGATCAACTCGGGCACATGCTCGTGCTCTGCAATCGCAGCAACTTCGGATTCCGTCAACTCGCACAGGGCGAGGCAGTCTTCGCGTGTCAGCATCTTCATCCTCCATGCGCACCGCCGTTCCGGTGCCCGACGGCAGGAGAATGACAGTTTCATGACGGAACGGAATTGGCATGGATCAATCGACCCGCTGCCGCCCGCATGCCGAACTAGGGTTGCAGGCGGGTCTCGCGCCAGCCGACGCCGTCGCGCTCGAAAACCAGGCGGTCATGCAGCCGGTCGGGACGATCCTGCCAGAACTCGATGCGAGCGGGCGCCAGCCGAAACCCCGACCAGTGGGGCGGACGCGGCACGTCGCCGCCGGCGTGCTCGGCCTCGAGCGCCGTGACCCGCGCCTCGAGGGCCGCGCGGGATTCCAGCGGTGCGGACTGCTCGGACGCCCAGGCGCCGATCTGGCTGCCCCTCGGACGGCTCGCGAAGTAGGCGTCCGCCTCGGCGTCGTCGACGGGCGACACCGTGCCGTCGATGCGCACCTGGCGGCCCAGCGACTTCCAGTGGAAGCACAGGGATGCGTTGGGGTTGGCCAACAGATCCCGCCCCTTGGCACTGTCGAAATTCGTATAGAACACGAAGCCGCGCGCGTCGTGGGCCTTGAGCAGCACCATGCGTGTGGATGGCTGCCCCTCGGGCGAAACGGTCGCCAGCGTCATCGCTTCGGGCAGCGCCGGCTCCGCCGCGACGGCCGCGTCGAACCAGGCGGTGAACTCTTCAAACGGATCGCGATCGGACATGGCCGGAATCTGCTCTCGAACTCGCTGGGGTCAAGGCGCGCATCATATCGATCACGGATGTTTTTCAAAGACCGCCTGGATCGCGGTCAGCCGTCCGGCCTCGAAATTCGCGCGCAGGTTCCCGATCATCTGCGGGAAATCGGCGCCCATGACGTCGCGCAGGGTGGGTCCGCCAGTGTCACCTGGCGGCTTTGCCCCGGCGAGCCAGTCCCGCGCCGTCCGCGTCTCGTCATGGACGCTGACCTCGCGCCAGCCGGCATCGGCGACCACCCGTCGAAGCTCGTCCGCCGCGACCAGGTGGCTGTGCGCCGGGTCGGACGCCCAGGGCACGGGATAGACGAGCGACGCCGGGTCCGCGCCGGCCGCGATGTCGTAGAGGGCCAGCCGGCCGCCAGGCCGGGCCACGCGCAGAAGCTCACGGTAGAGCGCGTCGCGGTCGGCAATGTTCATCGCCACATGCTCGGTCCAGACAAGGTCGAACACGCCGTCGGCGAATGGCAGGGAGAGTGCATCGGCCGCGCAGAAGTGCGTCTGATCAACCATGCTCGAATGCTCCGACAGGACCCGGGCGATCCGGCAAAATCCGGGGGTCAGGTCGATCCCCGTGACGTCCGCCGCGAACTCGCGCGCGAGCAGCCGCGCAGGGCCGCCGAGGCCGGACCCCAGGTCGAGAACATGCTGACCCGCGGCGATCTCCGCGCGTTCGGCCAGGCGGTGCGACGCCGCGACACCGCCGACATGAAACTGGTCGAGCGCCGCCAACCGGTCCGCGCGGGCCGGATCGAGAGCACCCAGGACGCGCCCGGCGACATCGTCACCGCCATAGTGTTCGTCGGTCACGGGTTCGGTTCAGCCGCGGTCACTGACCACCCGCGGGCCGGCATCGGCCGCGCCGGCGATCAGGTCTTTCACAAGCGCACCCATCGTCTCGTCGCGCGCCCTGTTGTAGGCGTCGATGAGCGCGGCCAGCGGCTCGGTCCAGCGGGAATCCTCGTCCTCGTCGAGGAAGGGGGCGCCGGGACCTTAGCCAAGCGCGAGGTACAGGTCCGCTACGCTCACCCCGTCGAGGTCGCGGATCAGCACGGGCCGGTCGTCGTCGGTGCGGGCAACAAAACCGGAGTCCTGCAGCCGTGCAAGCACCAGTCCCAGCCCCGCACCGTCGCCTCCGGTGACGTCGAGTAGCCGGTCTTCGCCTACCGGCGTGCTGGTCCGCGACGCCGCCAGCAGGCAGCCGATGGTCTGGAGGGCACGCAAAAGCGCGCGCGAAGGCGTGAGTGGCCCGAATTCCTCGGCCCGGCGCGCGGCCACCCATTCGGGTCGGGTCGCGGCGACGATCGCGCCGAACAAGACCACCGCCCAGACCAGGTACATCCAGATCAGGAAGACCGGCAGGGCGGCGAGCGATCCGTAGACGCTCTCGAAGGTGCCGGCGTTCTGGATATAGACACCGAACAGCGCCTTCAGCGCCTCGAACAGGATCCCCGCGACCAGCGCCCCGAGCAGTGCGTAGCGCACCCCGACCCGACGATTGGGCAACGCCAGGTAGAGAATCGCGAACCCGCCGACGGCGAACAGGAACGGCAGCATCCGCAGGAAGAAGTTCCGGACCACGCCGAAATCGAGCCCGAGCGGCATGAAGCTGTTCATCGCAAACGCGGTGCTGACCGACAGCCCCGTGCCGAGCAGCAGCGGGCCGAGCGTCAGCGTCGTCCAGTAGGCGATCAGCCGCATGCCGAGCGGGCGCGACTTCTCGATCCGCCAGATCGCGTTGAACGCCGCCTCGATGGTGGACAGGAGCATCACCGCCGTCACCGCCAGCCAGACGACGCCGAGGGTGGTCAGCTCGCTGGTGTTGGACACGAACCGGTCCACATAGGTCTCGAGCTCGCCGCCGACATGGGGGGCGGTGTAACTGAGCACGATGGACAGCAGCTGCTGGGTCATGCCGTCGAAGACCGGAAAGGCCATCATCACGGAAAACGCGATCGCGAACAGGGGCACGATCGCCAGCAGCGAGGTGTAGCTGAGCGACGCGGCGGCCACGAGGACCCGGTCCTTGGAAAACCGCCGGACCACCGTCCGCGCGAACTGAAGCTCGTCCGCCAGCCGTCTGAGTCGTTTCTCGTCCATGCCTGCCCTCTCGCGAAGCGGCTAACCCTATCAGAACAAAGACAAAAAGCCATCCGCCGCGAATCGTCGGTGGGCCTTGCCGCGCCATCGGGTTGGTGTAGGATGACGCCACACGGGGCACGAGCAGGATCAACGGGGTTTTCATGACCGCTGCACCGCAACTGATGGCCGGCAAGCGCGGCCTCATCATGGGGGTCGCGAACGACCGGTCCATCGCCTGGGGCATCGCCAAGATGGCGGCCGACCACGGCGCGGAACTGGCGTTCACCTTCCAGGGCGAGGCGCTGGAGAAGCGCGTGCGCCCGCTCGCGGAATCGATCGGCGGTTCGCTGGTGCTGCCCTGCGACGTCACCGACGCGGCGAGCATGGACGCGGTCTTCGACGAGATCGGCAAGAGCTGGGGCAAGCTCGACTTCGTCGTCCACGCGATCGCCTATTCCGACAAGGACGAGCTCAAGGGCCAGTATGTCGACACCAGCCGGGAGAATTTCCTGCGCTCCCTCGATATCTCCTGCTTCTCCTTCACGGACGTCTGCAAGCGCGCGTCGGCGATGATGCCCGACGGTGGCAGCCTGCTGACCCTTACCTACTTCGGCGCAGAGCGCGTCATGCCTCACTACAACGTCATGGGCGTCGCGAAGGCGGCGCTCGAGACCAGCGTACGCTACCTCGCGGTCGATCTCGGCGGCGCGGGCATCCGTGTCAACGCGATCTCGGCGGGCCCGATCAAGACCCTGGCAGCGAGCGGCATCGGCGACTTCCGCTACATCCTCAAGTGGAACGAGCTGAATGCGCCCCTCAAGCGCAACGTCACCATCGACCAGGTGGGCGGCGCGGGGCTTTACCTGCTGAGCGATCTCGGCGCGGGCGTTACGGGCGAGATTCATCACGTGGACAGCGGCTACAACGTGGTCGGCATGGTCGCGGTCGACGAGGCGGCCGGGGTCGCGGAACTGCTCTCGGGCCTGAAGCCCGACGACGCGTAACCGGCCTTTCGAAGGACGAAGGAGCAGCACCATGGCCGGCAACAGCTTCGGCCAGATTTTCCGGTTCACAACCTGGGGCGAGAGCCACGGGCCCGCCATCGGCGTCGTCGTCGACGGCGTGCCGCCGCGCGTGCCTTTCGCCGAGGCCGACATCCAGGGCTGGCTGGACAAACGTCGCCCCGGCCAGTCGCGCTTCACGACCCAGCGCCAGGAACCCGACGCAGTGAAAATCCTCTCCGGCGTCTTCGAGGGCGAGACGACCGGCGCGCCCGTCTCGATGATGATCGAGAATGTGGATGCCCGCTCGAAGGACTATTCCGGGATCGCGCGCAAGTACCGCCCGGGCCACGCCGACTACACCTACGACGCCAAGTACGGTATCCGCGACTATCGCGGCGGCGGCCGCTCGTCGGCGCGCGAGACCGCGAGCCGCGTGGCCGCGGGCGCGCTCGCCCGCAAGGTGATCGAACATCTCCTGCCCGGCGGCATCACGGTCCGCGGCGCGCTGGTGCAGGTCGGCACCATGGCGATCGACCGCGCCAACTGGGACTGGGATACGACCGGGGATAACCCCTTCTGGTGCCCCGACCCGGCGATGGTGGAACCGTGGGAAAGCTATCTCGACGGGATCCGCAAGGCCGGTTCGTCGGTCGGCGCGGTGATCGAGGTCGTCGCCGAGGGCGTGCCCGTCGGCCTCGGCGAACCTATCTACGGCAAGATCGATTCCGATCTCGCCGCGGCCATGATGACCATCAACGCGGTGAAGGGTGTCGAAATCGGCGCCGGCATGGGCGCCGCGGCACTCACCGGCGCGGAAAACGCCGACGAGATGCGGATGGACGGCAAGGACGTCAGATTCGGCTCCAACAACGCCGGCGGCGTGCTCGGCGGCATCACCACGGGCCAGGACCTGGTGATTCGCTTCGCGGTGAAGCCCACGAGCTCGATCCTGACGCCGCGCGACACCGTCAGCCGCGACGGCGAAGACACCGAGGTCTCGACAAAGGGCCGCCACGATCCTTGCGTGGGCATCCGCGCCGTACCCGTCGGCGAGGCGATGATGGCCTGCGTGATCGCGGATCACCTGCTGCGCCACCGCGCCCAGATCGGGACCTTCGAGTCCCGGGCGCCGCTGGCGCAGTAGAAGCCAACTGAAGTCGTCGTTCCCGCGAAGGCGGGAACCCATGATCACCGAAGGCGCGATGGCAGAGTTCGGTGTCAATGGATGCCCGCTTGTTTGTCCGCCGTAGCGCAAAGCGCAAAGGCGGGCGCGGGCATGACGAGCAGTTGGGTCGCGCCTATACTCGCCGAAACCCGAAGCGGAGAGACCCATGGCCAAGAAGAAGCGCGAAACCCCCGATCAGTTGCAGCACATCTCGAAGCTGCCGGTCCCCGACCCCGGCGGGCTGCCGGAGGACCTTCAGAAGTACATGCGAATCTGCCAGGAGAAGCTCGGCCTGGTGCCGAACGTAATCCGTGCGTTCGCCCTCCGGCCCGAAAAGCTCCGCACCTTCATCGCCAAGTACAACGAACTGATGCTGGGCGAGGACGCGCGGCTTTCGCGCCTGGAGCGAGAGATGATCGCCGTCGTGGTGTCGTCGCACAATCACTGCGTCTATTGCATTACGTCCCACAGCCAGGCCGTGCGCGAGCTCTCCGACGACCCGGTGCTGGGCGACATCCTGATGGTGAACTACCGCGAGGCGAACCTGACCGACCGGCAGCGCGCGATGCTCGACTATGCATGGAAGCTGACGTCGAACCCGGCCCAGACCGGCGATGCCGACCGCCAGCTCCTGTTCGACGCGGGCTTCACGCCCGAGGACGTGTTCGAGATCACCGACACGACGGCCTACTTCAACTACACGAATCGGATGACCCACGGCCTCGGGATGCTGCCGAACGAGGAGTATTTCGGCATGAACCGCCTGCCCGACCCGGGCCTGCACGACAAGAAGGCGGCGGAGTAGGAAACAAGCCCACCGCCTCAATACCGACCCAATTGCGGTTCACAAGTCGCGCGAAGTTGTTCCGCGGCCACGACGGCCCCATGTAGGATGCGCGGATCGAACCCCGGCCGGCGATTCGGGTTGCGTAAGTTTTCGGGATTCCTCGGCGCGCTCGCGCTGACATTGGGACTGGTGGTCGCCGACGGCCCAGCCGCCGCGCACCCCCATGTCTGGATCGATCTCGAGACGAAGCCGATATATGATGATGCTGGCCGGGTCACGGGTATCGACATCGCCTGGATTTTCGATCCCTTCTATACAGTCTTCGCGATCGAGGATAAGCGCACCGACGACGGCGTCGACCAGGAGGGGCTGGTCCGGATGATCGGCACGAACCTTCAGAAGCTCCGGCCGTATGACTTCTTCACCGATATCCGCGCTGGCGGCGCCAAGGTGCCGCTCGGCCCGGTCGAGACCTTCGATGCCGGCCTTATCGAGGACAATCTCTGGATGCGGTTTGTCGTGACCTTCGCCGAGCCGGTGGATCCGCGTACGACCTCTCTGTCCTACGCCGTCTTCGATCCGACCTACTATATCGAGATCGCCTACACCGACCCCGCCAAGGCGAACCTCGAGGCCGCCGCTCCGGCGGGCTGCAGCGCGCAGCTCGAGGAACCGAACCCCACTGCCGAGGCGATCACGCTGGCACAGTCGCTCGACCGCGCCGCGGCCGGCCCCGAGACCCTCGGGGAGATGTTTGCGCAGCGCGTGCGCATCGCATGCAACTGACGACCGGTCGTCCGGCCTTGCGGGACCTGGCGGTCCCCCTGCTGCTGGCATTGGGGATCGTCGCGCTCTGGCTGATCCTCGTCTTCCTGTTCAACGATACCTGGCGTCTGATCCTTGCTGACATCCAGGCCATGCAGCGCGACCTGCAGGAGGGGCTCGCCGCGGCGACCCGCCTCGTGGCGGAGAACGGTGTGGAGGCCGCGGGAGCCCTGATTGGCCTGAGTTTCGCCTACGGCGTCCTGCACGCTGCGGGTCCCGGACACGGCAAGCTGGTGATTTCGACCTACGTGCTGACCCACGAGGACGCCGTCCGGCGCTCGCTGGCGCTGTCCGTCCTCGCCGCGCTGATGCAAGGCGTCACGGCCATAGTCATCATCGAGGTCGTGCTGGCGATCATCGGCGCAAGCCTGCGCGAGGCGACCGGGATTGCGTCCCAACTCGAGATGACCAGCTACGCGCTGGTGCTCGTGCTCGGCCTCATCCTCGCGGGCGTGACCGCGCGCCGGCTGGTCCGCCGGGCCCGCGATCCCAACGCGGCGGACGCCTGCGGGACCTGCGGGCATGTCCACGCGCCCGATGCCGCCCACGTGGCCGACAAGGGCTCGCTCGGGGCGTTGGCCGCCGTGATCTTCTCAATCGGCCTGCGCCCGTGTACCGGCGCCATCCTGGTCCTGATCCTGGCGAACGTGCTGGGGTTGCGGTTCACCGCCTGGGCCGCGGTGTTCGCGATGTCCGTCGGGACCGCGCTTACGGTATCCGCGATCGCGCTCGCCTCGATCTACGCCCGCAAGGCGACCCTGCGCGCCGCGGAACGCTGGCCCCAGAGCTCGGGATCCTTCGCCCTGATGCTCGACGGCATCGCCTTCTGCGGCGGCGTCCTGATCGTCGCCCTGGGGGCCTCGCTCCTGCAGGCCGCGATGGTGACGGCGAATCACCCGCTGTTCTAGCGGCCCTTCAATGTAACGTCATACGCGGGCTTGACCCGCGTATCTCGCCTCGGTGTCAGAAGAGATGCCCGGATCAAGTCCGGACATGACGATTATTGTGTGGAGAACACCCCGACCAGTTCCACATGGCCGGTCCAGACGAACTGGTCGACCGGCGTCACCCGTTCGAGGGTGAACCCGGCATCAGCCAGCGTCCGCGCGTCGCGGGCAAACGTCGTCGGGTTGCACGACACGGCGACGACGTGCGACGCACCCGATTGCGCGATCTCCTCGGCCTGGGCCGGCGCGCCCGCGCGCGGCGGATCGAAGACGATCGTCTCCATCCCCTTGAGCTCCGCCGCCGCGAGCGGCCGCCGCACAAGATCGCGCGCCTCGGTCGTGACCTGCCCGCCGAACCCGGCCGTTCCCGCCGCGCGGGCAAGCGCACCTACGGCATCGGCATCGCCGTCCACCGCGAGCACGTTCGCGCCGGCGGCCGCGAGCGGCAGCGCGAAGGTGCCGACCCCGCAGTAGAGATCGGCCAAGCGCGAACCGGCGACGGCATCGACCACCAGCTTGGACAGAATGCGCTCGGCCTCGGCGCTCGCCTGCAGGAACACGCCCGGCGGTATCTCCACGGGTACGCCCGAGACCTCGAGGACCGGCGTCTCGCGGAGCGCAACCGGCTCGACGGCATCGTGGCTTTCGTTGCGCCACGCGATCCGGGCGAACCCGCGCTCCTCGGCGAACATCGCGAGCGCCATGCTCGCGTCGGGTCCGGGATCATGGTTCGCCGCGATCAGCAGGTCGGCCCCGTTGTCGGCGAGGGTCACCGCCACGTCCCAGCGGGCGCCGGGCGGCACGAGCGCGCCCAGGAGTGTGCGTAGAGCCGACACCAGCGCCATGAGCTCCGGGCACAGGATCAGGCATTCCTCGATCTCGACCACGTGCCGGCTGGCCCGCCCGTGAAACCCGAAGAAGGTCTTCGATCCCTTGGCGCGCGGGCGGAAGGCCGCAAACGTCGCCCGGCGGCGGCCGTCCGTCGCGGTCGGGACCAGCGGCGCAACCACCCCGGGATCGAGGCCGACACGGGCGATCGCCGTCGCCACCAGATCACGCTTCCAGGCGTGGTAGGCCTCCATCGCGAAATGCTGGACGCTGCACCCGCCGCAGGCCTCGAAGTGGCGGCAGGGTGGCGGCACCCGGTCGCCCGACGGCGTCACCACCTCGACCAGCTTCGCGGCGTGCCCCTCGCCCCGCTTGCCCAGGGTGCGCGCCCGCACCGTCTCGCCGGGGAGCGCGCCCGCAATGTAGAGCCGGCCTGCGTCGCTCGCGGCGATGCCGTCGCCGCGCGGGCCGAGCGCGTCCACCGTGACCGTCAGGTCCTTGCCGCTATCCGTCATAAGCCGCGCCGATCAGGAATTCCTTGTTCCCCTCGGGCCCGGTAATCGGGCTCTCGGCGAGGCCGATGACCCGCCAGCCGGGCTGCACGTCGAGCCAGCCGCGGATCCGGTCACACACCGCCTCGTGCAACGCCGGGTCGCGGACGACCCCCTTCTTCCCGACCTGGTCCCGGCCGACCTCGAACTGGGGCTTGATCAGCGCCACCAGCCAGGCGCCGGGCGCGGCCAGCGCCATCGACGCGGGCAGCACTGTCTCGAGCCCGATGAAGCTCGCGTCGCAGACGATCGCCGAGACCGGCTCAGGTATCTGTTCATTCGTCAGGTGTCGGGCGTTGGTCTTTTCGAGCACCACCACCCGGTCGTCGTTGCGAAGCTTCCAGGCGAACTGGCCGTGACCCACATCGACCGCATAGACCCGCGCCGCGCCGCGCGCGAGCAGCACGTCGGTGAACCCGCCCGTCGACGCGCCCACGTCGATCGCCACCGCACCTGCGGCGTCGATTGCGAGTTCCTCCAGCGCGTGATCGAGCTTGAGCCCGCCCCGGCTGACCCACGGATGGTCCTGGCCACGCACCTCCAGCGGCGCGTCGTCGGCGACGGTCTCGCCCGCCTTCTCGACCCGGCGCTCGCCCGAGAAGACCTTGCCCGCGAGGATCAGCGCCTGGGCGCGCGAGCGCGTCTCGACGAGCCCGCGATCCACCAGCGCCACGTCGGCCCGGGTCTTCGATGCTTTGGTCTGCTGTGCCACGGGGACGGATTAGCATGAATGCCCATCAACCTTCACCGTCATACGCGGGCTTGACCCGCGTATCTCGTCTCGGTGTCGAAAGAGATGCCCGGATCAAGTCCGGGCATGACGAGCTTTGGCTGGATCACGCATCAATTGTCCGTGCGGCCCCGCCCCCGTAAGATCACCCCCAACAACAAACAACGTTCGTCTCGGGGGGATTTTCCATGACACAGCGTGTCGGTCTCGTTGGCATGGGCCTGATGGGCCAGGCCTTCATCAAGAACATGCGCGAACGCCAGTTCATCGTTCAGGGCTTCGACGTCGATCCCGCGCGGATGGACCAGCTCGCCGAGGCCGGCGGCCACCCGGCGGACACGCCGGCCGCCGCGGCGAAGGGGGTGGACCGGGTGATCGTCTCCGTCCCCACCAGCGACATCGCGCGGTCGGTCATCTTCGAGGACGGCAGCGGGCTCGCGGCGGGCGCCGAGGAAGGCCTCATCGTCATGGACACGACCACCGCGCGGCCCGAGGACAGCGAGCGCACGGCGGCCGAGCTCAAGGAGATGGGTATCCGCTATCTCGACAGTGCCGTGTCGGGCACCTCGACCATGGCCCAGGCGGGCGACCTGGTGGTCATCGCCGGCGGCGAGGAGGCCGACTTCGAGGCCTGCCGTGAGGCCTTCGCGGGCTTCTCGCGCGCGGCCTACTACATGGGCCCGTCGGGCTCGGGCGCGCGCACCAAGCTGATCATCAACCTGATCCTGGCCGGCAACCGCCTCGCCATGGCCGAAGGGATGCTGCTCGGCGAGAAGGCGGGGCTCGACTCCGACAATCTCCTGTCGGTCCTGCAGGACGGGGCGTGCAGCTCCAAGACCATGGTCGACAAGGGCCCGAAGATGATCAACGCCGACTACTCGCAACAGGGCAAGGTGGCGATCAGCCTCAAGGATTCGCGCCTGATGCAGGACATGGGCCGGGCCCTCGGCGCGCCGACCCTGATGATCCAGGTCTACTCGCAACTCATGCAGGCGGCGCTCGAGAAGGGCTACGGCGAGAAGGACACGGTGGCCTTCTACGAGATCATGCGCGGCATGGCCGGCCTCGAGGAGCGTGAAGGTATCGACGACGTACCGTTCGGGAAGAAATAGCCCATGCCCTCCGTCTCCTCCGCCCTCAACATCGAAGAACTGCGGCTGCTCGCGAAGAAGCGGCTGACCAAGGGGCTGTTCGAGTTCTGCGACCGGGGTTCCGAGGACGACGTGGCGCTGCGCCACAACCGCGAGGCGCTGGAGCGAATCAAGCTGCGCTCGCGGGTTCTGAACGACACGTCCTCACGGAACACCAAGGCCGAGATATTCGGCGCGCCCGTGGACATGCCGGTGGTGATCGGGCCGACCGGACCGGCGGGCTTCGTCTGGTACCGGGGCGAGACGGCGCTGGCCCAGGCCGCCGCCAAGGCGGGCATCCCCTTCACCGTCGCCAGCACGTCGAACACGCCGATGGAGCGGATCGTCAAAGAGGGCGGCGGCGGGCGGCTCTGGTATCACCTGTATGTCTGGCGCGACATGGAGGCGTCCCTCAAGGCCGTGCCGCGCGCCGAGGCCGCGGGCTTCGAGGCGCTGGTCCTGACGGTCGACAGTACCGTCCCCTACAACCGCGAGTTCGACGTGCGGAACGGCACCACCATGCCGGTGCGGCTCACGCCCCGGAACATCGCCGATCTCGTGACCCACCCGCGCTGGCTGTTCGGCACGGTGGGACGCTACGTGCTGGCCGACGGCCACCTGCCCCGCTACCTGAACATCGACATGCCCGAGGGGCTCTCGTCCACCGGGGTCCGCGACTTCCTGTTCAAGAACGACACGCTCGACTGGGACTTCCTCAAGCGCATCCGCGACATGTGGCCCCGCAAGCTGGTGGTGAAGGGCATCCTCCACCCCGACGACGCGGCCAAGTGCGCCGAATGCGGTGTGGACGCGGTCGTGATCTCGAACCATGGCGGGATCGCGTCCGACGCGGCGCTGGCGCCCATCGACGTGCTGCCGTCGGTGGCCCGCGAGGTGGGCGACCGGATGACCGTGATCGTCGATTCCGGCTTCCGGCGCGGCTCCGACATCCTGAAGGGCCTCGCGCTCGGCGCCGACGCCGTCATCATCGGCCGCGCGACCCTCTACGGCGTGTCCGCCGGCGGTGAGCCCGGCGCCACGCGGGCGCTGGAGATCCTCCAGGCCGAGATGCGCCGGACCATGGGGGTGATGGGCCTGACCAGAATCGCGGACATCACCCGCGACCATGTGGTGCTGCCCCACGAACTGCCACTATAGGCAGTTCACAGACATACGCGCTGCCGCTTCAGGACGCGCGCGACACGCGCCAGTGATTTTCCAGCGCCGCCGCCGCTACCGGCCCCAGGGCCGCGTCGAAGAGCGCAATTTCGAGAGCTGGAAGCCCCGCAGCGGGTCGAATGTCATCCGGTGACCATAGCTGCGAACGCCACAGGCTCGATGCCAATCGCCACACATTCGACGCAAAAGCCAGCGACGATCATGGGTCGCACAGTATAATCGCGCTCTGTTCAGAACACTCGAATCGGTGATTCGCCATATCGCCCTTCATGTCACTGACCGTCGCCGCCGCCGCGGCAATCCTGATCGGCGCCGCCATGCCGGCCGCCGCTGGCGACGTCGAGCTCGCCCAGGGCAAGTCCTCCGGCAAGGCCATGTCGGCTGAGAAGGCCTCGGACAAGGCCCGCGACGCCATGGATAAGAAGGACGATCGGATGACCGGCCGCGACAACGCCATGGAGCGCGGCGAGGGTGAGAAGAAAGGCCTGATGAAACAGGCGGACGGCATGAAGAAGGGCGGTAAGCCGGAGAAGTAGTCTCCGGCCTCAGCCGTGCCGAATTCCGCTCCGGCCCGTTGGCCTAGTCCTTGTAGAGGTAGTCCGCTGCCTTGAGGAAAAGCGTCCGGTTGACGCCGTCGGAGTGCAGGAACGCGGCCGCGTCGCGGACCCGCTTCTCGAGCCCGATCTCCTTCATGAAGCCGCTGCCGCCATGGATTTCCATGGCCCAGGTCGCGATCTGCCACGCGATCTGCGAGGCGTAGATCTTGGGCAGTGCGCCGAGCGCCGGGTCCCAGGGCACCGAGTCCCGGTTGTCCGCGGCCCAGGTCGCCTTGCGGATATAGGTCCGCGCGACGTCCAGCATCATGTGCATCTCGGCGAGCTGGGTCCGGATGCCGTCATGCTCGATGAGCGGCTTGCCGCCCTGGATGCGGTTCTTCGCCCATTCGAGCGTCATCTCGTAGGTGGCGACCGCGTTGCCGAGCACCGACGCGCCGGCATAGGCGTTACTGGCGGGGAAGAAGTCGGCCAGGATCTGGAAGCCGTTGCCGACCTCGCCGACCACATCGGCGTCGGGCACGAAGCAATCCTGGAAGATCATCTCGGCGTTGTTCGCGAGGCGCTCGCCCATCTTGTTGTGCACCTGGCCGAGGGAGAAGCCCGGCGTCTCGTTCGACAGGATGAAGCAGGTGCTGCCGCTGAACAGGTCCTTGTCCTTCTCCGTCTGCACGAACAGCAGGAAGACGTTGGCCCGGTTCGAGTTCGACACGAAGTGCTTCATGCCGTTGATCTTCCAGCCGCCGTCGACCTTCTCGGCGCGGGTGTTGAACGACCAGTCGCCATGGACGAAGTAGTTGGAGCCGTTTTCCGGCTCGGTGATGCCGATGGCGAGCAGGCCGCGCGGATCGTCGCGGAAGCGCGGGATGAAGCGCTGCTGCTGGTCCTCCGACAGCGCCTCCATCATGATCTGGGCGATCTTGAGCGTCTGGGCCATGACGACCGAGATGCCGATATCGCCCTTGGCCAGCTCCTCGACCACCATGCCGGTGGTGAGATAGTCGGCGCCGATGCCGCCCCACTCTTCCGGCAGGGTCATGGTGCGGATGCCCGCCGCGTCGGACTTCTCGACGATGTCCCAGGAGAAGCTCTCCTCCGGGTCGGCGTTGGCATCCAGGTCGGCGGCGACGGGCAGCACCTCGTCGGCGACGAAGCGCCGGACGGAGTCGAGAATCGCTTCCTGCATTTCATTGGTGACGAAGGGCTGTTCCATGTCTCTCTCCCGGGGTCCGCGCAGAGCGCGTTTGCGGCTTTCGTGATGTCGTAATTTCGGCGCGATAGATAGCGATGCCGGGCGCTCAGGTCCAGCGTTCGCGAACACCTGTCCGGACAGCGGGCGCGTCAGGCGCGCGCGCCGGTCGCCTCTTCCTCGCGGCCGAGCGCGCAGAGCACCGTAGCGACGATCCCGGACGCGGTGAGTCCGGCCTGCTCGTACTGGCGTGCGGGCGTGTCGTGGTCGATGAAAATGTCCGGCAGGGTCATCGGTCGGAACTTCAGGCCGCCGTCCAGCAGGCCTGAATTGGCGAGCTCGGTCATCACCTGGGTGGCGAAGCCCCCGATCGCGCCCTCCTCGACCGTGACCAGAACCTCGTGCTCGCGCGCGAGGCGATGCACCAGGTCCACGTCCAGCGGCTTGGCGAACCGCGCGTCGGCCACCGTCACGCTCAGGCCGTGGGTGGCCAGGTCTTCAGCGGCCTGCAGGCATTCCTGGAGCCGCCCGCCATAGGAGAGCAGCGCCACCGAAGTGCCCTCGCGCAGGACACGGCCCTTGCCGATCTCGAGCGGCGTGCCGCGCTGGGGCATATCGACGCCGACCCCCTCGCCGCGCGGGTAGCGGAAGGCGGACGGGCGGTCGTTGATGGCCGCAGCGGTCGCGACCATGTCCACGAGCTCAGCCTCGTCCCCCGCCGCCATCAGCACGAAGCCGGGCAGGCAACCGAGATAGGCCGTGTCGAACGAGCCGTGGTGGGTCGCGCCGTCGGCGCCGACGAGGCCGGCGCGGTCGATGGCGAAGCGCACGGGCAGCCCCTGGATGGCAACATCATGCACCACCTGGTCGTAGCCGCGCTGCAGGAAGGTCGAGTAGATCGCAACGAAGGGCTTGTAGCCCTCGGATGCGAGGCCGGCGGCAAAGGTCACGCCATGCTGCTCGGCGATCGCCACGTCGAAGCAGCGCTCGGGAAAGGCCTTGCCGAAGATGTCGAGCCCCGTGCCCGACGGCATCGCGGCGGTCACGGCGACGATCCTGTCGTCGTCCTCGGCCTCGCGGACGAGGCTGTCGGCGAAGACGCGGGTGTAACTCGGCGCGTTGGACTTGGCCTTCACCTGGGCGCCGGTCACCACATCGAACTTCGAGACGGCGTGATACTTCTCGTCGCCGCCCTTGTCGGATTCGAAGCCGCGCCCCTTCTGGGTCACCACATGCACCAGCACCGGCGCGTCCTGCTTGCTGTCGCGCACATTCTTGAGCACCGGCAGCAGGTGGTCGATGTTATGGCCGTCGATCGGGCCGATATAGTAGAAGCCCATCTCCTCGAACAGGGTTCCGCCGGTGACGAACCCGCGCGCATATTCCTCGGCCCGGCGCGCGGCCTCCTCGAAACTCTTCGGGAAACGGTGGGCCATGTCCTTCGCGACCCGGCGGAGCGAGCGGTAGCTCTTCGACGAGATCAGGCGCGACAGATAGGCACTCATGGCGCCCACCGCCGGCGCGATCGACATGTCGTTGTCGTTCAGCACGACCACCAGGCGCGAATCCATGGAGCCGGCGTTGTTCATCGCCTCATAGGCCATGCCGGCACTCATCGAGCCGTCGCCGATGACCGCGACCACGTTGTTGTCACCGCCGGCGAGGTCCCGCGCCACGGCCATGCCGAGGCCCGCCGAGATCGAGGTCGAGCTGTGGGCCGCGCCGAACGGGTCGTATTCGCTCTCGGCCCGGCGCGTGAACCCGGACAGGCCGCCGCCCTGGCGCAGGGTCCGGATACGGTCGCGCCGATCGGTCAGAATCTTGTGCGGGTAGCATTGATGGCTGACATCCCAGATCAGCCGGTCGCGCGGTGCATCGAACACGTGATGCAGCGCGACGGTGAGCTCGACGACGCCCAGCCCGGCCCCGAGATGTCCGCCGGTGATGGACACCGCGTCGATCGTCTCCTGGCGGAGCTCGTCAGCGAGCTGCTTGAGCTGCTCGGGCGTGAAATCCGCCATATCCGCCGGAATCCGGACGGTGTCGAGAAGCGGTGTCTTGCTGTTATCGCTCAATGGACGGATCCAATCGCGGACTTGAATACAATCATACGCGCCGGTCGATCAAGCTCTCGGCGGCGGCCCGCAATAACTCTGCCTTTTGTCCAAAGAAATCAAGGTTTCCGACCGCCTTCCGGACGTGCCGCTCCGCGATTCCGCGCGCCGCCTCCAGGCCATGCAGCGAGACGAAAGTCGCCTTGCCGCGCGCATTGTCCTTGCCCACCGCCTTGCCTGTCTCGGCCGCATCGCCGACCTCGTCCAGGATGTCGTCGGTAACCTGGAACGCGAGCCCGTAATCCGCCCCGAACTGGCGCAGATGCCGGCGCGCCGTCTCGTCGGCGCCCGCCGCGACCGCGCCCGCCTCGCACGACCAGGCGAACAGCGCCCCGGTCTTCATCGATTCGAGGCGCATGATCTGTTCGTCACGGGCGACCGGGTGTCGCTCGGCATCCAGGTCGAGCATCTGTCCGCCCGCCATCCCCTCCGGGCCGCCGGCGCGCGCGAGCCCCAGCACCAACTCGGCACGAATGCCGCTGTCGGGGTGGGTCGCAGGATCGGCAAGCACCTCGAAGGCCAGCGTCAGGAGTGCGTCGCCCGCCAGGATCGCGGTCGCCTCGTCGAACTTCCTGTGCAGGGTCGGCTGACCGCGCCGCAGGTCGTCATCGTCCATCGCCGGCAGGTCGTCATGCACCAGCGAATAGGTGTGCATCATCTCGACGGCCGCGGCCACGCGGAGCGCGACCTGGCGGTCGCCGCCGCAGACCTCCGCGGACGAAAGCACGAGAAACGGGCGCAGCCGCTTGCCACCGGCAAGCGCCGCATAGCGCATCACGTCCCACAGGCTTGCCACCTCGGAACCATCGTCCGCCGCCGCGCGGTCGAGAAGCTGCGCGATTGTCGCATTCACTTCCGTCGCGACGGTCGCGAGCGCATCGGCGTAACGCTGGGACACCGGGTTCAGTCCGAAGCGACCGGCTCGGCTTCGGGCGTACCGTCGGCGCCGAGCGAGATTTTCTCCACCCGCGCCTGGGCCTGCCGCAGCTTCGATTCGCAGTGCCGCTTGAGCGCCGCACCCCGCTCATAGGCCGCGATCGCGTCGTCCAGCGCGCTGTCGCCGCCCTCGAGGTTGCGTACGATCTCCTCAAGCTGCGCGAGCGCGTCCTCGAAGGAGAGCTTCGCGATATCGGCCGGGATTTCGGCCTTCGTGTCGTGCTTAGCCATGTTCAATCCTCTACCGGTGGCGAGGGCCGCCGTCAAACTCCATCATCCCATCAGGACACGGACATGCGCCGCGGCCGATTCGCCGAGCGCCGTCAGATCGTAGCCGCCCTCGAGCGTCGAGACGAGCCGACCGTCGCAGGCCTTGTCGGCCAGCGTGCGGAGCTCGTCCGTCGCCCAGGCGAAATCCTCGGTTTCGAGCGAGAGCTGTGCCAGCGGATCGCGGCGATGGGCATCGAAACCGGCGGAGATCATCACCAGGTCGGGCGCGAAATCGGCCATCGCGGGCAGCACCACGTCGCGCATCGCGGCGCGGAAGGCGTCGGAATCCGCGCCAATCGTGAGCGGCGCGTTGACGATGTTCCCGTGGGCACCCGTCTCCCCGCGGTCGCCGGTGCCGGGGTAGAGCGGCCACTGGTGGGTCGAGGCATAGAACAGGTCGGGCTCGTTCCAGAACATCGCCTGGGTGCCGTTGCCGTGGTGTACGTCGAAATCCATCACCGCGACCCGCCGGGCGCCGTGGGCGCGGCGCGCGTGCTCGGCACCGATGGCAACGCTGTTGAACAGGCAGAATCCCATCGCCTGGCTCGGCTCGGCATGATGTCCCGGCGGGCGCATGGCGCAGAAGGCGTTTTCGGCGGCGCCGGTCATGACGGCATCGACGGCCTCGATCATCGCGCCCGCCGCGCGCAGCGCAGCCGCGCCAGACTTGGGCGACACGATCGTGTCCGCATCCACCCTCGCGTACCCGTCCCCGGGAATGAGGCCGAACACCCGGTCCACATGGGCGGCGGGATGCATCAGCAACAGATGATCGCGGGTCGCCTCGCCCGGCGTGTGGCGTTCGAGCGCGTCGAACTCGCCCCCTGCCAGCACGTCGGCGATCGTGCGCAGCCGGTCCGGCGATTCCGGGTGACCCGGCGCCGGCTCATGCTCAATGCAGACCGGGTGGAAATAGAATCGCGTGGCCATGGAAGACGTCCGGGCGGGGGTCAGATACGCGCAGTTTAACGCCCGTGCGCGCGCAGCAACAGCGATGCGGCCGCCCCCCAAAAAACGGATGGCGAGTAAGTGAGCCTGCGGACGGCTATATCGGACTTAGCCCATTGACTTATACTGCCAATCCGGCGTGTTCTTCCCGTCAGCGGCGCGACCCGTCGAGCGCGCGCAAAGCCCGTTTTCGGAGTGGTTGCATGAAGAGCGTTCGAACAGGTTGGGCGATTGGCATGTCCGGTGCGGCCGCGTTGCTCGCGGCCATGGTCCTGGCTGCCCCCGCCCACGCACAAACGGTCGAGCTCGCGCCCCCGGCCAAGGCCCTCGACAGCAACGGCAACGGCGTGCTCGAGCGCGACGAGGCCCAGGGTCCCGCGGCCGCAAACTTCGACACCATCGACATCGACAAGAGCGGCACCCTCGACGGCGCCGAACTGCGCCACTTCTTTGCGGGCGGTCCCCGGCCCGGCGGCGCACCGCAGGATGCGGCCAACAAGGCACGTCCGTCCGGCGGCGGACAGGGCAGCCAGGGCGGACCGCCGCCGGCACGCGTCGAACTCGATGCCGTTGTCGAGGAACGAATCCGGCAGACCACGCCCGTCGTCGGCCGCATCGTCGCGCGGCAAACCGGTCCGGTCGCAGCCCGGATCAGCGGCGCGGTCCTGGACATGCTGGTGGACGTGGGCGCCCGGGTCGAAGCGGGCGACGTGCTGGCGATCATCGACCAGGAACGCATGCAGCTCGAACGCGACCGCTACGCCGCGATCGTCGCGCAGCAGCAGGCCAATCTCCGCGCCCGCCGGGCCGATCTCGAGCAGACCCGGAACGAGCTGAACCGGCTCGAGGGAATCCGGAAATCCGCCGCCTTCTCGCAGGCCCGCTACGAGGACGCGGTCCAGGCGGTCGCGTCGCAGACCGGCGCCGTCGCCGAGACCCGCGCCCAGCTGGCGCAGGCCGAGGCCCAGCTCAAGCGCGCCGACCGCGACCTGACGGATACCAACGTCGTCGCCCCCTATCCCGGGGTCGTCAGCCAGACCCACATCGAGGTCGGCGCCTACCTGTCCATCGGCAACCCGGTTGCGACGATCATCAACGACCAGAATCTCGAGGTCGAGGCGGACGTGCCTGCGGCCCGCGTCGCCGACCTGAGCGACGGCGATCTCGTGACCGTGCAGATCGGTGACGGCATCTCCGCGGCGGCCACGCTGCGCGCCGTGGTGCCGACCGAGAACACCCGAACGCGGACACGGCCCGTGCGGTTCACACCGGATTTCGACGACATGGAGATCCCGCTGGCCAACAACCAGAGCGTGACCGTCCTGATCCCCGTCGGCGGCTCGCGCAACGCCATCACGGTCTCGAAAGATGCGATCACCCAGCGCAACGGCCAAAGCATGGTCCTCGTCTCGAACAATGGCCGCGCCCAGCCCCGCCAGGTCACGACGGGCGAGGCAACGGGAAGCCGGCTCGTGGTCCGTTCCGGGCTCAAGGTCGGCGACCTGGTCGTGGTGCGCGGAAACGAGGGTCTCCGGCCCGGGCAGCGCCTGCTCGATGTCGGCGGCGCGCCCACGAACGGCCGCGGCGGGGGCTGACCGATGAACCTGATCTCCGCGTCGATCCATCGCCCGATCGCGGTCATCGCGGTCGTCATCATGGTGGTTATGTTCGGCTGGGTCGCGCTACAACGCATTCCGATCCAGCTCGCGCCGGACGTGCGCCAGCCCGTCATCATCGTGAACACCTTCTGGCCGGGCGCGTCACCGCTGGAGGTCGAGCGCGAGATCGTCAATCGCCAGGAGGAGGTCCTCAAGGGGATCGAGGGCGTGCGCTCCATCGAGAGCCGCGCGCGCACCGGGCGCTCCGATATCACGCTCGAATTCGCGCCAAGCCAGAACATGGACCGCGCGCTGCTGCTGGTTGCGAACCGGCTCGACCGGGTGACGGGATACCCGGAGGAAGCCGACGAGCCGACGCTGCGCACCTCGGGCACCGACGACAACCCGATCGCCTGGTTCGTACTGCGACGCCAGAAGGGAAACGACCGGGATCTCATCACCTATGGCGACTTCCTCGAAGATGTCGTCCAGGAACGGATCGAGCGCATCCCGGGCATTTCCGGCGTCAACATCTTCGGCGAGACCGAGCGCGAGATGCGCATCATCATGGCACCCGAGCAGCTCGCCAAGTTCCGCCTGACCGTCGGCGACGTGGTCGATCGGCTGCGGGCGGAAAACGCCTCCATCTCCGGCGGCGACGTCGAGGAGGGAAAGCGCGCCTACGTCGTGCGCACCGAGGGTGACTTCAACACCCCGGATCAGGTCCTCGACGTGGTCCTGCGCTCGGACGCGGACCGCGAAGACGGCGGCATCGGACGCATCACGCTCCGCGATGTCGCCCATGTCGAGCTCGGCTACAAGGAAGCCCAGGCGCTGCCCCACCGCTTCGATGAACGTGCCATGGCGTTCAACATGACGCGCGAACAGGGCGCAAACGTGTTGACCGTCATGGACGAGGTCCATCGCGTCATCAAAGATCTCGCCGAGGGACCGCTCGATCGCGTCGGGCTGATCGTCGAGAACGTGTTCGACGAAACGCTCTACGTGAACTCGGCCATCACGCTCGTGCAGCAGAATATCGTGGTCGGCGGCATCCTGGCCGCGTTGATCCTGATGCTGTTCCTGCGCTCCTGGCGCCCGACCCTCGTCGTGTCCCTCGCCATTCCCGTGTCCGTCGTCGGCTCGTTCGTCGCGATGGCGGCGCTCGGCCGTTCGCTGAACGTGATCAGTCTCGCCGGCATCGCCTTCGCGGTTGGCATGGTGGTCGATGCGGCGATCGTCGTGCTCGAGAACATCTACCGGCTTCGCCAGGAGGGACACTCGCGCGCCGAGGCCGCCCGGCTCGGCGCATCCCAGGTGTGGCCGGCGGTTCTCGTGTCGTCGCTCACGACGGTCATGGTCTTCATCCCGATCCTGGTGATGGAGCTCGAGGCCGGCCAGCTGTTCCGCGACATCGCCGTGGCCATCTCAGTCTCGGTGATGCTGTCGCTGCTCGTCTCCGTCACCGTCATCCCCGCACTCGCCAACCGCCTGCTGGTCAGGAGCCGCGCCGAGGGTGAAACCACGCTGCGCATTCCGGTCATCGACGACTTCGCCACGCGGTTCGTGACCTTCTGGCAGGATTTCACCCGGATGGTCGTGCGCTCCAAGCTGCGCGCGCTCGTCGTCGTCGGGGCGATCACCCTTGCGTCGGGCGCGTTCACGCTGGTCTTCGCGCCGAAGCTCGACTATCTGCCGACGGGCAACCGCAACTTCGTCTTCGGATTCGTGAACGTGCCGCCGGGATACAATCTCGACACCGTCACCGAGATCACCGAGCGGATCGCGAACCGGACCCGAAATCTCTGGGCATCGGAGACCGGCCCGGAGTCCGAACCGGGCCAGCCGCCGAAGTTCGAGCGTTTCATCCGGGTGCCCTTCGCCGGGCGGGCCTTCATCGGGGGGACGGCCGTCGATCCGAACCGGGCGGCGGAGCTCATACCGGTCCTGCAGGATGCCGGACGCCAGGACCCGGGCGTCCGCACCTTCCCGAGCCAGCCATCGCTCTTCGGCCGCTCGCTCGGCAGCGGGCGGACCATCGACGTGGACATCCGCGGTTCGGACCTCGAACAGATCTACCAGGTGGCCTTCGATGTGTTCATCCGGCTCGCGCCGCGCTTTCCGTTCTCCGAAGGCAACCAGGTGCGGCCGATCCCGAGCCTGACCCTGTCCGCACCCGAGGTCCGGGTCGAGCCGAACCGGCTGGCGCTGTCCGACAATGGACTGTCCGCCCGCGCGCTTGGCCAGGCGGTAGACGCGTTCAACGACGGGTTGCGTGTTGACGAGATCACGGTGGACGGCAAGCGCATCGACCTGACGCTCACGGGACCGCGCAACGTGATCGACCAGACCCAGGGCATCGGCTCGCTGCCGGTCGTCACCCGCGACGGGCGTATCGTGCCGGTCGAGGGCCTCGCCAATGTGCGGATTACCTCCGGCCCGACCGAGGTGCGGCGCGCCGAGCGCGCGCGGACCGTGCGCCTCCAGGTCCGGCCCAACGCCGACACACCCCTGCAGCAGGCGCTGGAGCTGATCCAGGAGGAAGTCGTCAAACCGATGCAGGAAGGCGGGCTGCCGGACGGCGTCAGCATCCGGCTAACGGGCACCGCCGACAAGCTCCTCGAGACCTGGAACGAACTGGTGATCGACCTGCTCCTGGCGGTCATCATCGTCTATCTGGTGATGGCGGTCCTGTTCGAGAGCTTCATTTACCCGCTGATCATCATGCTGACGGTGCCAGTGGCGGCCGCGGGCGGCATCGCCGGCCTCGCCATTCTGAACATCTGGGTCCAGCAACCGCTCGACATGCTGACCATGCTCGGCTTCGTGATCCTGACCGGGATCGTGGTGAACAACGCGATCCTTCTGGTGCACCAGACACTCTATCACATTCGTGAAGACGAGATGGACGCCGACGACGCGATCATGCTGGCGACCCAGAACCGTGTCCGGCCAATCTTCATGTCCACCCTCACATCCGTGTTCGGGATGCTGCCGCTGGTGGTTTTCCCCGGCGCGGGATCGGAACTCTATCGCGGGCTCGGCTCGGTGGTGCTTGGAGGCCTGTCGCTGTCGGCGGTGCTGACCCTCGCGATCGTGCCGCCGATGATGTCGATCACGGTCGGCTGGCGCGAACGCAAGCGCGAGGCCGCGGCCGATCCCGAGCCGACGCCGGCCCATCCCTGGGCAACCAGGACATCGATCGCCGAAACGCCGCCCGGGCCGGGCTTCGAGCCATCGACCAGAACCAGCTGATCGAAGTGCCCGGCGGCCCCCTCGATCCCGCGCCAATCGGTGAGCGCGCTCTGGTCCGCAAGCGGCAGCGAGTCGACGATGATCAATGGCTTCACGGATGTTTCGAGATCGAGCTTCGGCGGATTGAGGTTGCTGGCGATCCCCTCGCCGCGGTCGTCCGCCTCGCGCGCTTCGACGGCCTCCGGCAAGGGCGCTGCCTGTTCCGGGGGCGTGCCGGATCGATGGGCCGAGAACGTCACGAAAACGGCGGCCACGCCGATCGCCAGCCCGAGTCCAAAAAGCCAACGAAAGACGAGCATCAGGTTCCGCCATCCCGTGGGTGTTTGGCCGAGGGGCGAGTGCGCCAGGCCGTGCGCATTCTAGCAGAACCGCCAGGAATGCGCGCCGCGCGGATGCGTCCGTCTGATTGTTTCGGTGTTTTGCCGGGGCGTGACGGCGGAGAAAGGACCCCGCCTAGCGGTCGTCCTGCATCAGGGGCGGCGGCCCCTCGAAACCGCGAAGGCGGTTCGCAGCGCCCGCGACCGGCGCGTCGTAGCAGTCGTTGGCGCCGATGGTTTCATAGCAGTAGAGCGGCGTGACGGGACGAGGCGGGGCGTCATCCTCGAGCCACCCCGCTGAAAGAACCTGGTCGAAGTCGGGCATGTATTCGCGCCACGGATTCTCGCACGCGGACAGCATGGTTGCCGCGGCCAATGCCGCGCCTACGCGCAATCTCGTCGCTTCGAGTTTCATCGCTCGCCCCTCAATCCGACCGGAGCCTAACCACGGCGGGTTAAGAGAGCGTTGACCAGGTCAGGCGTTGACGTCGATCACGGTACGCCCGCGCACGCCGCCCTTGAGGATCGACCTGGCCAGGTCCGGCACCGCACCGAGCGGCTCGACACTGGTCATCGCATCGAGCTTGTCCAGGGGCAGGTCCTCGGCAATACGACGCCAGATATGCGTACGATGGTCCTTCGGCTGCATGACCGAATCGATCCCGAGCACGTTCACGCCACGCAACAGGAAGGGCAGAACGGTCGTCTCCAGCGTGTTGCCGCCGGCGAGCCCGCATGCGGCGACCGAGCCGCCATACTTCATCTGCGCCAGCACGGTCGCGAGCGTCTGGCCGGCAACGGCGTCGACACAACCCGCCCAGCGCTCGCGCTCGAGCGGCCGTGGCTCTGCCTCGGAGAGTTCCGCGCGGTCGATGATTTCCGACGCGCCGAGACCCTTCAGGTAGTCCTCGAGTTGCGGTCTGCCCGACGACGTGACGACCGTGTAGCTCCGCTTCGCGAGGATCGCGATGGCCACGCTCCCGACACCACCGGCACCGCCCGTGACCAGCACCTCGCCCTTCTCGGGCACGAGACCATGGGCCTCGAGCGCATCGACACAGAGCATCGACGTGAATCCCGCGGTACCCACCGCCATGGCCTGCTGGGTGCTCATGCCCTCGGGCAACGGCACGAGCCAATCGGCCTTGACCCGGGCTTTCTGCGCCAGTCCGCCCCAGTGGATTTCTCCGACCCGCCAGCCGGTCAGCACCACCTTGTCGCCGGGCGCGAACGCAGGATTGTCCGAAGCCTCGACGGTGCCGGCGAAATCGATTCCCGGCACGTGGGGAAACTCCCGCACCAGACGGCCGATGTTGCCGTTGACGACGAGCCCGTCCTTGAAGTTGATCGTCGAATACTCGATCGCGACCGTCACATCGCCGTCGGGCAGGTCGGCCGCATCGACATCCGTGATCGACGCGGACACCTTCTCGTCCTCGCCCTCCGTCAGGAGAACGGCCTTGAACGTTTCAGCCATGAATTCGCGTTCCCGGAGGGCTGGGTCTAGCGAAGCGGCTCGAGGATCGAGACGTAGCTGGAGACAGCCGATCCGCCCATATTGAAGACGGCACCGAGGTTGGGATTGTCGAGCTGCAGGTCACCCGCGGTTCCGGTCAGCTGCATGGACGCAATCGCGTGCATCGACAGGCCGGTCGCGCCAAGCGGATGGCCCTTGGCCTTGAGACCACCCGAGCGGTTCACGGGCAGCTTCCCGTCGGCATAGGTCCAGCCTTCCTTGATCGCCGTCTCGCCCTCGCCCTTCGCGGTCAGGCCCATCGCCTCGTAGGACAGCAGCTCGGCGCTGGTGAAACAGTCATGCACCTCGGCAAAGCCGAGATCGTCGACCGAGACACCGGCCTCGCCAAACGCACGCGCGAAGGCCTCGGCGGGGCCCTCGAAGTCGATCACGGTGCGACGCGACATGGGCAGATAGTCCTGCACATGCTGGGCCGCACGGAAGTAAACCGCCTTGTCCATCTTGAGCGCGGTGTCCACGTCGGTGAGCACGATGGCCGCGGCGCCGTCGGAGACCAGCGAGCAGTCCGTGCGCTTCAGCGGCCCGGCAACGACCGGGTTCTTCTCCGAAACGTTGCGGCAGAAGTCGTAACCCAGGTCCTTTTGCAGCTGGGCATAAGGATTGTCGCAGCCGTTCTTGTGGTTCTTCGCGGCGATCATCGCGAGCGCGTCGGACTTGTCACCATACTTCTGGAAATAGGCGTCCGTGATCTGGCCGAAGATCTCGGCGAAGCTCGATGCCGATTCCTCGCGCAGGTACGAAGCCTTCGAGAGAATGCCACCCAGAACCTCACCGGAGACCTCGGTCATCTTCTCGACGCCGACGACGAGGACCACGCGCCCCTTCTTGGCCGCGATATGGTTGAGCCCCTGGTAGATCGCGGCGGAACCCGTCGCGCAGGCGTTCTCAACATGGGTCGACGGTTTGAAGCGCAAATCCTCGTGGGCCTGCAGGACCAGCGAGGCCGGAAACTCCTGGCGCACGAAACCGCCGCCGAAGGTGCCCAGATAGATCGCGTCCACATCACGGGGTTCGACACCCGCATCGCGCATGGCGCCCGCCGCAACGCTGACGATCATGTCCTCGATGTCGTCGTCCTCACGCTTGCCGAATTTCAGATGGTCCCAGCCAACGATGCATGCGGTCATTCTCTTGTCTCCCCGATTTCAGTGGGCGTCCGGCCGATGCGGCGCCTTGGGTGCAGTGCACAAAGTCGGAGCCGAATATAGGCCCGCCGGGGCCCGGAGTCAGCCCAAACCCGGGCATCCTGCCCACAGCATGAGCAACAGATTGAATTGTCGGCGATATTTCGTTCGCCCCGCCGCGCGGCTCCTAAGATGGGCTGCTTCCGACCCGGCGATACCCATGGCCCGACTCCGTACTCTTCTCCCCCTTCTGTCCGTCCTGTTCGCGACGGCATGCATGCCGGCCACCGCCGTGCGCGACCTCGAGGGGCGCCGCATCGGCGCACCCGGCTGGGATCCGATCACCGGTGCACAGACACGGCTTTCCATCACCGACACACAGGCCCGCATCATCGCCCGTGAGAAGATGGAACTGCCCGGTCGTTATCTGGAGCGCTGGTCGCTCGAGGGTGGGCACCTGGTCTATGAGATGCTCACCAACGGCGGCTTCGGACCAGAAAGCAAAAGCCCGAACTATCTGTATCGTCTTTACGGAAGCGACCCGTCGCTCGCGCGCCAGGGTGTGCGATTCAGGCCAGAGGATATTCGCGTGCGTTCGGACATGACCTACGTCGTTGGCCACTCGCCTCGGGTCACCTGCTTCGCATTCGTCTCGGTGTTCGGCAGCGCACCGCTACCCGACAGTCCCGGGAACCGGCTTCTGCGCGGGGGGATCTGTCGGCCGGCCGGGGATCGCGGCACGGATTCCCCCGATGTCATCGCCCTGCTCGAATCGTTGCGTGTGGATGGGATACCGTTGCTCGGTGACTGACACCGCGCGGGGCGGGACACGCTGGCGATCGGGGCGATCAGGCGGCACGGCGGCCTGTTTCGAGGGCGTCGCGGACATCCGCGCAGTCACGGATGTTCAGCACATGGTGCGCATGCCACAACGCATAAAAGAGCAGCACCCACGCAGCGAAACCCTGGCGCTTTCCCGATCGGGCGAACAGCGCCTCGACGGCCCGCGGCTCGCAAACCTCCAGGACCCCGGGCTGATGCGCGACGAGCGGTCCGATCTCGGCGCCGCGCGCCTCGATCCATTCGGCCACCGGCACGCTAAACCCGCGCTTGCGCTCGAACGGGCGCGCCTCCGGCAGCACGCCGTTGAGCCACTTCCGCAGGATCCACTTGCCGAGCCCGTCGCGCACCTTCAACGCATCGGGCAGCCGGAACGCGACCGCCGCAACCTCCGGGTCGAGGAACGGGGTCCGGCCCTCGACCCCATGCGCCATGAGGCAGCGGTCGACCTTGATCAGCAGATCATTGGGCAACCAGTCCGCACAGTCGGCGGCCTGGGCCGATTGCAACCTGGTGTAGTCGGCGGCATCGGCTGTCTGCTGCGCGGCCGCGATGCCGTCGCGCCAGCCGGCGGGCGTGTCGCGCAGGACACCCAGTCCGTCAAACACGCCGCGCGCGCGCATGCTGCGTCCGCCACGCCACCAGGGCCGCATCGCGCTGCGATAACGTCCGTACCCGGCAAAAAGTTCGTCGCCCCCCTCGCCCGTGAGGACAACCTTGAGACCGGCCGCCTTGGCCGCCTCGGCGAGGAAGTAGCTGGGAACCATCGCGTAGTCGGCCGTCGGGTCATCCATCGCCGCCGCGATGCGCGGCAGATCGCGCCAGAACATGTCCGCGTCGATCGTGAGTTCGGTCATCTCCGCGCCGGTGATCCGCGCAAGTTCGCGCGCATGCGCACGCTCGTCGGGAACGGATGTACCCACGAAACCCGCCGTGAACGCCTGCACGGGTGTGTCGTTGAGCTCGGCCATCAGGGCCAGCAACACCGAGCTGTCGACGCCACCCGACAGGAACATCCCGTAGGGCACATCGGAACGCTGGTGCACCTCGACGCTGTCGCGCAGCGCCGCATCGAGCAGCTCCAGCGCCTCCGCCTCCGACCAGTCTGCCGCCCCGCCGGACGGCAGACCCGACCGGCGGCGGCGCGCGACCACACGGCCGTCGCGCAACACCACGGACTCTCCGGGCAGCACACGCATCACCTGGTCGAAGACCGTCTCCGCCCCGGTGGTGAACTGAAGCTGGAGCAATTCCGTGAGCGCGGTTTCATTGACCCGTGGCGCAACCATTCCGGATTCGATCAGCGCTTGGGGCTCGGACGCAAAGGCGAAGCCTTGATCGGTCTGGGCGTAGTAGAGCGGCTTGATCCCGAACGGATCGCGGGCGAGGACCAGCTGACCCTCGATCGGATCGTAGAGCGCGATGGCGTACATGCCGCGCAGGTGATCGACGAAATCGAGTCCGTGCTTGCGGTAGAGATGCAAGGGTGGCTCGCAGTCAGAGCGGGTCGAAAATGCCTCGCCGTCCAGCTGCGCACGCAGTTCCACGTAATTGTAGATTTCACCGTTGGCCACGAGCACGGCGCCGCCGGGCTCATAGAGCGGCTGGTTTCCGGTCTCCAGATCGATGATCGCAAGCCGCGTCTGGCCGAGGGCAACGTTTCGCGCACTGTAAGCGCCGTCTCCGTCAGGGCCGCGATGATGCAGTGCCGAGACGAGACGCTCCAGCGTCAGCGCATCCGCGGTCGTGCCATCTGCCCCCATAACGCCTGCGATCCCGCACATGGTCAGGCAACCCGCTCGAAAAAGCTCTGATACTGCGCGACGACGGCCGCCTCCGTGTAACCGGCCTCGAAGCGGCGATGCCCCTCCACCGCGAGGCGTGCCGCATTCCCGGGGTCAGCAACGAGATCGCGGATTCCCGCGGCCAGCGCCGCCGGGTCGTCGACCGGCACGATCACGCCCGCGGCGTTGTCCCCGATCAGGCTCAGCGGACCGGCCGCCGCAGCGGCCACGACGGGTTTCTCTGCGGCCCAGGCCTCAAGCACGATGTTTCCGAGCGGTTCGTGGCGTGACGGGCACACGAAGATATCGCAGGCCTGCATGAGCGCATCGGCATCGTCGCGCCAGCCGAGGAAACGCACGCGATCGGCCACGCCCAGTTCTCCCGCGAGCCGCGACAGGCCCGCCGCCTCGGGGCCCTCTCCTGCAATCCAGAGCCACGTTTCCGGCAACTCGGCGAGTGCGCGCAGCAGAACATCGAAGGCCTTGTTCTCGTGCAGCCGCCCCATGGCCAGCAGCAGCGGCACATCGAGCGGCGTGTCGAAACCGATCCGCGAGGCCTTGCGCCGCTTGGGTGGGTGAACGAAGTTCGGGAGGTAAACGATCCGGTCCCGATCGAACCCCTGCTCGGCAATATGCGCGACTATGTCCTCGGTGTTGCCGATCAGATAGTCGCAGTGCCGATAGTATTTGAGGTCGTAGTAACCGCCAAGCCGGGCGATCAGCTTGTAGCCGTCCGGCCGCTCGGATTTCGGGGTCGCCCAGCTTGCACGGCTCATCCAGCTCAGGACGATGTCGGGCTTGTAGCGGTCGATCTCGCGCTGCAGCGCCGGGCGCGTGCGGAAATCCATGCGACCGCCGAACGGCAGCTCCAGTGGATCGACGCCGCCATTGCGCAGGGCGCGCGCGCGCACGGCATCCCGGCGGATAACCACTCGCTGGTCCATGCCTGCATTTGCAAACGCGATGGCCAGCCGTACGAAGAACGCTTCCGCACCGCCGACTTCCGCACCCGCCATGGCCTGGAGCAAACGCACCGGCTACTCCTCCTCCAGATGCGCCTTGAGGTAGCTGAGGATCGGGTAAAGCCCTGCCATCAGCGCGATCAGGAACCCGTACTGCCCCTCGCGGTAGCCGCGACGCGACACGTAGCATTTCCAGAACCTTGAGAAGATCCGGCGCACATTGCGCCAGAACGTGCCGAGATCGCCGGAGTCGCGCAAATCGCGCGCGCGCGCGCTCGTGTACCGGTCGAGCCGATGGATCATGTCGGAGATGTTGCGGTCCACATAGTGCACCATCGGCGCATCCAGCCGGCCGGCGATGCCCTTTAGTTCCAGGGCAGGGTGAATGCGCTGATCGCCCCAGACCTTCGCCGGGCCGCGCGCAGGGTCGCTCGCAAACAGGCGAACGGTCGCGCTCACACCCCAGGCCGCGCCCCAGCCGAATTCCACGAGCCGGTCACCGACATAGTTGTGATACGGGATCAGAAAGTGTCCGTAGGGCGCGTCGGCGATCGTCGCGCGGATATTCGCCGCCAGCGTGTCGGTAACGCGCTCGTCCGCATCGACCTCGAGGATCCAGTCGCCGGTGCAGATCTCGATGCCGCGATTTCGGCGCGCGCCCTCGATCTCCCAGGCCCCGGCCTCGATCACGGCGCCATGGGCTCTCGCGATCTCCTCCGACCGGTCTGTGCAACGATCGAGCACGACGACGATCTCGTCCGCAAACGCAAGCGCGGCAAGACAGTCGTCGAGCTGGGCCTCCTCGTTATGGGCAACGACGAGGGCAGACAAGCGTGGCGTTTGATTCTTCGCATTCATTCTCGGTCTTCACCCACCCGCCGCCAGAGATTCGCGGAGGCCCGCACCACGTTGTCGACCGGCAGGCTTTCCATCAATGTGCCGGTCGTCCGGTGATCATAACCTTTCCCGCCGACGAGTTCGGAGTAGGGTTTTTCCGTTCGCACCCAGATCGCGCGCGACCCCCAGGGCGCGTAACGTTCGGGTCGGCTCGGACCGAACAGGCCGACCGTCGGGACCCCGGCGGCGGCGGCCATGTGCATCAGGCCGGAATCGTTGCCCACGAACAGCGCCGACCTTGTGAGACAGGCGCCGATGGTGAGCAGATCATGGGTGCCGACGAGGTCGATCACGCGATCTGGCGGAAACGCCTCCAGGACAGGGGCGGCCGCGTCGCGCTCGCTCTCTGCGCCCAACACCGCGACGGCCGCATTCGGCAGGACTGCCTCATGCGGCGCACCGTCGGCATCGGTCAGGCGCCGGATGGTCTCGACGAAGCGCTCCGCCGGCCAGATCTTGCCCGGCCAGTTCGCCGTCGGCGCGACTGCGATCACCGGCACCTGGTCCGGCAACAATGCGTCCGCCGTCGCGCGATGCCGGTCGCCGATCCAAAGGCGCGGGATCGGCGGAAAATCCGAAAGACCCAGTGTGCGCGAAAACGACACGACGGCATGTTCATCGTGCTGCGAACTCGGGGGGGCGATCGCGCGGCGCGCGTTCACAACCGTCCACGGGATGATCGAACGGCGCACGTCGACGACGAGCGACCAGCGGTGCCCGACGACCTGGCGCCACAGGCGCCACCAGTGGCCGCCGCGCGGTAGCTTGTGCATCGCGATCAGCCGTTCGAGCCCCGGCAACTCCTCGAACAACGGCGCGGCCAACGCGCCGCAAGCGACCGTAAACTGCGCGTCGGGATAGTTGCGGCACAGGAAATTCAGGACCCCCGACGACAGGATAGCGTCGCCGATCCGGTTGGGGCCGACATAGAGAATTCGCATGACGGTGAGGCTTATACGCGCGAGCGAAAGGCCACGCCAATCTCTTGGCGAAAAAAGAACCCGCGCGCGGCTTGCCAGACCGGGCCGGGGGGCCAAATATCGTCGCACGTGCCAGACAACACCCACCGCAAAGAGTTTCCCATGTCCGCTTCCCACGTGCGCCTGTCACGCGATGTCGTCGCCATCGACGGCGCCGACAGGCTGACATTTCTCCAGGGACTCGTTTCGCAGGACATGGAACGGGTGTGCGAGGATATGTCCGTCTACAGCGCGCTCCTGACGCCCCAGGGGAAGTTCCTGCACGACTTCTTCGTCATGGCATCCGGGGATCGGCTGCTTCTCGACTGCGAGGCGGGGCGGGGCGACGACCTGATCCAGCGCCTGTCACGGTTTCGCCTGCGCGCCGATGTCCAGCTCTCCCGGCTGGACAATTTCAGGGTCTCCGCCCTGTTCGGCCCCGGCGCGGCAGCCTGCGCCAGTCTCTCCGGTGCAGCCGGTACCACTCTCGCAACCGACGGCGTAATCGTCTGCATCGACCCTCGAAACGAGGCCATCGGGTGCCGGGCGACGGGTCCGCATGAGAGTCTCGACGATTACCTCTCGCGCCTCGGCGTTCCCGAGGTGGATATCGCTTCCTACGAAGCGCTGCGCATTTCGCTCGAAATACCGGACGGCTCGCGCGACATGGAAATCGAGAAATCGACGCTCCTGGAGTGCAACTTCGACGAACTGAACGGCGTCGACTGGGAGAAGGGCTGCTACATGGGCCAGGAGCTGACCGCACGAACCAAATATCGCGGGCTGGTCAAGCGCCGCCTGAGCGCGTTCCGGGCAACCGACGCTTCGCAGAAGCCGGGGGAAACCGTGCTCCTCGGCGATCGGAAGGTCGGCGAAATCCGATCCCGCAGCGGCGAGAATCTCCTGGTTTCGATCCGGATCGACGCGCTCGAAGCCGATGGAGACGGTCTCTCCGCCGCCGGCAACCCGCTCCTTCGCGTAACCGATAGCGCCGCACCATAATGTTCCCATACGGAATAAATTAGGAAAATTTTTGCGCCATTAGACGATCAACGGGATTTTGATATGCATTATATGCATGTCTTAATGGTTGATCGTACCGTTTCCTGACATAGATATGGGTCACACACGATGATTACCCCCAGCGTAGGAGTGACCCAATGAGCAATTACACGAACCTTCATACCGATCAGGAAATCCTGCGCCTGGCAGAGCAGGAGCGCGGCAAGGCCATGGTTGGCTTCTTCCGTTCGCTGTTCGTCAAGCGCGACCATCATGCGGGTGAGCACACCGCGGATGCCGTCGCCGCGGAGTAACCTCCGCAGGACATCCCTGAATGAAGAAAGCCGCGCCCTCGGGCGCGGCTTTTTCGTGTCGCAATCAGTCTCGGCGGTATCTATCCGCGTTCGGCCTCGACGCTCGCCTGCGCGGCCGCGAGACGTGCAATCGGCACCCGGTAGGGCGAACAGGACACATAGTCGAGACCGGACCGGTCGCAGAACTTGACCGACGCCGGGTCGCCGCCATGTTCACCGCAAATTCCGAGCTTGATGTCCGCCCGCGTTTCTCGTCCGCGTTCGGCGGCAATCGTCACGAGTTCGCCCACGCCGTCGATGTCGATCGAAACGAAGGGATCGATATCGATGATCCCCTGGTGCTCGTAATCGGTGAGGAAGTTGGCCGCGTCGTCACGGCTGATGCCGAACGTCGTCTGCGTGAGGTCGTTGGTCCCGAAGCTGAAGAATTCGGCCGATTCCGCAATCTCACCCGCCCGCAGCGCGGCGCGCGGCAGCTCGATCATCGTCCCGACCTGGTATGCCACGCGGACCCCGGCCTCCTCGAACACCGCCTCGGCCACCTGGTCGATACGCTGCTTGAGGATGTCGATTTCCTTCCGCGTCGCGGCCAGCGGGATCATGATTTCCGGCAGCACCGTCTCGTCCGCGTCCTTCGCGACGATCACCGCCGCCTCGAAGATCGCGCGCGCCTGCATCTCGTAGATCTCCGGATAGGTGATGCCAAGCCGGCACCCGCGATGACCCAGCATCGGGTTCGATTCGTGCAGCTGCATCGCGCGGATGTGCATCACCGCGGGGTCACTGCCCGCGGCGTTCGCGACCTCGGCAATTTCGTCTTCCGACTTCGGCAGGAACTCGTGCAGCGGCGGGTCGAGCAGCCGGATCGTCACCGGCAGGCCGGACATGATGGTGAACAGCTCCACGAAGTCCTGGCGCTGGAACGGCAACAGCTCGTCGAGCGCCGCCCGGCGACCGCTCACGTCTTCCGCCAGGATCATCCGTCGCACCGCGACGATGCGTTCCGGGTCGAAGAACATGTGCTCCGTGCGGCACAGGCCGATGCCCTCCGCGCCGAAGTCCCGCGCGGTGCGGGCATCGACCGGCGTTTCCGCGTTCGTACGGACCCTGAGGCGCCGCTGTTCGTCCGCCCAACCCATCAGGGTCGCGAAGTCGCCCGACAGTTCCGGCTCGATGGTCGGCACCTCGCCGTCGATGATCTCGCCCGTGGCGCCATCGATGGTGATCCGGTCGCCGGCCGCGAGCGTGCGACCGCCGACGCGCACCTCTGCGCTGTCGTAATCGACGTTGATCTCGCCGGCGCCGGCAACACAGGGCCGCCCCATGCCGCGGGCCACCACGGCTGCGTGGCTGGTCATGCCGCCGCGGGTCGTCAGGATGCCGCGCGCGGCGTGCATGCCGTGAATGTCTTCCGGGCTGGTCTCGATCCGCACCAGGATCACGTCCTCGCCCTTGCGCGCCATGTCTTCCGCCAGGTCCGCGTTGAGGACAATCCGCCCCGACGCGGCGCCCGGCGATGCCGGCAGCCCCTTGCTGAGCACCTGGCGCGGCGCATCGGGATCGAGCCGCGGGTGCAGCAGCTGATCGAGCTGCCCCGCCTCGACGCGCAGGATCGCGTCCGACTGGCTGATCAGCCCGTCGTTGGCCATCTCAACGGCGATCCGCACCGCTGCGGCCGCGGTGCGCTTCCCGGACCGGGTCTGCAGCATGTAGAGCTTGTTGCTCTGCACGGTGAACTCGATGTCCTGCATGTCCTTGTAGTGCGCCTCCAGGGTCTCGCGGACCTCGGCCAGCTGCGCGAACACCTCGGGCATGACCTCTTCCATGGCCGGCAGGTCCGAGCCGTTCCGTTCCTTGCCCGCGATGGTCAGGTGCTGCGGCGTGCGGATACCGGCGACCACGTCCTCGCCCTGCGCGTTCACCAGATACTCGCCGTAGAAGATATTCTCGCCGGTCGACGGGTCGCGGGTGAACGCCACGCCGGTCGCGCAGTCGTCGCCCATGTTGCCGAACACCATCGCCTGCACGTTGACGGCGGTCCCCCACTCGGCCGGGATGTTCTGCAGTCGGCGGTAGGTGATGGCGCGCTGGTTCATCCAGGAGCCGAAGACGGCGCCGATCGCACCCCAGAGCTGCTCGCGCGGATCCTGGGGGAACGGTGCGTCGAGCTCGCGCACGACGATCGCCTTGTACTCGCCGACGATGGATTCCCAGTCCTCGGCCGAAAGGTCCGTGTCGAGGATCAGGCCGTTGTCGAGCTTGTGCTGCTCCAGTACCTCCTCGAACATGTAGTGATCGACGCCGAGCACCACGTCGGAATACATCTGGATGAAGCGGCGGTAGCTGTCGAAGGCGAAGCGCGCATCGCCCGAACGCTGGGCGAGCCCGGCGACGGTCACATCGTTCAGACCGAGGTTCAGCACCGTGTCCATCATGCCCGGCATGGACGCACGCGCGCCTGAGCGCACCGAGACGAGAAGCGGGTTATCCGGATCGCCGAACACGGCGCCGACATCGGCCTCGATCGCCTTCAGCGCCGCCTCGACCTGGCCGTCCAGCGTGTCCGGGTAGGTCTCGCCGTTCGCGTAGTAATAGGTGCAGAGCTCGGTCGTGATCGTGAACCCCGGCGGCACCGGCAGGCCGAGATTGCTCATCTCCGCCAGATTGGCGCCCTTGCCGCCCAGCAGGTTGCGCATCTCCGCGCTGCCGTCCGAGGATCCGGCGGCGAAGCTGTAGACCCATTTCTCGGCGGTGTCGTTCATGGCGTTCCCGTCAGCCCTCGACCTGTAAGAAGTCTGCGACATTGTTCATAACCTCTTGGATGCGCGCGAGGAGGCGCAATCGATTCCCTCTGACGGCAGAGTCGTCAACATTTACCGTGACCTGGTCGAAGAACGCATCGACCGGCTGACGAAGCTCGGCCAACTGCTGCATCGCCCGTTCGAAGGCTTCGTCGGCCAGCTCAGATGCAATGCCGCTCTCGGTCCGCGCCAGAACCTCCCACAGCGCGGTCTCGACGTCGCCCGCCCCCTCGATCCCGGGTTCGTAGCCGGCACCGTCATAGGCGACGCCGTCCTTCTGTTCTTCCGCGCGCACGATGTTCGCCGCACGCCGGTAGGCCACGAGCAGATTGGTGCCGTCTTCGGAGTCCAGAAATGCGCCGAGCGCGCGAACCCGCGCGGCCACGTCCACCAGGTCGCCCCGCGTCTCCTGCCCGATCACCGCCGCGATACGGTCATGGCGCACACCCTCGTCGCGCAGATGCACCTTGAGCCGGGCGGCGAAGAAGCCGAGAAGATCATCGTCGAGCGCGTCGTCGTCGCTGCCGTGCCGCGCGCGGGCTTCGGCGACAGCCTCGCGCAGGCTGATCCGCACCCCGTTCTCCAGCACGATCCGGATGATTCCGAGCGCCGCCCTGCGGAGCGCGAACGGATCCTTCGACCCCGTCGGCTTCTCATCGATCGACCAGAAACCGGCCAGCGTGTCGATCTTGTCGGCGAGCGCGACCGCGATGCTCACGGCTGCGGTCGGGCATGCGTCGGAAGGCCCCTGCGGGGCATAGTGCTGGGCGATCGCATCCGCGATCTCCGCGCTCTCGCCCTGGGCCGTCGCGTAGTAGCGGCCCATGACACCCTGCAGATCGGGGAACTCACCCACCATGCCGCTCACGAGGTCCGCCTTCGCGAGCCGGGCGGCGCGGGTCGCGGCCTGCGCATCCGCCCCCGGAATCGCGGCCGCGAACCAGCCCGCGAGGTCGGCAACCCGCGCGACTTTGTCGCCGACGGTGCCAAGCTTCGCATGGAACACGATCCCGTCCAGCGCCGCGCCCATCTCCTCGAGCGGCCGCTTCAGGTCCTGGTCCCAGAAATACTTGGCGTCCGACAACCGGGCCCGCAGGACACGCTCGTTGCCCGCGATCACCGCCGCCGGATCGGCGGCCTCGATGTTGGCGACGAAGGCGAACCTGCCGGCCATGCCGCCATCCGCGTCATGCAGCGCGAAGTATTTCTGATGCTCGCGCATGGACGAGATCAGCACCTCGGGCGGCAGCGCCATGAAGTCCGGGTCGATGTCGCCCACCAGCACCACCGGCCACTCGACGAGGCCGGTCACCTCGGCGAAGAGCGCGTCGTCGTCGGGCACCGCCAGGCCCTCCGCGGCGCAGGCCGCAGCCATCTGGCTGCGAATCTCCGCTTCGCGCGCGTGCGGATCGGCGATCACCTTCGCGGCGCGCAGCTTGTCCGCATAGTCCGACGCGCCGTTGACGGAAAAACGTTCCGGCGCATGGAACCGGTGGCCGGCCGTCGTATCGGTGAACGCCAGAGTGGCGCCCCCGATATCGAGGCCGCCGTCGAGCATCGCACCGTCGAAAATGGCGAGCACGCTGTGCAGCGGGCGCACCCAGCGCATCGTCGTCTGGCCCCAGCGCATGGATTTCGGCCACGGCAGTTCGCCCGCGACCGCGACGACGATTTCCGGCAGGACATCGCGCGTCGGCTGCCCGGTCTCTTCCCACACCGCCACGTAGAAGCTGCCCTTCTTGTCCTCTCGAACCTCGCACTCCTCGAGCGGGATCGCGATGGACCCGAGGAAACCGTCGAGCGCCTTCTGCGGTGCGTCCGTGCGCGGCCCCTTTCGCTCGATCTGACGTGTCGGCTGCTCCAGCGGCAGCCCGTCCACCCGCACCGCGAGCCGCCGCGGGGTGGTGAAGGTCTCGATTGTATCGTGATCGAGATTCGCGGACTTGAGCCCGTTGACGAGCAGCCGCGCGAGGTCGTCTGCGGCGCGGCGCTGCATCCGCGCGGGAATTTCCTCCGACAGGAATTCGACGAGAAGCTCGGCCATCGCGCTCAACCGTCCGCCCGGTCCTGGAGCCAGGCCGCGCAGCACCCCTTGGCGAGGTCACGGACCCGCAGAATGTAGGCCTGCCGCTCGGTGACCGAGATCACGCCGCGCGCATCCAGAAGATTGAAGGTGTGGCTCGCCTTGATGCACTGGTCATAGGCGGGTAGCGCCAGGTTCCGCTCGATCAGCGCCTGGCACTCGGCCTCCGCGTCCGCGAAGTGGCGGAACAGGATCTCGGTGTTCGCATGCTCGAAATTGTAGGCGCTGAACTCCTGCTCCGCGCGCAGGAACACGTCGCCATAGCGCGTGCCGGCGCCGTTGAAATCGAGGTCATAGACATTCTCGACCCCCTGCACGTACATCGCCAGGCGCTCGAGCCCGTAGGTGAGTTCGACGGACACCGGGTCGCAGTCGAAGCCGCCGACCTGCTGGAAGTAGGTGAACTGGCTCACCTCCATCCCGTCGCACCACACCTCCCAGCCCAGACCCCAGGCGCCCAGGGTCGGGCTTTCCCAGTCGTCCTCGACGAAACGGATGTCGTGGGCGTCCGGGTCGATGCCCAGGGCCGCGAGGCTTTTCAGGTACAGCTCCTGGCTGCCCGCGGGTGACGGCTTCAGGATGACCTGGAACTGGTAGTAGTGCTGGAGCCGGTTCGGATTCTCGCCATAGCGGCCGTCCGTGGGGCGCCGCGACGGCTGGACAAAGGCGGCCCGCCAGGGATCGGGACCCAGCGCGCGCAGGGTGGTCGCCGGGTGGAACGTGCCCGCGCCGACCTCCATGTCATAGGGCTGGAGCACGACGCAGCCCTGCTCCGCCCAGAACCTCTGGAGCGTGAGGATCAGGTCCTGAAAGCTCGGCGGCAACGCCGCAGAGCGAGCTGCATCGGGCTGGTTGATCGGCTTTGTCCGGAGTGTTGCGCACGAGCCTTTCGGCGCGGGGAAAATAGAAGCGGTCCCACCCCCGGTCAAGGCGATGAACCGGTCGCGCCTGTGTGCAATCCCGCGGCCGTCGCGCGCGCGGATTTCACGCGCCGAAATACTGGGTGAACCGTCCTCTGCGACCGGGCCGTCAGTCCCGTTCCGCCTTGTCCCCGCGCACCACGTAGGTGTCGGTTTCGGCGTCATACTCGGTGTCGAACGCGCGCGGCTCCGGCTTGCCCGCGGCCGGTGAATTTTCGCCGCCCGAATTCGTCATGCGCCCCAGCACGCGGAACCCGATGATGACGGCGGCAAGGATCAGGCCGAGGACGAGCAGCTTCGTGAGCGAGAATCCGAACATTCAGGGACTTTCCGGTTGGCGGTGCGCGATGCCACGCTTCATAGCATCCGCATTGCGCGCCACGCCAACGACGCTGCAGCGAGCAGCGGACGTCTCAGAACTCAAGCGCCGCACCCTCGTGGATCAGGCGCAGGGCCGCGGCCGTGTAGGACCCCGTTTCGTCATGCAGGACGAGACCGGGACAAATCCGGGTCGGGGCGCGCGCGCCGATCCTTGCCGTGACGATCACCCGCTTCGCCGGCGCGCCCTCGCGCGGCCAGACCGGCAGCACCCGGATCGCGCCGGCATGTACCGCAAGCGCCGGCAGCAACTCCTCAAGCCGGTCGGCGCGGTGAATGAGGGTCATTTGCCCGTCCGGGCAACAGCATCGCGCCATGAAAGTGATCCAGTCCGCGACCGGTACGGACTCGACCGTCGCCGCGCGCCGGGCCGCGTCCAGCCGGCGCGTATCCGCGCGGCCCGCCGGCAGATAGGGCGGATTGGAGAAGACATGCTCGAATCCGCCGCGCAGATGGTCTGGCACGGCGGCGGCGACGTCATGGGTCTCGGCGGTGACACGGTCCGCAAAGCCGTTGGCATCGATGTTCGCGTCCAAGCACGCGACCATATCCGCGTCGCGGTCGAGCCCGACCAGTGCCACGTCGGACACCCGCGCGGCGAGGCATAGCGTCGCACCGCCCGACCCGCAGCCGACGTCCAGCGCGCGCGCACCCGGCACAAGCGCGACCGCTGCGGCCAGCAGCACCGTGTCCACCGACACGCGGAAACCGTCGCGCGGCTGGCGCACGATCACCCGGCCGCCGAGCAGCCGGTCGTCGGTTTCCGTGGTCGCGGTCACCCGAACGCGCCGGGCGATGGATCGCGGGAGTCCAGCAATTCCGCGCCGACGAGCAACGCACGGGCCTCGCCGTAGTCCTCGTCGAGCACCATGATACGTCGCTGGATGGCGGAGATGCTGCCCTCGATGATGGCCGCGTGGGAATCGAACAGGGCGCACTCGATACCCGCGTCCTTCAGCAGCGCTGTTGCCAGCGACAGCACCACATGGTCGTTCGTCCTCAGCAACTCGCGCACGTTCCGCTCCGCCGGACAGCCGGGATGGGTGGGAGCGTTACTTGACGCCCAATCCAAACATCATATGCTCGCCCCGAGCCGATTGCGCGGACAAATCTTGGCGCGCGAACGAACCGGCAAACAGATTCGGAGAAAGTATCTTGGCCGTTGTCGCCCGTCTGGATGGAGCCAAACCGAAGGGAACGCCGAACGCGCTTGACCGTCTGCGCGACCTGTGCGCCGCGGACCTGGCAAGGGTCAATCAGCTGATCGTCGATCACATGCAATCCGACGTGCCGCTGATCCCGGAACTCGCGGGTCACCTCGTCGCCGCCGGCGGCAAGCGCCTGCGCCCGTTGCTTACCCTCGCCAGCGCCCGGCTGTGCGGCTACGAGGGTGACAAGCACATCGGCCTCGCCGCCGCGGTCGAATTCATTCACACCGCAACGCTGCTGCACGACGACGTTGTGGACGAGTCCGATCTCCGGCGCGGACGCGACACGGCGAACGCCGTGTGGGGCAACCAGGCCAGCGTGCTCGTCGGCGACTTCCTGTTCAGCCGCTCCTTCCGCCTCATGGTCGAGAGCGAGTCCCTCAAGGTGCTCGACATTCTCGCGAGCGCGAGCGCGGTCATCGCCGAGGGCGAGGTCGCCCAGCTGACGACCGCCAATGACACCGCGACGACCGAGGAGAACTACCTCTACGTCATCCGGTCCAAGACGGCGGCCCTGTTCGCCGCCGCGTGTCAGGTCGGCGGGCATATTGCGCAGCGTGACGGCGCGGACGAGGACGCGCTCGAACAGTATGGCGCGAACCTCGGCATCGCCTTCCAGCTGGTTGACGACTATCTCGACTATTCGGCGACCGACGAGGCCTTCGGCAAGGGGGTCGGCGACGATTTCCGCGAGGGCAAGATCACGCTCCCGATCGTGCTCGCGATGCGCCGCGGCGATTCAGATGAACACGCCTTCTGGCACCGGACGCTCGAGGAAATGGACCAGCGCGACGGGGATCTGGAGCGCGCGATGGAAATCCTCGCGTCCCATGACGCGCTCTCGGACACGCTGATCCGCGCCCGCGGATATGCGGACACCGCATGTGCCGCGCTGGCCGGCCTGCCGGACAACGCCCATCGCAAGGCGCTCGAGGACGTGGTCGATTTCTGCGTCGAACGCGCCTACTAGGCAGCCCCGGACTGGCGCGGCGGCAGCGTCAGGAACCCCTGCAGAACGTGAAAGAATCGGTGCCGGTTGATGCCGAGGGTGCCCACATGCGCCTGGTCGGGCAGCACCACCATCTGCTTGTCGTCCGATTTCAGCTTGCCGAAGAACGCGACCAGGTCCTCCTCGGTCGCGATGCCATCATGTTCGCCGCGCAGGATCAGGACCGGGCATTCGATTTGCTCGGGATCGACGACCGGCAGGTTGGCGCACATGTCGAGATAGGTGCCCGTCGGCATGGTCGTGCCGTATTGCAGCTCGGCATCCGCGAACGCATCCGCCACCCCGTCCTCGACTAGCCCGACCCGGTCCCGGTTGAAGATCGAATGGAAAAAGGCGCGGTCCACGTCCCGTGTGGGGTGGGTTCGGAAATGATCGAGATTCTCGCGCCGCTTCTCCAGCGTCGGCGAGCCCTCGCCGGTCCATACGAATGCATCGAGCGTCAGGGAGCGCACGTGCCCGGGATGCAGGGTCGCGAAGAGGCCGGCCCGGAGCGCGCCGGACGAGCTGCCGAAGAAATGAAACGCCGACTGGCCGGTTTCGGCGACCACAAGCGGCATCGCCGCGGCGAGGTCCGCCGCACCGCTCGCGATATCGGAGTTGCTGTCCGTGCGATCCGAGCGGCCGTAATTCTCGTGGTCCATCGTCCAGACGTCGAAGCCGTGGTCGGCGAACCAGTCCATCATCGAGAAGCCGGGTTTCCCCGGCACCTCGAGGTCGAAGCCGGTGCGCGCGCAAAGAGACGAGCCATGCACGAGGAACAGCACGGGCGCGCCCTCGGCCATGTCCTCCGCATGCTTGCGGAAGACGTACAACCGCACATCGCCCTTCTGCACCCAGTGCTCATGCTGGAGAATGGTCTTGGTCGGGTTCTGGGTCATGTCTCGGTCTCGCCGGCTGGAGATTGGCTGAGACCGATCTTGCCATGACGGCGCGCCGCCGCACAGCCACTGACCGGCCGGCGCCAAGCCTACTCGTTCGACGACACGGACGACCGTTTCGGATCGCCGGGACCCCGAGCGGCTCCGCCGGGGTCCGGCCTGACGACGGCAAAGATCGCGTCGGCCGTCCGTCCGATCTGGTCCAGCCGTGCGCGCATGTCCCCCAGCTCGATCTGCACCTCGTGGATTTCCTGGCGCAGCCCGTCGACCCGGTTCCACAGCCGGTCCCGCTGCTCGATCTGGAAACGCGCAGAGCCGTCGATCTCCCGCGCGAGCGTCGCACCCTGGTCGGCCACGTCGCCGCGCACCAGCCGGACCTCGTCGAACATGAACCACCAGCCGCTCACCGCGATCGCGGCGAGGCTCGCTATAACCCGGGCAAGCACCCGGACCGTCACCGGCTGATCCGCCAGGCGCACAGTCCCGTCGCCCGTGTCCGGCATCGCCTTGTCTTCCGCCATCTGCCTTCTCCACAAACGAAAACGGCCCCGCCGGGGCGGGGCCGTTCGGTCGAAATCGGGTACCGCCTCAGCGGATCGCGCAGATCACCGAGACCTGGGCGCGCACCGTGAGTTCGCCGGTCGCCACCGGCACGGCTTCCGCCACCGCCGCGCGGGCCAGGAACGGTCGCGGCGCCGGGCCGACCCCGCCGGCGTTGATCGAGATCACCGGTCCGACCCTGATGTCCGCGGCTTCGGCGATGGTCTCCGCCCGCGCAGCCGCGTCGCGCACGGCTGCGGCCGTCGCCTTCTTTTCCATCTCGCCCCGTTCGGCGATGTCGAACCGGATGCCCTGCACCTGGTTCGCACCCGCATCAACGATCCCGTCGAGGACGGCGCCGAACCTCTCCAGGTCGCGCACGGTGATCTGCACATTGTTGCGCACCGTGTAGCCTATGATCTCCGGCGCGACCGGCTCGTTACCCCGGCGCGGCCGGAACTGCGGCGAGACCGAGATGTTGGTCGACTGCATATCCGCGGGTGCAACACCCGAGGCTCGCAGGAACGCGAAAACCTTGGCCGCGCGTGCGTTGTTTGCATCGAGCGCCGCGCCTGCCGTCTCGGCCGTCGTCGTCACGCCGACGGTAATGGACGCCAAATCCGGTGCCGCCGCGACCGACCCGACCCCCGACACGGAGATCGTGCGCAGGTTCGGACGGTCGCTGTCGGCATGGGCCGGCCCGAACACGAGGAACGTCAACGCGAGAACGAGGGCCGCGCGGGACGCGAGAACAGAGATCAGGGTCGCAACTCCTGACTGCGTGATGGAACGGCGAGCCTGCCGCCCGATTTTGTCGAAGCTGTGACTGGCGTGTGTCCGCGTTCAGGCCTCGGCGGGATCAGTCTCCTCGCCATAGGCCGCGCGGGCAAGGTCGGATCGCCGCGCGACGGCATCCCGGTGTTCGGGATGGGCACGGTCGAGCAGCGCCGCCCGGAACGCGGGATCGACCTCCAGCGCCTGCAACTGGGACCGTGCCTCCGTAGACGACCGTCCGATCGCGGCGGTCTTGCCGCCGACGAACTCGGCCTCTCCCATCAGGCCGCCGAGCCGCGCGAAGGCGCGCACCATGTCGGGATGATCGCCGAGATACTGGCCATCCGCGAGCCGGAGCTGTCGCACGTCATCCGCGCGATCACCGAAGGCCGCCGCGAAGGCCCGGTTCGCGACATCCACCAGCGCGTCGAACGTGTCGCCCCATTCCCGGTGCAACTCGGCCTCGGTCGCCTCGAGCGTCCGCGCCCGCGCCGCGTTCGCGTCCTGCCAGGCCGCCCCCTGGCTCTCGACATAGCCCTCGAACAGCGTCCGCGCCTGCGCATCCGTCAGTCCTGCGGCGTGCATCCGCGCGCGCATCTGGGATTCCATGTCCTCGTCCCACGGCATCCCCTCGGGCCGGGCGATGTCCGCGAACTCGTAGGCATCCGGACTCTCGGGCCGCCCCAGCGCGTCATAGAAGCGGTCGCGCTCCGCGGCGTCCGCGTCGGCGCCGGGCGTGAAAAGACGGCGCTCATGCTGGGTTCTCCTCAGACAGGGACGGGCCGGCCATTGCGCACCGACGCGCGTCGGTGCTTGGATCGGCCCATGGGATTTCTCGACAGGTTTCTGGCGCTGCTCCAGCGCATCTTCTATCCGCTGACGGACACGCCCGAGCAGGCGCTCCAGGCCATGCGCAACGGCACCGTCGGCGGCTGGATCATGGTCGCGATGCACTTCCTGCTCGGCGCGGTGATCCTCATCCAGCTCTCCGGCGACCCGCGCGTGACCAGCGGCGACATGCTCATCCCGGCGACAATCCAGCTCTTCTTCGCGCTGATCTATGCGGGCCTCGCGACCGCCAGCTGGAAGGGCTCGCGCGCGGCGGCGGTCGGCATCCTGGTTTTCGTCCTGTTCGACATGCTGGTGGTCACGACCCGCGTCTCGGGCTTCGATCTCCAGGCAACGGTCCAGCTCATCCCGCTCATCCTCGCCATCGGCGGGGTGCGCGGCACGTTCGCCTACGGGCGATTCGTGAAGTCGGGCGAGGCCTGACGCATTCGTTTCGCGCCCCTGACACCATCACTCCGACGGAGCACCCATCATGAATGACGACCTCCTGCCCCACGCAAAACTCACCAACGCCGGCGCGCGCCGGATCATCCGCGCCGCCGCCGCCAAGGCCGAGGAGATCGGCCAGCCCCAGTGCATTGCCGTGGTCGACGACGGCGGCCACCTGCTCGCCTTCATGCGCATGGACGGCGCCTTCGCGCTCTCGACCGACACCGCCATCGCCAAGGCGGTCACCGCCGCGATCTACCGCACCCCCACAGGCGAGATGGCGGACGGCCCGGACATCCGCCTCGCCATCGCCACCCAGGGCAAGCGCATCAACCTGCCCGGCGGTCTGCCGATCATTGTCGATGGCCAGTGCGTCGGCGGCGTCGGCATCGGCTCGGGCACGGGCGAGCAGGACCGCATCTGTGCCAACGCCGGCCTCGCCGCGTTCGAGGGCGCGGAGACCTTCTAGCGCCTCACAACGCCAGCGGGTCCCAGTCCATGCCCACCGTCTCGGGCATCGCCTGCACCGGCCCCGGCGGCCGGTAGCCGGCGGCGAACATCCGGAAGGCGTCGGCCCCGTGGGACGCCGTGTCGTGATGCGGCCGGTCGCGCCAGATGCCGCGCTTCTCGTCCCACGCGCGCCGATACCCGTCCAGATGGCGGAGCCCCTGCTCGCAGCGTCCGGCGTCGAACCAGCAACCCGCGAGCGCGTTCCGCACCGCCTGGATGTCGGTCGAAATCTTCCGCGTGCGCGGCACAGTGACGATCGGGCGCAGTCCCAGTTCCTCCAGCATCTGCCGGCGCGAGCGCCAGCGCCTCCGCCTTGCGCGCATCGAAGGCGAAGCACCAGCCGGTTCCGATCAACCCGGCGTCGGTGCGCATCTGCA